>JACQWO010000002.1:0-5801 GCA_016209225.1 Desulfobacterales bacterium
TTTTTTACTGAACTAAAGGGTATTTGTGATGTTCTGTCAAAAACCCGTCCTACAGCGGTCAACCTGTTCTGGGCAATTGACAGGATGATGACGGTTGCCAAGTCCTATAAAGGCGTGGACATGGACGGCTTAAAGGAACTTCTTGAAGAAGAAGCCTTGGCTATCTATGAGGATGATATCTGCACCAATCATCAGATTGGGGTTCATGGGAAAGTCTTTATTAAGGACAACGATACTATTCTTACCCATTGTAATGCAGGAGCCCTTGCTACAGCGGGGTTTGGTACCGCATTAGGGGTTATTAGGGCGGCATGGGAGAAAAAGAAAAATATCAGAGTATTTGCAGACGAAACACGTCCGTTTCTCCAGGGAGCAAGGCTGACTGCCTGGGAATTGATGAAGGACAAGATACCTGTAACCCTAATAACCGATAATATGGCTGGCTATTTCATGAAGAAGAGGATGATTGATCTGGTAATAGTAGGAGCAGACAGGATTGCTGCAAATGGAGATGTGGCAAATAAGATAGGCACGTATACTGTGGCAGTCTTGGCCAAGGAACATGGGATTCCCTTTTATGTGGCCGCTCCTATATCTACTCTCGACTTAACACTAAAGAACGGTGAAGAGATTCCCATAGAGGAGAGGGACGAAAGAGAGGTGACACAAATAGGAGGAGTAACGATAGCTCCAAAAAACGTAAAGGTACTAAACCCTGCCTTTGATGTTACCCCAAACACCCTTATAACGGCTATTATTACGGAGAAGGGAGTTATAACTAAACCCTTTTTAGGTAGTTTAAAGAAGTTAAAAGAAGGTTGTAAATAGTATAATATATTCCCTATGTCAATTGACTACCAATACACGAATAGATACCCTCACCGGTTCCTCCTGAAAATTTGATACGGCAAAAATATTGTCATTCACGGATATAATGTCCTCTTTTAGCAAAGTAGAAATGTCCTAATTTACAGATGCTATACTGCCCTCTTTTTAGATTAAAGAGGAGGGCAGAATGGCAGGAAAGGGCATTATCATTACAAGTCAGAGAGAGATAAAGAGTTTGGCCGACCCTTGCATTTGAGAATCTCTTTGAGATAGAGGGAATTAAAACAAGAGAGGAGGAGAATAAATAAATTAGAGAATCACTGTTAACAGAAACTTAAAAAGCGGACATTTCTAAATTGGCTTGACAGATTCGCAATTTCAATTTGACTTTTAAGAATAAAAGATATATATTATATTTGAGTCCTCTGCAAAAACCCTTATAATTGGCAATTATGGCAAACTCAAACCCAGTGAATTATCCCACCCACAGGGCGGGGCATCTGGATCAAAAGAAAAACAATAATATTCCAATAATACACTCATCGCGCACTTTTAAAATTTAAGTTTTAAAAGGGAGAATAAAATGGAAAAATCTTCAGACAAACGTTTATCTAAACGTTTGCATGTACCCTTACCCGTAAAATATACTTTATTCAAGGGGTCTAACGGCAAAGTTATCACTAATGATATTTCTATAACTGGAATTTGTTTGTTACTCCCTCAAAAGTTAGATATTGGGACAGAATTAACTCTTACAATTCAGATGCCTAGGCGAAGCAGGGAAACCGTTGTTTATGGCAAGGTAGCCTGGCAACAGAAATCTGAAGAATTAACGAAAGAAGGTTACATTACGGGAATGAGTTTCAGCAAGGCTGACCCTTTAGATGTAGAAGAAATTGTTACTTCAGCGAGAGGTGGACAATATTTTATATCTCACAAGCGATCTTCACCTTAATTCCAAGCCATCCGACTTAATCGATAAGTCAAAACCTGGCAGATAATCCCAATTCCGTCATCGCCATCTTTAACACTACAAGGAGGATTCTATGGTTGCTTTATTCAAAGCGAGAATTGAGGCACAATTAGCACATCAGTTGAAATTGAGAACTCAAGAACTCTGGAAGATGCGCAAGGGGAAAAAGAAGCTGCCTTTTATAACAATTTCAAGGGAATTCGGTTGCCGTGTCTATCCAATAGTGGAAACCTTGCAGGATAAGCTTAACAGACTAATAGGCAAAGAATACCCATGGGCCGTTTTTGATAAAGAGGTGATCCATAAAATAGCTGAGGAGCACAACCTCTCTGAAACCCTGGCCAATTCTCTGGATGAAAACCAGCGTTCACAGATGCAACAGTACATGGATCACATATTTCTCGGCAGACCCAATGAGTACAAGATTTTCCAATACCTTACCCGAGCCCTTATATGCCTGGCAGAGAAAGGGAATGCAATCTTGATAGGAAGAGGTGGGTGTATCATTACAAAAAATGTCGAAAGGGGCCTTCATGTCCGTCTGATTGCGCCTTTTGAATTCCGTAAAGAAAAGATCAGAGATGAGATGGGGATTTCAGAAGATGAAGCAGTAAAGTTAGTTACAAGAACGGAAAACGAAAGAGAGGCTTTCGTCGAGAAGTATACGTTGAAGTCCATAAAGGACCCTTACAACTTTAGCCTCCTAATCAATAGTGCCTGCTATTCCCTGGATGAAATAGCAGAGGTAATCATCCATAATCTCAAGATTAAAGGTTACCTTTAAGTAGTTCACACTGAAAAATTCCCCTTCCCTCTTAACCAAACTAAATCAGGTAAGTTCTCTAAATGGATGAAAGATTAAAGACAGAAGGTATCATATGGAATCTGACCGATCTCTATGAGGGGATAAAAGACTCCCGTATAGAAGGAGATATAGAGAAACTACGGCAGGGGATATCCAACTTTTCAAAAGAATACAGAGGAAGGGTCAGAGACTTTGACCCCAAAGGTCTCTTTACGGCTGTTTGTGAACTGGAGGAACTTAACCAATTACTGGGCAAAATAGAGAGCTTTGCATTCTTGAATTATTCGACCAAGTCCCAGGATGCAAAAGCCGGCGCATTTCTACAGAAGGCTCATGAACTGGAGAGCGAGTTCCAAAGAGACATTGTCTTCTTTAACCTGGAGTGGGCAAACCTGGATAACGAGACCTCAGAAAAGCTGTTACATGCCCCTGAAATAGAAAAATACCGTCACTTCCTGAACATCCTAAAAAAATACAGGCCTCACCAGTTAAGCGAGACCGAAGAAAGACTCCTGGCGGAAAAAGAGCCTGCCGGGGTGAGCAGTTGGACCAAACTTTTCGATAAGATTATCTCCCAGAAAAAGTTCGGAGAAAGGGGGAGGGTAGAAGAAGAGGTTCTGGCAGACCTGTATAACAGTAACCGCGAGGTCAGGGAAAAGGCATCTGAAGAATTAACCGCCGGTCTTTCAGAATACTCACATATATTAACACATATTTTTAATACCATCCTGACCGATCACATGATTACAGACAGGCTTAGAAAGTATCCTGAATGGATAAGCTCCAGAAATCTGTCGAACGAAGTGGATGAAAAAACGGTCAATGCTCTAAACGATGCAGTCAGGAGCCGTTATGACATACCTGTGCGGTACTACAAATTAAAAAAGAAGATGTTAGGGTACAATGAACTTTTCGATTATGACCGTTATGCCCCCCTACCCTTTTCTTCCGAAAGGGTTGTACCATGGGAAGAATGCAGAGAAATAGTCCTTGCCGCTTTCGGTGACTTTTCTAAAGATATGAAGAACATCGCTTCGATGTTCTTCGATAAACACTGGATGCATGCCCCTCTTATGCTGGGAAAGATGGGTGGCGCCTTTTCTCACCCCTGCATTCCCAATGTCCACCCTTATATAATGCTTAATTATACAGGTAACATCCGTGATGTACAGACCGTTGCCCACGAACTGGGTCACGGAATTCACCAGTATCTGGCAGCCAAAAAACAAGGATATTTTAACAGTCAAACACCCCTCACCATGGCCGAAACCGCATCTGTCTTTGGTGAAATGCTGGTTTTCAAAAAACAGTTAAAGGGAACTCCTCAAAGAGAAGATGAAATAAGCCTTCTTTGCAGTAAACTGGAGGCTATGTTTGCAACCGTTTTCAGGCAAATATCCATGTACCTTTTTGAGGATGCTATACATAGGGAAAGGAGGAATGTCGGAGAACTATCAAGTGAGAAATTTAACGAATTATGGACAAAAACCCAAAAAGAGATGTTTGGCGACTCGGTCACCCTTACAGAAAACTATTCTATCTGGTGGAGTTATATTCCCCATTTCCTCCACGCCAGAGGATATGTCTATGCATATGCCTTTGGTGAACTCCTAACCTTATCCCTTTATAAGAACTATGAAAGAGATGGAAACGATTTTATACCTAAATACCTCAGTCTTCTCTCATCCGGGGGGAAAGACTCTCCTGCGAATCTGGTGAAACCCTTTGGGGTAAAACTGGATGACCCTCACTTCTGGTTAGAGGGTTTGACAATCATGGACGAAATGCTGTCACGATTGGAAGAACTTACAACCGTAACTACTCAGGCACAAAGTGGCAAAGGCACATAGGCACAAAGCAGAGCAAGGCAGGGTCGTTTCGTTGTTTTTTCTACTTTGTGCCTTTGGTACTCTGTGCCTTTGTGCCTACAGCTACTTACAACCAACAAAATTAGGAGGAAACAATGAGCACTTTTAAGGATCGTATTATTCGTGCAGCTAAGCTGGATGTTAACCTGTATGAAGAGGTTGAGGCTGACAAGGAGGCGCTTGGCCAGGCTACGATGGTGGTTATTATTTCAAGTGTAGCAGCCGGGATAGGAAGCTTTCAAACGGGAGGCTTTGTAGGGATTCTTATGGGCACCATCGCAGCCCTTGCGGGGTGGTATGTCTGGGCATGGTTAACTTACCTTATTGGGACAAAGCTCCTTCCAGAGCCACAAACCGAAGCGGATCTTGGCGAGCTGTTGCGAACTATAGGTTTCTCAAGCTCTCCGGGGTTGATTCGAGTGCTTGGTATCATCCCAGGGTTTACAGGGATTGTCTTTTTTGCTGCCGGAGTATGGATGCTGGCGGCAATGGTTATAGCAGTCAGGCAAGCTCTCGATTATAAAAGCACATTACGCGCCGTAGGTGTATGCACCATTGGCTGGATCATTCAAATGCTGGTTATGTGGTTATTGTTTTCCATTATGGGCGGCTTCGGGAAGGTAGTATAAATGCAGCAAACCGGCACTAAAATAATGAAAAGGATTTTCATCCTGTTCATACTTACCCTTTTCCTCAGTGGATGCCTCCAGGGGGTAGCTATAAAAGTAAAAGAGCCTGAGGATGCCCTTGTATTATTTAAGGGCTGGGGGGTGCCTAATTTTACAGATGATATGGACAAGGATTCTCTAAAGACAGCCATTGGGAGGAGCATCGATTACCTCAAAAAACTCCCTCCAGACAGGGAATTTGTCTATGGCCCCCATACCTATACCGCCGGATATCTGACAGAGTCTATGAATACATTTTTAGATATCTTTGAAAACTCTGTCAGTCCAAAAGACTTAAACAAAAAGATTAAAAGGCACTTTTATACCTATAAATCAGTTGGGGCTGATGGAGAAGGCTCTGTATTCTTCACAGGATATTATGAACCAGTGCTTAAAGGCAGCTTAACCAGATCCGGTGAATACAGGTATCCCCTGTATGCAAAACCAGGCGATTTAATGGTGGTTGACCTGGGACAGTTCCACCCAAGGTTTAAAGGGGAAAAGATAGTAGCAAGATACGATGGTAACAAGGTTGTTCCTTATTACAGCAGAAAAGAAATTGATTTAGAAAAAGCACTAGAAGGTAAAGGGTTAGAATTATTGTGGGTATCTGACCTTGCAGAACTCTTCTTTTTGCAGATTCAGGGATCAGGAATTAT
>JACQWO010000002.1:5853-10504 GCA_016209225.1 Desulfobacterales bacterium
AGGATGAGAAGGCACAGAGGGTACATTATGCTGGATCCAATGGAAGACCCTATCGGAGCATAGGGAGGAAATTAATTGATGAAAACATAATTCCTAGAAGGGAGATTTCCTTGCAAAGCGTAAAGGCATATCTTAAAGATCACCCAGAAGATAAAGACAGAATCCTGAATTACAATGAGAGCTATGTCTTTTTCGAAAAGGTTGATAAGGGCGCCCTTGGGAACATAGAAGTTATTTTGACTCCGGGAAGATCCATAGCTGTTGACTATAGATTGTTCCCCAAAGGAGGGCTTGCCTTCATCACCACTCAGAAGCCTGAGATAGACCAGTCTGATAGAATAACAGAGTGGAAAAGATTTTCAAGGTTTGTTGTTAATCAAGATACAGGCGGAGCTATCAGAGGTCCTGGCAGAGTAGACCTTTTTTGGGGTAATGGAAAGATTGCAGAGATTGCTGCGGGTGCCATGCAGCAGTACGGAGAGATGTGTTTCCTGGTGAAGAAACCTTCTAAGAACTGATCTATGAGGATGAAGCATTTTTCATCCCCGATCAAAGGAACTTTTTGTCAAAAGGCAAGGAGTCCCTTGGACGTTTTGTGAGAGAACAATCGCTCGTCCCTGTTGTAAGGGGCCACTCACTTAGGCTTCTTATTCACCGTTGGCTGCTCATCTTTTTGCGCACGTGAAAGGGACAGGGAGTTGGCAGACGCTCCCGGCTGCTTCTTTAAGGAAAGCGAGATACGATTCCTTTCCAGGTCTACGGCAAGGACTGTCACGACAACGGGCTGACGGACTTTCAGAACTTTCTGAGGGTCTTTCACATAACGGTCGGCTAACTGGCTTAAGTGGACCAAACCGTCCTGATGGACACCTATATCCACAAAGGCGCCAAAGGCGGTAATGTTCGTTACGATTCCGGGAAGCCGCATTCCCGGTGAGATGTCCTCAATTTTTGCAATCCCTTCGGCAAACTGGAAAACCTCAAAGCTCTCACGGGGGTCTCGTCCGGGCTTAGCTAACTCGGCAAGAATATCGTTCAGTGTCGGAATGCCTATCTGTTCCGTTACATACTGGGCAAGGTCTATCCTATTCCGGAGAGGATCGTCACGCATCAGATCAGCAACGGAGCAACTCATGTCATTAGCCATCCGGTTTACTATAGCATAGCTTTCGGGATGGACAGCACTTGCATCAAGCGGATTTCTGCCGTTCCGAATCCGGAGGAAACCAGCGGCCTGCTGAAAGGCCATGGCTCCCAACCGGGGCACCTTTTTGAGTTCTTCACGGGAAAGAAAGGGGCCGTTCTCATCACGCCAGGTTACAATCTGTCGGGCCAGGGCAGGTCCCAAGCCTGAAACATAGGTAAGGAGCTGGGCGCTCGCCGTGTTAACCTCGACACCGATGGCGTTCACGCAGCTCATGACCACATCGTCCAGGTTCCGTTTAAGCTCTGATTGATCCACGTCGTGCTGATACTGCCCCACGCCGATTGCCTTCGGATCAATCTTAACGAGTTCGGCCAGGGGATCCAACAAGCGCCGACCAATGGAGACTGCCCCCCGGACAGTGACATCCTCGTCGGGAAATTCATCCCGGGCAACCTGCGAGGCGGAGTAAACCGAGGCGCCGCTCTCGTTCACCATGATAATTTGGATCGTTGCCGGCAGGCCAAGGGACCGGAGGAAGGTCTCCGTTTCCCGCCCTGCTGTCCCGTTACCTACGGCTATGGCCTCAACGGCAAACTCTTGGCAAAGAGCCTTAATCCGAGCTACAGCCTCCTCCTGAACCCTTGCCGAGAGGAAGGGAAATATCGTTTCATGGTGGAGGAGTTTTCCCTGGGCATCGAGACAGACGGTTTTACACCCTGTCCGGAAACCAGGATCAATGGCCAGGATGCGTTTTTGACCCAGAGGCGGGGCCAGGAGCAGCTGGCGGAGATTGTCACTAAAGACCCGGATCGCTTCCGCGTCGGCCCGCTTTTTTGTAGAGAGGCGGATTTCTGTCTCCATGGAACTCGAAAGCAGCCGCCGGTAAGAATCTTCCACAGCCATCCGAACATGTGCGCTAACCGGACCATCTCCCCTAATAAAGAGATCCGTCAGCAGGGTGATTGCCTCCGCCTCCGGCGGAACCACCCGAAGGATTAGAAACTCCTCTTTTTCACCCCTTCGCATAGCGAGTATCCGGTGCGAAGGCGCCTTTGCTGCCGGTTCTTCCCAGTCATAGTAATCCCGGTAGCGGCTTCCCTCCGCCTCTTTTCCCGAAATGACCTGCGTATGGAAGACGGCCTTAGCTATGAAGAATTGGCGCATCCGGGCACGGGCCTTTTCGTCCTCATTTACCCATTCGGCGATGATGTCACGCGCACCTGAAAGGGCTTCGTCAGGCGTGGCTACACCCTTTTCCGGATCCACAAAGACTGCGGCTTCTGTAAGCGGATCAAACTCCTCCTGGTTAAAGAGTCGCTGTGCCAGGGGTTCCAGCCCCTTTTCCCGGGCTGCCGTAGCCCGTGTCCGCCGCTTGGGACGGTAGGGGAGATAGATGTCCTCGAGAATCGTGAGCGTTTCGGCGGCGGCGATCTTTTTGTTAAGCTCCTCTGTCAGGAGCTCGCGCTCCACAAGGGATTTAAATATTGCCTCGCGCCGCTTATCCAGTTCCGCCAGCTGGTTCAGCCGGTCGCGGATCGCCATGATAGCCACCTCATCGAGTGATCCGGTGGCCTCCTTCCGGTAGCGGGCAATGAAGGGCACCGTGCCCCCCTCACCGAGGAGCTTGGCTGTTGACTCTACCTGAGCGTTGCCGATCCTCAGTTCAGCGGCGATTTTCCGATAATGGCGTGCTGAAGGACTTTCAGTGGGTTGATTATTATGCGTTGATTCCGTCATTGCTTTTCTACTTTCCATTCCAGACCTTTGGATAACCTATCGAGAGCTTTGAAGAAGTAGCCCTTAGAGCGAATTCATAGATTTTTTGGGGAACCCAACTTAGCGAGCGTAATGTAGAAAATTCACATGTTTAAGCTTCTATTAATACTTTCGATTGTAGATTCCGGTAATCTTGATTTTAATTCCGGGAATGACTCAATAATACGCATAATATCAGCAAGATCTTTTTGTCGTTTGCTGCCTCGTCTTTGTTTATCCGAATAGGCCCAGACCTTGCCGGTTAAGACGTCTTCTAATGATGCTACATTCATTTGGTATCCCATAATATCCTTAATTGACGCCCTTTTAATAAAATCTTGATATCTTTTATCGGTTTGTAATTGTATACGAATATCTGAATCTTCGCTTCCTAAATTAATACTATGGGGAAACTTCTCTATTTTGAATTCATTTTTTGTAGATTCGATGAGTTTGTCTATGGCGTCAATTATCACCACAATATCTAAATCAAGACTTACAACCGGTTCTACATACGCATTTACTGCAAGGCCTCCGATTACACAATATTCGATACTATTTTGATTCATTAAATCAATAATTTCCTGGATTATATCTTTTTTCCCATTGCTTAGCCCATTTAGGAAAGTCTTTTGGTTCATTGTTTTATTCCTCCATCTTATTAAGCATAACGAGCCTGTAGAAAAAGCCCTTTGGCAGAGAATTAGTTTCCTGATCAGTTGGGGCTTTTTAAGGTTGTTAATTTAATTCAGGGAATACTCAAGAGTGCCGTGTAGGATTTGTCTCTCAAAAAAGGTGGGGGATGAATTTTCCCTGGGTATAGGAGTAATCACTAATACGGCACCGCGCATTACGCACCTAATAATCGCCGTTGAAGCAGCGTCTGCATATCGCGACGGCCATCGACAATCAACAGAACGTAGACGTTCTTGTCGATGACTCGGTAAATTATACGGTAAGGTTTGAAGAAAATCTCACGGTATTCACGAATCCCTAACGACACCAGTTCTTTAGGATAGGCGCCCCTATCGGGGAATTCGGACAACGTGGAGAAGGCTTTCTCAACCTGCTCCAAAACGTAGTCTGCTTTTTGAGGCGCATCGTGCAGAGCGATGTAGGCATAAAGCTCTTCGAGATCACGTGCTGCATCATTTGTTAGCAAAACCGCGAACGGCATCAGTGATCCTCCCGCTGTTCGCGCAGATGTTTAATCACGTCCTCTGCAGGCAGGACCTTACCTTCCTCAATCTGATGCATCCCAATCGCAAGGATTTTCAGGAGAGCCATTGTTTCCAGGGTTTGCTCGTAGCTCTCTATGCCCTGCATGACCACCTTGGCTTCACCATTTTGGGTGATGACCAGCGGCTCTTGACCTTCCCCCAGTTTCCTTACAATTTCGGCGGCATGGGCCTTCAGGTAACTGATGGGCTTGATCTGGCTGGACAGTTTCATGAGGGTACCTCCATTTCTTAGATATGACTAAATATAGTCCATAAACAGGTCAATTGTCAAGATTGATTTTGCTTTGCTCGACGCTGTGTTATATGGTTGTCTTTTTAATACCAGGCAGATAGTTTCTGACTCTTGGCGTTAAAGGGGCGTTAAAGAGGACGGTTCTCTTTATTTTTCCTCCAGCCACTTTGCCGCCCCATTTGCTTTATCTTTTCGGAAATATTACAGGTCTTCGTCATTTCTTCAACAAAATCCTTGCCGCCATACATTATCCGTCTGTCCATTTCCTCTTTCATC
>JACQWO010000009.1 GCA_016209225.1 Desulfobacterales bacterium
CCTTTATAATTTCAATGCCTTTAAATTCTTCTTCAAAAAGTTGCCTGTTAGCATCTAAAATAAGCTGAACGGCCTCAATTAAATTCTTTCTTGCCTCCTCAAGAGTTGTGCCTTGTGTATTCGCTCCGGGGAGTTCTTTCACAAAACCAATATATCCATATGGCGATTTTTGAAATATTGCTGTTAATTTTTCCTTCATTTTTATCACCTACCTTTTTTTATTATGCCATAACAATTGATTATACTGGATCGGTTTATTCCTTTGATTTGTGTTTAACAATACTATATTATGAACAAAGAAACAAATAATTTTGAAGAAAAGCCTCCTTTACTGCCGTAAATGTTTCATAATATTACATTATACAGAATCCGTATATCGTAGGCAGGAACTTATATGGGAGAGAAAATGTCAGATTTGGTCATGGTAAACATGCAGAAGGCCATCCGTGAGAAGGTTTCCGCTTCGTCAAGATGAGTAACCAAAAAATCCTTCTCACCTGTCTGCGTGCAACGCACAGGCAGATATTTGCTCCAAAGGAAATTTTTCATTTTTCAGGACGGGCTAATTAGCTTGAAAGCCCATAAACAAAATCGATGGCATCGCGAGGGGCAGAACCAGGACCAAATACCTTTTTTATACCCATATCTATAAGCTGAGGCACGTCCCTTGTGGGTATAACCCCTCCTATTATAACAGGTGCATTTATTCTCCGCTCATTCAAAGCATTTAAAAGGGTGGACGCAATATAGAGATGCTGCCCCATAGAACTGGTTAAACCTATAACATCTGCATCCTCCTCTTCGGCTACCTTGGCAAGTTCTTTGGGATCACTGAAGTATATGTAAACTACCTCAATGCCCGCATCCCTAAAACTGCTCATTATAGATAAAAGCCCCCGGTCATGTCCATCCAGCGAAAAACGTGCCATTAGAACCTTCATCTTTTCTTTTCTCTGGTCTTTACCCATGGTTTCCTCCCTAAGTAGAATATATCCTGCCTCCGCTGACTTCCACTATCGCCTCCATCATCTCCCCTAAAGTACATTTAGCCCTGGCGGCATCTATAAGTGCAGGCATAAGGATACCTGCCTTTTCTACAGTATCATAATTAGACATAGCCTCTTTTACTCTCTCCAGCGAATCCTTTACCTCAGTGTTATTCCGATTTGCCCTCCATCTTTCCAGCCTCTCGGTAATCTCTGCCTCAATCTCAGGTTGATATATGGTAAATGCAGGCACTTCTTCCTTTTCCTCTATCTTGAACTTGTTCAGACCCACTACGATTCTTTCACCGCTGTCGACCTCCTGACGCCACTTTATGCTCTGTTTCTCCAAAAGCTGGCGGAGCCATCCATTCTTTATACACTCAAAATAGCCTCCCTTGCTCTCTATCTCAGCCCTTACTTTCTCCGCTTCTTCTTCCACCTTATTCGTAAGGGATTCAAGATAATAAGAACCACCCATAGGGTCTGTCACATGTGGTATCCCTGTCTCATGAAGGACTATCTGGTTTATCCTTATGGCTGTACGAACCGCCTCTTCAGAAGGTAAACCGATGGCCTCATCATAAGAATTGGTATGCATAGATTGTACACCGCCCAAAACGCAGGCCAGCACCTGGAGGGTAGCCCTAGCTATGTTATTGAGAGGCTGCTGAGACGTAAGGGAAGAACCGGCAGTATGAACATGAATTCTGTACTGAAGGGACCTGGGGTCCTTGCAACCAAATCTCTCCTTCATTATCTTAGCCCACATCCTCCTCCATGCCCGAAGTTTTGCTATCTCCTCGAAGAAGTCCATGCCTAAATGAACCTGAGAACTGAATCTTGGGACAAACTCATCGGGTTTCAGCCCAGCCTTTATCCCACCTTCCACCAGGTCAACAGCCTTTGAGAGCACAATCCCCAGTTCCTGGGTAGGAGTAATATTCATCTCTCCGAAGACATAGCCACAGAGGTTTGTGTGGTTCCATCTCTTTATGTTCTGACAACTGTATTTTATCAGCTCTATCTCCAGTCTGTACTGGGCATCCGGGGTAGGAGACGGAAGGTTGGTAGTCAAACATCTGTTCCCCAGTCCATTCTGGCTCTGCCCATTGAGTTCCTCAGGCCTATGTCCTCTACCTTCTGCATAAACCACATACATGGCCAGGAATGGGAGGCAGGTAAACCTGATATTGTCGGCTACCCGAGTATTAGGAAGATCATAGTCTTTCAGAAGGGTGTGAATATCATCCAGAGTACTTATGTTCACCCCGCCCAATCCTACCATCCCCCGGGCTTTGGGGTTATCAGGATCAAATCCACAATGGGTAGGGGTGTCCACGGCAAAGAGAACAGCCGGGGTCTCTCCATAACCTTTCATGCCTTCTCTTATGAGATATTTGGTACGATCCCTTGTCTCTTCACCGGTACCATAACCATGGAGCAACTGTATCATCCACGGCATGTATTGATAGCCAAGCGCCCTATTCCCCCTGGTATAGGGAAAGGCTCCTGGCATCTCCGGCTCGGAATCCTTTACGTCCTCTGGGCTATAAACATAGTTAATGGGTATCCCGGATTCTGAAGTATATTGGGGAGAGCCAAATTTCAGCTTTTTAACATAGACTTCTTCTACCTCCTTTTCCCAATCCTTCATCATCTCATTAACTCTATCAAGGGTCTTCCTGGAAAACATAACCTTACCTCCCCGGAAATTTATTTGTTCAGTATGAGCACACTCAATATCTGTAATTCAGACACTGGAGTCGGGACTTTAGACATCAGACTTTTCTGTAACCGTTCACGGTTCTCAGTTTACAGTTCACGGTTTATTTACAACAGCAGGCTTAAGCCTGCTGTTTATATAAAGCTTGAAGCATTTTTGCCAACTGTTAACTGCAAACCGTAAACGGTGAACGGATACCCTTTATCTTTGTGTAATCTCCGGCCATTTCCTTCCCCTAAGTCTAATGTCTGATGTCTATGGTCTACTGTCTGAATAACAGATACAATCTATCAATTATAGAATAATAAATCAAGTGGGAAAACAGATGATTTTAATAGTTTTTATTGACATACAAACCACCATTTGGTACTTCATCCAATTGAAGGCTATAGATAGAGAGCTTTGAAAAATTACCCCTTTTCGCTTCAGCATACATTTTTTGACCCATCTAAGCTCGCTTCATTGAAAATTCACAAACTCACCCTTCGGGCTCAAATATGTGAATTTTCTACATTACGCTCGCCAAGATGGGTTCCCCAAAAAATCTATGAATTCGCTCTCAGGGGTACTTCTTCAAAGCTCTCGGTAGGTTATGCAAAAGTCTCAGATAGACTGAAGGTGGAAAACTGTTAGGACACTTCAGCCTTTGGTCTTCAGCCTAAACACCTGGATAAATGACTCCCATGATAAAAAGTATAAAAGAATCAGACCGGTACCCGACCACAGGTAAAAAGCTTTGGTGGATAGGCCTGCTTTATTTTGCTGAGGGGTTACCGTTTGGGATAATCATAGATACCTTACCTGTATATTTCAGATTAAATGGACTGTCACTCAAAGATATCGGGCTAATGAGTCTGATTTCCCTGCCATGGTCAATAAAATTTATGTGGGCACCAGCGGTCGATTTTATTGGTAGACGAAGGCACTGGATCATGGCAGCACAAGCTGGTATGGCATTTTTGACTATCGCTCTAATGGGAATTGACCCTTCCAAACCAGGGGTATTGCTTTTCTCATGTATGATTGGTCTGGCAATTCTTTCCGCCACCCAGGATATAGCCATTGATGCCTATTCCATTGAGATATTAGAACAGAGCGAGATGGGAACAGCCAATGGTATCAGAGTAGCCACTTACAGGGTAGCCCTCATCGTTGCAGGTGGCCTGTTAGTAGCTATTGGGGGATGGATTAGCTGGGATATTACCTTTTTTCTTACAGCCATTTTTTTGGGATCATTATCCTGTACAAGTCTTTTGCTCCCTTCCACCGGTTATAAACGGTCAACCCAAAGCCTAAGAACTATCGTTACCCCTCTCTTTGACCTGCTGAGAAGACCTGGTGTATTATGGGTAGCGATGTTTATTCTTACCTTCAAACTTGGAGATATGGCTATGGGGCCTATGGTAAAGCCTTTTTGGGTTGACCGGGGGCTTAGCACTACAGAGATCGGGTTTATAACCGGAACGTTCGGTATTGTTGCAAGCATTACCGGGGCACTTGTTGGAGGCAGCTTCACAACAAAATATGGGATATTTCGCGGACTGTGGGTTCTTGGGATATTCCAAGCAGTAAGTAACTTAGGGTATGCAACGGTGGCAACCTATCCCAATACCGGGCATTTAGGAGTCTATCTGGCGTCTATTATAGAATCCTTTTGCGGTGGCCTGGGGACCGCTTCATTTTTAGCCTTTCTCATGTGTATTTGCAAAAAGGAGTTTGCCGCCACGCAATATGCCATTCTATCAGCCATCTTTGGTCTAACCCGCTCTTTCTCCGGTGCTGCAAGCGGGTGGATGGCCAGTCTCTTTGGATACGACGGATATTTTTTCATTACCTTTTTCTTGGCATTTCCGGCATATCTTATGTTAAAACCAGTAAAAAGGTGGATCGACAGTGCTTATGAGTAGAGAGATGCCTAAAAGTAACGTCTGGCGGTCATATTATTCAGGCTTAGATCATTTTGGTTGGCAATAAGCAATTATTTATGGTAAAAAGAAGATGGCTTCGTAAAAAGTCCATCTGCGGCGTTGCGCTGCATCCTTTGTCGTTACAGCGTATCCCTAAGTACGCTTCACTCCTCAGGATTTGCACGCCTTGCATCTGGAGCTTTTTACTTTGCCATCCTAATTGTGACTTTTTACTACGCTATCAAAGAAAAAAGATAGCAATCAAGACCATCGGTAGGCAAGACAAAAATGAGAAAAAATGAGAAAATAACTGTCGGAAGGCGTAGAGTAGTAGTTACTGGCTTGGGAGCAATAACACCTTTGGGAACTGGGGTAGATAAGAGTTGGCAAGCACTATGCGAGGGAAGATCCGGCATCACTCGGATTACCAAGTTCGATCCCAGTAAATTACGCACCCAGATTGCCGGCGAGGTAAAGGACTTCTCTGCGCAAGATTTTGTAGAGAAGAAACTCGTGCGCAAGATGAACCGCTACATCCATTTTGCTCTGGCTGCAGCAGATATGGCCATGAAGGACTCTCAGTTTAAGGTCACTCCTGACAATGAAGATGCGGTCGGTGTAATTATATCTACCACATCCGGGGGAGTTAGTAATTGGGAGCAAGGTCATGAACTCTGGATGAAGAACGCTCCTGATGAAATCTCTCCTTTCCTGATTCCCAATTTTATGACAAGCATGGCAGCAGGACAGGTAGCTATCCGTTTTGGGGCTAAGGGACCAAATTTTGCTCCCACTACAGCCTGTGCTGCCAGTAGCCATGCCATCAGCGATGCGGTAAGGCTTATTCAGCGGGGAGATTGTGATGCCGTTATTGCTGGAGGCTCAGAGGCCGGAATAACTCCTGTGGGAATAGCTGCGTTGGGGAACATGCGGGCTACCTCTACGAGAAATTATGAACCGGAAAAGGCAAGCCGACCTTTTGATAATGACCGCGATGGTTTTGTGGCCGGGGAGGGCGCAGGGGTTGTGGTCATGGAAGATCTCGATTCGGCTCTGGAACGCGGGGCCAGAATCTATGCCGAGGTTATTGGCTACGGGGCTAATAGTGATGCATACCACATAACTTCGCCTTCAGGTGAGGGCGCAGTGAGATGTATGCGACTGGCGCTCAGAGATGCAGGGATTGCCCCTCAAGAAATTGATTATATCAACGCCCATGGCACCTCTACCGTGCTCAATGACCGCGTGGAGACCCATGCCATAAAAAAAGTTTTCGGGGAACACAGCCGGAGGCTTCCCATAAGCTCCAATAAATCGATGATAGGGCACCTATGGGGAGCGGCTGGGGCAGTGGAGGTAATATTCACTATCTTGACCATGAGGGATAGTAATATTCCCCCTACGATCAACAATGAGACCCCGGACCCGGAGTGCGACCTTGACTATGTCCCCAATGTGGCACGAAAAGTAAAGGTAAGAATCGCCCTCTCAAATTCCTTTGGTTTCGGTGGCACCAATGGGGTGCTGGTTCTCAGGGAATTTACCGGAGAGTAGAATTTTTATCATGAAGGACTACCCCCTTTACAAGAAAATCATATTTGTTCTGACATTGATTATCTTCATGCTAAACGGATTTTATGGGGGATTTTTGGGTACAAAGCCCTGCCAAGCCCTTACAATAGAGGAAGAAAGAGCAATGGGTAAAAAGTTTAAACTTGAGCTGGATAAGCACCTGGAATTGATAAAGGACTCGTCAATTCAAGAATATATTGACCGGGTAGGTAAAAATATCACCTCACAAATAGACAATAAGATATTCGACTTTAATTTCTATATATATAAATCCTCTGACCCAAATGCCTTTGCAATTCCTGCCGGTTATATTTATATTAGCACAGGGTTAATTACCCTGGCAGAGAATGAAGCTGAATTGGCAGGGGTTTTAAGCCATGAAATAGGCCATGTAATGGCAAGGCATATTGCAGAACGGATTGAAAAAGAAAGCAAACTAAACATTGCGACATTAGCAGCTATCCTGGCTGGGGTATTTCTCGGAGGCGGTGGGCAGGCATCTAGTGCAGTGGGAGCCTTTTCCATTGCCACAGCTCAAACCCTCTCCTTGAAGTATAGCAGAGAAAACGAAGAAGAGGCTGACCGATTGGGACTTAATTATTTAACAAAAGCCGGTTACGATGGTTCAGGGATGATTGGCTTTTTAAAGAAAATCAAACGGCATAGTTTAGAGTCTTTTCAATTGCCTCCTTATCTTTTAACCCATCCAGAGGTAGAAAAGAGGATCGATTACCTTGACCTAATGTTAATGAGGTTTCCTAAACAGGGGCAATCCGAAAATAATGTTGACAATCTTCGAATTATACAGGCAAAAGTAATAGTTGATACCTGGGTCCCTAAAAATGCGGCGGCCCACTTTAAATCTTCACTGGAGTCTGATTCAAAACGACTGGATCTAATCTATGGCCTTGCTTTGGCCAATAAGAAACTGGGGGATTATGGCGAAGCCATCAAAGGATTCAAGATGGCGCTAACAATCCATCCAGAAGACGGCGAGATTTTAAGGGAGATGGGTATCTGTTATCTTTCTGAGGGGAAAACCGAAGACGCAGCTAAATTTCTTAAAAAATCAGTTGTCATAAATGAAAAGGACAAGGCTGCCTGGTATAATCTCGGTCGTGTCTATCAGGAAAGCGGTAACTTCCAAGAGGCAATAGAGGCATATCAGAGGGTTAAGAGACTGGATACAGATTTTGTCGATGTTTATTACAATCTGGGTGTGGTTTATGGCAAAAAAGGACTTCTCGGAGATGCTCATCAAAACTTTGGGATATTTTTTAAATTGAAGGGCAAACTGGACTCTGCTTTATTCCATTTCAATAAGGCATTAGGATACTATGGTAAAGATACAGAAGAAAGCAGGGAGATTTTGAAAGAGGTTGAGGAGATACGAAAGAAAGATAAATGAATCTTTTTAATCTTACAACAAACTACAAGGAGGTCAAATATGTATGCATTAATTTTAATCATCTCTATTATTGCCTTGGTTCTTGCTGTAGTTTCTTTTAGGCGAACGGGGGGCTTGCAGGACATTAAAAGTCAGATCAATAATTTGGAATCAATCATGGGGCCTCTCCGGGAAAAGACCGCCAATGTTCTAGGGAAGATGGAAAAGGCATTACGCAATACTGAAAAAGAAGAGGGACCTGAGAAAAAAGAAGAAGATGCTGGCGAGAGCCAGGGATAATCCTTGTCAGAATCTTATAATGAGCCTCTAATAGCATAAAGATGAGGAAGTAGCTTTAGACAAATTCCAGCTGAAATGGAGGTAAATTCTACAGGGAAAACCATTGCGGAAGGGAGTGGTCTTCGTGTATAAGAAACCAACAGTACGGGTTATGATCGGTTTATCTCTTATTCTGCTCAGCTACGTTATATGCTGGCCTGCTATCGGCGTCCTCGGCGCAATATCCCTCCATATGAAGGAACCCCTGATTCTGACTGTCGGCGGCCCTCTAATGTATGGGGTGTCTCATCTGGTGTTTTTAATAGGCGTATATTTTGCCGGTAGAGATTATGCCCTGGCATGTCTGAAACGGGTAAAGAAATTCTTGAAGGAAAGAAAATGAATGAATTAGTCCGAGAACTGAAGGTTAAAATCGTTGAGACACTGAACCTCATTGACGTTCTCCCGAAGGATATAGATGAAGAGGCCCAACTCATCGGAGGCGATATCGGGCTGGATTCCATTGATGTCCTGGAACTGGTCATGATGCTTGAAAAAGATTATGGTGTGAAGATTGACAGCAAGGAAATCGGCGTCAAAGTATTTGCCTCCGTCAGGGCTTTGGCGGAGTATGTCCATCATCATCGTTCGGAGAGAAATGATTGAGCGGCACAGGTATTTTTATTACAGGGATGGGGATCATAAGCCCCGTCGGGCAAGGCATAGGCGATACGATAGAAGCCGTCAGGAAAGCCGTGGGGGGGATTAAACCGCTCCGTCTTTTCCCGACGCTTCACGCCCAGCCCCTGCCTGTCGGCGAGATCGGTTCGTTCTCATCTGTAGAGACTGTCCCCCGAACCCATGCCCTTGCTCTTATTGCCGCCGAAGAGGCGATGAAACACGCCGACGGTGCGCCGGATGCCGTGATCATCGGCGTGACGACGGGGGGGATGTCCCTTACGGAGGAACTTTTAAAGTATGGCGAAGGCGATGCAAAACGGTATGAATACCACTCGACCGCCTCCGTCGCAGAGTATGTCGCACGTCGTATGGGCTGCCTGGGGCCGGTGCTGACGGTATCTACGGCATGTTCCTCGGGAAGCGTGGCCCTGAAAATCGCCATGGCAATGCTTCGCTGCGGCAGGGCGAAGCGGATCTTGGCCGGCGGCGCCGATGCTCTATGCCGATTGACCTATTACGGTTTTCACTCCCTTCAGTTGGTTGATCCGGAGGGCGCCCGGCCTTTTGACAGAAACAGACGCGGAATGTCGGTAGGCGAAGGGGCGGCCATGCTGCTGCTGACTGCCGCCGAAACCCCGCCGGGAAACGCCATTGCCGAACTTCTCGGGGCCGGTTTATCCTGTGACGCCTATCATCCAGCTTCACCACATTCCGAAGGCGCAGGGGCGCTGCGCGCCATGGAAGAGGCGCTTGCCGATGCCGGCATAACGCCTTCGGACATAGATTATATACATCTGCACGGCACAGGGACAATAGATAACGATATCGCCGAAGCAAAGGCTATATGCGCCCTGTTCAAGAGCTGTCCGATTCCTCCTCTGTCTTCCATAAAAGGATCCTTTGGGCATTCTCTTGCGGCAGCCGGGGCGGTGGGCGCCGTCATGTCCGCTTTGAGCATTGTCCATGGCATCATCCCTGCCAATACGGGCTTTCACAATCCCGACCCCGACTTAAACCTGATCCCCGTTGGTGCGCCGCTGGCGGCGGATGTGAACGTGGTCATTGCCAATTCTTTCGGTTTCGGCGGGAACAACGCAGTCCTCATCGTCGGCCATCCGAAACGACGAAGGGGCATAGAACCGCCGTCTTATGCCATCCAACCTATGTCGTTTTCCGTTATCGGAAGCGCATGCCTCACCGCTGCCGGCAGTTTAGAACAGACAATGGATCGTATGCGTCATGCCGAAGGGTTCCGAGGCATCGTTCCTCCTTCCGATATATTGCGGCCTCTCTCTGAGAAATCCGTCCGCCGCCTGAAGCGTTTTTCCCGTATGGTCTTGTCCCTGGCCGTTTCAGCCTGTAAAAATTCCGCAGCAGCCGGTCCGCCGGCATCGGTCTTTATGGGAACCGGCTGGGGAGGGCTTTCTGAGACTCATGATTTTCTGACAAAACTCTTCGTCTCGAACGAACAGTTTACCAGCCCGACGGATTTTATCGGATCCGTGCACAACGCCGCCGCAGGTCATGTCGCCATCCATTTCCAATCCACCGGGCCTAACGTGACGGCCACGGGCGGCGATTGCGCCTTTGAGCAGGCATTGTTTGCGGCAAGCCTCCTGGCTCATGATGGCGATAATCCGCTTCTTGTGATCGGCGCAGATGAATATCACGAAACATTATCCCCTCTCTTCGATGCCTCCGTGGCGACCGCAGGGACGCCTTCAGACGGAGGGGGGGCTCTTTACCTTAAACCGGCGACGGCGACATCCCCATGCCGGATATACCCCTCTTTCATGGCTTATTCCGGCGGCAGCGGTCGGATCATCCCGGCGCTGATCCGCGCACTCGGGGGAGACAAAAGGATCAAGGAGCAATTTGGGGCCATTCTGGCGGGGATTCCCGCTGCACAGAGGGAGAAGGGGAAGGGACAACTGGATGACTTCCTGTCCATGACGGGATACCCCCATCCCGTTATTGATTATCGGCAGTGCGTCGGTGAATTTGCCTCGGCGTCAGCCGTCGCGGCGGTACTGGGGGTCTTGTTTGTACAAGCCGGTGAAATCCCCGGAAATGTCTGCCATCAAAAGGCTACGCCATTGCTGGGACGAGGCGTTCTTGTTCTGGGATTCGGCAATTACATCACGGCAGTGGAGATTTTGCCATGATGAGTGGAAGACAGACGCAGGGAGATGTCCTGATCATCGGTTCCGGCATCGGCGGTTTGACGGCCGGCATCATTCTGGCGAAACTCAATTGCCGGGTTACGGTCGTGGAAAGAAATCCCCTGCCCGGAGGATTGATGCGCGGCTATCTCCGGTCCGGCATTGAATGTCCCGTAGGGGTGCATTATATGGGCTCCCTCGGCAAGGGTCAGCCTCTCCGAAGGATGTGGGATTGTCTCGGCGTCACTCCGTTGATCCCGGTCGAACGCATGGGTGCGGACGGCGTCATAGATCGCTATATTTTCGATGGTTTTACCTTCGATCTTCCCGAAGGCATTGACGCCTTCGAAGACAACCTTAGACGGTCCTTTCCCCTGGAGCACAGCCTGATTACAACGATCATGGACGATCTAAGGCGAACATCCCGCGCCCTGACCTCGCTCAACATCCTGATCTCGCCGGCTATGAGTTTGCTTTCGCCGGAGAGCTTTGAATCCATGGGAGAACAACTCTTGCGCATGGGTTGTTCAAGGCGTCTCCTCTCTGTCCTGGGAGTTCCTTCCACCCTTATCGGGCTTTCCTTGCGGGAATGCCCAGTTTTTTATTATCACATGACCATCGCCTCCTATCTCATGTCATCCTGGCGATTAGCATGCAACAGTTCCCAGATGGCGGACGCGTTTGTGTCCCGTTTCATGTCACTGGGCGGTGATGTCGTTACCGGAGACGGCGTCGCAAGAATCCTTGTCCAATCAGGACGGGTGAAAGGCGTCGTTTTACAATCCGGCCGCATCCTTGAGGCCAGGAGCATCATTGCCGCGGTTCATCCCGGAACCGTCGTCGCAATGTTGCCCGGAGACGCGGTCAGACCTGCTTATGTGGAGAGGGTTGCAGAACTTGAAAATACGAAAGGACTCTTTGTGGTGAATCTTGCCGTGGACGCCGATGCGCATAAGGCGCTGTCCTACAACATCTACCGCCTTTACCCGGAAGAAGACGGAACCCTATCCCAAGGAGTATTTCATCAGTTGCGCAACAGCGGGCAGCCGGGGATCAATATCCTATCCATGATGACCACAAGCGGCATTGAGGAATGGCGGCAATGGGAAGGGACAACGTCCGGAAAACGCGGCAGTGACTATCTCGAGGCAAAGGAAAAGAAAGCCCGCCGGTTCATCGGCGAGGCTTCAAAGTTATTCGGAGACCTTAAGGGTATGAGGATACTGGACACCTATACTCCCTTGACCATCAGGGACCGGGTAAACAGCCCGGACGGTTCTGCCTATGGGATTCTCCGCTCGACCGGACAATTTATGAAAACGGCTTCTTTGAATCGCACCTCTATCGAGGGGTTGTTCCTTGCCGGTCAGAACAGCATGGCCCCGGGGATTATGGGGACAACGATGGGATCTTTCCAGACGGTCAGAAACGTCATCGGTTACGAAAGATTCAGCCGGGAGGTTATGGGGGATTTCCTGTGAAAGTATTGCTCGTATCAACGAACACCATGATGGAGCCTTATCCGCCCTATCCGATCGGACTTGATTATGTGATGAATGCCATATCACCGCCGCACCAGGTGAGAATAGCAGATATGAATGAACTGAAGGAAGGCGACGATACCCTGGCCGGGGTTCTTTCCGAATACCAGCCCGATATTATAGGTTTGTCCATCAGAAACATTGATAATATTGACGAAGCGAATGTGAAAACGTTCATCGGCGAAATCCGGGAATTGATAGGCATCATCCGGGGACATTCGGGGGGATTTGTCGTTCTGGGAGGCAGCGGATTTACCATCCTGCCCGGCGAATTTATGAGCCGGCTCGATGCCGATTTCGGTGTCATCGGCGAGGGGGAGCGGCTCCGGCTCCTCCTCCAGGCGATAGAGAGTAATGAAAGCGTTTCCGGCCTTCCCGGCATTGTGACCAGGGACAGTCCTGTTGTTTTCCCGGAACCATGGCCCCGGTCATTCCGCCGCAGTTTCCCCCCTGATCATTCCCATGCTTCTTTCTACCTGAAAAGAGGCGGCATGCTAAATCTACAGACAAAAAGGGGCTGTCCCTTCAAGTGCATCTATTGCACCTATCCCCATATAGAGGGAACGCGGTTCCGCTTTGCGCCACCAGGGGAAATCGCCGCTACGGCCAGAATGCTCCAGGATGCCGGAGCCGGGTATATCTATATAACGGATTCTACGTTTAACGGCAGCTACGAACATAGTCTGGATGTTGCGGCGGCATTTAAAAAAGCGGGCATTTCCGTTCCCTGGGGCGGCTTCTTCACCCCTCTGTCCCCGCCGCCGGACTATTACCGCATCCTTGCCGACGCGGGTTTGAGGCACGTCGAATTCGGCACGGAAGCCCTCTCAAATCCGATGCTCGCTTCATATCGGAAATCTTTTCGCCTTGAGGATGTTTTCACCTCACACAGGCTTGCCGTTGCCGCCGGTCTGCATGTCGCCCATTATCTCATGTTGGGGGGGCCGGGTGAAGATGAAGGCACGTTGAAAGAGACCCTGGCCAATGCCGATGAACTGGGAAAGGCCGTTTTCTTCGTTTTCAGCGGGATCAGAATTTTTCCTCACACCGCCCTGTATGATCTGGCACTTGAGGAAGGACAGCTCGAACGCGGCAGGAATCTTCTCGAACCGGCGTTTTATTGGTCGCCGGCCTTGCACCGGGAGACGGTTATGCACCTTGTGAAAGAACATGCCGGCAGTCGGGCAAACTGGGTTTTCGGTTCCGGCTCTCAACAGACGTTAAAAAATCTTGCGCGGCTGCATGCCCGGGGCCACATTGGACCTCTGTGGGAGCTCCTGATCCAATGAAGCATGATGGGAAAAAGGAAGGATATGTTTCTCCGGCGGCGATGACCGGTTTTGTTGCCATCGCCCTGGCGTTTATCCTGTTCCCCTTTCATCCTGGGTTGGCAGTCATCCCCCTGTCTGTTTTTGTTTTTCTCTGTGTGATGGCCCCGTTTTTCCCGTCAAGGGGTTTCTTTTTGCCGGTCATCAGCCGGGGGCATACGGGAAGACCCGTGGTATCCCTGACATTCGACGACGGCCCCGATCCGGTGACGACCCCGCCGCTTTTGCAATTGCTGGAACGGTACGCCGCAAGAGCCACCTTCTTCGTCACAGGGGAAAAGGCCGCCCAATATGGCAACCTTATTTCAGAGATACTTGCAGACGGCCACGACATCGGCAATCATTCGTACAGCCATGATCCCTTTTTAATGTTGCGCCGTTCTGAGAAGGTGTATCGGGAAATCGAGGCAACGCAGGTTTTGTTGAGACGTTTCGGCATCTCCCCTGTCGCTTTCAGGCCGCCCGTGGGCATCACCAGTCCTAAACTGGCCAATGCTCTGGAGCAACAGGGATTGCGCTGCGTCACTTTCTCCTGTCGGGCCTTTGACGGAGGGAACAGGTTTCTTCGAGATTTATCCGGGCGGATACTGAAAAAGGTCAAGCCGGATGACATTATCCTTCTTCACGATATCCGGCCGAAAGGGACGGTTGACGCAGAAGTCTTTCTGCGTGAGATGGAAGCGATCCTGTCCAGTTTGAAAAACAGAGGCTTGCAAGTTGTTCCCCTGGCCGAACTCCTGGGAAAACCGGTGATGATCAGGATCAATGGCGACGATTAACGACGATATCTGTGATCCTGCCTGGTATCAAGAAAAAGTCAGCCACCACTATCGGCTAAAGTTGACAGATCGGGGCATAGAGGCGTCTTACCCTCTATTTTGCGCCTCTTTGCCGGTTAACCTGGGCAGCCCCATATAATTATTCCAGCGCTCAGCTCTGCATAGGAATTGTGTTTCCCCATGGCAGACTATGCCGGTGGATGTGGATGGCAATGTTACCATATGCGATTGTCAGCCAAACCGGCCTATTGGAAACCTCCTGAACCGTCCTTTATGGGAAATATGGAATGGTAATGCCATGGTAGAACATCGGCGGCGTATGCTTAGCAGCGATCCCCCTGAAAGTTGCAGGGGCTGTCCGCGCTTTTAATAATCTCCTTGACATTCTCCATCCCCCGTTATAATCTTCCCCCAAAAGAAAATTCCTATTTTTGAAAGGAGGAGATAATCCATGAGAAACAAAGTATTTAAGTCCTTCGTTTTGGCCTTCTTGTTATTTACTATCGTTAGTTGCGCCGGTACGCCAATAATAACCATGGTGAATGGTAAATCATGGCTATCCGGTAAATCGGCTCCGCCAGAGGCCAACGTGGATGGGATTTGGTTGTCGAAAGAATTTGGTGGGATAACACTCAAACAGGCTCAGGACAGCCGGGATGTTTCAGGAAGTACCATGGATGGTTGGAATATTAATGGCGTTGTTTCTGGGAAGAGAGTCTTTCTCTTCTTTTCTGACGAGGTCAGAATCGTCTATTCAGTAGTTTTAACGGCAGTGTCTGAGAAGGAACTCACCGGAGTGTGGGCAAGAGAGCTCATTAATGAGCAGTCTAAGACCGAGCCGGTGATGTTACAAAGATAAAGAGTAACTACTTCGGTTCAAAGTTCCGGGGTTCACGGTTCAAGGTTAGACTGTGGATTCATGAACTATCTCAAGAAAAATTAAGAGCGCAAGCCAACCGTGAACCGTGTACCTTAGTCAGTTACGATAAATACAGCCCCGTTTGTTTTATAGCCCTGAAATGTGAAGCTGTCAAATTCCACACGGCATCTTTAGCCGTTTTCATACCTGCTGGCTTCATTATCATTTAGTGAATTCCGAGCATGAAAAACAAGAGAATTTATCTTATAAATCCCAAAAATCCTGATAACTTCTGGGCAATGGAGGGCGTCCTGAATATTGTTGGTAAGGAAAAGGCCCTCATGTTCAACGCAGCCCTCCTTACGTTAATCTCGCTAACCCCGAAGAATTTGAATATTGACTATGTCTTCTGCGATGAGAATATCCGGGAGATTAACTGGAATCTCTCATCCGACTTGGTGGCAATCACCGGCTACACCCTGCAGGCCGAACGTATAAAAGTTATCAGCGCCCGGTTCAGGGAGAACAATGTCCCGGTAGCTATCGGAGGTATTTACGCTACCATAAACCCTGATGATATGAAAAATCATGCCGACTATCTTTTCATTGGCGAAGCTGAATACACCTGGCCGGAATTTTTGCAGTCATGGGTGCAAGGTAAAGCCAAGCCTCTGTATAAACAGGAAGTCCTCATCAATATGCATGACAGTCCACCGCCTGATTTATCCTATATCAGAGCAAAAGATTATCTCTATTTCCCGGTACAGACAAGCCGCGGTTGCCCCAATAACTGTGACTTCTGTGACGTCGTGCGTGTGGCTGGGAGACGTCATCGCACGAAAACGATTTTTCAAATTATGACGGAAGTAAGAAACACCCAAAAGCTCGGTGCAGAGACCGTCTTTTTCTCAGACGATAATTTCTGTGTGAATAAAAAATTCACAATGGAACTGCTCGGCGAATTAATAAAATTCAACACCGCCCTCGCGCGACCCTTATCTTTTAGCACACAGGCCACGATTATGATTGGCGCCGATGAAGAGCTATTGAAGCTTCTCGCCGATGCCAGGTTCAGTGTCATATTCTTGGGTCTTGAAAGCATCCGCGGTGCATGCCTTGAAGAAGTGAACAAAGGGCAAATGGTTTTTTATAACCCTTTTGAAATTATTCCCCGGATATCCAGCTATGGGATTGTACCGTTTATTGGGATGATTGTTGGGTTTGACAACGATGATAAAGGTGTATTTGGGGAGGTTGAAGAGTTCCTGAATGAAACGGGAAGCCCCATTGCATCAATCAGCGTGTTAAATGCTCCCCTAAATACACTCCTTTATGAGCGCATGAAACAAGAAGGTCGTATCAGGGAAGACTTTAAAGGCTTCTGGCATTTCACCACAAACATTATCCCCAAACAGATGACCATTGAGGAACTCTATGACGGTCATCAAAATCTCTTTAAAAGATTGTATGAGCCGGAAAAATTTGAGTTCAGGCTCAAGAAATGGCTGCAAAATGTTAAATATTTAACCCCGCTCTATTCGACTGGGAAAAAGGATTTTTTCAGAATTTTCATAATTATGAAAATTCTGTGGCATTTCACCTTTTGTGTACCGCCAAACACACGTCGCTCTTTTTTTTCTATTATGAAAAGCGCCTGGCAAATAAATCCGAGGCTGATATCCAGGACAGTTTCCATAATGGTTCAATACTGGCATTATTATTATTTTTCCCACACTACACCCTGGTATAATCGAGAAAGATAATAGAGACTGTTCCGAAAAAACTGAGGATTCCTTTAACTACTTGTAGTTAGATGTAATTTGTGATCATTCTAATAAAACTGCAATAAGCATTGTTTTTATGGTCTTTTGGTAAGGTGATTCTTGTAGAATCAAATAGTTACATCCTTACCCTTCCGGGATATTCCGCTCAGGTTTCCCATGGTTCCTGGGTAACGCTTCGCTCCGACGTCAGGGAAGAAGTCAAGGAGATCATCCGTTCCGAGGTGGACAAGCGGGAAGGCTTTTCCACCCCTCAAGAGGGGAAGGCCAATCTGAGCGCCGTGGAAGACGAGAAGGAGAAAGAGGATGCGGCGTATAAGAGAACCATTGACGTTGCCGGCAAGGAATTTACCCGGGCCAAGAAACGGCGTGATGACCTTACGACTCAGTTTCAGGCAGCTTCAACGGATATGGAGGAGCAGCAAAAGAATATCAAAACGATCAGGACGGGCATTGAGAACTTAGACAGCCAGATTGCCCGCTACAACCAGGACGTCAAGACCCAGCAGGATACCCTCAAGAAATGGCTTCAGACAGAAAAACAAGGGGAGGCCCTCGTGGCTGCGATCTTCACCCGGGGGTTTAAAGACAAGGCCCATGCCCTGGAAAGCCTGTCCGACCAAGCATCAGCCCCCCTGATGGCCGCGTACATGGGTGTCTATATCCAGTCCTTCACTCAAGTCATTGGCTCCGCTCTTTCCGTTGATTTTATCCGCGCTATCGAGGAAGGAACGGCCAAGTGGAACAACGAGGAGCCCCTAAGGATCGAACTGGAGAAGGGGGCTAAAGGCACCGCCTATCTGCGTCTGAAGCGCTATGAGCTATATCCCTTCCAGGATCCGAAGGGGGGGCGGGTCAAACCCGCGCCTTCCTCTAAAAACATCCGGGTCGCTCTCATCACTACCAGGAAGGAGCTGGAAGACTTTATCACCGGAAACGGTTATTCTCCCGCCAATTATGATTTGAACCGGGCCTACGCCACGCTCAAGGAGACCGTGCAGATGAACGCCGCCACTGAAAGCGGCCTCCAGGAACAGGTCAGGTTGTTTCAGGAGAGAATCGGCTCCCTCAAGCAGAAAGTTGCCTCCGCCCGGTCGGAAAAGGAGGCGCAATTGCCCTTTCTGAAGAAGAAGGAGGAGCAGGGCCGGAAAACAGCGCAAGAAACGACAGTCTTACAGTCCAGGAAAGAAGAAGCGGAGCTTTCCTTCCATGAGACTCAGAAATCCCTCCACAACATCCGGCGCATCCGGGAGTCTATTATCGTCAAGACCGCCCTGGCCACTGCCCGTGGTTCCCAGAGTCCAGCAGAGTCCTCCGCAGAGGCCATTGTTGATAAACTATCGGAGGTGAAGAATGATGCGAAGACCCAGCACTCCACTTCCACCACGGAGGTGACCAATTTTCAGATTACGGCGGAATCTTCAACCCAGGCCATAACGGAGGCCCATATCACTGCCGTCCGCCTGATATCTTTTATCAATGAGGGGGACAGCGTTCGGGTGAAGATAGCCTTCCGGGTGAGGACCGTGCTGGAGGAGCCGGGGGAGGAAGTCCGCCGGGGAATACCGCCTCCCTTCCGGGAAGCCCCTGCCGAACCGCAACCCTCCCGGGAAGTTCCTGCCAAGAAGAAGGTGTCTCGTTTAATCCCTTTGTTTATCAAACCGGCAGACGGGGAGGAAAGAAAAACCGCCGGGACGCCAGAACCGGAAAAGGCTGTCCCGGTCAGGGAGCGGGTGAGTAGGAATCCCAATGTCCTGGGGGATGCCGAGGCTGGCGATGTTCTGTTCGAGGTAATCAGCGCCAGGTCATCGGGCGATGATATATCTGTATTTGTGGATGTGACGAACATCACGGAGGATTCCACTAGGAACGTAGCCATCTACGACGAGGCATACCGCTGGGTAAAATCGAAGATGATAGACGATGCAGGCAAGGAGCATGAAGTATCACAGGTGCTGTTCTGGAAAGGACAGCAGAAGACCTCCATGTACGATGCGGGGACGCGGGGGGTGCAGGTAGATGGGAGGACGACTTTCACGGCGCAGCTCATTTTCAAAAAAGTTCCTTCTAACCTGAAAACAATCAATAAGCTGACAATCCATCCATTCATCTATTTCCGCAAAGCGTTTATCTGGACATGGAAGGAGTACAGTCTGCCGTTTCAGAACATCCGTGTGAGTCGGTGATGTCCCCCTGTATCAGGAATTAGGCGGAGCGGATTTAAGCAAGCATCCTTTGTATGCTCCGCTTTGAGCGCGAGATGATCTCTTCCGGAATTTTAGAGGGGGCGGTGGAAATAGGGTTATGGTAAACCTGAACGGACACGAAACTGGAAACGGTGAATACAGCCAAGGAGAGACTAAAGCCACTGGGCTACTGCTGTACTCGGCTATTTTCAGAGAACAGTGTAAAGAATTGTAGAACAACAGCAGTCAAAAAAAAATTGACATACAAATAGGTTGATGATATGTATAAAAATTAGGCATACGGTAAGTGATCACGGATTACCGGATGCCCGGGGACGTTGATTGCAGCGGTATGGCTGAAAATTGGCACAGTATATCATATAAGAGGGATGCATCAACCGGTGCGGTTTGGGCAGAAGCTTACGCAGAGGCCGGATCGCCCTGGTTTTCCGGCCATTTCCCCGCTGAACCTATTCTGCCGGGTATTGCTATCCTCTCCATGGTGACGGACGTCATCAGACAATATGAGTCCGAAAAAGGAAGAAGGATCAGGATCGCCGGCATCAGGAGGGTCAGGTTCAGACTGCCGGTTAGTCCGGATGAGTTGTTGATGATATCCCTGTCTTTACCCAGCCAGGAGGGAGGTCTTTCCTATCATTTTAAGTGTGAGTTGAATGGAAAGACGGTATGCACGGGTATTGTCACTGCTGAGCCGGTGACTGATGAAATTCAGGGGCATGACGCATTTTTATAAAAGTTATGGATGTGATGACCGATTCTATTGTCAGGAGGATTATGAATGGCCGTTAGTACAGATAAGAAGGGAATGATAATTCGCATTGCGGAAATTATCATCTTCGAACTGAAACTGGAAAAAATTACGCCGGAAACATTCGACCCCGATCTTGATCTGGTGGATGAACTTGGCGTTGACAGTATGGATCTGGCCACGATAGCTCTCGTGCTTCAGGACGAATACGGCATTAAAATTGACGAAGATGATTATCCCAAACTCAGAAACATTAACATGATCGCTGAATATATCAGGCAAAAACAGACGGAATGAAATCAAGGAAACCCTCAGATTCATGAATACCACTAACGTCATGATAAACCCTCAATGCGATAAAGAGAAGAAAAAATGGAAGTTTTCCGAGTTGCTGGCCGACCCGGAGGTTCGCCGCCGCTGGGAAAAGGTAAGGGAATTTTTTTTCCTGCGTGAATCAACTTATGACATGACCAGCCGTTGCAATATCCGCTGCGACGGCTGTTATTATTATGAAGGGGGAAAACAGTTTGTCGAAGAAAATGGGGATCCGGAGACGTGGCGAAAGCTGATGAAAGAGGAAAAGGCAAGGGGTATCACCTATGTCGTTCTGGCCGGCGCCGAGCCATCCATGGTTCCGAAGCTTCTGGATGTCTGTTACGGGGAAATCCCCCTTGGCTGTATTGCCACGAATGGCATTAAACGCATTTCCCAAACGGTAGGGTATAAGATTCACATCTCCGTTTGGGGAAACGATGAAACGAGCCTGCATGTGAGAAGGGCAAAAAGTTTGCTGTCAAAACAGATCGAAAATTACCGGGACGACCCAAGGGCCGTGTTCGTCTACACGTTTACGCGGGATAATATCGCCGAAGTTTACGAGGTCATGGACACCATCGTTGCCCATAATTGCAAGATCACCTTCAACGTTTTTTCATCTCCTGTCGGCTATACAGGGCACCTCAGGCATAACAGGGAATCCCTTGACCGGATGCGTAAAGTCATCATGGATCTCCTGCTTTGTTATCAGGGAAATGTGCTTTTTTCCCCTTATAACGCGGTTGCGCATACCCATGAATACGGTCTTCACAAACTTTATGGATGTCCATATCCGAGGAGAAATCCTTCGACGGATATCGGTCTTGGACGGTCTTTCAGGCAATACCGGGCAGATTTGTCCTGGGATCGGGATACGTCATGCTGTGTTCCCGACACGGACTGCGATGAATGCAGGCATTATGCCGCCGGCAGCGCCGTTGTCACGGCGCGTCTTTATCGTCATGTAACCGACCCGGATACATTCAAATCATGGCTTGACTATGTGGATACCTACCTTGCCGTCTGGGTAAAGGGTTACGAGAAGGGCGACAACCTCTGTCCTGAGATGATCGCTCCCCCAATATGAAACGGGATTAATCTATGAAAACCGTCAGTTCCCTGCTGGATAAAGCCTGGCATGAACGCTACAGGAAGATATCCGCTCTTAATATCCGCAGTTCCATCTATGATGTGACCAACCGATGTAACCTGCTATGCAGGGGATGTTTTTTCTTTTCTTCCAACGAACATAAGGCGGCCACCGAAGAAATGGATGTAGAAAAATGGCGGCAGTTTGTTCACAGAGAAAAGGAACGGGGCGTTAATCTTGCTATTCTAATCGGCGGGGAACCTACGCTGTGCCTTGACCGGGTTGAGGCTTTTTATGCGCAACTGCCGACCTATTGTGCGACCAACGGACAGATAAAGATTCCCAGAGAACGCTTTCCTGATATGATGGTGGGCATCTCGCTATGGGGCGACGAAGAAGACGAAAAGATACTCAGGGGAAAAGATACGTTCGCCGTATCCGGTAAAAATTACGAAGGAGATCCGTACACCTATTATCTGTATACGATCACACCGAAACAGGTCGGACGGATAGAATCTATGATCAGAAAGATCACCGATGTCGGGCTGAAAGTTCATCTGCAGTTGTTGACGAATGATGAACATGTAGACGGTTTTTTCTGGACGGAAGAGAAACTCAGAGATGTTCGAGCTGAAATGGACGATATGCTCGACAAATACCCCAATACCGTCATCTCCTGCAAGTACTACCACGAAATTATTACCACGGGGAAGATGATGAATCGGACATTCGGATGGGCGGAGTGCCCATCTGTCACAGAACCGATGGACAACAGGAGTCCCCGGCCCAAAAGGCTCATCCGGTTTATCCGCTGGGCTTCTGATCTCCACACCATGCATCGGTGCTGTACATCCGCCACAAGAGATTGCTCGACCTGCAAGGACGGTGCCGCATACATGAGCTGGGTCATGGTCAATAAAAGAGACCATCTGCGGTCAGCGAAGGATCTCCAGAACTGGATTGAAGTGTATGAAATGTTTGCCAAACTCTACCGGTTCATACCATGGTAGTCCTACAGATGCCCACTATACCCACAAACAAGACAGCCAAGCATGGATAGACAAAGACCGGTAATTTTAGGGTATGATGCGGTATCCCCCCTGGGTGTCGAGATGGAAACTCAGTGGGACCGTGCCTCACATGGCGCAAGCGGTATCGGTTTCCTGACCCGTTTCCCCCTTCGTGAGGGTTTCCCCGTGCGAATAGCCGGTCAGGTTGATGAGATCGTCACCGATTACTATCCTTTTTTGGCGTCCCGTGATATGGCTTTATGGACATCGCCTGTTTTCAGGCATGCCCTGTTGGTTGTCCACCGTGCGCTGAAAAAAAGCGGGATAGAGGTAACAAGTGATATTTCACATAGAGTAGCCATTACCTTCAGTTCCGCCATCGGCGGCCTCGATGCCGTTATCCGTGCGGACAGGCTGTTGGTTTCAGAAGGGAAACTCCCCCATCCTTTTACCAATCCGAACTCCTGTATCAATATGGTGGGGGGGAAAATATCCATCATGACCGGCGCGACAGGCCCCATAACGTCCACCATCACCGCCTGTGCAACGGGTTCTACATCCATGATTATCGGGGCCATGCTTATCGCGCAGGGTATGGCGGATGTGGTCATCTGCGGCGCTGTTGATTTTCCCCTTATCGAGCCCATTCTGGGCGGTTTTGCCACGATGAACGGAGCGTACAGGCCCAGGGAAGGTCAACCGGAAGAACCTCCGGAGAAGGCAAGCCGTCCCTTCTCCATCAACAGGCGTGGTTTTATCGTATCGGAGGGCGCCGGTTGCATCATTCTCGCGGGAGAGGCATTCGCGCAGGCCCATGGCCTTATCCCCAGGATTGAAATGGCGGGATGGGCCATGACATCCGACGCCCATCATTTTGTTGCCCCGAACCTTGAAACGGTCAGACGGTGCATCGCGGAGAGCATTGTCCATTCCGGCCTGCAGCCGGGGGATATTGACGCGGTTAATGCCCATGGGACATCAACGAAGATCGGTGACAGGATTGAGGGGGATGCCTTGAAGGATGTTTTCGGCAGCGGCGTGCCGCCGGTATCGGCCAACAAGTCCCAGATCGGCCACGCCATGGGGGCTTCCTCCGCCATTGAAATCATACTTGCCATGGAGGGGATGATTCGTGATACGCTTCTCCCCACAATTAATTATATGCCTGACCCGGATATCGTTGTTGATTGCGTTCCGGAAGGAGCGAGAGCTGTTGCTCAGGAGCACGTGTTAAAAAATGCATTCGGATTCGGCGGCTGTAATTCCTGTATCGTCCTGCGCAGGATCGCCTGAGGCTTATAAATAAAGGCTGAAGAGGATTTTTCCCTAAAAGCCTTCAGTCTTCAGCCTAAACACCTTCTTATGAACTGTGAACGTATATGAAACCACCAAAGAACAGACGGGTTTTTGTCGTCGGATATGGTGTGGCGTCGCCACTGGGAAAGACATTTAAACAAACATGGGAACGGGCGGTTAAAGGCGAAGCCGGCTTCCGCAAAGTGACCAGATGTCAGGTGGAATCCCTCTGCGATGTTGTGGGCGAGATTCCGGACTGGGATCCCAAGGAATTCGCTTTTTCAAATGAGAAGGAGGTTTACAACTGGAATGCGGCTTTTGTCATTCTCACCATGGTTATCTGTAAAGAAGCACTGGAGGACTCCGGGCTTCAAATAAACGGGGAGACGGGTCCCCGGACGGCCTGCCTGATCGGTTCGTCCATAAACGGAACCGACTCCTTCCGTATCGCCATGGAAAATATGACGGTCAATGGGCCGTTAAAAGTAAGCCCCTACCTGCTTCCCAACCTCTGCTCCAATCTGCCGTCAGGCAAGGCGGGTATGCTTCTGGGCTTTACCGGTCCGGTCTTTTCTCCTCAGGGGGCCTGCGCTTCCGGTAATTACGCCGTTGCCGTCGGTTCACGGATGATCCGGGACGGAGACTGCGATTTCGTCCTCGCCGGCGGCGTGGATATGCCTATTATGCCTGAGATTATCCACGGTTTTGCCAATATGAATGCCACCGTCAAGATTGTTCCTCATGATCGCGCCTCTGAGGATCCTTCCCAGGCCTCCCGCCCTTTCAGCGTTGACCGGAAAGGTTTTGTCCTTTCTGAAGGGGGAGGTGTGATCGTGCTGGCCGCGGATGAGGCTATTTCGCATTACGGTTTGAAGGCAAAAGCTGAAGTCATGGGCATAGGCTGGTCGTCAGACGCCTATCATTTTACGAGACCGAACAAAGATACCATCATCCGGGCGCTCAGGGAAACCATTGAAGATGCCGGATTGAAGCCGCATGACGTGGAGTATGTCAATGCTCATGGAACATCCACGGTCAGGGGAGACAGTACGGAAATAGATTGCCTGCGCGCCGTTTTTGGTGATATGTTGAAGGATATTCCCATATCGTCGAACAAATCCCAGATAGGACATACGCTTGGCGCCGCTGCCGCCATTGAAAATGCCCTTACTATCGAGGGAATGCGGCAAGGGGTGATCCTGCCTACAATAAACCATATCCCTGATCCGCTGTTTGACGGTTTGGACTTTGTGTCCAATGAGGCCCGCCGGCGCCGGTATGAAATCGCTCTCTCAAATGCGTTCGGATTCGGCGGCACGAACTGTTGCGTTATATTCAGAGGGGTGTAGCGTGAGACCGAGACCGTTCATCCCGGAAGAGTTGGGAAATGATAACCCTTATGTCCGGGATCAGGAAACCGGTCTTGTCTGGCACCGATGCCGGAAACGGACGCTGTACGCCGATACGGATCGCTCGGCGGTGGTCTATCATGCCAATTATCTTCGTTATTTTGAATTCGGCCGCACCTCGCTGATGCGTGATGCGGCGTATCCTTACCGGGAAATAGAAGAGAGCGGCTATGTTTACCCTGTCATCGAAATGGGGGTGCAGTTCCACGGGCCACTCCATTATGATGATCTCATGCTGATTTATACCCGGCCGGCGGAACTTGAACGGGTTAAGCTCCGTTTCGATTATCTGATTACCCACCTTGAAACGGGTAGAATCATCTGCAGGGGATTTACAAGGCACTGCGCTCTTAATTCATCGGGAAAGCCGGTGGCCGTTGATCCGAAGACGGTTCATCTCTGGAAGACCTTTCCGGAATAAAAAGCGCCTAAAGTGAACTAAAATTTTTTAACTTCCAACTTTACACTTTAGTAACCATTAGGGAGTGTTTGGGAACAAATATGACACGTGAAGAGATCGTAACGCAAGTCCTCTGCTTTTTCCGAGAGGAATTTGAGATTGAAAATCCTGGATTGGATGATAATCTGAGAGAAAAACACGGATTTGACAGTATAGATGCCATCGAGATGCTCCTTAAGATCGAAAAAATGCTTGCCTCCGAACTGAGCCATGAGGAAAAGAAACGGGCAATGGATATCCGGACAATCAATCATATCTGCGATTACATTGAATCGCTGGCCGTGGCAAGAGCGGCATCTTCAGAATGAGAGGCGGGATGGAAAGAAGGGTTGTCATTACTGCGTGTTCTGCCATCACCCCTATCGGCCGTTCCAAAGCGGAGATTCTTCACCGTCTGGTGCACGGAATTTCCGGGGTCAAGGCCTTGAGGGAAGACGACCTGTTGTCCCCCTACATCCACTCCAAGGTCTTTGGAACCGTTGATTATCCTGTTGTCTACGATTTCCAGCGTCAACACCGAAAAACCATGGGGCCCGTCGCCTATTATGCGTGCCAGGTGGCGAAGGAGGCGCTTGAGAGCGCCGGTCTGGATCAGGAATTTGTCACGTCCGGCCGTCTGGGTGTCGCCTTCGGCTCGACCCACGGGAGCCCCACCGTTCAGCGGAATATATACAAGACTTTTTTCGGCGGATCACGAACCGAGTTTTCTTCCATCGGCGCTGTTGACTACCTGAAATCCATGGTACATACCACAGCCGTCAATATCACAAAGATGTTCGGCATTACAGGCCGCGTCATTTCATCATCCACGGCCTGCACGACAAGCAGCCAATCCATCGGTTACGGTTATGAAGCGATCAAATACGGGATGCAGGACGCCATGATTTGCGGCGGAGCTGACGAATACGATACAACCACCGTTGCCGTGTTTGATAATCTGCTCGCCTGTTCGACGGCCTTCAACGATACGCCCCACTTGACACCCCGTCCCTTTGATGCGAAGAGGGACGGGTTAGTCGTGGGAGAAGGGGCGGGGGCCGTCCTGCTGGAGGAGTATGAGTTTGCCCGAAAGAGAGGCACGCCGATACTGGCGGAGGTGATAGGGTTTGCCTGCAACAACAACGGCGGCGACCTGATCCTGCCGAACCTGGGCGGCATTACGGAGACCATCCGGATCGGACTGAGAGAGGCAAAGATCAATGCGGAGGAGGTGGATTTCATCAGCGCCCACGCAACGGGAACCAAGATGGGAGATGTGATTGAATCACAGGCTATTTACGATGTCTATGGGAGTCTTCCCGGCGTTGTCGGGTTGAAAAGTTATATGGGGCACTCCATGGGTTCGTGCGGCGTCATTGAGACCATCATAGCGGTATATCTGATGGAGGAAGGATTCATCGCGCCGACATTGAACCTGGATGAGATAGATGAAAGGTGCGCCATGCTCAATCACGTCGTCTCGCTCAGGGAATCTCCGATCCGGATCGCCGCCATCCAGAATTTTGCCTTTGGCGGCGTAAATACCAACCTCATCATAAAAAAGATGCCTTGACTGCTCACGTAGTCAGGCTGAAGCTGTTTAGGCTGAAGGAATCCGATTTTCCCTAACAGCCTTCAGTCTATCCACCTTCAGCCTAATAGTTTGACGGATGAGACGATATGCGAGCTATCTTTCCTGCCTTTTTAAAACCTGTTGCGGATTTCACCATCACAGTCATCCTCTGGACGTACTACATTGTGGGATTTCTCGTGTTTTTTTCCCCCTTTTATCTTTATGCCTTCTTTTTTTCTGTCCGGCGTGAAGATGCCTTTCAAAAATTGAATTGGCTGCTCCACCGGTCTTTTTTCTCTCTGTTACGAATCATCGTTCCCAGAGTGAAATGGCATATCGCGGAAGATGTCTCCGCTATCCGCTCTTCCATCATCATTGCCAACCATCTTTCCTTCCTTGACCCCATTCTTTTCGTGTCTCTGTTTGAAAAACAGAAAACCGTTGTCAACATCGGCTATTTCAGACTCCCCGTTTTCGGCTGGATTTTGAAGACATCCGGCTATATCCCTTCCATGACAGAAGGCCTGTTTACGGAAAACATGATCCATCAGATAGAAAACATGAAGGATTATTTGTCAGCAGGGGGAAACCTCTTTATATTTCCTGAGGGGACGAGAAGCCGCAATGGCCGAATAGGCCCCTTTGACAGAGGCGCATTCAGAATTGCCAGGCTATGTCACGCACCCATCAAGGTAGTATTGATTAGGAACACCCATAAACTCTATCCCCCGGGGAGTTTTTCCTTGAATACCTGTGACGAAAATGTCATCGAGATGAAACTGGCCGGAAGCCTTGAACCGGATTATGAAAGCGGCGCTTTTCCCCTATCCGGTCTCATGACGGAGGCGCGATCTCTCATGGAAGGAAAGATGAAGCGATGAAAGTTGTCCTCATCTCCATGCCGGACGTCGTGCCCATCATCATTCATGAAATGGCGATCCATATGCCCAATCACGGTATTGCCTGCATCGGCGGGAATATTGACGACGGACATGATGTCCGCCTGATTGACCTGGTGCGAAAACGGAGAAGCATCTCAACCTATCTGACGAAAACCCTGAAGAGGATCAATCCCGGCCTGATCGGTCTGTCCGCCATGACCTGGCAGTATCCGACATGCCTGGCCTTGATCGGACTCATTAAAAGCATCCTTCCCCATGTGAAGATCGCCGTCGGAGGTTATCACGCCACCCTGATGAGCGGAGAAATGACTGCATCCGCCGAAACGCAAGACGTGGATTTTATTGTCAGGGGGGAAGGAGAAGAGACCTTCCGCAGGCTGGTGAACGCTCTGGAGGGTGTGGACAGCATAGACGCCATACCGTCACTTTCCTACAAACGGGACGGTCATTGGGTTCACAACGACCAGGGGCCGCTCTGTGATTTGTCCCGCGTGAAACTCCCTATCCGGGACCGCAGGCGTTTGACGGGCGGATATCATTTCATGAACAGCAAAATAGAAGTCATGGAAACCTCCCGCGGCTGCACCCGGAATTGTAATTTCTGCAGCATCAATCATATGTACGGACGTTCCTACAGGACGTATCCCATTGAACGGATCATCGCTGATCTTGACGACATCTGTTTCAACAAAAAAACAAAACTGGTCTTCATCACCGATGACAATATGGTTTTAAATCCGAAGTGGGTAATGAACGTTTGTGATGCCATTATCCGGAGAAAATATCGGAACTTGAAACTGGTCGTGCAGGCCGACTGCATTTCCATGGCACAAAATGAAACGATGGTAAAAAAGATGTCCCAGGCGGGATTCCGTACTGTTTTTCTGGGGATTGAAAATGTATCGCCGTATAATCTACTGACCATGGGAAAGGTCGGCATCGCCTCCGCGGCGAAGCGGGCCGTAGAGAATTGCCAACGGAACGGCATTATGGTGATCGGCGGTCTGATCTTCGGATTGCCCGATGATGATGAAGATGCCATGAAGCGTAACTATCACTTTTTAATTGATCTGGATGCGGATGCCTCCTACTGTCAGATGCTGTCGCCCTATCCCAAGACCAAACTCAGAGAGGATCTGATCAGAGAGGGGCTGGTCACGAATCACAATCGTTATGAGCGGTATAACGGCCTCTGGGCAAATGTGAAAACGAGGCATCTGGAAGCGGAGCAATTACAGTATGCCTTCTGGTATTACAGACAGACCGTTCTGGGCTGGTGGAAACCATCGGCCTTCGCAAAAAGGCAGGGCCGGTTATGGACGTCTGTCTGGACATATATAGTCAAGCCTGTCATGAAATTTTTCATTGACAGGCAGATCCGTAAGATCGGATGGGATGGCCGGTATCAAAGAAATATACGGCGATTGGAGAGGATGAACCACTTTGAGGATCTGAAAAGGTTCAGCGGTGATGAAGCCCCTGAGCAGCAGGGAATCCGCAGAACCGAAGGAGATTTTTCATAATGACATCTTCGGCCTCTTCAATGGCAGACCCTTCACGCATGAAGGAACGGATCCGACTCCCCCTTTTGATTCCCATTCATCCTTATCTCAAAGACCACCATTTCGAAGGAAAAATCATTCTCCCCGCTGTTGAAATTCTTCAACGACTGGCCGGTTCGGTGCAGTCTTATCGGCCCGATGCGCACATCAGATGTATGCGTTTCGCCTCATTCGACCGATTTTTGAATATCGGAGAGAATTCCCCTGTCATTGAAGCCTTTAATGAATTGGAGGTCTATGAAAGTGGGCGACTATCTTCCAAATTGATCACCGTCAGCCCGATAAGAGGCACCACCGCAATCAGGACAAAAGTCCATGCCGTCGTCAATTTCACGGCCGCGGGGGAACGCATCGCCGGGCTGCCCATAGATATGCTCTCGGCGCTGGACGGCATTTGTTATAGAATTCCCTCCGGAAAATTGTACAGCGACCTGGTACCCTTCGGGCCTTCCTATCAGAATGTCAGGGGCAACGTCTTTCTTTCTGAGAGCGGCGGTGTGGCCCAGGTGCATGGTGCGGAACATCCGGCGCCAAGAGACCCCCTCGGGTCTCCGTTTCCCTTTGACGGGGCTCTTCATGTCGCCTGTGCCTGGGGACAGCGGTTTCATCATATCGTGGCCTTTCCTGTGGGTTTTGAGGAACGCCTCATCGTCAATCAGACGGTACCGGGAGAAACCTACTTCTGCAGGATTTTACCTGTATCAGTCACCGGAGAATCCCTTAAATTCGATATTTGGATACATGATTCGGCGGGGTGTCTTCGGGAGGAGATTAGAGGGTTAATGATGAGGGACGTCTCCGGCGGTCGCGTCGGCCCTCCTCCCTGGGTCCGAAGTGAAGGGGTTGTCTCCCTTGCCGCCATCGGGGAGCATTGCAGAGCACTATCCGTCATTGATATTGATACCATTGCAGATTTTGCAATAAAAGCCCTTTCAGAAGGTGAAAGTGAGCGTTTTAAACCTATGGGAGCAAAAAGGCAAAAGAGCTATCTGGCGGCGCGTCTTACCCTAAAGTATCTTTCACGGAAACTGGCCGGTGGGGATAGGGTGACACCTGCCTCCGACATACACACGATGATGGAGGATCGGATTCATCCCCGCTGTCCGATTCCCGGCGGCAAAGGTACGGCGTTTTGTTCCGTATCCCACGATAGCCGCTTTGCCGTTGCTGTTGCTGCCGATGAGGAAATCGGGGTGGACGTAGAAATGGTATCCGACAGGGTTCTAAAGGCGCGGCACTACTATATGGAAGAGGAAGAAATGGCATTGACGGAGACATCCCCGTTGGGGCTTGTACATGCCTCCACCAGGGTCTGGTCCATAAAGGAAGGGGTAGCCAAGGCAACGGACAGGCCTCTTGCCGAATCGTGGAAAAGGGTAAAGGTCAATGACATTGGGCGGGACAGAAGCCGTCTAACCGTCGAAGGAACACGATACGTGGCCTTTCACGATACCGCCGACGATCATATTTTTACAATGGTGAAAAGGGAATCGTGACGTTACGAACGTCTATCGACAAGCAGGCCACTTTTGGGCGCCTTGATTCGGTCCATGCGCAACGACTGACAGCCTTCAGCCTAGGTTACCACATCCCGATGTCAGGCAGAAAGGCCACGGCCCAGGTTCCGGGACCCATGTGCGCGCCTGAAGTCAGGGACAGAGGATGTAACACTATTCTGGCTTCCGGATAACGCCTTGTCACCTCAAGCTTGACCTCTTCCACCCAGGGCTGATTGTCTGAATATTCCAGCATGATAAGGGCTTTTCCCCCCGGTTGCAGGGAGCGGTCCAGCGCATCCATGGCAAAACGCAACTGTTCTTCCCTGTTCCGGACTACGCCTACCTTGCGGGCCCCATCGGTCATGGGACTCACGATAGGTTTCATATGTAACATATCACCGAAAAATGCCCCCGTTTTTGACAGTCGCCCTCCGGCAGCCAGGTATTTCAAGCAATCGAGAAACACATACTCCTCGCAGCGGGTTACAGCCTGCCGGGCGAAGGCTGCAACTTGCCCGGCCTCAACGGACTCAAAGGCATAGGCAGCCACGGCAAGGGTGAGCACGCCAAGTTGTCCCGAGGCCGTACCGGTATCTAAGACCACAAGGCGGTCATCCAGATCATGCTCCAGCTTCCAGTCCATGACCACACGGTAGTTCCCCGTGAATGCCGATCCAACGCACAGGTAGAGTATCCGCTGATGGCGGCTCATGACGCTTGCATAGATTTGATGGCGCTCGAAGACGGAGGCCTGGGCAGTCGTCACCCGCAGACCAGACCGCATGGCGCTATAGAGTTCCTCGGGGCTGAAATAGGTTTCGGGCAGGCAGCAATCTCCGACGGTGAGGTAACTGTCCAGGAGGCTTATCCCTAAAGCCTTAGCGTTCTCCCGACTCAGGGAACCCGCCGCGTCGGTCATGATATGGATGATGGGCTCGCGGCTTTCGCTGCTAAAAGATGATGTCTGATGGTATAGATCATCTTCCGTCCAGCCGATGACCTGGCCAAGGCGGGCAATTTTCCGGCGGGCGTCTTCACTGTCCTGAGTATGAAAATGTATCTTAAGATAGTCATCCTTCCGAGTTACGACGACGGACTCACCGAGGGAGGTAAGCATCTGTCCTGCCTCTGCTGCATTAGTTTCGCTTTGGAGTACCGTGTCTACACAGTAACCTGTTTCAAGGTCATCACTATAGGACGGCGAGACCTGGAGCCTGCCCTGAAAGGTCTCCGTCAGGGGACGGAGGGGTATCCGGCCATCTGCGAGGACATGGAAGAATCCTTCAAAATACAGGAACAGACCGAGGGCGCCGGCATCCACCACCCCGGCCTTCCGAAGCTTAGGCTGCTGTTCCGTTGTATCCCGGACAACGGTCTCCAGGTGCAACAGGACATCGGAAATCCGGCCATGGTCGGAGAAGACATTGGTATTGGGAAGAAGCACCGCCAGGGCGTCGAAGAAACTCAGCATCGTTCCCGGCTGGGGATCCGGTACTGCCTGCCAGGAATGTTCACATCCCAGCCGGACGGCATAGGGCAGGTTTTCCCTTGAACCGGCCTGTAAAAAACACTGGAAGAACGAGGATGCGATATTTCCCGAGTTTCCCCGGGCCGAAAGGAGGATATCACGGGCAATGACCCGCCCATCCCGGTCGGGCCGGCGCAGTGGAGCTAAGCTGATGACAAGATTGCGGCCGGTATCTCCATCGGCGATGGGAAATACATTGATTCGGTCCAAAATATCTGCCCAGGCCGTGAGGCGCTCGAAACCGGTGATGAGGGCTTGCCGGAAGTCATCCATCATGGCACAAAACCAAAGGTCTGCCGGATCTCATGTCTTTTCGTTTCATCAGGCATTATGTTTCCTCAACAGGTCCGACTCGGCAATAGCCCGGGCGAGGCGCTCGATGTCTCCATCCATCTCGCGATCTTCAAGTACCGCCTCAGACAGGGAGCGGATATTGCGGATGAGGGCCAGGAGATTTGACCGAACAGCAATGTTCCCACGGATATCGCAACCCTGGGCAGCGGCGAGGAGGTGAATGGCCAGCACCCGCTCCGTCAGGGTGCAGACCCGTTCTGCGTCGCGGGCGGCGATAGTCCCCATGCTGACCTTATCCTGGTTGTGAGACTCTGTAGAACGTGAGAAAGATGCGGCGGGCATGGTCAGCTTCAGCGCCTCTGCCGCAAGCGCTGACGCGGACAGGGACATGGCCTTGAAGCCGTGGTGAAAAACGAAGTCTTCTCCCTCAGTCCGCACCAGGTCAGCCGGTAGCCCACGGTTAAAAAGGGGATCCACCAGCAGGGCTACCTGTCGGTCCGACATATCTGCTATGGATGCCAAGGCCGCTTTCAGTGCATCCATGGCAAAGGCCATATGGCCGCCGTAGAAATTACCGCTCATGAGCGGTTGACCCGTCTCCGGATCGAAGAGGGGGTTATCATTGGCGCTGTTTGCCTCTATCTCGACCCATTGCCGGATCCACGTCAGAGCATCGTAGAGGACCCCGATGATATGCGGGGCACACCGAACGGAATAGGGGTCCTGCAGGTTTTCCCGGGAATGAGACTCTATATTGGCAACACTTTTTATCAGCCGGAGTAAGTCCGTAAGGCACAGGGCCACATGAACTTGCCCCGGGAAGGGTTTTGCCTCGCCGATGACGGGGTGGAAGTGGAGGACCTTCCCCTTCAGGGCATGGACGGTGAGGGCCGTGGCACAGATGCCGGCATTGAGGATTCTGCCGGCTCTTTCCACAGTTTCGATGGCCAGCCCCGTCATGGTGGATGTGCCGTTCATCATCGAGATGGCCTCTTTCGGGGCAAATACATACGGGGCAATGCCCGCTACGCTCAACGCCTCAGCGGCAGGCATGCGCTCGCCCCGGTAGAAGACCTCACGCTCCCCCGTCAGTGCCGCCACCACATAGGACATAGGGGTCAGATCGCCGGAAGCCCCCACGGATCCCTCACAGGGAACTACGGGCGTAATCCCGTGATTGAGAAAGGCTGTCAGCCGCTCTAAGAGCCCTAAAGAAACACCGGAATACCCTCTGGATAGACAGAGGAGCCGGCAGAGCATCGCTGCTCGTGTGGCGGGAACGCCGATAGGTTCACCGGTGCCGCAGCCGTGAAACCGAATAATATTGTCCTTACGGTGTTTCAATACCTGGTCCTGAGTCAGGCGTTTCCCACAGGACTTGCCATACCCTGTGTTGACGCCATAGACGGGAATACCGTCGTTGATGGCTTTGTGGAGCATGACCTCGCTCCGGCGGATGCCTTCGCGGAAGGAACTCTCCTGGCTGAGCTTCACCCTGGCCTTTCCCCGGGCGACGGCGACCATTTGTTCGAGCGTCAGTGGTCTCTGACTGATGGTTATTTCTCCCGTCACACGTCGCTTCACGACCGGCCTCCGATGCTCTCTTCAATTTTCCCGAACCTGCGGATCATCAGTTCCCGGTTGCGGCCACGGTAAGTCCCGTCAGCCTTTTCCTTCTCCGTGACCTTCTGCAGAAGCTTAAACATTTTGTAAGTCTGGGGTTCATCCCGATAAAATGTATCCCAAGCGTAATGGTAAAGCTCCTGGAGTTTTTCCGGCGTCATGTTTCTGGGCCGGAAAACCACCTTGTCTGCCGTGTAATCGTTCCAGTCGTAAGAGAAAATGCGCCCGGCACGATGCAGGTCCTCGAAGGCACGGGTGTGTGGAAACGGCGTGAGGATAGTAAATTCGGCGAGGTCCAGCTTGATCTCCATAAGAAAATCTACGAGCCGCCGGATGTCGTTCTCCGTATGTTCGTCGAGGCCCAGGATGATTGTTCCCTCCACGGCAATGCCGTGTTCATGATAGCGCCGGATGCGATCCCTGATATAATCCGACGTGTCGAAGACGGCCTGATAGACGTACCAGACCCCCGCCCTGACGGCAAGATCGAGAATCTCATCATCATCCTCAATGGGATGGCAGCACCATTTTTTCCTTAGGGGAATCATAGCCGTAAAAAGCTCCCGTTCCCAGTCCTTGTCCTGGGCAAAAGAATTGTCCACGATGAACAGGCGGTTGTTATCAATCCCGGCCAATTCCTCCACCACCCTCTCGATGGGACGGGGGCGAAACTTCCTTCCCCCCAGAAAGGACACGCAGCAGGGATAGCAGTCGAAACGGCATCCCCGTGAGGCATGAACGAGATCCACCATCTGCACTCCCTTATAATAGTACAATTCACGATTTAATATGTCTCTTTTTGCTGTCCCGATGGATTCGGTGGGGGGGAAATCGGTCATGTAGTCATAGCGTTTCTGCAGCCGGCCGTTACCAAAATCACGGAAGACCCCCTCCATCTTACCTTCCACCTCGCCGAGAAAGACGGCATCTGCATGCGCCATCGTCTCCTCGGCATGAAGCATCGTCGCGATGCCGCCGAAGATGACCTTGACCCCCATTTCCCTGTATCTGTCGGCAATCTCCCAGCCCCGCCTGACCTGGCTTGTCAGCATCATTGATATGCCGACGAAATCAGGAGAATCGTCAAAGTTGATGGATTCCACATTTTCATCCGTAAAAGTAATTTCCACATCATCGGGTAACGTCGCGGCAAAGACGACAGGTCCGTGGGGCGGAAGGTGGAATTCCGTCTGCCTTTCCAGCTTCTTCCATTTAGGATAAATCAGTTTGAATTTCAAATTGTTTCCTGTTCTATTCTGAGTCCTGACTCCTGACTCCTGGCTCCTGAGCAGTTACCGGCTCTGCACTGATCAATTTCAGGCGCAGCGAATAATTACTGGATTCGAAACCGGTCAGTTCCAATATTCCGGGGATTCTGTCATGCACGGAAAAGGCCCTGATTTTACGCAGCCGTTCATGAGAGGCGCGATATGTTTCGATCTCCCAGGTATCATCCTGATGGACGACCACATCCACAATCCTGTCCTGATTTTCATAGTACCTGCAGATGGATGACCCGTTTTCAAGTAAGCCGGCATCGGCGAGCCGTCCCTGAGGGGCAAGAAAAATGAGACGGACATCCTCCATGATATGTGCGGCGAAATGCCCTCCATCAAATGGCGCCGCCGCCCGATCCACACGCAGTTCTCCTTTATCATGCCGGGCATCGAAAAGAACAAACCCCTCGATAGTCATGATCACGCTGTGGATCGTTCCCGCCGCCGGGTCAAAAACGGTGACGCCCACAACCGTTCCCGTCTTGCCGCCGGGTAACGCCGCCTCGATAGAGTGCACGACACGATAGGGGATATCGAGGAACGGCCGGCGACATCTCTGTATGGCATCCGCCGCTGCCGCCGGGTCCGTATGTCTGATGACAGAGAGGGAGCTGCAGGAAATGAGTAAGACCGTTGCCATCAATATGAGGAACCGGTGTCCAAATAACATAAAGGCTTTCATTCCACTTCCCGGAAAAACGTTTCGCTGATATTCTCGTTAATCTGCACATCGATGAATTCAAAGAGGGTGTAATTCCCCTCATTTTCGACGATTTTAACGGATTTCATGACCCCCGGTCTGTCTGCCGAAAGGTTTATCACGATGCGCGATATCATGGCCGACAGTCCTTTTTCCTTTGGCGTGAGGATAATCTGCGGTCCCTTTGTTCCTTTTATGGTCGCCGAAAAATGCTTATTCCCGGTGAACTGTCCCTTGCTCCACAGACTGATCTCTTGGAGGACGATTTGCATCGCCTCAACGGTCCCGCCCGATTCCTCGACAATACCTTTATTGTCCATAGTATATCGTTTGATATTTCCCTTGTGCATCAGCAAAACGCTTTTTACGGGAGAGGTGTATTCCCATCTGATCGAATCGGGTGCCTGAAAATAAAAACGCCCTTTTGAAACAAGGGGTTTGGTAAGGATCTGCATGTGTTTTTCCTGAGAGAAATGGGCGCTGACCGATTTTATCCTCGCCGATTCTTTCTGAATATCCTCCCAGTTGTCGGCCCACCCCAGCATAACAGGACAGGATAGAATCATCATAATGAGGAATACACATTTTGTTGCTCTGCTGTCTATCATCGTAAAATCCATTAAAACATACCGCCATTTACGGAAAGAACCTGTCCTGTAATATAAGAGGCATCGTCTGAACACAGGAAGCGGACAACCTTTGCTACCTCCTCCGGTCTTCCGATTCTTGACATGGGAATGATTTCTTTAATTTTATCCACCGGGGCGCCCTTAATCATTTCCGTATCTATCAGTCCCGGCGCAACCACATTGACCCGGACGCCTAATCTTGCCACTTCAGACGCCAAAACGCGACTGGCGGCGATCAATCCGGCTTTTGCCGCAGCGTAATTGGCCTGCCCCCTGTTCCCGATGAAGGCCGACACGGACGAAATGGAAACAACGGATCCCCTGCGGTTTCGGACCATCCTTTCCATAACCGGTTTTGTTACGTTGTAAAAGCCTTTCAGGGTTGTTTGTATCACCCTGTCCCAGTCTTCTTCAGGCATCATTATAAAGAGGCCATCGGCAGCGACTCCGGCATTATTGACCAGGACGCGAATGTCTTTATAGCGGGAGATGATTTCATCCATCTGTTTTGCCGCTTCACCCGAATCGGCCACATCAAACCGGACCTTTTCTCCCCTGCCCCCCTTCGACCGGATGATTTCCAGGGTTTCCTCGGCCGCTGCATCGTTTGATTTATACGTGATGATGACTCCATATCCTGCTTCCGACAGTTCAACAGCAATGGCACGGCCAATGCCTCGACTGCCGCCTGTCACCAGGGCAATCTGCTCGTCGTTCATGTTGCTTTGCTCCTATGACATGTCTTAATGTTAACCCTCAATCGGATTCGGACCGGAATACCTGTATCTGAACCCGGCACAGGAGCTCCGTTTCTGTCATAACGATTCCTTCCAGAACATTATAGTTTCCGGTACTGTACAGATTTTTTACAGTGGTGATCAACACCTTATGAAGTGGAATCCGATCTAGAAAAAAATCGGCGTTCTTGATTCCAACAAGCCATCCTCCCCCACCGGCACCTCTGTCCGCTCCCCTTTTCCAGCTTATATGGACCGCTGCCGTCTGTGCCACAATCTCGATGAGGACAAGGGGATCAACGGAAGACCCCTGACAAAGGGGCCAACGATTGGAGACAAGGGATGATGTTACTGCCGTATCGGCGCCAATGTCCAGAACCTCATTGATCAGTTTCATCCTGTCCCGGTGAGGTATCAGTTTCTCAATGTCCAGAGGCAATGTTGGCATGTCTTATGATCCAAAAAAAGCGTTGTCGATTTTTGATTCGATATTGTTTTGGCCGTTAATCTAGATAATTTTCAATTTCTCCTTTGAATTTTTTGCACGTTGTGGTAGACATAACTTTAAGGACTCTTTTTGTGAATATTTATATTTGATGGCTTCGTAAAAAGTCCATCTGCGGCGTTGCACTGCATCCTTCGTCGTTGCGGCGTACCCCTAAGTACGCCTCACTCCTCATGATTTGTGCGCCTTGCATCTGGAGCTTTTTACTTTGCCATCCCAATTTTGACTTTTTACGAGTCCATCATATTTAATTCAAATGATTATATATAACACAAAATGGAGTCCTTTACTACTGTAAAATAGTAAATAAAAGAAGTAGTTATATGTAGCAAACCCGCACTAGGGGATGCGAAACTTGATTAAAGATACTAAATAGAAAGATAAGAGAAGTCAAGGGAAATTAAAGATGAAGACACATCCTGAGATAGCTGATTGCCTCACGGGAACGGAAGGATATCGGAATATCCTTTCCCCTCCCAGGGACCTGAACGGGGAATTTATCCTGAACGGCTGTACCTATGAAGCGGTTTATCGCCTTGCGGCAGGGATCCGTCATCTCCAGCTATCTTCGGAAAAAAGCCGCGCCACGATCTGTCTCTGTACAGACGATAAAGCTCTTCTGGCTGCTGCACTGGTTGCTTCGCTTGCCGGCGGTCCCCGTCTTGTTATCCCATATGCTTTCTCCCGGCAGGTTATTGAGGAAGTCCTGGAGATTCTGCCTTTGTCATTTCTTCTCACGGACCGTCCTGGTAATTTCCCTTCCGGCCCTGAGATCATAATTCCTTCTATGCTGCACCATGACTCTGTAATTTCCGATACCTTCATCGATCCGGATGATCCCTTTCTCATGCTTTTTACGGGCGGATCAACGGGAAAGCCTAAGGTATGGTCCAAGACACCTCGGAATATGCTTGCAGAGGCCCTGCATCTATCAAAGAAATTCGACATATCTCCCGACGATCTTTTCCTGTCAACGGTACCGCCCCGGCATATTTACGGCCTCCTCTATTCCGTACTGATTCCTTTCATCTGTTCTGCCCGCGTTCTTGATGGAGTATATACCTTTCCCAGAGAGATACTCCGGGTTGCTCGTGATTACAGGGCATCCGTCATGGTCAGCGTTCCCGTGCATTACCGTGTTTTAAAGGTGGATGATTTGCAGCGGCATGATCTAAGGATTGCTTTCTCCTCAGCCGGGGTGCTGAATAAAGAGGACGCCGTATATTTTCACAGTAAAACGGGTTTGGACATTATAGAGATTTACGGATCAACAGAAACGGGAGGGGTGGCTACGAGGCATCGTTTGAGGGACGGCGAATCATGGAACCCACTGGAGACTGTAGACTGGAAGATACTGAATGGAAGATTGCATGTTCGATCGGCATTCATCTCTCCGACCCTATCCCTCGATGGAGACGGATTCTTTGCCATAGCCGATCGTGCTGATTCTGACGGAGATCAGCGATTCATTCTCCGAGGGAGGGAGGACGATATCGTCAAGGTTGGGGGTAAGAGGGTTGACCTGGCCGCTGTGCAGACTAAACTGAAAAAGATACCTGGGGTTCGTGATGCTGTGGTTATATCCTTTCCCAGCGGGAAAGGACGTCAAAACGAACTGGCCGTCCTCGTGGCGGGCAATCTTGATCCGCTGCAATTGAGAAAGCATCTTGCCGCGGTCAGCGAAGCGTATGCCGTTCCCAGGCGTATTGTCGTTGTGGAAGAAATCCCTGTAATGGCTACAGGCAAATATGACCGGACAAAGATCGAACGAATCTTGCTGTGCAACATAGGGGCAGAATAATATCCAGATTAGAACAGGAAAAGTAAAAACGCCATGATCCGGAGCCAGCATCACAGCTATGAGATCCTTCACAGGGTGCCATTTTACGATGTCGATCCCATACAGATTGTGTGGCACGGCAATTATTTCAAATACTTTGAGAATGCCAGGGCGGCCCTTTTCGCTAATCTTGGCGTTGACCTCTTTGAGTTTTATACAAGGACACAATGTCTGTTTCCTATAACCAAGACGTCCACAAAACACATCTATCCACTGAGGTGCGGGGATGAATTTATCTGTAAAGCCACTGTGGTTGAGGGAAAGATTAAAATCGTAGTAGACTTCGAAATCAGGTTGAAAAGCGACGGAAAGCTATGCACCCGCGGCAGGACAGAACAGATCGCTGTGCAAGCGCCTGAAATGGAAATCCTGTTCGCCATACCGGATGAAATTAGTAAAGCCCTGGGATTCTGAAATGCTTTTTAAGACATATTCATATTACTTCGTGATGTTTTCATATAACCTCGACACACGAGTGTTTCAGTTACGGTGGACCCATGAAAAAGGGAATTCGCGTCGGAAAGCACATATTGCTTGTCCATCCACGTGGTTATAACTGGTTTCCCGGTCATCGTGATATCACAGATGTCGCGAATCGTATGGCCCCTCAGGGGCTGCTTTCCATTGCCGCTTATCTGTTAGAACAAGGGCATGATGTTTCCATTTACGATTGTCTTGGGCCGGGTGTTCCCTTTAATCTCCATAAGCAAATTAAAGAGATATTGGATTATAAACCGCAGGTTGTCGGATTTTCGGCCACAACGTCTTCGTTTCCTGATGCCGCAGATATGGCGCAGAAAATCAAGGAACACGCCTCGCATATTAAAACTGTTTGCGGAGGCGTACATGTTTCTGCTTTGGAAGGCGAACTGCTGCGCGCTTATCCCGCCTTTGATTTTCTTTGTACCGGCGAGGGCGAGCTCACAATGGCGGACCTTGCCCAAGAGATTGATCCCTCGGAAATCAAGGGGTTGATATGGCGTCAAGATTCCCAGGTGTTTACTAATCAGCCACACCCACAGATAGCCGATTTGGACAGCCTCCCTTTTCCCGCTTATGAAAAGCTTAAAGGCTTTCCTCACGATTACCATCTGCCTTTGTTCAGCTATGTCAATACGCCCGGGGCGACAATGATTACGTCACGGGGCTGCATGTATCAATGTTCTTATTGTGATCGTTCCGTTTTTAAAAAGGGATTTCGTTATAACTCGGCTCCTTACATATACGAACATATAAAATATTTGAAGACAAGATTTAGTGTGCGGCATATCAATATTTATGATGATTTGTTTACAGCAGATCGCGCACGTATTGCTGAGCTCTGCGAAAAGCTCGCTCGTTATCCATTGGGGATTAATTTCAACTGTGCCGTGAGGGTGGGCTATACTGATGACGAATTACTCAAAATGCTGAAAGATGCGGGTTGCCTTATGGTTTCTCTGGGCATAGAATCAGCAAACTCACAAATATTAGCCAGGCACAAATCCGGGGTTTCGCTTGATGAGGTGCGTGCTGCCGTAAAACAGATTCAGGCCGCAGGACTGCGGGCAAAAGGACTATTTATAATGGGTTTACCGGGAGAAACGGAAGAATCTATTCGACAGACATCTGATTTTATTATTTCGTTGGGGCTGGACGACATGAATATGTCCAAATTTACCCCCTTTCCCGGGGCGCCGCTTTGGCCAACTATTAAGGAAGAAGGAGATTTTAATGAAGATTGGCGGCTAATGAATTGCCTCAATTTTGTTTTTATCCCCAACGGGATCGCCTCAAAGGAGAGATTGGATCTGCTTTACAATAAACACGTGAAGCGTTTTTACTCTGATCCTGAGTGGCGCAGGAAATTCCGACGTCGTCTTTGGCAACACCGTAAAAGTCTTGCGTATTTAATTCGTCATTTGCCGTCGTTCTGGTTGGCCAAGCGCCGGTTTGAGCCCGGCAGATGAAGTTTATCAGTAGCTACTCAGGTAGATAGACTGTAGGCTTTTAGACTGTAGGAACGGTCTATACGCAACGACTAACAGCCTTCAGCCTAAACACAGGTAGATAGAGATGTATATGCGTATTCGTCATGGGATGATGCTAACTTTAATGCTCTCGGTATTTCTATTATCCCAAAACGCTATATGTGAGGAAAAACCTCTCTGGGAAGCGGGGGTAGGATTGGCATTTCTCCATATGCCCGATTACCGTGGTTCTGACGAAAAAAGATTTCTGCTGCTGCCGTATCCTTACCTTGTCTATCGCGGTGATATTTTAAAAGTCGAAAGGGAGAGTATTTCAGGACGCATTTTTAAAACTGACAGACTTTTATTGGACGTCAGCTTCTTTGGTAACAGACCGGTTGATAGTTCTAAAAATACCGCCCGCAACGGTATGCAGGATCTGGACCCCACTTTTGAAATAGGTCCCTCTTTAAATATAACGCTACTGGAAAACCGGCAAGACCATTATAAATTGAATTTTTCTTTACCGTTGCGTGCTTTTTTTTCAACCGATTTTTCATCGCTGCGACATGAAGGTTGGATATTTAGTCCTCGATTGACTTTCGAAAAAACCGATTTCATTCCTGAGAGCGGTTTGAACCTGGGGATTTCAACTGGGCCGATTTTCGCCGACAGCGCCTACAATAAATATTTTTATTCGGTCGAACCTGGTTATGCTACTGCAACACGTCCTTCCTATGATGCCGGTAGCGGATACAGTGGTTCCACGCTTACCATCGGTTTAAACAAAGGATTCAGACAATTTATCTTTAATGCCTTTGTCAGCGTGGATTTTCTCCAGGGCGCCGTTATTGAAGATAGTCCCTTAGTAAAAACCAAATATTCCGTCATGAGCGGATTTGCCGTATCCTGGATCTTCCTAAAATCAGCAAAACTTGTACCTACCGGAAGGTAAAAAAATTTAATTTGAGTCAATTCGCTGTTTACGAACGTCAATTCTATGAAAAACAACTTGTAGCTTGAACCGAATTGGTATCCACTATTGACGACCGACCTCATGGAGGATGGTAACCGGACTTATGGACAAAGACCGCGTTGTTGTAGTGATTCCCGTGTACAACCATGAAAGTAAGGTTGCCCAAGTGGTTAGGGAAGCCCTGAAGCTTCGCTTGCCCCTGTTCGTTATAGATGACGGATCAACGGATTCCACTTACGACCGGATAAAAGACATATCTTCCATAACCATTATACGTCATAGCGTCAACAGAGGGAAAGGGGCTGCCATTATGACCGGTTTTGCCGCGGCCGCCACATCGGCGGACTGGGTTGTCACCATGGATGCCGACGGACAGCATCATCCCAAAGATGTCTGTAATCTGATCCGTGCTGTCCCCCCTGGAGAAAGGCCCATCATCGTCGGTCAAAGGGAGAAAATGAATCACCGGCATGTGCCTTGGAAGAGCCGTTTCGGCAGGTTGTTTTCCAATTTTTGGGTACGGACATGCGGAGGTCCAAACATCCGTGACACCCAAAGCGGATTCAGACTGTATCCCTTACCGGAAGCCATGCATCTCAATGTCAGGGCGCGGCGTTTCCAATTTGAGGTTGAGATTCTGGTCAGGGCAAAATGGCAGGGAATTCCTGTTCTGGAGACACCCGTCCGAGTGACGTATGATGCCAAAGATGAAAGGATCTCTCATTATCGCGGTTTCATTGATTTCTTCCGGAATGCGGGCACCTTCAGTCGTTTGATCTTCGTGAGATTATGTGTATTGCCCTTCATACGAGGGAAATAGGTTTATGCGCAGATACCTTTTGAGATGGCTCCTTGTGGTCTTCGTAATTTTAGCTGTCATTGGACTTTTTACGGCAGGGATATACCGTCTGCAATTCGATACCGATCTCCTGGCATCCCTTCCCCAAAACGATCCCGTTTTGGCCGATGCCCGTTACGTCATTATGCATCATCCAATTCAGGACCGTGTGGTTATTGATGTGGGACATCCCGGCATGGACATAGATGTCCTTGCTGAAGGGGCAGACACAGTTGGGGCAAGAATGCTGGATAGCGGCCTTTTCAAGGAGGTGGGGTTCCAACAGATCGCTCAACTGATGCCGGAGCTTATTCAGCATCTTGTCGCTCACCTCCCCATCCTTTTCAGCAGGGAGGAACTCGAAGAAAACATCAAACCACTTCTGACGCCTGAAAAGGTTCGTCAGACCATGAATGACCATTTTTCTTCCCTGCATCTTCTTGACAGCATCGGCCAGACGGGGTTTATCTCCGATGATCCCCTTGCCTTGCGAAGCCTTATTCTGTCTCGTTTATCACATCTTTCACCGACAAAAGGCGCCAGGATACATAAAGGTCATATAGTCTCACCGGACGGGAGACACATTTTGATCATTGCAAAGCCTTTGATTTCCGGTATGGATACACGGTTTGCAGGACGGATCACGGCGCTGATGGAAGAGATCTCCGTAGAACTGCAAAAGAAGTATGGTCGGCAGAACGGATTCACCATAACGCCCGTCGGCGCCTATCGCGCTGCCCTTGATAATGAGATCAGCGCCAAACGTAATGTTAAAAGGGCGGTTCTTTTTTCAACCGTTGCCATTGCTATGCTGCTCTTCGCGGGTTTTCCCAGACCCCTGATCGGACTGCTGTCCCTTTTGCCGGCCTTTGCCGGTACCATGGTGGCGTTTTTTGTGTATTCTCTTTTTTACCCCTCCATTTCTATGCTGGCCGTCGGTTTTGGCGGAGCGATTATTTCATTTACCGTAGATTACGGTGTAACCTACCTTCTTTTTCTTGATCGTCCGTACGAAACACGCGGCATGGAAACCACAGCAGAGGTCTGGTCCCTGGGTCTGCTTGCCATGCTGACGACGGCTGTCAGTTTTGCATTTCTCTCTGTAAGCGGATTCCCCGCTCTGGTGCAGATAGGACAGTTTACCGCTCTGGGAGTGGTGTTTACCTATATTTTTGTTCATCTCTTCTTCCCGCTGATATTTCCCGTGATGCCCCCCGCAAAACGGTCTCCTTACCTGCCGCTGCAGCGTTTCATCAACAAAATAGCATCTTCTCAGGGTATTTGGAAAACGTATGCCGCATTGACTTTCGGGGTTGCCATGTTGTTTTTCGCCAAGCCGGAATTTCATGCCGATCTGAATACCATTAACGCAGTTAGCCAGGAGACGTTAAACGCCGAGAAAACCATTCGGGATGTATGGGGGGACATATTCAGTAAGGTGTATCTCATGGTTGAAGGACATGATCGGCATGATCTGCAGCAAAAATGAGACCGTATGGCCGATTTGTTAAATCAAGAAGTAGCAGCCGGCCGGCTTTCCCAGGCATTTGTTCCTTCCATGATTTTCCCGGGCGAGGAGGAGGCGCATAAAAATTTTGCAGCCTGGCAGCAGTTCTGGAATCCTGATCAGATTGCCAAGCTTCGCAAAGTCATGGAAGATACATCACGGCCATTAGGTTTTTCGCCGGCCGCTTTCGATCCGTTTTTTACGTTGCTCGCTAAACGGGACATGCAGGGAACAGACATGCCGGAGAGGTTTTCCGGCCTTCTTGGCATATCGGTGGACCAGGATCGGTCTACCTGGGTACAGGTTGCTGCCCTGATACCAGGACCTGCGTATGCGGCAGAGGATTTTTACAGGCGTTTCACGGCAACGGGTCAGGCGAGGGTATTTGACCCGGCCCTGTTCAGTAAACGCCTGGAAGCAACCCTCCTGTCCGCTTTTATAAAAATGGCAGTTATTATAAGCATAATCACGATTTTGACGGCTTTTTTATATTTTCTCGACTGGCAGCTAACCCTTATCAGCATGGCGCCGACCCTCTTCGCCATGGTCTGTACCCTCGGCACATTGAATCTCATCGGGCAGCCCCTCAGTATTCCGACTCTCATGGTATCCGTGGTGGTCATCGGAATGGGAACGGATTACGCTCTTTATCTGGCGCGTTCCTACCAGCGTTATCTTGATGAAGATGAACCTTACCTGGGACTGATCCGTCTATCCGTTTTTCTCTCCTTTGCCACGACTTTTCTTGGTTTCGGCGTCCTGGCGCTTTCCGATAATGCCATGCTGAAAAGTGCGGGATTGGGCCTGGCTCTGGGGATTGGCTATTCTTTCCTGGGCGCCGTGACGATTCTACCGCCCGTGCTGAAACGGATATTTACCCTGAAACCTCCGGCGGATGAGGCGGTAGCCCCAGGATCAAAAACGCACCGTCAGCGCGCCGTCCGGCGGTATCGGCATATGGAGCCCTATCCGAGATTCTTTGCCCGCTTCAAGATCATTCTCGATCCTATGTTTCCGCGTCTCGCTGCTTTCGTCAAATATCCGGAAATCATCATAGATGTGGGCTCTGGTTTTGGCGTACCGGCTGTCTGGCTTCTCGAGTTGTACCCTCGTGCACGGCTCTATGGGATTGAACCAAATCGTAAGCGTGTCCGATTCGCGTTGCAGGCGATCGGGACAAGAGGTAACATCGAAATCGGAAGCGCTCCCCAGGTACCTGATGTCCCCGAAAGGGCCGATACGGCGCTTCTCCTCGATATGATCCATTTGTTGACCGATGACAAGTTCAGCTTGACTTTAAAACGCTTGCACGGAAAGCTTCGTCCGGACGGTTCTTTGATTATCAGGGCGACGATTCCTTCGGGAAAACGCTTTCCCTGGAAGCGATGGATCGAGATGACGAGGCTCCGGATGCATAAAGGTATACCACACTTTCGTTCGGAGAAGGACATCCTATCCATCATATCGGAGGGAGGATTCGACATTACATGCACGGAAATCAGCGCGCCGGGCGGGGAAGAGTGGTGGTTCGTCGCCAAGCCGAGCGCCCGGGAAGAGAAAATAGCTGTACCGGCGTCATAATCAAATGAGGCGATGATGAAGGAAATTTTCTACCGGTTTTTAATCGCCCTGTCGAAGCGAATGGGACAGTGGGTGTTCCTGGTTATAGCCTGGGGCATTGCCTCCGGCTATTTTTTCCTTTTCCCGGGTAGGGTAGCCGTAAGCGTACGATTTTACAGGGCTCTCTTTCCGTCAAAGCGATGGTTACATCATCTCCGGTGCACGTGGAGGCAGTATCACCATTTTCCGCACGTATTTCTGGACAGGTTTTTACTATCCGATAACCATAATATTGCCATTGCCTATACCCAGGAAGGGTGGGAATATCTTGAGGATGCCGTAAACAGGAAGATCGGCGGCATTATTCTCATGTCCCATGTAGGAACCTGGGAAATTGCCGCTCATTTGCTTCAGTCCAGGGGCCGGAATAATCCGGGGATGAAACTGCTTCTCTACCTGGGACAAAAGCACAAAGAGCAGATTGAACGGATGCAGAAGGAGAGCCTTATCCGGAGCGGCGTGAAGATTATCGCCGTGGAACGGGAAGGGGGATCCCCTTTTGATGTTGTCGAAGGCATCAACTTTCTGAAGGCGGGCGGACTGGTTTCTCTGACGGGTGACCGTAAATGGCGTGAAGACCAGCGTTCCATACCTGTACGATTCCTGGGGCATGAGGCCTTCCTGCCGGAAACCCCCTTTGTCTTTGCCCTGCTGTCCGGCTCCCCTCTTTTCATCTTTTTTGCGTATCGGACAGGCAGACATACATACCACGTTGAAATCATGCCGCCGGAATATGTCTGTGCGCAAGGACGCAAGGACAGACAGGACGCCATCAGAAGTGCGGCGCAGGCTTATGCCGAACGTCTTGAGGATACCGTACGGCAGCATCCCTTTGAATGGTACCATTTTGAACCCTTTCTCGGCCGGAAACTGGATGAAGAATGTCCGCACAACAATGGTCAAACATGAGATATATGGACAAAGTGACCGTGTTGGGAAGAAAATAGGAGAAGACCCAAAATGATTATAGGAAAACTAATTGCGAGGAATGCAAAAAGGTATCCCAATAAGACCGCTGTGGTGTCTGGTGATTATGCTTTCACCTTTAAAGAGTTTAATGAAAGAGTAAATAAGCTGGCAAATACCTTGGCTGACCTGGGAGTAAAGAAAGGAGACAGAATAGCAGCCTTATTGGACAACTGTCATCAATATGTGGAGTTATACTGTTCTGCACCCAAGGGTGGATTTGTACTGGTACCCCTTAACTACATGTTAAGTGGGAAGGAACTGGCTTTTATTATAAATAATTCTGGTGCGAATACCCTTTTTCTGGGGGAAAAATATATTGACACCATTAACTCCGTAAGAGGGGATTTAAAAGGAGTGAGACATTTCATCATCATTGGAACCCCTACCGAGGGGATGAGAAGCTACGAAGAGCTCATTTCTCGATACCCGGCGGATGAACCCAAGGTGGATATTGGTGAGGATGATCTTGCCTATCTCTTATATACCAGTGGTACAACAGGTTTGCCAAAAGGGGTCATGCATAGTCATAGGAGCATACTTGAGATCGTAATGCAGTATGTTATTTTGCCGGACCTAAAAAGAGACGATATTGATTTGATCACTATACCGCTCTATTGGGGGCCGTCTCTGCTTCTCCATATCTTACCTCATTTCTACGTGGGCTCAACGATCGTTGTCCTAAAGGAGTTCAATCCCGACGTTATCTTGAAGGCAATCGAAACAGAAAAGGTATCAACTACCCTTATGCCGCCATCCTTCATCATCTCCCTCCTAAATCATCCGGGGATGGATCAGTATAACATCAGCAGCTTACGCTCTATTGTATTCGGTGGAGAGCCAATGCCGGTAGAGGTGCTTAAAAGGGCTATTGTGGTATTCGGTAATATATTCGCCCATGTATACGGACTTATGGAGATAACGCCAGTAACCTATTTTCGTGAGGATGATTTGGTGCTTGATGGTCCCCCTGAAGTACTGAAAAGGGTGCAATCCTGTGGGAAAGAGGCGATCAATGTAGAAGTGAGGGTCGTAGATGAGAATGATAATGACGTAATTCCGGGAGAAGTTGGAGAGGTAATTGCTAAAGGCGATAATATGATGAAAGGATACTGGGAACTGCCCCAGGCAACCGCAGAGACTATCAGAGGAGGTTATGTCTATACAGGAGATCTGGCTACTATAGACAAAGAGGGCTATATATATCTGGTTGGCAGGAAAAAGGATATTATTAACTCTAGTGGTAAGACTATCTATCCCGGAGATATTGAGGATGTTCTCTACAGACACTATTCTGTCTCCCAGGCGGCCGTAATAGGAGTGACTGATGCAAAGCTGGGTGAATCCGTAAAAGCGGTTGTAGTACTTAAAGAAGGAATGGAATCAACTGAAAATGAAATATTGGATTTTTGCAAGCAGAATATTGCAGCCCATGCCGTACCACAATCTGTAGAGTTTGTAAATGAATTACCAAGAAACCCATCGGGAAAGATACTGAAAAGGAAATTGAGGGAGAGATACGGCAAGGAAAAGAAATAGATAACTTGAGGAGAATATGAAAAGAGAACAGTTAGTAATAATAGGCGGTGTTGCAGCAGGTATGAAGGCGGCTACCAGGGCTAGGAGGGTCAACCCAAATCTTAAGATAACCGTCTTTGAAGAAAAAGACTATGTATCGTATGCCGCATGTGGCCTTCCCTATTATACATCAGGGGTTGTTAAAGAACGAGAAGAACTTGTGCTTAGAACACCCGAGGACTTCATAATACCCTTTGATATTCAGGTACACACAAACCATCGGGTTACGAAGATAGACCCTCAAAATAATCAGATAACGGTCTTTGACCTAAAAGGGCGGAAGGAGATCGTCCAATATTATGATAAGCTTATTATTGCCACTGGAGCGAAACCCATTGTTCCACCTTTGCCAGGTGTTAACCTTTCAAGAATTTACACCATAAAGACTGTAGAAGACGCCTCTTCTATAAAAGATTACATTGGAAGGAAACAGACCAAAAAGGCCATAATTATTGGGGCAGGACTCATTGGATTGGAGATGGCTGAAAGTCTTGTTTCTCAGGGATTAGAAGTTACTATAGTGGAAATGATGAATCAAGTTCTTCCCCCATTAGATGAAGACATGGCATATCTTATTGAGAAACACCTGATTGAAAAAGGGGTGAATGTATCTAAAGAAAATCCGGTTGAAGCCTTTGAAGGAAATATTAAAGCAGGAGTGAAACAGGTAATAACAAAAAATGCCCGATTTGACGCGGACTTGGTAATTTTATCTATAGGAATAAGACCCAATACACAACTGGCACAGGAAGCCGGAGTTGCCTTAGGCGAAACCAGGGCCATTAAAGTTAACGAGAGGATGCTAACCAACATTCCTGAAATTTATGCTGCGGGAGATTGTTCTGAAACGTTTAGTCTGATAACTGGGAAACCGACATGGGTCCCCCTGGGCTCAACTGCTAATAAACAAGGACGGGTAGCAGGAGAAAATGCGGCAGGTGGTGATGCCTTCTTTAGAGGGGTATCAGGTACTATGATAGCCAAGGTATTCGACTACACCGTGGCAAAAACCGGCCTTTCAGAAAGAGAAGCTATGAAACATGGATATGAGATAGAAAGGGCTATTATATACCCCAATTCCCATGCTCACTACTATACTGATGCCAAGGGAATGTTCTTTAAGATAATAGCAGAAAAGAAGTCCAACCGGGTATTGGGGGCACAGATAATTGGAGAAGATGGAGTAGATAAAAGGATTGACGTGATAGCATCTGCTATAGCCCAAAAAGCCACATTTGGAGATTTACAAGGTTTAGATATGGCGTACGCCCCACCCTATTCACCTGCAGTAGATCCAGTAATAGTGGCGGGTTATGTCTTGTCAAATAAATCATTGGGGCTTCTAAAAGGTATGCCGGCAGATGAGTTAAAGAGGAAGTTAGACAGTGGCGAGAAGTTTACTCTTTTGGATGTCAGAGATGATGAGGAGTATAAGAAAGGTCATCTCCCTGGCGCCAAACACATACCCTTCAACGAACTTCGAGGAAGGATCGGAGAACTCGACCCAGATCAGGAGGTGATAATCTACTGCCTCCAAGGACTCAGGAGCTACAACGCCATCAGGACCCTACAGGGAAAAGGTTTTACAAAAGTGATGAATCTGGATGGTGGTATCAACATGTGGAGGTGGAAGCTAGAGTAGTCCAACTTCCCATTCTTCCTGCCAAACATGATGGCTTCGCAAAAAGTCCATCTGCGGCGTTACGCTGCACCCTTCGTCGTTGCGGCGTACCCCTAAGTACGCCTCACTCCTTCGGATTTGCGCGCCTTGCATCTGGAGCTTTTTACTTTGCCATCCCAATTTTGACTTTTTACGAGTCCATCATACTTTGGTGCCAAATCTTTTACAATCACCATTCTTTTATATCTGCTGGGGGCTCAATAGGCTGCACTTCAAACTCGTCCCTTAGATTATCTAATATTTCGGTTACTTCCCTTTCAAAATCCGGGGCTATTATTAGTTCAACCACACCTTCATGTGGATCTAATGTTCTCATCACTGCCATCCCATCATAGGCTTCAAGAATGAACTTTATGAACGCAATATTCTTTCTTTGAACCCTGAAATACCTTTCTATAGTCTTCAAGGAGTATACTACACACAATTCCTGTGATAGCTCTGAGAAGGGATATCTGAGAGCAAATTGATACTAGGGCGAAAAGGTACGCTTTTTTAGAACTTTTTTGTAACATCTCAATCCAAAATTTGCAACTCAAATCTGTATTCCCTTGTACGCTTAATTCTTGACATTCTTAGAAGATGCCGGTAAGATTTCAAGTATGGCACGGATAGTAAGAGTCATCATACCGGATACACCTCACAATATTATCCAGCGGGGAAACCGCCGGGAAAAAAGGAGAATATGGACATAAAAGCATTAAAAAATTACTTTGAAAACCGCAAGGGCATTGCTTTTGCCTTTTTATTCGGCTCCTATGCAAGAGGCACGGCAACAAAGCTGTCTGATGTTGATATAGCGGTTTATTTTTATCCTGAAAAAAGGCATCCCATAGAGTATGAAGAAGATGTATTTTATAAGGGCGAGGATGAGATATGGTCAGATATCGAAAAGCTTCTTAAAAAAGAGGTTGAGATGCTCGTTTTAAACAGGGGTTCTTCGAGTGTAGCTGCAAGCGCTATAAGAGGGATACCGCTTGCTATAAATGATTGGGGTCTTTATCTTGATTTTATGGAGGTTGTAACTGAAGCGGCCGAGGATTTCAGGGAAATGGTCTTTCGGGACTTTCTTGAAAGGATGAAATTTGAAAGAAGAGCTAAAGCAGAGATTACTGAAACACATTAGTTTTCTGGAGGTTGAACTCCGGGATTATCAGAAATTCAGACAACTCACTAAGGCAGAATATCTTGATGATGTCGACAAGAGAAGGAACGTAGAACGCTGGGTAGAAAATATAATAAATTCGTCAATAGACATATCCAAGGTCATTCTTACGCTTGAAGGTAAAAGTCTGCCTGACAACTACAAAGAGATTGTGTCTTCCATTTCGGCGGTTAAGGAATTGAAGCTTGAATCAGCAGACTTGCTCTCTCGCTGGGTGAAGTTCAGAAACATCATTTCCGATGAATACCTCGATATAAGATGGTCATCCATCAAGAAGTTCATCTCGGAAACAGAACCTTTCTATAAAGATCTTTTGAATAAGGTGCAATTATATCTTAAAAAGAAAATAGCAGACGACTAAGGGGTGTATGGTTAGATAATAGTTGTTGTAAGTCCCTAAACCCAAGGCACAAAGGGGCAATTATGAAGGGCGTCTTTCTTGATTCCTGAGATTATAGGGAGCAAAGAGGAAGGCGCTTTTTTTGTTGAAGAATGGGCTTTTCGCTTAATAGTTTTTAGCGTAATCTATATTGATTTTTTATATTGTCATCGTATGCTTTCGCTGAATATAGAATAAGCATAAAAATGAATGTTCGACGAAAACTTGACAGCGTATGCATAGAATGTTAAGCTTATGCATATAATAAGGAGGCCAATTATGAGAACAACGCTTGACATACCTGAAGACTTAATTGATGAGGCTATGAAAGCTACTAGAATTAATACAAAAACCAAAGTCATAATCACTGCCTTAGAAGATTTAATAAGAAAATCAAAGATATCCGGCTTGAAAGAATTCAAAGGCAAGATAAATTTGGACATTGACATGAATGCAATTAGAGGGCGTCAATGTCGGTACTAGTAGATACATCCATATGGATAGAATATTTCAGAAGTGGAAATAGGTCTGAAAGACTTGATTTCTTAATTGATGAAAACCTAATTGTTATTAACGATCTCATTCTTGCCGAATTAGTACCATCTTTGAGGGTTATCAATCAACGAAAAATTATTAAATTATTGTATGATATAAACAAGTTAGAGTTATCCATTAATTGGAACCAGCTTATTGACTTCCAATTCAAGTGTTTGAAAAATGGTTTAAACGGAATCGGCATCCCTGATCTTATTGTAGTCCAAAACGCGAAACAAAACCGCTGCCAAATTTATTCACATGATAACCATTTTAAACTCATGGAAGACATCCTTGAACTCCGGCTGTTGGTTTAAAAGAACCTACGCCGAACCTCAGCTTTGAGTAGGGTGCTCATTCCGTGGCGCTCTATTCGTATCTGGCAAGCCCCGGAAGATTTTATGTGCTAATTGACCAAAGAAGAATTTGACTACTTGAAATCGCAAATTGCGACATCAAGTTATGATTGGAGTAGTCGACGAAAACTATCATTGGTTTTTGCAGAACATGGCGCCATGCAGGGGTCTTTCTTTAGTTCCTGAGATTACAGGGAGCAAAGAGAAAGGGCGTTTTTTTGTTTTAATCCTAAATATATTCTTATAATAAAGAGGTTTAAAATGAATTCCAGCAGCAAACACAGGACAAAAAATTTCCTATTATGTTCACTCAGTATCTTGATGGTCTTACTTTCCCCTCACATCTCAATAGCTAAGCAGGTAACCTTTGAAAGAGAATATACCTATCAGGCGAGTGAAGCTGACAGCAAACTTTCATGCAGGGCTATTGCGTTAGAGCAGGTAAAAAGGCTGCTTTTAGAGGAATTGGGGACATATCTTGAGAGCAGGACAGAGGTAAAGGATTTTAAGCTGACAAAGGACCAGATTATAACCCTTACAGCAGGGATAGTAAGGACAGAGATAGAAAAAGAGACATGGGATGGTAAGGCATTCTGGTTGAAGGCCAAGATTGAAGCTGACCCTGATGAGGTAATAAGGTCCGTTGATTCTTTACGAAAAGACCATCAGAAGACAAAGGAGCTTGAGGAGACGAGGAGAAAAGCAGCGAGAGCTTAGGGACGTTGTTTCTAAACAATAAATTACTTGACAGGCAGTCGATTCTTCTATAAAAATCATAAATAGAAACAACGTCTCTAAAGGCCCTAAAGGCCTTCCTGGTGACCCCATTCCTGTTGTGTAACGAAAGGGGGGTTGGATCAAGGAAAGGGGCAGAGAGAGCAATATCGTTAGAGTTATGTGCACGTTCTGCACCAACCCCCCCATCCCCTTATGCATGGTGTGAATCTGAGGTCATTTCGAGATGCAGCCATATTCGGGGATTCTTATTACTGGCGTCGGTTGTGTCGGTAAAAGTTCTCTTAGACGCCGGGTGGCTGAAGCCTTTGGCAACCGAGTAGTATGCGTTGACCGGGATGACGCACTTCCTGAGCCGGAGGTGGCTCCAGGTCAAGTTCTGGTTGTTGAGTCTGTTCATGGACTTGAAGAACCCCCAGACCGATGGGGACTAGTGATTTATCTTCTTCCCCGACCGGGACTTGCACTTCGCTGGCTTTGGCGTGGGCTTATTTGGTTCAGGACCGGCAAGGTAGATCGTCCGCCACGAGCGTTACGAAAGGCTTTGTCATTACGTAATATTCCTATTATTGTTCATCTGGTAGCAAGAAATCTCTGGAATTCAAAGCGCTGGGTCGAGCAGGATTTAAAACGCATTACTGAACTTTCCTATAAAAACATCTTGGTGACAAATGACTCAGAAAAAGCGTTCAGTGAAATACGAGAATTGATCGAGAGGATGAACATGGTTACGGAAAATAATGAGGATAAACTTAAGAAATGGATCAGAGACAGCATTGAATTGGATTTGGTATACGATGAGGAGAACTATAATAAAGTAAACGGATGGGATTTACCATCTGTTAAAGATGCTTATAAATCAATTGAGGATCATAAATCAGCAGATTTATTTAATTCCCTTGATAATTCTAAATCTTCCGATTCTTATTATTTCTATTTTAAATGCCTAAAGAAGAGACGTATCTTCTATGATTTGGAGTATGATAAAGCAAGAAAAGCTTTTGCCGACCAGGATCCTAATTTTGAATATAAATCTGTATGTGAGGCAGATGAAGTACGAAAGGAAATCCTTGATGGCATCATGTGGCGCTGTGCTGCCGCTATTTCCGATCTTCTAACTCAAAAAAAATCTCTAAAAAAAAATGAAGTACCCACATTCGAAGAGACATATCAAATTAAGGAGTTTGCCACTTTAATAGCCCTATTCCATTCGGAACTCTGTGCCAGCGCCACTCCAGATGTATCCTTGGGGCAAGCAAATACTTTTCATCTTACCGTTCCAGAAGAAGCCATCGGTTACGAAGTATTTAAATGGCTCGCCCGTCATAATCTTGCGCGTGGGTATACCCATATACATTTGAATCTTGAAGCTCTGAAATACATAGACACTTTGGTCGATGATTTTCCTAACAAAATCAGCGGCTTCGCAAAATCTATTAATTGTGATGAAAATCTCCTTTATCAGTGGCTTTTTTTCCCAACATCACGTACACTCGCTCAATCCCTTCTTGATCTGGGACGGCATTCAGAACAGAGATATTATTTAAAGAAAGCACTTGATGTGGCCAAATCAAAAAATATTGATCATTGGAAGAATAGACTACAGCTAGACTTAGACCTTGAGTGGAGAGATTCCGAAATATCTCTCAATTCTGACGAAATCTCTAAACGATTGGATAATTGGAAAAATTTGCCTGCTAGGCTCGAAGAAGCCTGCCAAACTGTTAAATCTTCATGCCCAGAATTGTTCTTAAATAAAACGGATGATGAAAAAAAATGGAATGAATGGAAAGAAAGTGAAGAATGGATTATTAGGTGGCACTCGGCAGATTTAACCGGATTTGGTCGTCATCTTAAAACGATAGCTAAAACAATTTCCGAGATGCTTAAAAATAGGCCTGGGAAAAAATTATCTATTAAAGCCCTTCAGAGCATGATAAAGATGTTGGTTGAAGTCTACAGTGGTATCAAACGATTTGGTCAGAATGGTAAAAAACCTTATCCTTATGTTTATTACTTAATCCCTGATAACGATGGAGATAATTTTTCAGAAAAAGATCGGGTTTCAATTTGGGAGCAAGGTAGCGCGTTATTCAGTGCTATTAGAGATATACTAGATGATGAAGATATATCAGAGAGAGAAGAAATAGAAAAGAGGAAGGGAATAGTATCCGAACTAAGTAGCTTAAAATGGAAAGAGCACCTGAAAAAACTTTTAAACAAGAAAGATATAGATTTTGATAAATATCGCTCCCAAGCGATAAAGGCTGATGTATTTCGGGAAGACCAATGGCCCCAACAATATAAATGCCCACGAGATAAAGTTAAAGTTACTTGTAAGTCAACTTGCCCAGCTAATACATTTTCAGGAGATGTGTCTCCTATAATGAAAGATACTCATTTGGCCCAATTAGGCCATTACAAATCAATTATGGCCGGTCAGCAGGAACGTTTTCTTAATTATCTGAAATATCGAACAGGACAGAAAAGGTGCTATAGACAGGGTGAAGCATACCTTCAGACACCTAATTTTGAATTAATTTGCCTTAGGCGTTGGAATTCTTTTTCTCCTAATCTTGGCTCTCGTGCGGCAGCTACTGTAGGGGGCGGCTACCTTGTACGAGCATGGGATGAAGATAAAAAACGCTATATTGGTATTGTAATTGACCCCGGTTATAATTTCCTAGAGAATTTGTTTAATGAAGGCTTTACACTACCGGATATAGATGTTGTGGTGATTACTCACGCACATCCAGACCATATCGAGAACCTCACTAATATTCTTACACTCATTAGAGAACGTAAAAATCGAGTGAGAGAAAAAAACAATGAAGAAAATGGGGATCACTGTAGAATCTCACCTCAAGATCACCGCATTCTTTTAGCCATGACCGAGGGTGTATTCGAGAGGTTTAGCCGATATCTTGATGACGAGAAAGATTATATCAGAGACGTATTAGTTCTATCAGCCGCCAACGCCCCTAGAGGAAATAAAGCTGGGAAAAATGAATTAAAGCTCTTGCTTGATAGTAATAACGATGTAACCTGTCATATGAAACTTGAATGCAATAAAGAAAATAAAGGAAAAATCAGTTTACGTGCCGCCCGCGCTTGGCATTTTGATGGCACTGATCATGATAGTATGGGTGTTGTAATAGAGTATAACGTACCCTCAAAAGACCCATATAAATTGGGAATAATTGGAGATACCAGATATATTCGAGATGATCTTTGCGATGATTATAAAGACTGCGATGTAGTGGTCGCTCACCTCGGCAGCCTTATTGATAAGAAAATGTATATGGACATGTTAGGAAGTAATGATAAACATAATTCTGTAGACAATAATGAATTCAATGATAAACTCTTGAAATTAATTACTAAAAAGAATCACCTCTATCTTCCCGGACTTGCTCTATTAATATGCAACCTTCAGATAAAATCGCGAAAGTTCCCATTATTTGTTCTCTCTGAGTTCGGTGAAGAGCTACGTGGTGGTTTACGGAGGGATTTAACTCTTCGACTTTCATCTATTCTGGCTCACCCTGATAAAACTGATAAAACAAGTCCCATACCTATCATCCCGGGTGATGTGGGCTTGCGTATTGACATTGAGAATAATAAAGTCTTTTGCTGCATTTGTAACCGTTATGAAGATCCAATAAATATCAAATTTGAAACCGTATTGCCGGACGAAGAGTCAATGGCCTATGTATGTAATGACTGTTATGAATTGAGACGAGGGGAGTTGACAAAGCTGTTAGAACAGTGGTGCACAACTGCCAGACCTGTGTGCAAGCTTGAGAAAAAAGCCAAATAAGGTAAGTCAGGCGTTGGTTTATAACTTCAGGACCAGTGGGTCCGCCGCCCCAGTTATTAGTCCGGCGGCTGAACGACACCCCCCGGCACATTCGTAAAATATTTTGCATAGGTAGCCTGTTTCGTAATCTACGCATTTCTTCGGAAGGAAAGAAAAGGTACGTCGTTTAACAAGTAATGGATGCTCGTTCCACATTTTTATTGGTTCTACTTCCAAGAGGGAAAGCCCGACTGGCGGGCCTCCGGGACACAGCTTGAAGTGACCTTCCGGGTCAAAGGCAAGCTGGGATATGGCCATGTAACAGGGACGAATACTTGCAAGGAGCGCGTCAATAAATGCTGAACTCAGTCTATTGGAATTCGCTCGATCTAGTATCCAGCAATGGGGCACAGCTTCAACTCGCATTTCCCAGTCTCCACTGGCCAACTGTCCGATCGCCTGCATCACATTCCACCAACCATCCTCGTCCAAGAATACACTTTGGCCTCTTTCCGCACCTTCCCCGTATGGCAAAAGACGATTAACATCAATGAAGCGGACAACACCGCTATACCTAGTACTTAGCATAGCAGCTAATGCTTCAAGTCCATTTTTATCAAGTCTTGTAGGTGAGTATTGAACGAATACCCTCACACCTGCCTCAACCATAGTATCAAGACTATTTATGGCTCGAAGAAAAGAATTTGATGAACCCGTCAAGCGATCATGAATATCTGCCACAGAGCTATGTAATGAGACTCCAACTTCAATATTAATATCTGATAGGAGGTTAGCACGCTTTTTATTGATATGGCCTCCATTAGTAACAATTCGTTGCTCAAGACCCAACTTCGCGCCAAGTTCTAAAATTGATTCGAAATCCGGATGAATTGTTGGTTCACCACCCAGGTATAATATTTCACGCACCCCCCAGGTCGCCAATGTCTGAATAATTTTTCTTGTAGTCTCCCCGGGAGGATTAGCGTGACTATGATTTTCGACCGGATTATAACAAAAGGCGCACCTTTGATCGCAGCACCAGGTTAAATCAAACATAACATTATCTGGTGCATTGGGAATACGGTAGAGGCAACCGGGCCGCACATCATAAGTAAAAAGATGTCGGGATTTCATTACAACCATTCCCCCACTGTGGCTGTAGTCATGGAAGGACGCCGGGATTGAGGTAATGAAAGTAAAATTCTGTTAAAGATGCTCATTCCCTTACCTTATTTGATCGCTTAGCTTCAAAATATAAAGATGCGGTAGCTTCAATATACTTATCAAAGTTTTCCACAAGGCCACCGGGAGGCTCAACTTTATTCATTAAGGCCGCTTTATCCAGAGCATCGGCAACACTTGCGGGATCTTCCGGATCGACCACAAGAAGCAATGGAGAATCTCGGAGCAAATCGGTATCAGGATGGTTAACTGTGGATGGCGATACCAGACATGGACGCCCTACGGATAAAGTCTCCCAAACAATGTTACTGAAATTAGATATACCGCCCTCGCGTTCTACCGCCCAAACAGCTGTTGCTTCGGAAAGCAAGGATGGCATTTGGTCAGGAGAGATAAAAGACCGACGAGTAATACGCTGAGACAGCCCATGTTTTTTTATCTCGCTTTCAAAATCTTCTCTTCCTTTACCATCAGCTACCATTTTAAGACGCCAGTCTTGCCGCAATCTGAAGGACTCTAATAAGGTGTCGAGGGCTTTTAGCTTCCAGTAATAATTTATCTTTCCAGCGAATAGCAGGCAAAAAGGAGAAGGGGAAATTCCAACAGGCGAAAAGGCCTGGGGATCTGGAGCGTATCTTGGAAGGAAGACGAGCGAATTGGCAGAGTTGGTTCTTTCAGGTAATTGTGAAACTGCATCGGGTGTCGAAACAATAAAGTCAGCTTTGATTATAAGTGACTCTAAAGCGCGCTGAGCTGGCTTCCAATTATAGAGCTTGGCCAAGTCACTTCCAGCGTGTCGAATGAGCAAAGGGACACCAAGCATCCGAGAGATAGTGAATGCGGCGAATCCATAGGGGACTAGATAATTGGCTTCAATTAAGCCGGGCATTTGATCGTTTGCAAGGTCAAGAGCAGCGGAAACAAGCCGCTCTATCCAAAGCCCTCCGCCGGGTATGAACCAAGGAGGCTCCTCCTCGATTGTGATTTGACGAAGTCGAATCTTGTTCGGAAGTTTGCCAGTAGTCTCTGACCGATACAGTGTAGGAACGATAGTAACTATGTCGAAATAAATGTCGTGCGCGGCCAGTGCATGGCATAGCCAGAAGCTCCTCGAAGAAATCCCTCCCTGGCCTGGCGGGAACTTTCCTATGAGAAGGACCTTCATGAGGCAATTACCTGCTTGTTAACTTCAGCTGCAAAGTCATAAATGGAAAAGTCAGGTGGAGTAGAAAACCCTGGCTCGACATGCAGGTAGATGAAAAGTTCTGCAAGAAGGCTCTGCAAATAATCTGGTTTCTTCTTGCCGTTTTTATCGTTGGGAAGTTTTTCCAAGAGCTGCGCTGCTGCCATTTCTACCGCTGAAGGCATCGCTCTTTTCCGACGTACTGCAACTCGTTCCATACCAGGTTCAGTAAACCGACGTCTGGCAATTGATCTTAAGGGCATCTTCGTCCAGTTATGGGTCCTGTCGATAAGTGAAGCTTCGTCAAGGCGAGCAACATAATCAACTAATTCATTGTCAAGGTAGGGAGGGCGGATTTCAAGACCAAAGGCCATTCCTGAACGGTCCACGCTTGGGAGGTGATACTCAGAAAGGCCTTGATGGAGAGCGAGATCACGGATTGCATGGTTCCCTCCAGAATTTGGGTGTAGCAAATTGTGAACCTCTAGCCACTCTCTGAGAGCTGGGGTCGCATGGCTTTCAGCGCGTTCCTTCATAGTTTCAATAAAAAGATTTGGTTCCATATGGAGTCTATGATAACCAAGAAATAGCTCGTCAGCCCCTTCTCCGCAGAGAGCAACCCGGAAGTCACTCCCTACGTTGCGCGCCAGAGCGTGGAATGCAACCCCACCCAAAAGGTCAAAAGTACCACCAGCAATTGGATGTTCAAAATGCCATGCATAGTGGACAATTTCGCGGGCAAGGTCAGACTCATTGATTAATCGCTCTTGAAGAGGTACATCGAGAGTGGTAGCAATCTTCCTAGCCTCTACTAGATCGTCGGTGTCTTCTCTGTCACTCAAAATGAAAGCGGTGACTGGAATTTCTTTCCTTGCAATATCAAGTAGCAGCGAGGAGTCGAGTCCTCCTGAGAAAAAGAGGGCCTTTGGATTCAGATCATGCAATACAGCTCGTTTTACTGATGTGGTTAAGAGATTCTCTACAACATCTCGAAGCTCTTCAGGATCTGGATGGCTACCTTGACCAGGTTGAGGAACTTTAGGAACCTGGGCAAAGAGCAATTCTTTTATAACTCCAAAAGATTGAACTTCGACAAAGTGGCCTGGTTGTACTGCACTGATGGCTCTAAAAGGAGTCTTCCCAACAAATATGTTATATCCCAGGACAGAAAAAGACGACATGACATCTTCGTCTAATTCCCGAGAGAAGCCGTGAAGCGATAGCAGTACTTTCATTTCAGAAGCGAAAACTAGACCTCCTCGATGGTTAGCATAATAAAGTGGCTTGATGCCGAATCGGTCCCTGGCCAGAATCAAACTGTTTCCGTCAAAAAAGCATAAAGAAAATAGTCCATTTAAGTCAGGTAAAAGTCTCGTACCACGTTCTTTAAGAAGCTGGCCCATAAATTCGGTATCTGTTTTAGGAAAAGCTGATTTAGGATTTTCATAATTTATGCCTAACCCATAAATTTCACCATTAAGCACTAACACCTGCTGATCGGATGGAGAGCATATCGGAGGCGAATCCAGAGGTGGCAGGATGGCAAGACGGCAACTTCCAAGTGCAAGAGTGTCTATTTGCTTCACTTGACGACAATCTGGTCCTCGGTACCCAAGCACGTTGAGTGCTACTGATATCTCTTCACAAGAAATGTCTGTGTTGAAGGCTCCTACAAACCCACACACGATTGTTTACCCCTTACTGTTTATCTGCTCAGTCGATGTAGCGCTGCACTCCAACCAAGATGGAGCCAAGCTGATCCTTCCTCTATAAAATGTGTAGCAAATAAGCCGTTATCTAGGCGGTTAGATTCACACCAATGGATGGCACGTTTCAGAGCTTCATCGCTCTGTCTGCTATTGGACACGGAGGCAATCGCCCACATAGCGATACCGGTAGAGAAACAATCGGTAGGGGCAGGATGGTTACGCCAGGGCCCCCAGACACCGTCGTCTCTTTGGTCGGCGAGCAGATGATTCAGCGTTCGTTCAAATAGACTAGAATTTCCCTCCTGTTTATCTTGCGCGAGAAGAAACCATGCAGCCTTATAAGAAAGACACTGGAGGTTATTAACATCCTTCAACCACTGGTTATTTAGCCAAGTCGCTGAACGTTCATCACGAAGGGAAGGCACTAGAAGCCGAATGGTAGAAGTAATGGGAATGCAAGGTGTGTCCCGATGACAATATCCCCATCCGTCTCCAGAACGCTCTTCTGCTAACCATTTAATGCTAAGTCCTGTATCGATAGAAGGATCCCCAAGGTATCGGAGGACTAAGATGCACCAAGCAGTATCTTCACAGTCAACCCACGCGCCATCAGTGTGACGTTTGCTGACTAAGTAGCTTAATACACTTTCCCGCCAGGTAACAGAGGTTCCTTCTATACCAGAGAGCAACAATAGCCCAGCTAGCCTTGCTACACGCCGATGAGGCAACTTCCTTTGTATGAAATCGACAAGAATCCTCTGGAGAGTAGCCGAGGTTGGCTTGAGAGCATCGGGCCTAGGTTCAGTACTGATCCCATTCTCCTTTAGAATAATAAATTTCCTATCTACACCCATGGCACCCAGAACATTGACGGCAGACATACTTCCAGCCTGCTCGTATTGGCCGAAGGATGAAATCTAAACCTTTTTTACGTTTGAAAACCGGTTTTTCATATCGCTGCATTTTTTTCACCCCCCTTTTTTTCGTTGATTATTTTCTTCTCATTGGAATCATGCAATAATTCCAAACACCCTTCGCAAACAGCTTCCTTGATTAAGATTTCCAAATCGTTGCGGGCTTCGTTTGCTTCCTTAAAATTAGTCTGGATATCCAAGCAAATTTTATCAATGTCCCTTGAGCCGTCCATTCTTATGAACATTTCAAAAGCGACTTTATTGAGTTCGAAGCGTTCACCTGTCCCAGACTTATACATAAAGTATTGATCAGTACCCTCAGGGTGGACGAGCTTTACTCCTTTTACTAGGCGCGGGTATTTTCGGGTTCGATCCAACATTGAGGGTCACCTCCTAACCAATCGCCGCAAAATGACAGAGCCATTGCACGACAACCACGACAAATCGGTATAAACCTGCAGTTTGAACACAGGCCTTTTAAATTAGATGGTTCTCTAATCCTCCATAATATTGGCGAGGCGTACCAAATGTCATAAAGACTATCGGTCAGGATATTTCCAAGAGGAATGGGCAACCTCCTACATGGGTAGATCGTCCCATCATGAAGAATGCATAAAGCATTTATTCCAACCGAGCACATGGCTCCAACATGTGGTGACTGATCATCAACAAGACAATAGAGCGGCCGATACATTAATACTTTTGGTCTATCATGCTCGTGTGCCCATTTATAGACACCATGAAAAGCTTTTTTCAATTGTTCGGGCGTAAGTATCCAGGACTTCTGATCTGCCGCCTGTCCTTCAGGAATAAATCGTTCGACGCTGAAAAAGTCAACATTGTATTCATGGAGAAGATCAAGAAGGGGAATGATGTCATTTACATTATGCTGTGATATTGTCATCATAATAGAGACCGTTAAGCCATGACGCTTCATCCGGGAAATAGCATCAAGCGTTTTCCGAAAAGAACCTTTGCCACGGATACCATCATGAGATTCTGCAGTAGCTCCTTCCAAAGAAACCTGGACTCGCCTTAGCAATGATTTATGCGCTAATTCTTCACAATCTGAATCGCTTAGAAGAAGACCATTTGTAAGCAGATCTACTCGATCAATAAGGCCGCCACTGGCAAAGCGGTCGAGCAATGATAAAACAGAGTGTCGGCGTAACCAGGGTTCACCGCCCGTTAAGCTAACTGCGCCTCGACGATCCCATTCTTCAATGGCGGCTTCCAGAATATCTACCACTTTTAGAAGCAGCTGATCAGAAAGTTCGTTTGCAGAATCATAAGAGGTATGGTAGCAATGACGACAGCGACAATTACACTGTTCGGTTATATGCCATTGGAAATAAAATTCAGTGTCAATTGAGGGTTCCTGGTAGACCATTCGAGATCCAGAATCTATCATTTCAGAACGTTTGAAAATTTTTCCTTCTTAACCAATTGATTTCACTACAAATTTGACTGTTGTCAAAAATTAATTCAGATTATATCAAAATTTACCATCTTTACACCTGATGCGCAAGGGAAAAATCACGATACATGTAACAATTCAGTTTTTAGTGGGAGGGGCTTAAAGGGAAGGACAAGGGAGGGGGTTAGAGGGACATTATTTCTGAAACAACTTGACAGTTGAAGCGAAAGGGATGTACTTGGGGAGGTTGGTTCGGGACGACGAGGTACTTGGGGACGTTCTTTCTAAATAAATGCTTTTCGGGGCAGAGATGAGCTTGGTCTTTCGGCGGCTGAAATAGCGCGGCAGGTAGGCGTGAATACATCAGGTGTTACAAAGGCAATCGAGAGGGCTGAACAACGTTATGGCTATAAATACCGCAAATAGAAGCGACGTTCCTAAAGGCGTCCCACTCTATTTTTATCTTGATATACACATCATTTCTATGATAATGTGTATAGATAATGGAGGTGATTATAATGGGACGCACAAATATTGTTCTCGATGATAAACTTGTGGATGCTTGCCTTAAGGCCACTGGAATCAAAACTCGCAAAACGTTAATCGATCATGCCCTCATGGAACTGCTTCGGCATGAATCCCAAAAGAAAATTCTCGAGCTTAAAGGAAAAATTCATTGGGAAGGAAACCTGGCAGAGTGGCGACAGGGACGTGATTAACAATGCTTATCGTCGATACGACCGTCTGGATTGATTTCTTTGCTGCACGATCAGCGCCACATGTGGAGATATTAGAAACGCTTATCGAGGAAAGAGAAGATATATGCATCTGCGGGATCATTCTCTCAGAAGTACTTCAAGGCATTCGTAAAGAATCCGAATTCAGAAAGACAAGAGACCTGTTCGATTCTCTGGTTTTCCTCCCGATGGAATACAAAACTTTTTTACGCTCAGCCGAGATATACCGACTGCTTCGCCGAAAAGGCATAACTATTAGTCAGCCTATAGATTGCATGATAGCGTCGGTTGCCATTGAAAATGATATTCCGCTTCTCCACAACGATAAGCATTTTAACCCCATAGAAAAACACTGTGGATTAAAGCGATTTTGCCAGCACTTGACACCCTCCCCTTCATCCCCTACCATTAAGGGAGGAAAGAGGGGGAAGTAATTTCGAATGAAACCCACATACCTCAAAGAGACACAAAGACAAGGAAAATGTCTTTGGGAGGGGCTCGCCATATGTGAGCAACCCCTACAACAGCGCACTTAAGTGTGCTGTTGAAAAGGATGGGATTGCTTCGCCTGCGGCTCGCAATGACAGAATAGGTGCATTTTCAAGTGAAAAAAAGGTGGTGTATTAAAGAACCAGACGAAGAGACTCAAAGGCTTTTATCCCAAGAGCTGGACATTTCCCCAATTGTAGCTCAAGTTCTTATAAACAGGGGGATAAAGGATGTTGAGCAAGCACATCGATTCCTGTTTCCAAGTTTGTCTCACCTCCATTCTCCCCTTATGATGAAGGACATGGAAAAGGCATTAGAACGGATTATTAAGGCAATCTTTGAAAATGAAAAGATAGTTATTTATGGTGATTATGATGTAGACGGCATCACATCTGTAGCGGTGCTAATAACCTTCCTCCGAGAGGTAAATGCCGATGCGTCTTACTATATCCCTCACAGGTTGTCTGAAGGGTATGGACTGAACCCTGAAGCATTGGAGAAAATAAGTAGCCTTGGCACCAACCTTTTGATCACTGTAGACTGCGGGATAATGGATTTTCAGGAGATTCACTTTGCGCAAAGAAACGGTATTGATGTAATCGTTACAGACCATCATGAGATTCCTGATGTTCTCCCACCAGCATACGCCATATTGAACCCCAAACAAAAGGGATGTAATTTCCCGTTTAAGTCACTGGCAGGCGTGGGAATAGTCTTTAATTTGATTATTGCCCTTCGAACAAGATTGAGGGATATGGGGTTTTGGAACAACCAAAAGGTTCCTAATCTAAAGGAGTATCTTGACCTGGTTGCCCTGGGTACTATAGCCGATATTGTGCCATTAACCGATGAGAATCGTATATTCGTTAAATTTGGACTGGAGCAGTTAACCAATAGCTCAAGACCTGGGGTAATTGCCTTGAAAGAGGTTAGTGGATTAAAAGACACCGTTATAACCCCCGGCATGGTTGGATTCAGGCTTGCCCCCAGGATAAATGCTGCCGGTAGATTGAGTAGAGGAGACGAGGGTGTTCGACTACTCATTACTAAGGATTTGAAAGAGGCAGAAGATATCGCAAATATTCTCGACTCAGAAAATACAGAGAGGCAGCAGATTGAGAATCGTATCCTTGAAGAGGCGAAAGGGCTTGTTGAAAATAATGAGGGGCTACTCACTGGCAAGGCGATTATTCTGGTGTCCCCTGACTGGCATCCAGGGGTGATAGGTATAGTGGCATCCAGATTAGCTGAAGAGTATTATAAGCCTACGGTTATGATTAGCCTGGATGGAGAAACAGGCAAAGGATCTGCCAGGAGCATTGAAGGTTTTCATCTCTATGAAGGCTTAAAAGGCTGTGCTTATCTTCTGGAAGGCTTTGGGGGTCACAAGTACGCAGCAGGTTTAACTATTGATGAAAAAAATATCCCGGAGTTTCAGAATCTTTTTGAGGAGATTGTAAAGAAGACACTATCGGAAGAGGATTTCATCCCGAAGATCCATATCGATGCTCATATAGCCCTAAGAGAATTAACAGAGGGATTTTTAAAAGAGCTGGATACACTGTCCCCATTTGGTCCTTCCAACCCGGAACCCACTTTTTGCTCTTCAATACTCGCTGTTTCAGATTTTAAGGTAGTTGGCAATAGACATTTGAAATTAAAGGTAAAAGAAGAGGGGGTTGTATATGATGCTATTGGCTTTAATATGGGAAAGGATATTTTTCCCCTTGACCAATGCATAAAGGCAGCCTTTGTTCCTCAAATAAACGACTGGAATGGGACGAGAACCATTCAATTGAGGTTGAAGGATATACAGGTTCTGAGTTTATGACATCATTTTTTTGTCAGACTAACAATGGTTTCCACGTGGAAGGTTTGGGGGAAGAGGTCTATACCATAACCAGAAACAATTTCGTATCCGTTATCTATGAGCATCCTTAGGTCTCTAGCCATTGTTGCTGGATTGCAGGAAACCATGATGATTTGAGAGGGATTTAACCTTACCAGTTCTTCAATTAATATTTTCGAGCACCCGCTTCGTGGGGGATCGATGATAACAACATCAACAGAACTTATCCCTGAAAGACAGTTTTTTAATCCCAGGTCCTGCCTGTAAAACTCCATATTGCTTAATCCGTTGAGTTTTGCATTTTCTCTCGCCAACTGTACAGATTCCTGTTGGTTGTCAATGCCAACGACGTGGTTGAAGTGAGAAGAAACAGGGATGGAGAGGAAACCCACACCACAGCAAAGATCAAGAAGCAGATTCTCCCTTTTTTCTCCAATCAAGTCTTTTATAATCTCTATAAGCTTACTATTTAACGTGCTGTGTCCTTGAAGGAACACCTTTCCATTAGCAAGGTATTTGAATCCACCTGTGAAAAACTCAATATACTGAGGACCAGGGGTGCCTTTTTTCCCCTCAAGATGTAAATGGACATCGTTTCCGTTTGTAATGATACTGGCTGAGTTGACAGATTTAAGCATATCAAAATTTTCGTGAAGCGTAGAGAGCGCTTGGTTTATAGATGGGACACACAGGGGGCATTCTTCTATCGGTATGATGTCATTGGTATTGAAGCGGTAAAACCCTATTGCTGATTTTTTGTGACAAATGTGAAAGAAACTACGGAGCCTGGTTCCCTTGAAACAGGGATCAAATGCCAGGGGCGGGAATTTGACAATCTCCTTTCCAATCCTTTCTATGCTCTCTTCGATTATTCTTCTCTTTATTTTCACCTGTTGAAGATAATCTATGTGCTGCCATTGACAGCCTCCGCACCCCTTTGCAAAGTTATCACAAAATGGTGAAACCCTGTGTTCTGAAGGCTTAAGTATCTCCTGAAGCCTTCCATGAAGCACTCCTTTTCTTTTATGGATAGAAGAGACAAGGATGGATTCACCAGGCACGGTATAAGGTGTCAGTATAACCCCAAGTTCCGTTCTTGCAAGTCCTTCACCGCCATAGATAAGCTTTTCTATATCTACGTTCAGGTTCTCCGGAATCGAGTTATTTTGTTTCAAGTCTTTCACCTTAAAATGCCTCGAGCGATTAGCAGATGGAGCAGTCATTTGCCCCTTATTATTTGGGGCCTGTATATCAAAAGCCCGGCAAGAAGGGCAATGCCTGCGACAAAAAAGAGTGCCCTAAATCCTGCCCATTCTCCGATGTAACCGAGAATAATAGACCCCACAAATGATCCGGTATCAATACCTCCCGTGAAGATTCCTGTGATCTTCCCGCGGATATTGATCGGCTGGTTGCGGATAATCAGCGAATTCAGGCATGGAAAGAGGGCACCGTGGCCACAGCCGGACAAAAGCCCGGAAATAATCAGTATCGTTGTACTTCCCGGAAAAATCAATATCAGAAGGCCTGTGCCCGTCATGACCATGGCATAGGGGATGATTTGGCCTTCACCAATCCTGTCAGCAAACCTGCCTCCAAGAAGTCTTGTGGTAACAGCCGATAAAGAATAGGAGATGTAATAGAGGAAGATGAATGGTAAATGGTGTTCTTTAGCAAAAGGGGAAACAAAACTGCCGGAAGCCGCTAAGCCAAAACCAAATAGCATCGCCACCAAGGCCACGTTGAAAACACCTCTTTTAACAAGTACCGAGAAAAAGGACGGAGAGAACTCATGGGAGACACGAACATAAGACTCAGGGATGGGAAGATGGACCAAAAGCCCAAGGGTGGCCATTAAGGCAGCGGCAAGGAAGAAGACGGAAAAACCAAATGACCGGATCATTATCTCGGCAATGATAGGCCCAATTGCTAATCCCGTAAGCCCTGTCACACCAAATATGCCTATACCTTCATTAAGGCGTTCTTCAGGAACGATGTCGGCAATGTAGGTTAATGCTGAGGTAAAACAGATGGCAAATCCAACACCATGTAAAAACCTGATGAAAATGAGGGGGAGGTAAAAGCGGGACAGATCCCCTTCAAAGAGCAGATACGTGACGGGCAGGAGACTCATGATAAGGCATCCAACGGTATAGCTTCTCTTCCTCCCTATCCTGTCGATCATGTCAGATACCCAGGGACGACAAAGAACACCAGAGAGAGCAAACAAACCCATTAAGATTCCTATGTCTGCCTTTGAGCCTCCATGGTGCGTAATGAAAAGAGGGAAGAGGAAAAAGCTGCTGAAGCTCGATATGGTAAACAGATTCGCAATACCCATCATGATAAATGAAGGGCCGTACAGATTTGAGGCTGTTCTTGAGCTCAATTTGGAGTCAGACCTTTCCAGGCTGTTGTCAAAATACTTTGTAACTATTCAAATAGGCGCAAAGGCACAGAGTACCAAAGGCACAAAGAAGGAAAAAACAACGAAACGACCCTGATCTGCTTTGTGCCTATGTGCCTTTGCCACTTTGTGCCTGAGTAGTTACAAAGTATCTATCAAAGAAGCCTGTTATTGTCAAGGAGTTAACTGGGCGGAAAAAGCCCACTTCCTGGAAGGTATGATTTTACTTATTGATGAAAAGCAAAAGATATGGTAAGGATATAAAATATTAGTTGTGTGGCTTTAGAATACCTGCTGTACTTTTGTGTCTTTTTAGAAAGGGTCCAAGACCATGGATATGAAAAGGGACTATCGCGAAGACATCAGGTTGTTCCCAAGCAATGTAGTAAAAGTCTGGTTCTTCTTATTGATTGCCTTCCTGGTATTGTTACCCCTGTTTACAAAGGGTTATATTGTCTATAACCTTAATCTTGTACTAATAAATGTGATAGTAGCGCTGGGCATGAATATCCTGGTAGGGTACACAGGGCAGATATCTCTGGGGCATGCCGGTTTTTTTGCCATTGGGGCATATGCCTCGGCTCTAATAATGACCCGACTTAACCTCCCTTTTGTATTTGCGTTGCCTGCTTCCGGTCTGATTGCAGCTGTCTTTGGTTTTCTTCTGGGTCTTCCTGCATTGAGGTTAAAGGGGCCCTATCTGGTTATTGCTACAATGGGTTTTGGGATGGCAATCATCCAGATTATTGGACATTGGGAGGGATTGTTTGGCGGTCATATGGGCATTATTACTCCAAAGATATCATTTGGGCCTTTTGAGCTGAACACAGACAGGCAGCTCTACTATTTAATCATGATAGTTACAGTAGGGATGACCATAGCGGCTATAAACATAATTAAATCAAGGATAGGCCGAGCGTTTATCGCTATCCGGGATAGTGATATAGCTGCTGAGACTATAGGGGTAAATCTTACCTACTATAAGACTCTGGCCTTTGCAGTGAGTGCATTCTACACTGGTATTGGAGGGAGTTTGATGGGTTTTGTTCTGGGGTTCATCAACCCCCAGAACTTCAATTTTTTTCTTTCTATCTCTTTCCTGGCTATGGTTGTGGTAGGGGGTCTTGGTTCCATTTTGGGTTCTATTCTTGGAGCAATAATAATCACCTTTTTGCAGATACAGTTGAATAATATCCCTGAAGTTCCTCTCTTGGGGAAAGGGGTAATTTATCTATCCGAGAGATGGTTTAGCATGAGTGGGATAGCCAATGTCTCAAGCATAATATTTGGATTGGTATTGATCGTTATAATAATCTTCGAACCATTGGGGTTATGGGGACGGTGGCTAAAGATCAAATACTACTGGAAAAAGTGGCCGTTTTAGTTAGTAGGTATATTTTGGGAGAATATTGGGGACAACCACTGATTAATAGAAAGCATAATAATGAGTGGCTTTGGGGCCTGCATAGGCCGGGACAATCAAGAGGAATGAAATCATGAAACCAATCAGACTCACACACCATGCCCAAGAGCAATGTGTGGAACGCGGCGTAAGCGAAGATGAGGTAAAGCAGGCCGTTATCAATGGTTCCCGCGAGACTGCTAAAAGTGATAGAATCCTATGCCGATACAACTTTTCCTTTGGACAATCATGGAATGGAAAGAGGTAAGGAGAAAGCGATGAAAATCAGTTATGATCCAGAAATCGACGCCCTTTACATCAGGTTGATTGAAGGCAAACATGAATGCCGCACCGTGAGACTGAATGAGGAAATTGCACTGAACATCGGGCAGGATGAAAAGCTTGTGGGAATCGAAATACTCGATGCCACCGAAATATTAGGACAAGGCCATTTGCCCGATGTCACACTTGAGAATATTTCCCTGGCGGCTGCCGTGTAAGATTGAAATAATTGGGGGGAGGTCCCCAATTATTCTGGGGATTGTTTTATAAAGAGCTTAGGTATGCCAAATAAAACTCGCTGTTGACGGTCAAATAATACAGGAATAAGCGGACAACTTGAAGGAGGTCTGGGTGGATAAAATCGATTGGGCCAAAGAGCACGTTCTTTTTGTTGCTAACGAAATACCAGAACACGCAGATACTTTGGACGCTGTGGAATTGCGGCCAAAAGTGGAGCCATGGTTGACTGCTCTATTTCAAAGCGAACATCTTACTCTTCTTATGGGTGCGGGGATTTCATATGCAATACATGATATGGCGACAGGCAAGAAATCTGTTGAAATGAATAGCCAGAAATTCAAGGTTTTCGCTGATGATATAGAAAAGCAGGCAGAAAAATCAGCTAGCTGTGCGGGAAGAGGTACATCCAATATTGAAGATCGTGTTCGCGTAGCAAATGAAATAGCCTGTGGTATTCGCCATCTAAACCCAAAATTTTTCGCAGTAGGAACGCCAACTGCTAAAGACCTTAAGACTGATATTAACTGCGTGCTTGACGATTTTATTAAAGGCATTCTCTTAACTGAGAAAAATGTCCTCGAGTCCAAGAAGGCTAGTGTCGCAATCGAATATCTGATTAGTTTCCTTGTAAGTTTTGCGAGTCGTTCGGCAACTCGGGAACGGCTTAATATATTCACGACGAATTACGATCGCTTTGTTGAATTCGCATCGGACATTGCAGGGATACGGCTTCTTGACCGTTTCGTAGGAACGCTTAGCCCTCTTTTTCGATCTTCGCGTCTGGAAGTGGATATGCATTACAATCCGCCCGGAATACGGGGGGAACCCCGCTATCTTGAAGGTGTTGTGCATTTTTCTAAGTTGCATGGTTCCTTGGATTGGATTTACCATAATGGGTATGTAAGGCGAATAGCTCTGCCTTTTGGTTCGGAATCAATTGTTCCCTACTTGCCAAAAGCCGATGGAGAAGATTGTTGTCCTGTGATGATATATCCCAATGCGGCAAAAGACCGTGAAACAGCTGAGTATCCGTATGTAGACCTTTTCCGCGATTTCGCCGCAGGAGTTTGCCGTCCGAATTCGACCCTTGTTGTTTACGGATACAGTTTTGGTGATGAGCACATTAACCGTGTGATAAAAGATATGCTCTCAATACCATCAACCCACTTGGTAATTATTGCCTATGATGATGACGGAAAAAGAGTCAGTTCATTTGCCGGAAAGCTACGGACAGCACAGCTTACGGTTTTAATAGGTAGCCATTTCGGTGATTTAAAAACTCTCGTTGATAATTATCTACCTAAACCAGCCATTGATAAAGCCTCAATTCGCATGGCTGATTTGCTGAAAGCAAGAGGAATCAAAACCCATGATAGTGGCGATGAAGAGAAAAAAGATGAAGGAGCGAAAGAATGACTTTTTCACCAATCGAGCATACGGCTAGCTTGCGAATAGGTTCCGTTGAATATGTTTCACCCGATGAAATTAAGGTCTGTTTGGACATTGAAGCCCCAGATGGGGTCTCTGCAAATGCAGGAGTTCCACGAGCATTTCCTCGCATAAATAGCTACGTACTGATAGCCACCGAAGCCGGTTACATTGTCGCTCAGGTCGAATGGATCGCTATTGAAAAAACTCCATTCCCAAAACGTAAGGGCTTTCAGGACTACGGCCTTGTTGATTTACCCTTCCCAACAAGAAAAATGCGTGCCAACCCGCTGGGGCTACTGAAGGCAACAACCGCGGACAAATTTGAATTTCAGAGAGGTGTACAGTCATTTCCGAGCATTGGGGAACCGGTTCTGATTCCAACAGACTCTCAACTGAAGTCCATAGTCGAATCTGGAGCAAACAGGCGAATAAAAATCGGCACAAGTCCTGTTGCTGCTAATGCCGAAGTAAAGGTTGATCCCGACCGTATTTTTGGAAGGCACCTTGCAGTATTGGGTAATACTGGTAGCGGAAAATCATGTTCCGTAGCGGGTTTAATTCAGTGGTCACTCACTGAAGCTGAAAAAAGTAAAAGTCCACCCAATGCTCGGTTTATCATCATCGATCCGAACGGTGAATACTCAAGAGTCTTTTGCACGGAGGAGTCCAAACACAAAGCAAGGTTATTTAAGGTTGACGACCAGACATTGAAAGTACCGTTGTGGTTTTGGAATAGTTCAGAGTGGCGTTCGTTTGCACAGGCGAGTGCAAAATCCCAAGCTCCTTTGCTGCGTCAAGGTCTTCGTGCTATGCGCAACGAAGAATTCGAGGTATCCGATCCTATCGATTTCCTCGCTAAAAGATTTGTTGGTACTTTGCTTGTAAGTCTGAAACATGATGCAAACACAGGAACTCCTTGGGCGGGTTTTCCAAAGTCAAAAGGTTTTTTTGAAAAATGCCAAAGATGGGCAGAAAGCGTGCAATATTTTCTGCCCAAAATTAACAGTGTAGAACTAAACGATCTGTCCACTAAACTAACTGCATATCTTGCCCCACGCTTATCACAATATGCGTGCCTTGAAGCATCTGTTCCTGAAATTAATATCCTGATTGATTCCGCCAGCGCGTGCTACTTGTCTTTTGGTGGTGAATTATCTGAGCAATTGCCTATACATGAAGATATCCCGACAGCTTTTCCATCAAATGCATTTGTTAATTATCTCGATGTTCTTGCCAAGGAACAAGGTATTGAAACATATGTTGACTATATGTTGACCCGAATTAGGACTCTTCTTTCAGACTCAAAAATGGCTGAAATAATAGGAGATACATCGAGCCCTCTGAACACTTGGTTGGAGAGCTTTATTGGATCAAATTGTGCTTCAAACGGCTGCGTTACAGTAATAGATCTATCATTAGTCCCTGCTGAGATTGTGCATATTGTAACCGCTGTCATTGCACGAATGACTTTTGAAGCCCTTCAACGGTACAGAAAAATCGAGCACAGATCTTTTCCTACTGTTCTCGTGATGGAAGAAGCGCATACCTTTATTAAGCGTTATAAGGAAGATGCCGAAAATGAAGATGCAGCGACGGTCTGCTGCCGGATTTTTGAAAAAATCGCAAGAGAAGGCCGCAAATTCGGCTTAGGGCTCGTTCTATCATCGCAACGTCCATCTGAACTTTCGCCTACTGTTCTGTCGCAATGCAACTCATTCCTGCTTCACCGTATCATCAACGATAAAGATCAAGAGCTTGTTTCCCGTCTAGTACCAGATAATCTCCGCGGCTTGCTCCGGGAGCTTCCTTCATTGCCTTCGCAAAATGCGATACTGCTCGGCTGGGCTTCTGAACTCCCTATAATGGTTCGCATGAATGACCTTTCTGAAAATGAAAGGCCACATTCTGAGGATCCTGATTTCTGGAATGTTTGGACAGGTAAAGATAATGATGGCAAATCGGTCGAAAGAAATGTGGATTGGAAAAAAATTGCCGATGATTGGCAAGGGAAAGCAAAGCAAACCACCCCAGTCACCAAGAAGAATACAAAAAAGGCATAGAGGTTGCGATGATAATACATAAAACCAGAAAAAAAAGTTGGACGGCATCTCCCCAAGGATAAAAGGTAATAGACATGGTTTTTTCTAAAATGCCTTGCCGTCACCTAACCCACGATACACAGCCTGTGCCACCGCGAAGGAAAGAATTTTTATGCCACGACTGACTGAACAGGAACAACAGGAGATAATCCGCTATATCGAAGCCGACAAGCCCCTGCCGGATAAGTACCGCTTTCTGCTGTTCGAGGACAAGCGTGAGGTGGAACTGGTCTGGAACGGCAAGAACAGCGAGGTCTGCAATATCGTCCTGCCGTTTCAGGTGATCGAGCAGGTGGATGAGCCCCGCGCTGAAAAGCCGGAAGATGCGGCGATGCAATTAGACATGTTTTCTATAGACAGCCGTGGCCGCCAGATCAAGGGTTGGACGAACAAGCTCATCTGGGGCGACAACAAGCAGACCGCAAGCTGGATTTGACCAGCGTCTTCCACGAATGTCCGCCGGGCCGGCGTAAACTGGCGGTCAAGGTGGTGGACATCTTTGGCACTGGCACCATGACGATTGTGGAGGTTACGGTGGGAGGAAAGAAATAATGGGGAAAATAAATGTAAAGGGTACGGAGATAGCCATATTCAACCGGAAAGAAGAAGACTATATCTGCATAACGGATATTGCGAGATACAAGGACTCACAACGCACCGACTATATCATTCAAAACTGGTTGCGCAACCGCAACACTATAGAATTCCTGGGTATCTGGGAGCAACTCAATAACCCGGGTTTTAAACCCATCGAATTCGATGGGTTTAAAAAACAGGCTGGGCTTAATAGCTTCATTCTGACAGCAAAACAATGGATCGAAAAAACCAATGCCATCGGGCTTATATCAAAATCCGGAAGGTATGGCGGAACATACGCACATAAAGACATCGCCTTTGAGTTCGCATCCTGGATTTCCGTTGAATTCAAATTGTACTTGATCAAAGAGTTCCAACGGCTGAAGGAGGATGAAAGAAAGCAGCTCGGCTGGGATATCCGGCGCAACCTCGCCAAAATTAACTATCGGATTCATACCGACGCCATTAAAGATAACCTGATACCGCCGGAATTGACATCGCGCCAGATAGACCTTATTTACGCTTCAGAGGCGGATGTCTTAAATATGGCTTTATTCGGCATGACCGCTAAAGAGTGGCGCGACAGCCATTTGGGTGAGAAAGGCAATATTCGGGACTACGCCAATATTTCACAGCTTGTTTGCCTTTCCAATCTGGAAAATCTGAACTCCCTGTTCATCCAGGAAAAGACGCCTCAGGCGGAGCGGCTCCGCAAGCTAAACCAGATCGCCATCCAGCAAATGAAGTTATTAACGTCAGACTCTGGTATCCGACAACTGGAAGAGGGGAATAAATAATGGCTTTGCATAAAGACTTCCCCGAATCGCCCAACTATTACCCGGACTTTCTGGTCAAGCTATCGAACAAGCAAGTCTTCATCGTCGAAACCAAAGGCCGGGAAGACATGGACGTGCCACTCAAGATGCAACGGCTGCTGCAATGGTGCACAGACATCAATCGGGTTCAGTCAGACGTGGAATACGGTTTTGTTTACGTGGACCAGGAAAGCTTTGAGAAATACAAGCCTGCCTCATTCCGGCAATTGGTTGATGGCTTCAGGGAATATAAAGAGAAAATATAACCAGGCGCTATACATGGCCGCCTACTGCTTGGTTTTTCAAAGGTTATGTGCTAGTATAGCTGTCAGTTAGTTAGGAGAGAATAGCATTATGTTAACCCAACTATCCCAGATAATAGTCAGTGGATTAGCCATAGGAAGCTGTTATGCCCTAATCGCCCTGGCGATGGTAATTATCTACAAGACCTCTGAGGTATTGAACTTTGCCCAGGGTGAGATGGCTATGGTGAGCACTTTCTTTGCATATTCGCTTTTGTCAACCTATAACATACCTTTTATTATTGCCTTTCCTCTAGCACTTGTGTTTTCCTTGCTCCTGGGTATGCTCGTGGAATTTGCATTCCTCAGACCTGCCAAAAACCCCACTGTCTTAGGATTGATTGTGATTACCCTTGGGGCAGAAATGGTTCTGTATGGTTTTGCCGGATGGAAATGGGGGGCAGAAACCAAGAGTTTTCCTTCTCCTATATTGGATACGAGGGTTTATAATCTAAAAGGCATTGTAATAAGTCAGTTAAATCTCTGGATTTTTGCAGTCTGCATCAGCCTGATGCTTATCCTATTCCTCTTTTTCAGGTATTCTAAATTGGGTGTTGCCATGAAAGCAACGGCACAGAACCAGATGGCAGCCCGTCTGATGGGGATTCGATCCAAGAGAATCCTGTCCTTGACATGGGGGCTTAGCTCTCTGATTGGTGCGGTAGCCGGTGTACTAATTGCCCCTATTACCTTACTTGACCCCAATATGATGATAGACCCCTTATTAAAAGCCTTTGCTTCGGCAGTTTTAGGTGGGATGACCAGCCTGCCCGGGGCAGCACTGGGTGGTGGGATACTTGGGGTGGTTGAGAACCTATTTGGGTGGTATGTATCAACAGAGTTCAAATCTGTTGTGGCATTCGCAATCATCGTTATTGTTCTATGTATAAGGCCCAGTGGGCTTTTGGCAAGACATTACGTGAAAAAGGTTTAAAATGATTAACTGGTTAAAAAAAGGAGGCAAATATGTTCACCAAAAGTTTCAAAAACACTTTAATCGTTTCAATATTACTCATCTCCCTAACCCTCTTTTTTGGCAACTCCATTGCATCTGAGGTTGGCATATCCGAGGATACTATCAAAATCGGCCAGTGGAGCCCCCAGACGGGCCCGGCAGCCTTGTGGGGGGCAGTTGCCAGAGGCACTGAAACCTACTTTAAGATGCTGAATGCTGAAGGCGGAATCCATGGAAGGAAGCTTAAACACCATATTCGTGACGATGCTTACCAGCCACCCAGAACCGTCGCTGCTGTTAAGGAACTGGTTGGCAGGGTCGAAGTATTCGGTTTTGCAGGTGGCGTAGGAACAGCTACCGGTATGGCTGTTAAAAGATATTTAAATGATCAAAAAATTCCATGGGTAGGACCTGCGTCGGGCTCAAGCAGATGGGCAAATCCAAACACCAGGTATCTCTTTGCCCTCTATCCCAATTATGTTGATGAAGCGACTATTTTAACTACATACGCTTATGAGACCCTTAAAAAGAAAAAGATTGCTTTCTTTTATCAGAATGATGACTATGGCAAAGAGGGTCTGATGGGTGCAAAGAAGACACTGGAAGGATACAACGCTAAATTAGCACAAGAGGTCTCAGTAGAGCCCCTGGATACCGATATTAGTTCTCAGGTGTTGAGGTTAAAGATGGCTAATCCGGACATAGTAATTCTATGGCTCTTGCCCAAACATGCTGCCATGACAATGGGGGCAGCAGCAAAGATAGGCTTTAAACCCGTATGGATGACTACAAGTACCCTATCCGATGCGCCGATGATGTACGATATAACAAAGGGATTATGGGAGGGTGTGATATTCGATTGCTTTGCCGAACTTCCTGATTCTGAACACCCACTTATGATAAAGTATAAAAAGGCTCATAATGAGTTTGCTCCCAATGAAAGATGGGGGATGTTCTTTTATGCTGGATTTCTCTTTGCTGAACCGATGATAGAGGGGTTCAGACGTGCAGGACGGGATCTGACCCGGGAGAAGTTTGTTGAGGCTATGGAAACAATAAAAAACTGGAATGGTGGTATCGGTCATAATATCACATTTTCTCCAAATCAGCGGCAAGGCCAGCGTGCTGTATTCTTAGGAAAGTGTGTAAAGGGCAAAGCCGTAAAAATCAGTGATTGGTTAGAGGTAAAATAAATAAGAGGAACCTTTCATGCCTTTCTTGGAAGTAGAAAACTTACTTATCCGCTTTGGTGGTCTGAAGGCTTTGAATAATGTCAGTTTTCAGGTAGAAGAGAATTCCACATATTCCATTATTGGCCCTAATGGGGCCGGTAAAACTACCCTCTTCAACTGTATTAGCGGGATTTATAAACCAGATGAGGGGAGAATAATATTTAAAGGAGAGGATATAACAGGATGCAAACCCCACAAAATTGCCAGAAAAGGGATTGCCCGTACCTTTCAGAATATTGAATTGTTCTCTCACATGACTACCCTGGATAACCTTCTTTTAGGAAGGCACTGTCAGATGAATACCAATATCTTAAATAGTGCCTTCTTTACTCGGAAGGTGGTAAGGGAAGAGGTTGCTAATCGAGAGGTAGTGGAGCGTATTATAGATTTTCTTGATCTACAGTCTGCCAGAAATCAACTGGTTGCAAATCTTCCTTTTGGTACTCGGAGGCTTGTTGAGCTGGGAAGGGCATTGGCATTGGAACCCCAGCTGCTGCTTCTGGATGAGCCGTCAGCAGGAATGAATCTGGAGGAGAAAGGAGATTTGATGATATGGATTCAGGATATAAAGGAGGACTTTGGCATAACCATACTCTTGATAGAGCACAATATGAAATTGGTCATGGATGTCTCTGACAGGGTTCTTGCCCTCAATTATGGAGAAAAGATAACTGAGGGGCTGCCTTCAGAGGTGCAACATAACAGAGAAGTTTTAAAGGCATATTTAGGAGAGGAAGATACGGTTGCTTAAGGTAAAAAACATAGAGACCAGTTATGGATTTGTCAATGCCATTCGCGGTGTTTCCCTTGATCTGGAAGAAGGTGATATAAAGACCGTCCTCGGTGCCAACGGTGCTGGAAAGACAACTATCCTTAAAACTATAATGGGGCTGTTGGAAGACCAGCCTGAAAAGGGGACTATAGAATTCATGGGCAAAAGGATAGACAGAATGGACACAGAGGATATCGTGCGTCTTGGTATATCCTATGTGCCTGAAGGGAGGGAGATATTTCCTGAACTCACAGTTTTCGAGAACCTGAAGATGGGTTCATATACACGAAGGGACAAAGACGGGATCAGGAAAGACTACAAACGGGTCTCTGAGTACTTTCCTGTACTGGAGGAAAGGAAAAATCAACAGGCAGGGACCCTCAGCGGCGGGGAACAGCAAATGCTGGCAATAGGCCGTGCTTTGATGGCCAGACCAAAACTTCTCCTTTTGGATGAACCCTCTCTGGGTTTATCTCCGGCACTGGTAAAGGATATATTCGAGATTATTAAGGCTATCAACAGAGAAGGGATCACTATTCTGCTGGTAGAACAGAACGCAAGGATGGCGCTTAACATAGGGAATTATGGTTACGTATTGGAAAACGGCAGGATTGTTCTATCCGATGAGACAAGGGTCCTCTTGGAAAACGATGATGTAAAGGAATTTTACTTAGGAATAAAGCTGGAAGAGTCAGTGAAAGGTTATCAGAGATATAAGAGAAAGAAGAGGTGGAGGTAAATTACTATTCATAATTCAGGGGGGGAGGGGTCTCCTCAAAAAAAGAGACTCAGGTCATATGGTAAGATTTTATTGGTTTTTCTCCTTGCTTCGGCCGTAGTTCTGGCAATAACTTATGAAATAAGGACAAGCGCATGGGAAGCATCTGTCTTTTCCCGGTACTCAAAGAACGCAACCTGGAGACTTCAGGCAGGGGAGAGCAAGGAGATTTCTTTCCCTTTGGATGGTCCCTTTGACATCTCCAGAGGCTATACACATTTACCAAACTTTCAACAGCGGCTTAAAGAGAAAGGTTATGTAGTAACCTCACAGGCAAGACAATCGAAGACGGCCCTCTTCCTGGGCAGAAATGGCATACCAATCCCTTATGACAGGAGAGATGAGGGATTACGACTAAATGATAAAGATGGTGCTGAAGCCTACCACGTTAACCAGAACATCCAACAGTTTCCTTCATTTAAATCCATACCGCCACTTTTAATAAATATCCTGCTTCACAGGGAAAACCGGGAATTATTCGATTTTGAACATCCTTTCCTGAATCCTGCCATTGAATGGGACCGCCTCAGCTTAGCGAGTTTTAGGTACCTGGGCGAGAAGCTTTTTGGGATCCCAGCTGGAATAGGGGGAAGTACCCTGGTAACCCAAATGGTAAAATTCAGACACTCAAGCAAGGGTATGACCAGTGGTGCTATGGACAAGATAAGACAAATAATAGGAGGAAGTTTGTGGGCATACCGGAAAGGACCTAATACCATTGACACCCGCAAAGAAATTGTCAGGGAATACCTTAATGGAATGCCATTGGGTGCAGCCAAAGGGTACGGTGAAATTAACGGGATTGGCAAGGGGATGTGGGCATGGTTCGGTAAAAACGTAGACCAGCTAATGTCTGATTTACGAATGAAAGAAACGGATCAGGATATGCTTTATAGAAAGGCAAAGACACTTAAAGAGGCACTCTCGCTTATCATTGCCACTCGACACCCATCCTTGTATCTCCAAAAGGACCACACTATACTGGAGAAAACAGTGAATACGTATCTTCACCTTTTGGAAACAGACGGAATCATTAGCGTCGCTTTAAAAAAAGCTGCACTGACAACCCCCTTAGAATTCAGGCTCGGTGCACCTATCCCTCCCCCTCTATCCCTCGTGGAGCGAAAAGGGACAGACTCTATCCGTATAAAGTTACTCAATCTGCTGGGTATTGAGACACTTTATGAACTGGATCGATTGGATATGGAAGTTGATACTACCTTTGACTTTGATGTCCAGCAGAAAGTCAATAACATCTTAAATTCTCTTTACTCCCCTGAGTTCTTAGGGGAAAATGGATTTTTAGCCCCCTATCTGTTACAAAAAGGGGATCCTGGAGAAGTGATATACAGCTTTGCCCTTTTTGAAAGCGATCCGGAGGGAAATCTTTTAAGGATTCAGGCCGATACCCTGAACAAACCTCTCAATATTACTACCGGCATAAAGCTGGAGTTGGGTTCTACAGCAAAAATTCGAACCATGGCCTCTTATCTGATGGTTATTGATCAACTTTATGGTTATTTTGCAGAGAAAGACCAAAGCGACCTTTTGAGGAAGAAGACGCAGGTCAAAGACCCTTTATCCAAATGGGTTCTAAATTATCTGCTCTATCACCCAAACGCTACGCAAGAGGAGGTGCTGAAGGCTAGTCTGCAAAGGAGCATTTCCGGCAGTCCTCATCAGGGTTTTTTCACAGGTGGCGGAGTACACACGTTTAAGAACTATAAAAAGGACCAGGACAATCGGGTTTTTACCATTGAAGAAGGGCTTTGCCAATCGGTGAATCTTGTTTTTATCCGGCTGATGAAGGAAGTGGTTGACTATCATACAGCAAATCTTGGCTATGATGTGAATGCCCTGCTTTCAGAAGCAAACAATCCTGAACGGTTACCTCTTTTAAGAGAAGCGATGGAGTTGGAATCCGTCGAATTCCTCAGAAAATATTACCGGATATATGCTGGAAAGACCTATGAAGAGTCTTTTGCAATACTCTGCCAATCTTCCGAACATCCCCTGAGGAACTGGGTTATCCTTTACCTGAAGGAAAATCCAGAGGCTACCCTGGAACAATTAACAACAGCGGCAAAGTCGTATTTCCAGGAAAAGGCATTAAACCTCACTTCACTCAATAAGCTGTTTATAGCCTATCGAGGAAAGTCGTACCAACTCACTGATGAGGCTTACCTTCTGGGAAAGCATCCCCTTGAGGTTTGGTTAGTCTTCTATCTGAAAGACCATCCCAGGGCACTATGGAGTAAAGTGTTGGAAGAGAGCAAAGATGCCCGGAGGATGTCTTCTTCATGGATATTCAAAACCCGTTTTCACCACCCACAAAACCTCAGGATAAAAAGACTTCTTGAACAAAAGGCATTTGCCGAGATTCATCGAACATGGAGGGCTATGGGATATCCGTTTGGAACACTTGTCCCCTCTCTGGCAACTGCAATTGGCAGCTCAGCTGATCGGCCGGTAAATTTAGCAGAGCTCATGGGTATCATTCTCAATGAGGGAATTTATAAACCAATTATCAGCTTCAAAGGGCTACATTTTGGGAAGGATACCCCTTATGAAACCCATCTTATTAAACCACCTGACACCAAGAAAAGGGTCATGTCTCCTTTAGTGGCTCGATCTTTGAAAGACGCTCTAAGGCAAGTAGTGGAAAGGGGTACTGCTCAAAGGATTAAAGATACCTTTGCTCTGTCCGATGGCACCTTCGCTGATGTAGGTGGGAAGACCGGTACTGGAGACAACCGGTTTGAAACTTTCCGGAGTGGTACAGGGGTTGTCAGCTCAAAGATCATCAATCGCACCAGTGCTTTTGTCTTTTATGCAGACAGATTCTTTGGGATTGTTACCGTCCACGTGGAAGGTCCAAATGCCTCACAATATGAATTCACAAGTGCTTTAGCGGTTCAGGTGTTAAAAACTTTATGGCCGGCACTGCAGCCGCTTTTTACCGAGAAAGGGCAGCGTCTTATGCTTTCTTCCCAGCCAGATGCTCCCTGATTTCGTTCAGCCTTTCATTGATTTGCCGCAGCTTGGGCGTCAGACTTTCCCGCATCTTGAAGTCAGGAATATCTTCAATGTCTCCAATGCGGGTTATAATGTCGTCCAGCTTTTCCCATGTAATGTCCAATTCGGCATTGAATTCCAGCGGCACAACTGCAATGCCTTCTTTCTTGAACTTGCCCATGGCGATGTCCAGATCGATTGTCTCTCCCAATTGTGGGACAATGGGAGAGATATTTAGTTCTTCACTGGCATAATTGCTAAAGGCCAGTGAGCTGCTGGGTTCTCCATGGATAATCACAGTAGCAGAGGGTGTTGGATTAAAATACCTGAGCCATTTAAGAAGTCCGTCCCTGTCGGCGTGGGCAGAAAATCCTCCGATGGTGTGAATATTGGCTTTTACGGTTACTTCTTCTCCGAAAATCTTTACGTGTTTGGCGCCGTCTACGATGAGCCGTCCTGTGGTACCCTGAGCCTGGTAGCCCACAAACACAACGTGAGCCTCTGGACGCCAGAGATTATGGCGCAGGTGGTGTTTAATGCGGCCGGCATGTCCCATTCCGCTGGCCGCAATGATTATAGCGCCGCTCTTAATTTCGTTTAAACGCATGGATTCTTCAGCCGAGCGGCTGAAGTGCATCCCGGGGAAGTCCAGCGGATGGTTGCCGGCACGCAATTTGTTTACAGTTGCTTCATCAAAGCATTCCGGATGCTTTACAAAGATTTCTGTAGCCGAGATGGCAAGAGGGCTGTCTATATAAACGTCCATATAAGGGATTTGTTTTTTCTGATAAAGCTCGTTTAACACATAGAGCACCTCCTGGGTGCGCTCCACCGCGAAGGCTGGGATCACTACGTTACCGCCGTCCTTATGGGCGGCAATTATTACCTCTTTGAGTTCCTGATAGGTGCTTTCCTTGGACTTATGAATGCGGTTACCGTAAGTAGATTCGATAAAAACCACATCGGCTTTCTGTATATACGTAGGATCCGAAATTATCGGCTGATTGATACTGCCCAGATCACCGGAAAAGACTATTTTAACCTCTCGGTCTTTTTCCTTGACCCAAAGTTCAATGATGGCAGAACCCAGGATATGTCCCGCATCACTGAAACGGGCACGCACATGAGGAGAGAGGATAATATCGTTCCCGTAAGTTATTGGCATGAAATATTCCATGGCCGCCGCAGCATTATCCTGTGTGTAAAGAGGTTCAATCAAGCGCTGGCGGCCGGCACGCCTCTTTTTACGGTTACGCCATTCCGCTTCCATCTCCTGTATATGGGCGCTGTCGGCCAGCATAATCCTGCACAAGTCTGCTGTCGGGGGTGTGCAGAGAATGCTGCCGGAGAACCCATCCCGTACCAGTTTGGGTATCAAACCGCTGTGATCGATATGTGCATGGGTCAGCAAAAGATGGCTCACCGTCCCAGGGTCGTAGGGGAAATCCAGATAGTTGCGCTCCTCCATTTGTCTCGACCCCTGAAACATGCCGCAGTCCACAAGTACCCTTACACCCTCCGTCTCAATCAGGTAGTTGGAACCTGTTACTGTCCCTGCCGCCCCCACACAAGTTACTTTCATAGGCTGTCTCCTTATGCTCTCACGCTTGCTACACGATTACCGTGCGCTTGATCGTCTTTACCACTTCGTCTGGATCATCCAGGATGGTAAACATATCCATATCCTCCGGGGAGATCTTGTTTTTTTCCAAGAGGTTCTTTTTCATCCACTCCAAAAGACCATTCCAGTAATCAGACCCTACAAGAATCACAGGGAAGGGTTTGATCCGTTTGGTCTGGATAAGGGTCATGGCTTCGAATATCTCGTCCAGCGTTCCGAAACCGCCAGGCATGCCTATATAAGCCTGAGCATATTTAATGAACATCACCTTCCTTACGAAAAAGTATTTGAACTCCAGGTTTATATCTACGTAAGGGTTGATTTTTTGCTCCAAAGGTAGGCGAATATTTAGCCCGACAGACTTTGAGCATCCCTCTCTCGCTCCTTTGTTAGCCGCTTCCATGATACCAGGACCACCACCGGTAATGATGTTAAAGCCATTTTCAGCCAATTTCTTAGCGATGATGACAGTCTTTTCATATGTCTCCTCACCTGACTGAACTCGGGCAGAACCAAAGATAGAAACGCAGGGATAGATGTCAGATAGTGCCTCAAAACCATCGACAAATTCGGCTATAATCTTAAAGAGCCGCCATGAATCAGTAACAGTTATTGCATCAATCAGGTATTGTTTTTCTGACATTGGTATCTACCTCCCTGTTTTTCGGAATTGACTCAGGTTTTCTGGATACTGATCTGGTTGTTTACTGTCAAGAGCCCAGTAACCAAAGGTTGAGTATGAACTAACTATCAAATAGTTTACATATTGTCAAGGATGTTTGCGAGAGCTTTGACGAAGTACCCCTTTTCGCTTCAGCATACATTTTTTGACCCATCTAAGCTCGCTCCATGGAAAGTTCACAAACTCCCCGCCTCTGGCGGGTCAAGCATGTGAATTTTCTACATTCCGTTCGCTAAGAAGGGTTCCCCAAAAAATCTATGAATTCGCTCTCAGGGGACTTCTTCAAAGCTTTTGGTGGGTTGTGTAAAGGTCTATTTGGTTGATGGGTAATTGGGATTGTTAAATCGATTAGCAAAGGAGGAGGAGCTTTTTGAAAACTCTCGATCCGTTGTTGGTTATCGATTAATTATGAGAATATCTTTCTCGTGCTATAAGCGCAGCGCCAAGCGCACCAATGGTATCGGGCATCGGGGGGATGACGACCTTGCTTTCCATGGCATTGCTTATTGCTCTTACCACACCAGAATTACGTGCTACCCCGCCCGACATGGCGATAGGAAGACCGTTTGTGTTTGGCATTATACGCTTTATCAAAGAAAGGGTACGTGAGGCGATTGAGCGGTTCAGCCCGTACACTATCTCGTTTACCTTAACACCCTCGGCTATTAGAGATACAACCTCGCTTTCAGCAAAGACGGTGCACATGCTGCTTATGGTTAGATTGCCACGAGCTCCGTTGTCTAACTCGCTCATCTTCTCAATGTCAACTTGCAGAGCTCGAGCCATGGCATCAAGGAACCTTCCTGTGCCTGCGGCGCATTTATCGTTCATAGCGAAATCAACAACCTGTCCATTTTCATCAAGCTCAATGGCCTTACTGTCCTGACCGCCTATATCTATCAATAGACGAGTGCCAGGCAACAATGCCTTAATGCCGCGCGCGTGGCAAGTGATCTCAGTAACCGCTGTTAGACGTCCTTCAACTCGCTTGCGACCATAACCGGTTGAAACTGTGGCAGTAACTTCTTTTTCTGAGATGCAGGCCGATCTTAATACTTCATCAGCAGCGCGCATTATCGCCTCACGATTTCGAGCGCCTGTTGGAACTACTGATGACGCAAGTATCTTTTCGCTATCATCGATAAGAACAGCATCACAGGTCAGACTCCCTATATCGATTCCAAGGTAATACATAACTCGCTCCTTTTTGTTACTTCTACCATGGCGAGGGGCGACTCTCGATCATCTCCATGAACGCCTCTATCCTGGTTATTAGCTGCCCTTCGGCAAAATTTCTCGGATCAACGCAATCAACCTCCAGATTAAGAACAGGCACACCGATCTCCTTCATTCTGCTGTCGATAAGACCTCTTGCACCGGTCCCCTGTCTGCATCCCCAATGACAGGGATTTATAGCGCCGTCTATTTTGTAAGCTTCGGCTAACTTCACTATCTGTTTAACCCGTCGCTCTACAGTTCCGTTCAAGGGGGAAGAGATTGAACGCCGCGCAAGGCCGATGTAAGGGTCCTCGGGATCGATTGGATCCCAGGTAATAACATTTAGCTCATCCACCACAATTGAAGCATTGAATTCTTTTTCAAGCATTTTTACAAGATTATTCTTAAACTGTATGCGGTTTTGAAGCCACATAAGTCTTATGCGCTCTCCCGGCACACCGCTCCTATTTGCCTTAATTCTGGACTTTAATTCATCATAAAAGGCTTGCGCTATCTCGATACCAACCTCAGTGCCGAAGAATAACGGCAAGACGATGCCGAAGTTGCTGAGATCTCGTCCGTTCACAGGAGAAGGGACTTGCTGCGCTAATGTATAGATATCCGAGAGGATCTCTCGTGTTTTATTTGTGTTTTCCATTGCCTTCCTCAGTCTGTCATTATCAAGGACTTTGCCGGTGTGGCTTGATACGGACTCTGCCATATCCCTGATATGATCGGCAAGAATGCGAACGCCATGATCTGATTCTTTCTGAGGTATATGTAGAATAAATAGATCTTTTTTGAAAACTCTGGCAAGGTTTTCCATAGCTGCCAGGCCGCCGGTACATGGGCTCATTGCCGAGATTAATAATTTTGGAGTGGGTATCATCCCTTTTAGCGCAGAACCCATAAGCATCCGATGGTAACCACAGGTATCAGATGCATAGCCGGCTTGCTCTGCATTTTCAAAAAAAAGCGGTCCGGCATCTGTAGAAACAAGGATTGAGGCGATGAACTCCGCAAAGGCTGGAGTTACGTCCATTGCATTCAGCAGATCAAAAGGAATTAAAGGCCCTGCCCATACCAGATCATCGGTATTGGAGTACAGTCGTTTCCCCAAACGCGCGGTTTCAAGCGCCAATTTCTTCCTTGGGCTTGCGCTTTCAGGATTTTCCCTAATTGCGTTCATTATTCCTGATTCTTGGTTCTCAAAATGCTGGAGTATCATGACATTCTCCTTTTTTTAGGATATTTATCGTAACATTTCAATAAATGCTTCGATCCTGGTTTTATGCTGCCCAATTGAACCCATGGTGCAATCCCCTTCAAGCATCAAGAAAGATAGGCCCTCTTTTTTTAAAGCATCGCGCACGGACGGCATCCTTGCCAAATAGGGATCACAAAACTTTACTGTGTGGCCGATAACTCCGCGGGCATTGCAGGCCTTTGCCCTCTCCACAACATCAAGAGCCATCTTCCCGGGATTATTTGGGGCGATTGTTCGAGCGCATACAGTGCGAGAAAGAAGGCCATTCGCCAAACGCGTGAACACGTCCGTGCTTTTGTCGTCCTCTATGGCATGTATCATTCTGGAGCCGGTGCATAGATATTCGCCCGCCATCAGATAACACATTTGGCTCATCAATCATCTGCTTGATCATCTCCATAACATCTTCTATGGGCTCAGTCGCAGCCTTATTGTAGATGGTCTGCAGCCTTATACCGCCATCCTTAAGAGTTCCGCTATCAACGCGTTTTCTAAGTTCATTTAGATGCATGGCAAGTTCATTATAGCATCCTATGCTATTCTCAATTCCTTCGGGTGTTATGTTGTTTCCGCTCCATTGTGACAGGGTATCCGTTAGCAAAGCAAGCTCCTCTGCAAAGAAGGAGACTGATCCGGGGTCATTTGAAATCGGCAGATCAACAAGGATGGTATTATCGTTGGGCCGAACCTTTTGCCATGCATCACTCAAACGACGCATGGTGTCGCAACTGTTCATGAATACTATTCCGGAAAGCTCCGGAATGTCATCCTGCATGCCTCGATCCAGGACACGTTTGACATGCGGGCATAGATTTTCATGCAGAATATGGCCCGCTTGATCCGGACTGTCGCCCATTGGCAGGATGCGATATGGCGCAAAGCCGGCAGCGTCTATAAGCGCAAGTGGCGTATAGGCGCAAGTAAAACCTATTAATTTACTCTTATCTTTCATAATGAATTACACCTCCTTAGCAGGCACCTTTATGAGAATACCTTTTGTTCGTTTAATATCCTCTTTTGGTATATTCCCAAACACCCTTCTCATAGTTTGATCTGCAACCCTCAATACAGATTTTCGAAAGGCATACTTTCCTAAAAATACTCCTTTAGTCTGTCGGCCAGATATTCGGGCATCATTCTGTCTCCTGAGTAGTTATATTTCCCTATCACCTGTTAGCTTAACCCCTATGCAAGAGATTACCCCTTTTTGTATCTCTCTTTTGCAAAGAGGGCTGCACCTAAAGCGCCGACGATCTGGGGTTCCTCTGATATAAGTGGTTTTAGCCCAACTTTTTCAGCCACCTTTTTAATCACCCCTATGTTCTTTGCAATTCCACCGCTTATAACAAAATCGCTTTCTATCCCTACCCTTTGGAGTAAAGCGAATACCCTGCTTGCTATAGCCTCATGAACCCCCGATAGGATCTCACTCTTCGGGACCCCGCTTCTCAGCAGAGAAACCGCCTCTGACTTAGCAAAGACGGCACATGCAGAACTTATCATAGCATCCTTTTTAGCCTCTAAGGAGGTTTTACCGATATCTTCAAGGGGAATACCCAGTACATCTGCCATTACCTCACAGAATCTCCCTGTTCCTGCTGCACATTTATCATTCATTGCAAAATTTGTTACCTTCCCTGCTTCATTGCATCTTATGGCTTTGCAGTCTTGCCCACCCATATCAAGAATGGTCCTTACGGTGGGGAATAGATAGTTAGCCCCTTTAGCATGACATGAAATCTCTGTTATATTTTCATTTGCAAAAGGGACAATAACCCTCCCGTATCCCGTTGCTATAATATACTCAATATCTTGAAAAGAGATGTCGGCATTCTTTAACGCTTCATCCGTTGCTTTTTTAGCAGTCAATGCACTATCTGCCCCTGTTCTGACAATACTGTATGATAGTATCTCACCATCTCTTAATATAACTGTTTCACCGCTTAAGGAACCTACATCTACCCCAGCTACTATCACTCTCTGCCTCCTTAAAGAGGGGTCAGACCCCAAATACCTTGAACATTATAGATTAAAAGCCTCAACCAGTTCGGAAATCGTGAATCGTGAATGGGTCAAAAAATCTGCTCAGATTGCGGAAAGGGAAATTTTTCAGGGTGAACTATTTAGAATTTCGAGCAATAAGAGCAGCTCCCAATGCACCAATCATTTGAGGATATTCCGGTATATATATTTTTGTCCCCAATTTTTCCTCCAACGCCCTGACCATGCCTATGTTCTTCGCTACTCCACCAGTCATAACAACATCATTTTGCATACCTATTCTATTTACCATGCCGAATATTCTGTCAGCTATAGACTCGTGAATGCCAGCCAGGATGTCGTTTCGCGGTATTCCCTTGTGTACATGAGAGACCACCTCGGACTCTGCAAATACTGCGCACATACTGCTGATCTGGACCTTTTCTTTGTATTCTAAAGAAAGTTGTCCTATCTCTTCGAGAGGGACCTCCAATGCCTTTGCCATAGTATCTAAGAATACGCCTGTTCCAGCCGCACACTTATCATTTCCAGCAAAGTCTTCTACTACTCCATTTTCATTAATGCGTATTACCTTGCTGCTCTCAGCGCCAACATCAATTACCGTCCTTGCTTTTGGGAATAACCAGTGGCTTCCTTTAGCATGGCATAGCATTTCTGATTTAGATTGTTTTGCAAAAGGAACCAACCTTCTCCCATAGCCTGTAGAAACAATATTTTTCAACTCCTCAAAAGATATGTTAGCTTTTTTAATGGCATCATCCATTGCTTTTTTGGCGACTAAAGCCCCCTCTTCTCCTGTCGTAAGTATACTGGTAGACAAAATGTTGTCATCTTCTAAGATAAGTACTTTGGTGCTGAGGGAACCAAGATCAATACCTGCAGTTATCATCCTTTACTTCCCCTCCTGTACAATCATATCAATAGGATTGATGAAAAATTGATAGTAACTATTCAACCCGTCTGAGACTTTTGCAAAACTATTCATGTTTTGAAAAAGTATCCCTGAGAGCTAATTGCATAGATTTTTTGGGGAACCCTTCTTAGCGAGGCTAATGTAGAAAATTCACATGTTTGAGTACGAAGGGCGAGTTTGTGAATTTTCAATGAAGCGAGCTTAAAAGGGTCGAAAAATGTATGCTGAAGCGAAAAGGGGTACTTTTTCAAAGCTCTCATGATATGTCAGTAGCAATCCCCAAGCCCACTCCCTATACCTCTACTAGTACCCTAGAAAATGGGAGAAGAGCCTAAAATAAACTACACTTTGCTTGGTCAATTTTGGTCTGTTGGTGAAGGTTGATAAAGCTTCAGCCATTCGACACGGTTAAAGTCGGTATCATTGGAAGCAAGATTGATAATTCCACTCTCTTTCATAACTTGGAGAGTAAGGGCATCGTTGGATAAGAAACCATACTGAGTTTTCATCTGCTGGCTTTTCTCTATGGTTTTTATATCTATGGAGAGGATATTCACATTGAGCCTTATCACCTCTGTGGGAATTACAATATGGCTTCTCAACTTCTTTACTACCTCAGGATGGCCTTTAAGATATTTTGGAAGGTTCTTTGTCTCAATGTCGAGAAGGGACGAGGCTTCCACCATCATCAAACGGTGGCTGGTCTCCTGAATTACTGCTGTGGAGGTTATACCCTGAAGTTCGCCTTTTTCCACCCTATAAAAGAAATCTGTGCACGATGGATTAAACCTGGATCCCTTAGAAAAATGGTACACAAAGATATTAGCGTCAATAAAGACTAGGGAATCTCTCTCAAGCTCATGAAAGAGCAAAGTTTAGACCTCCTCAGGAAGGAAATCTGATTCCAAGGCTATTTCATCTACGACATCTCCTCTACGAGGGATGATAATACCACTGGTGCTTTTTGCAACACTCTCTATCTCCTCGATGATAAGACGCACCCTGGTATGATTTTTCAAATGAGGGGTTGAAAGAGGCTTTAAGATTCCATCTTCGTAAACGGCATCTATTATCTTTGACATGTTTGAAGCCTCCTTTGGTCTTTTTAAGGAGACCAAGGATCAATAAGTTCGATAAAATACTATGATTAAATTTAGACCTAATGATAAGGATATAGAATATTTAAGTCAAGGAATTTCTGGAAATCGAACTCGAAGGGACGGAGGGGACTTCTGGGCCGGGGTATCTGCCCCCAAAAGTAAGTCAGGGCCTTAAGAACTGCATTTCCAGTCAGGTTCTGGGAACTAGATGGTATGGGAAAGTTAAACTATTCACCCCCACTAATCCGCGAGTCTAACCTATCTCCTTATCGCCATTTGTTGTCGTGAACATTTTAACCTTCACGTCTATATACACTTTTCTTTGTGTTATTTTTTGAGAGCAGGCTCATACCAACAACTGGGGTCCTCTCCCATGGGGTCTCCTGCCATGGCGGCTGCCCCTCTGCATCCACCGCATGCATACTGATACTCACACCTCCCGCATTTACCCCCCACTTTCCTTGATTGCAGTTTCTTCAATAAAGGAGAATTTAGCCATACATCCTTTAATTTATCTCTTCTGATGTCGCCAACCTCCGTTAGTAAACCAAGGGGACAGGGTACGATTTTGCCATCCACTGTAAGACCAGCCCCTACTATTCCTGCCCCACAGCCCAGGGATACCTCTTTTGAATAAGGATCGATGCACGTATTCTGCATGCTCTTATTTACTATAAAGATATGGGGCAGCTCAGAGGTTATGATAAGCGTGGGGATAGTCTCCTGTATTTCAGCAAGAAATTTCAGCATCTCTCCCCTCTGCTCTCTCGATAAGCAGAGGTGTGCAAGTTTCTTTGCCCTTCCTACAGGCGCCATATCCCCTGCTTCAAATACACCTACCCCAAGATCAGAGGCAAGTTTAATCATATCGGGCATCTCGTCATAGTTCAATAAGGATATGGTGGCCTCAATCCCCACATCAGGGAAACCCAGGCTGACACAGGTTTCGATTGCCTCTACCGCCCTTTCAAATGAGTCTTTTCCTCTTATTAAGTTATGGGTTTTTGATTTAGCCCCGTCAAGGCTGATCCTTATCTGATTGACACCGGCATCCTTCAATCTTTGCGCTGCGGATCGGTTAAGAGAAAATCCATTGGTATTGATCCCTACCGATAGCTTTTTCGATCCATACTCTGTCAGAGCAAATATATCCTCCCTTACAAGCGGCTCTCCACCGGCTATCAACAGGTGTTTTGTTCCTGCTTCTGCCATATTATCTATGGCCATAAATGCCTCTTCAGTAGATAACTCATTCCTGGCAGGCTCCCCTGCTTCCACCGCACAATGAATGCATCTTAGATCACAGGCATTAGTGAGCCCCCAGGCAATAACCACAGGACGATTCAGCCGGGAGACCTTCCTTTGATATTTATCCCAGGTAAAATCCAGGATGTCTGATGGAGAGAAGCGTAAACAAGCAATCTCTTCTTCTTTCATCTACTCCTCCCTTATCTTGACTTTAGGCAGAATAAGCATCCTCTCCTCTATATCCATTACCATCGAATTGAAAAATGCCTTGAATGGAAACAAGAACCCTTAACCCTATCACCTCATAAATAAAGGATACCCCCACCTTCAGGTGAGGGTATCCTTCTATGTTTTGCTATACTTTGTAACTTTTACTTGCCAACGTCTTCCGGCCAATCCTGCGTAGGAGCAGGTACGTCTAAAGGTACCGGCTTACCACCCTTCCAGTAC
>JACQWO010000013.1 GCA_016209225.1 Desulfobacterales bacterium
AAATGGTAATGCCTGGAGACAATGTATCGTTGGTTGTGGATTTGGTAACTCCGATAGCCATGGAGAAGGAGTTGAGGTTTGCTATTCGTGAAGGTGGTAGAACTGTGGGCGCTGGTGTGATAAGTGATATTATTGAATAAAATAATGGCTTTGGTCTAAGGCAATTAAAGCCAAATCTAATTAAATGAAAAGATTTAGATATGAGAGAGATTATTATTCTTGCTTGTGGTGAGTGTAAAAGGAGGAACTATACAACGACAAAAAACAAAAGAACTACACCTAATAAACTAGAACTCAAAAAGTATTGTAGGTTCTGCCGTAATCATACCCTCCATAGGGAAACCAAATAAGTTGCCTATCATTTCTATTTATTGGAGTGTTTTTGGTATGCCACGCTGAATGTGGTTCTATTTTTATTTAAGCTTTTGTTCTTATTGTTGCTTGTTTGTCCTGCCTCCTTGTGGCAACCTTAACCAGAGGTTTGTTTATAAGTTTTCAAATGTTGTGTTAAGTCTACTTTAGGTGGCTAAGTAGGCCAGTAGCTCTAATGGCTAGAGCGCCGGACTCCAAATCCGGGGGGTGGGGGTTCGAATCCCTCCTGGCCTGCCATCATCTGGTGATTCCCCCGTAAGAGGTTTCCAAGTGGTTAATGAAACAATTAAGTTTCTCAGGGAAGTTAAAGTTGAGTTAAAAAAAGTTAATTGGCCTTCTCGAAAAGAAACTATTGGGTCAACTTCTGTTGTTTTGGTTGTTGTAATTATCGTAGCTATATTTTTGGGCATTATTGACATTGTGTTATCCAAGCTGATTAGGATTATTTTAGGTTGATTAGGATTTTATCTAGTGAGTTGCAATTAAAACAATGACAAAAAAGTGGTATGTGGTTCATACATATTCGGGCTGTGAAAATCAGGTTAAGGCGGCTATAGAAGAACGAATAAAGTCACATAAAAAAGAAGATTTATTTTCTGAAATTCTTGTGCCGTCAGAAAAGGTTGTTGAGCTTGTTAAAGGCGAGAAAAAGACCTCTGACCGAAAGATTTTCCCAGGATATATACTAATCAATATGGAATTGAATAACGAAACTTGGCACATTGTTAGAAATACTCCTAAAGTTACAGGTTTTATAGGTGGAAGAACCGATCCGGTAGCTATTCCGGATGAAGAAATAAAAGAAATATTGAATCAGATGAATGAAGGGACTCTTAAGCCAAAACCCAAAGTATTATACGAGGAGGGTGATACCGTTAGAGTGATTGACGGCCCCTTTACAAATTTCAATGGTGTTGTTGCAGAAGTTAAACCTGAAAAAGGAAAGTTAAAGGTTTTTGTGAGTATCTTTGGTAGATCTACACCGGTAGAACTGGAGTTCCTTCAGGTCCAAAAGATTTAATCTAGGAGGTTGTCGATGGCTAAAAGGATTATTGGGATTATAAAACTTCAAGTTACAGCAGGTAAAGCGACTCCCTCCCCTCCGGTAGGACCGGCATTAGGGCAACATGGAGTTAATATAATGGAGTTTTGTAAGTCCTTCAATGCTCAGACTCAAAAGCAAGAAGGTATGATAATCCCAGTTGTTATTACCGTATATGCCGATAGGTCATTTAGCTTCATTACTAAAACTCCTCCTGCGTCAGTTTTACTGAAAAAAGCATCTGGAATTGTGAAAGGTTCTGGGGAGCCCAATAAAGATAAGGTTGGTAAGGTCACACGCAAACAAGTAGAGGAGATTGCTAAGACCAAACAGCCGGATCTTAATGCAATTGATTTACCTGGCGCTATTAAGACTATAGAGGGAACAGCTAGAAGCATGGGGATAGAAATAGTAGAATAGTTTTTGAGCAAGATAATAAATTGTAGGATTACTGACAGTGTTAAGTTGGAGAAAAAAGTGGCAAAAAAAGGGAAAAAATATTTAGAGGCAGTAAAAAAGGTTGATACAACTAAAAAGTATGAGTTGGAAGAAGGTATAAAAATTGTAAAAGATAGTTCGTATGCCAAATTCGATGAATCGATTGATGTTTCCATTAAGCTTGGTATCGATCCTAGAAAGCCTGATCAAATGGTGAGGGGTACTGTAGTTTTACCTAGTGGAACAGGCAAAGAGGTTACGATTCTGGTCTTTGCAAAGGGAGAAAAAGAGAAGGAAGCAAATGAAGCTGGTGCTGATTTTGTTGGATCTGAGGATTTGATCGATAAAATTGCTGGAGGATGGTTAGGGTTTGATAAGGTTGTTGCCACTCCGGATATGATGAGTCTTGTTGGGAAGATAGGGAAAATTTTAGGGCCGCGGGGATTAATGCCAAATCCCAAGGTTGGTACTGTGACTTTTGATGTTGCCCGTGTGGTTAAAGAGTTAAGAGCCGGAAAGGTTGATTTTAAGGCTGACAAGACAGGCATAGTTCATGTACCTGTTGGAAGGGTCTCCTTCAGTTTAGAGAAGATATTGGATAATATTATATCACTTCTCGATGTTATAATTAAAGCAAAACCACCTTCAAGTAAAGGAGTGTATTTACGCAGTGTAGTTCTTGCTTCAACTATGGGCCCCGGAATAAAGATCGACCCTCTCCATGTTAGAGGGAGATTAAAGTAAGATTAGAGGAATAAAGCTAATATCCTTAATTAACCATAGCCTCTGAATCTATCAGAGGTTTTTATTTTGTTTTTAATCCCTACTCAAAAAGGAGGGTTGGATACCGTTGAATAGAAAATTGAAAGAACAAATTATTCCAGAACTTAACGGGAAATTTCGAAAAGCAAAGGTTGCTATTCTTACAGACTATTGCGGTCTGAATGTAGAGGAAATAAATAGGCTGAGAAGGGAGCTTCGAAGCGAAGCAATAGAATATAGAGTTGTTAAAAATAGTATTGTAAAACTTGCCGCTAAGTCTACAGAGTTAGAGTTACTGGATGATTATTTTAGTGGTCCTACTGCGATTGCTATTAGCTATGATGATCCTCTGTCTCCAGCAAAGGTTTTAATAAAATTTAGCAAAGATTATCCAAAGTTAGAGATTAAATCTGGAGTATTAGATGGTAAAGTTATAACAGCCGATGATATTAAATTACTTGCTGATATCCCAAGTAGAGAGGCACTGTTGGCACAGATGCTATCTCTATTTGCTTCGAGTCAAACGAGCCTGGTACAGGTCTTAAATGGGATACTCTCAAAATTTATTTGTGTACTAGAAGCGATTAAAGAAAAAATAAAATAACAGTTGAAATTAAATTAAACTAGGGGGGATTAAGATATGGCAAAAGTTACTAAAGAAGATGTTATTGATTTTATAGAGAATATGACAGTTCTGGAACTTTCGGGGTTTATAAAAGAATTGCAAGAGAAATTTGGTGTTTCAGCTTTAGCCCCAGTTACTGTTGCGCCCACCGGTCAGGTGCTGGCCGAAGCAGTTGCTGAAGAAAAAACAGAGTTTAATGTAATACTAAAAGCGGTGGGGGATAAAAAAATTCAAGTTATTAAAGTGGTTAGGGCACTTACAGGACTAGGGTTAAAAGAAGCTAAGGACTTGGTTGAGAGTGCACCTAAAGCTGTTAAGGAAGGAGTTCTTAAAGCAGAGATTGAGGATATTAAGAAACAATTAGAAGAAGTAGGAGCTACTGTAGAGATTGAATAGACCATTGTTATGGAGCCGAGAGTCGGAAACGGGGCTTTTATTTTTATTCGACTTACGATTCACAATTCACGATTTCTGTTTGTGTGGGCAAAACAAATAAATACCTTTAACTTCAATAAGTTGTATAGATTCCGAGACGCTTGTCGGCTTGAGAGGAGTTAATATGGGTCGCTCAGTATCATTGAATACCCGTATGATACGAAAAAATTTTACAAGTATCCAAAAGATTATTGATATTCCGGACCTTATAGATATCCAAAAGAGGTCTTATGAAAGATTTTTACAAAAGGATATCGACCCTGATAAGCGTGAGGATATCGGGCTTCAAGAAGTGTTTAAGAGTGTTTTCCCAATAAGAGATTTCAACGGGACTTCATCCCTGGATTTCGTGAGTTATGATATGGGAGAACCAAAGTATGGGGTGGATGAATGTCGTCAAAGGGGAATGACTTATGCCCTTCCCCTTAAAGTTACTGTGCGGCTTGTTGTTTGGGATGTTGATGATGAAACAGTCACCCGAAACATTAGAGACGTTAAAGAACAGGAGGTCTATTTTGGAGAGATTCCATTGATGACTGATAATGGAACTTTTGTCATAAATGGAACAGAAAGAGTAATAGTCAGCCAATTGCACAGATCCCCAGGAATATTCTTTGATCATGACAAAGGTAAAACCCATATCAGTGGTAAGTTACTTTATTCTGCAAGGATCATCCCTCAGCGGGGATCATGGATAGATTTAGAATTTGACCCTAAAGATATAATTTATGTACGTATTGATAGACGAAGAAAATTTCCGGCAACTATTTTGATTAAAGCTCTAGGTTATTCTACTGAAGATCTGTTAAATTACTATTACAAGTCCGAAAGGATCATTCTTGAAGACAATATGATCTATAGAAGTATGGAACCTTACCTTTTAGTAGGGGTTAAAACCTCAAACGATATCATATCTCCTGAGACCGGTGAGATAATTATTAAGAAAGGTAGGAAAATAACCCAGACTGTTGTTCGCAAGCTGATAGATGCCGGAATTAAGCATATTTCTGCTGGAGTTGAAGATATCTTGGGATATATCAGTTCCCATGATGTAATTGATCCTAATTTAGAGGAAGTTGTACTTAAATGTAACGACGAACTTACCCTTGAGAAATTTAAGGAGATAAAATCCAGAGGGATAAAGGAATTTGACTTGATTCATGTCAGCGATGGAAGCATTGACTTGTCGTTGCGGAATACATTGGCTATTGACAAAATATCTAGCACCGAAGATGCAATAATTGAGATTTACCGAAGGTTGCGCCCTAGTGATCCACCTACTGTGGAGACTGCCACCATTTTTTTTAGTAATCTTTTTTTTAATCCTGAGCGTTATGATCTATCGGAGGTCGGTAGATTAAAACTAAATTATAAGTTGGGTTTGAATATCCCTTTAAAGCATAGGACACTTAAAAGGGAAGACATTCTAGAAGCTGTTAGGGTGCTTGTGGAGTTGAAGAACGGAAAGGGATCAATAGATGATATTGATAACCTGGGGAATAGAAGAGTTAAGTCGGTTGGAGAACTCGTTGAAAACCAGTACCGACTTGGTTTAGTACGAATGGAAAGGGCTATTAAGGAGAGAATGAGTTTGCAAGAAATTGAAACGCTTATGCCTCATGATCTGATTAATGCTAAACCTGTTTTAGCCGTGGTTAAAGAATTCTTTGGCAGCAGTCAGCTTTCTCAATTCATGGATCAAACGAATCCTTTGTCAGAGGTTACTCATAAACGGCGGCTCAGTGCATTGGGACCAGGTGGTTTAACCAGAGAGCGGGCAGGATTTGAAGTCAGAGACGTACACCCCACACATTATGGAAGAATATGTCCTATTGAAACCCCTGAAGGGCCAAATATTGGTCTAATTGTCTCTTTAAGCACCTTTGCCAGGGTTAATGAATACGGTTTTATTGAGACTCCTTATAGAGAAGTGGTTAATGGAGTCGCAACGAAGAATATCAAGTATCTATCTGCAATAGATGAAGATGATCATGTTATCGCTCAGGCTAATGCTCTACTGGATGAAAACGGAAGATTTGTGAGTGAGGTAATTTCTGCTCGTAAGGGTGGAGAGTTCATTATGATTTCACCAGAGGAAGTTGATTTCATGGATGTCTCTCCTAATCAACTGGTTAGTGTAGCAGCTTCATTGATTCCTTTTTTGGAGAATGATGATGCAAACAGAGCACTTATGGGTTCTAATATGCAACGACAAGCAGTGCCTCTAATGCGTACAGATGCTCCTTTGATAGGAACGGGTATCGAGAGTGTCATTGCTAGAGATTCAGGGGTAACTGTAATAGCGAAGAGAAATGGTGTAGTTGAAAATGTAGATTCCTCTCGCATTGTAGTCAGGATTAAAGAAGAAGAAGGAAAAGAGTCAGAGAGTAGTATTGATATCTATAATCTTGTCAAATATCAACGTTCTAATCAAAACACCTGTATTAATCAAAAGCCACTGGTGAACGTCGGAGATGAAATAAAAAAAAGGGAAATTATTGCAGATGGCACAGCAACATATATGGGAGAGCTTGCTTTAGGACATAATGTTTTGGTAGCCTTTATGCCATGGGGTGGTTATAACTTTGAAGACTCTATCCTGATAAGTGAGGAAGTCCTAAAGGATGATAGCTTTACTTCAATTCACATAGAGGAATTTGAGGTAGTTGCCAGAGACACAAAATTGGGAAAAGAAGAGATTACCAGAGATATACCTAATCTCGGTGAAGAGTCTTTAAAGGATATTGATGAGAGTGGAATTATTCGTATTGGTGCTGAGGTCGGACCTGGAGACATTTTGGTTGGGAAGATTACACCAAAGGGAGAGACTCAACTCTCACCTGAAGAAAAATTACTCAGGGCAATTTTTGGTGAGAAGGCTAGGGATGTGCAAGATACTTCTTTAAGGGTTCCGCCAGGGGTTCAAGGGACAGTAATTAATGCAAAGGTATTTTCAAGACGAGGGATAGAAAAGGATGAGAGGACAAAATATATTGAGAATTCTGAAGTGTCAAGACTATTAACTGATCGGGAAGATGAGATTAGTATCCTCAAGGATAGTGCTGTTAAAAAAATCAAAAAGCTCTTGATTGGAAAAACCTCTGCTACGAAATTAACAGTTGAGAAAGAAGGTACTGTTTTATTAAAGAAAAGGCAGGTTATTAAAGAAGAAGATATTCTTAATATCCCTTTTGCTAAATGGAGGGATATCTCAATCGTTGACGGTAAAGATATTGAGTCTGAAATTGATAGAATCATAGGGGTTTTTAATGAACAGCTTGATTTAGTGAAATTGGTATTTGAACAGAAGATCAACCGGATAACAAAAGGTGATGAGTTACCCCCCGGAGTCATCAAGATGGTAAAAGTTAATGTTGCTGCCAAGAGGAAACTGTCTGTTGGTGACAAGATGGCGGGTAGACATGGGAATAAGGGGGTACTTTCCAGGATTTTGCCGGAGGAAGACATGCCCTATTTAGAAGATGGGACTCCAGTTGATATAGTACTTAATCCCCTGGGGGTTCCTTCAAGGATGAATGTTGGACAGATTCTAGAGACTCATCTGGGCTGGGCTGCCAAGGGATTAGGTAACTGTATAAATGAATATCTTGATAAAAACTACAGTGTTGAGGTAATAAAATCAAAAGTCAAGGAGATATATTCATCCAAAGAATTCGATCAGATCATTGATGAGGACTCTGATGAAGAGATAATTGAATTGGCAAAGAAGCTTAGAAATGGAGTATATATGGCCTCTCCTGTTTTTGACGGAGCCTCGGAAGATGAGGTAAAAAAATCCCTTGCCTTGGCTGGATTACCTGTCTCCGGCAAGACCATACTTTTTGATGGGAGGACAGGAGAAGCCTTCGATCAAAAGGTGACTGTGGGAATTATCTATATGATGAAACTACACCACTTAGTAGATGATAAGATTCATGCCCGATCACCCAACAACCGCTTGGAGGAAAGGCTCAGTTCGGTGGACAGAGGTTGGGAGAGATGGAGGTTTGGGCTCTTGAGGCGTATGGTGCTGCGTACTGTTTACAGGAGTTTCTTACAGTAAAATCTGATGATGTGTGGGGAAGAACTAAGACCTATGAAACCATAGTCAAAGGCGGGAATGTTCTGGAGTCAGGCTTGCCTGAATCATTCAATGTCTTGGTCAAAGAGCTTCAGAGTTTAGCGTTGGATGTGGAGTTAATTGAGGAGCAAGGGGTGTATAAGGATTTCCAGAGTGCTGAAGAGGAAAAGATTAATTAAAATTGTTAGTTAGGGTTCTAAAAGACGTTATATACCCAAAACTTCTAAAATGCAGGAGGGTTGAGCGTGAAAGACTCCTTTGGAATTTTTGAAAACTCCCATATCCCATTGAGCTTTAGCTCTCTAAGGATATCCTTGGCTTCGCCAGAGACTATTAAGAGTTGGTCACATGGAGAGGTTAAGAAGCCGGAGACCATTAATTATAGAACTTTTAAACCAGAAAGAGATGGTTTATTCTGTGCTAAGATTTTTGGCCCTACTAAAGACTATGAGTGTAATTGTGGAAAGTACAAGAGGTTAAAACATCGGGGTGTTGTCTGTGAAAAGTGTGGAGTTGAAGTTATTCAGTCGAAGGTTCGTCGAGAAAGATTGGGACATATAGAACTAGCATCACCAGTTGCCCATATTTGGTTTTTAAAGAGTCTTCCGAGTAGAATGGGTGCTTTGTTAGACATAACTCTGAGAGATATAGAGAAAATTCTATATTTTGAATGTTATGTTATTATAGACCCTAATGATACCCCGTTGAAAATAGGGGAGTTGTTAACGGAAGAGAGATATCGAAAAGCTAAAAGGGAATATGGGGATAGTTTTTCTGCTGGTATGGGTGCAGAAGCTGTCAGGGAGCTATTGAAGAATATAAATGTAGATAAGCTTTCTGAAGAGTTGCGCCTGGAAATGAAAAGTACCAACTCGGAGGCAAAGAGAAAGAAGATTGCCAAGCGATTGAGGGTAACAGAAGCTTTCAAAAATTCTGGTAATAAACCTGAATGGATGATATTAAAGGTCATACCTGTTATCCCACCTGATTTGAGGCCATTGGTTCCATTAGACGGTGGACGATTTGCTACCTCCGATCTTAATGATCTTTATCGTAGAGTTATTAACAGAAATAACAGGTTGAAAAGGCTTTTGGAACTGGATGCCCCTGAGATTATTATTAGCAATGAGAAGAGAATGCTTCAGGAAGCTGTAGATGTTTTGTTCGATAATGGAAGAAGAGGAAGGGCCATTACCGGAAGAAACAAGAGGCCATTAAAATCTCTGAGTGACATGCTTAAAGGAAAACAGGGGAGGTTTAGACAAAATCTCTTGGGTAAACGCGTTGATTACTCTGGCCGTTCAGTTATTGTTATTGGTCCAGAACTAAGATTGCACCAATGCGGACTTCCCAAAAAGATGGCGTTAGAGCTTTTCAAACCATTTGTTTATAACAAGTTAGAGGAAAAAGGATATGTTAATACCATTAAAAGTGCAAAGAAGATGGTTGAAAAAGAAACGCCAGAGGTGTGGGACATTCTAGAAGAGGTAGTTAAAGAGTACCCTATTCTTCTGAACCGGGCACCAACTTTACATAGGCTGGGAATTCAGGCATTTGAGCCGGTTTTAATTGAAGGTAAAGCCATTCAATTGCATCCGTTGGTGTGCGCTGCTTTTAATGCTGATTTTGATGGAGATCAGATGGCCGTTCATGTCCCGTTATCCATCGAGGGCCGGATTGAAGCAAGGGCTTTGATGATGTCCACAAACAATATCCTATCCCCTGCCAACGGAAGACCTGTAATTGTTCCTACACAGGACATTGTTTTGGGTATCTACTATATGACCCGAGACAAAGACTTTGTTGAAGGTTCAGGTAAGGTATTTTCTAATCCAGAGGAAGTAAGAATAGCCTATGATTCTTCGGAAATAGACCTCCATGCCAAGATTGTGGTAAGAATGGATGGAGAACTGGTAGAGACAACAGTAGGAAGAATTCTTTTAAAGGAAATAGTCCCTGATGAGATTCCTTTTAGTTCCATTAATAGGGTAATGAATAAGAAGGAACTGGCCAATTTAATTGACCAATGTTACAGATTATGTGGTAACAAGAAGACCGTTATTTTAGCTGATAGATTGAAGGATTTGGGATATCAATTTGCTACGAAAGCTGGAATTTCTATTTCAATTGATGATATGCTTATTCCTCCCAATAAAGCAGAGTTTCTGGAGAAGTCCCATAACGAGGTCCGTGAGATTGAAACCCAGTATACCGAGGGACTTATAACGGATGGTGAAAGGTACAATAAGGTAATCGACATCTGGGCGCAGGCTACCGAGAAGATTGCTGATGATATGTTACATGAGCTGGGTACGGAAGAGATAATTGGGGCTGATGGTAAAAAGAAGGAAATACTCAGCTTTAATCCCATATTTATGATGGCAGATTCTGGCGCTAGAGGAAGTGCGCAGCAAATCCGACAGTTGGCAGGTATGAGGGGATTGATGGCAAAACCATCCGGAGAAATCATTGAAACACCGATTACGGCAAATTTTAGGGAAGGGCTAACTGTTCTACAATACTTTATATCCACTCATGGGGCTCGTAAAGGTCTTGCTGATACAGCTTTAAAGACTGCCAACTCGGGGTATCTTACCCGTAGGTTGGTAGACGTTGCCCAGGATGCTATTATAACTGAGGCTGATTGTGGGACTCTGGATGGAATCTATGTTTCTTCCCTGGTGGAAGGTGGAGAGATTATTGAACGAATGAGTGATCGAATATTAGGCAGGGTTGCCTTAGACAACATAAAAGATCCTTTTACAGGGAAAATAATAGTAGATGCCAATCAAGAGATTGATGAAAATCTTGCTAAAAAGATTGAAGAAGCTGGTATTGAAAGGGTAAAGATTCGTTCTGTTTTAACCTGTCGGTTAAGGAATGGAATCTGTGTGGAGTGCTATGGCAGGGATCTTGGCCGTGGGAAAAAAGTCAATCTGGGTGAGGCTGTGGGGGTAATTGCCGCCCAATCCATAGGAGAACCTGGAACGCAATTGACCATGAGGACCTTCCATATTGGCGGAACAGCCAGTAGACGTGCCGAGCAAAGTACTCTTGAGTCAAGGACTGAAGGAAAGGTCAAATTCATAAATTTGAGTGCTGTTAGGAATAAAGAAAACAACTTAGTAGTAATGAATCGTAACGGTATAATTACGATACTTGACAATGATGAAAGAGAAAGAGAGCGGTACTCTCTCATTTATGGCGCAAAACTTAGGATTGAAGAAAAAGAGGCAGTAAAGCCAGGACAACTACTTGCAGAATGGGATCCATATACCACCCCTATCTTAACAGAGGTTTCTGGGACTGTTAAATTTGGGGATATAATAGAAGGTGTTACTATGCAGGAGCAAGTAGATGAGGTTACTGGCCTTTCGAGAAAGGTGATTATCGAATCAAAGGACCCTGATGCCCGTCCAAGGATTTCTATTAAAAATGAAAGTGGCCGTACTGCGAAGCTACCTGGATCAGAATCCACCGCAAGATACCTTCTTCCGGTCAAAGCAAATATTATAGTAAATGAAGGGAATAGAATAAATGCTGGGGATGTTATTGTCAAAATTCCTCGAGAGACTACCAAGACAAAGGATATAACTGGGGGATTACCTAGGGTTGCTGAGTTGTTTGAAGCGAGGAAGCCTAAGGAATATGCTGTAATATCCGAAATCGATGGCATTGTTTCCTTTGGTAAAGATATCAAAGGGAAGAGAAGGGTTATAATTACTCCAGAAGTTGGTGAACCTAAAGAATACCTGATCTCTAAAGGGAAACATATAAGTGTTCATGAAGGGGACAGGGTAAGGGCAGGAGAGCCTCTTATGGATGGTCCAGCGAATCCTCATGATATTCTGTATATTCTTGGAGAGAAAGAACTGGCAAGGTATCTGGTTGATGAAGTACAAGAGGTTTATCGTCTCCAAGGTGTGAAGATAAATGATAAACATATCGAGGTAATCGTCAGACAGATGCTTCGTCGAGTTAGGATAAAAGAGGTCGGAGATACAGATTTTCTAATCGGAGAACAGGTGGAGAGGTATGTGTTTGAAGATGAAAATGAAAAAGTAAAGACAAAAGGAGGTAAACCGGCTATTGCTGAACCTCTGCTTCTTGGAATCACCAAGGCTTCGTTGAGCACTGACAGCTTTATTTCGGCAGCTTCTTTCCAAGAGACAACTAAGGTGTTAACTCAAGCCAGTATTGAGAGAAAATGTGACTGTTTGAAAGGTTTAAAAGAGAATGTGATTATGGGTAGATTGATTCCAGCTGGCACAGGTTTCCCAGGATACAGAAATTTGAAGACAGAAGTTGTGAATGGTGGAGAGGAAATTTATGCAAATTTAGAACTTGAATACCCCGTTTTGTAAACGGGGATGAAAAGTTCTCCTGCCGCAGGCAGGGATAAATGTGCTATATTTATCGCATGGAACTGAAGAGAACCAGTCATGCGGTATATGATACGAAATATC
>JACQWO010000014.1 GCA_016209225.1 Desulfobacterales bacterium
ACCGGCTGAATCGGTGCCGATACAAGGGGGCTGTTGGGGATACCGTCAACGTTGTCTGGGCCACGCTGGCCTGGAACACGAAAAAGATCGTCTATCTCCACACGCAAAAGGAAGAAAAGCAAGCCTTAAGGGAGATGAAACGGGCGGCATAGGGGAAATCGACCCCGAAATCCTTTCTCATCCACAATTATCTTCAGTTGTCAAAGAACAGAACAACAAAATGGGGACATATCTTGAGAGCAGGACAGAGGTAAAGGATTTTAATCTGACAAAAGACCAGATTATAACCCTGACAGCGGGGATAGTAAGGACAGAGATAGTGAAAGAGACATGGGATGGTAAGACATTCTGGCTAAAGGCAAAGATTGAAGCTGACCCTGATGAGGTAATAAGGTCTGTTGACTCTTTACGAAAAGACCATCAGAAGACAAAGGAGCTTGAGGAGACAAGGAGAAAAGCAGCAGAGTATCTGAAGGAAATGGAGAGGTTGAATAGAGAACTGGTATTGGCTAAAGGTGATACAAAAAAACAGGAACAATACAACGAAGCTGTAAACAGACTAAGTGCAACGGATTGGTTGAATAAGGGATATGCCTATTACGAAGCAAAGGAATATCAGGATGCGATATACGCTTTCAACAGAGTTTTAGAGCTAGACCCTAAAGATGCAAAGGCTTATTACAATCGTGGGATTTCTTATAAAAAATTAGGCAACCTCCAGCAGGCTTTTAGTGACTATAAGGTAGCAGCTAGATTAGGCCTGAAAGAAGCTCAAGATTTTTTGCGTGGAAAAGGAATGGATTGGTATTGAATATGTTGGGATCCGTATATTATATGTGTTATGTTTCTCGCTAAAGGAGTTCGGGGATGACTGACCTAAAGGAAATAGAGGAACTCGTCAATGAGAGCGGGAATAGCTTTCATTGCAGAGTTGTAAATTATCTGAAAGAGAAGGGGTGGCACACTCTTGTGAGCCCGTACTATATGGATAGCTCAACCAGCAAGCCCCGAGAGATCGACTTAATCGCAGAAAAATCGTGGAACCATAACGACAGATATGGACGCAAAAACGGTGACGTAATCATCAAACTATTTATCGAATGCAAATATATTCCTCAGGCTAACGTATTTTGGTTCAGCGATAAGGACGTTGCTTCGGCAAAACAGTGGGTCATTACCAATACGCCGTTACCTGAAAACAATAACAATGTGTTCACTGGAAAGCACCACTACCTTGCCACAAATCCTAAAGTGGCCAAACTATTTACCAGTAAGAACAGGCCGAATACCGAAAACGAGGTGATCTATCGCGCATTGAATCAGAGTCTAAATGCGATGGTCTACTTGAGGGGCAGAGAGTCAATAATTCCGGATATTCAGGCCGGGAGTACTCCGATTCTGGCGTCGGTCGAAATGCCCGTAATCCTATGTAACAGTTTTGCCGATTTTTACCGAGTGGAAATGGAAGACCCGGGTGAACCAAAGCCAATCGATGCTAACTTCCAGATTGAAGTGAACTATGCCTACCTCGACCAGCAGAAAAACCATAGGACGGAATACTTTTTGATCGACATTGTAGACTTCGATAAATTAGACAATTTTTTGGGCGTTCTTGAAGCAGATAAAGATGCCATATTTTGAATTCTTTAGTCGCCTATCAGCAGAAAACATAGCCAGACGAATGCAGCGGACGCCGTTAAAGCTGGCTATATTGGCGTGGAATCCCCTGACGGAGCCGCTGTAATCCGTACATTGGGCCTATAGAAAAAGTCCATTTCTTAAGATTGTTCAAAAAATAATACTCAATATAAACAGTAGGTTACAAAGTACCCAATTGTTGATTCATGGGTTTTTCTAGAGACTCGTTATACGTGGTAAGCTGATGGGTGGAAGCAAGGAGAAGCAGATATTCGAGGTAAAGGGGAGCGAACTTTCCTCCAGAGACGCTCGTGACTTTTTGAAGAAGCTTCACGGGATTGATACGACAGTCCCTCAAAGAACCCAGGGGCGAAGGTCGCATCATCGCGAGCGGTACTGCATCGTCGGGTATCTCAGTGCTCTCGCAACAAGCTCGCGCCTGACGTTCCCCCTAAGAGTGGTTAAGTGGGAGTCGCCTGACTTCTTCCTGTACTTCCCATATCCGAAGGTGGGGCTTGAAATCACAGAAGCTGGGACGGAGAGGTCTCAGCAAGCCGATACTCAGTTGGAAAAGAGTCCCTTGGGTACAGTGATCGAAGGGGAAGCAAGCTTGCGGCTGCCTGGAGAGGCACTACGGGGACGGGGATACGTTGGCGACGAGCCTGTGCGGAAGCTGTCTCGTCTCATTATTCAACGTGTAGAGGAGAAGACTGCCACACTCAATGGTATTCATTTTGGAGCTGCGGGGCGCTATGATCTGCTGGTTTACGATAACAGCGCGACACTGAGGCTGCTGGCGAAACTGGATGATCTAGCTCCCATCGTAAAGTCCTCGCTGATGGCATGGCAGGCGCAAAGTCAAGCCAAGCAAAAGTTCTCTACGATCTCAGTATTACGCGACTCTCACCTGCTTTATGACTGCACCGGAGAAGCGTCTGTATTGCAGGTAAACATCGCTCCATGAACCGGTAATCAAAACGTGAAGATAGAGGGAAGATAGAGGGACGTTCTTTCTAAAACAACTTAATTTATGAAATATTAAAACTTGAATACCCCGTTTTGTAAACGGGGATGAAAAGTTTTCCTGCCGGAGGCAGGCCTAAATATGTTATACATACGGCATGGAACTGAGAAGAACCAGTCATGCGGTATATGACACCAAATATCATTTGGTATGGGCTCCTAAGTATCGGAAATTGATATTGCATGGAGATGTGCAGGAGCGAGTAAAGAATATTTTTCAGGAGATTGCCGCAAATCATGAGTTTGAGATAGACACACTGGAAGTTGCGACAGATCATGTTCATATATTTTTGTCTTTTCCTCCAAGGTATAGCATATCGAGAGTTGTGGGTATGCTTAAGAGCATTAGTGCCAGCGTGATTTTCAAGGAGCATCCTGAAGTAAAGAGAGAGCTTTGGGGGGGAGATTTTGGGAAGACGGATATTTCGTTCGCACCGTAGGTGACAAGGTAACGTCTGAAGTAATTAGGAAATACATTCAATATCATCATGAGGAAGAAACGACTCCCGCGCAGTTAAGATTGTTTTGATTTAAGATGCCCCGCCTTGTAGGCGGGGTAATTCACTTTTTACAAGAAAGAAAAAAGGGCTAACCGTAATCGGCTAACCCTTGAAATTATTGGTGGGCGATACTGGGTTCGAACCAGTGACTTCTACCGTGTGAAGGTAGCACTCTCCCGCTGAGTTAATCGCCCAAAAATATCTACGCCCCTCTCGTTATAATAACTAAAATAATAATCGTGGTCTCCCTCCCCTAAACGTAAAAAGAGGACCCACATTCTGAGGTATCCCCTTTTATCTTTTCAATTGCATGGGGTATAGAAGGCAAAATAGCATTAAGGTTTTCTGATACAGCTTTTGGGCTACCCGGAAGATTAACGATAAGGGACATCTTCCGAATCCCCACTACAGCCCTGGATATCATAGCATGGGGCGTTTTCTTGAGCCCCTGAAGCCTCATGGCTTCAGCCATTCCTGGGACTTCCTTCTCTATTATACTCAATGTAGCATCAGGGGTTACATCCCTGGGGGCTACACCAGTACCGCCGGTGGTAATAATCAGGTCTAACTTCTTATTGTCCACATAATCTATTAATCTGTTAATTATAATATCCTTCTCGTCGGGGATTGTTTCATAGGCATCTACCCTTGCAGGCAGCTCTTTTACCAACTTTTCTATTATCTCCAAACCAATCTCGTCTTCCCTTTCCCCCCTTGCTCCCCTGTCGCTAATTGTAAGAATCCCAACGGTTATCATCCAGACTCTCCGAATATTCATGTTTTGAAAAAGTATCCCTGGGAGCGAATTACATAGATTTTTTGGTGAACCCTTCTTAGCCAGCGGAATGTAGAAAATTCACATGCCTGAGACTGAAGGGCGAGTTTGTGAATTTTCAATGGAGCGAGCTTAGATGGGTCAAAAAATGTATGCTGAAGCGAAAAGGGGTACTTTTCAAAACTCTAAATTTATTGAAGGTACATATTCGCAACTACCTGTACAAGTCCTATCATAAACCCTAACACGCCACCCAAGCTTACAATATATGTAAGATGCTTTTTGGTCACACCTTGAATTGCCTCTTCCAGTTCCTCTATAGGGAAGCTGCTCACTTTGTCTTCAACAATCTGTTTGAAATTTATAATATTCAGAAAATTAAACAATTCGTCCTTTACCAGCTCAGAAATCTTTGGCGCCAAAAACTTTTTTACATGATACATAGCCGCATCTGGTACCAAAAAGGCTAGTTTCCCCATATTTTTTTCCACCGCTTTATCCATCAGCTCTTTAATCTTTCCATTAACCTCCTCCTTGGTTATCCTGCTATCAATCTCTTCTGAATTTATAAGTTTCTCCTCAATGAGCGTTCCAAGGCTTTTCGCTATCAGGATTTGATCTCGGGGTATCAGGCCAGGGGTAAATGGAACACGGAGGCCAAAAACCCTTTTTTCCTTTTTGGGATTAAAGAGCATCCATATAGCCACTTTATTTGTGAACCAACCAATAATAGCCCCAATAACAGGTGGTAAAAGGTATGGTAAAAGGTTTATCATTTGTCACTCTCTATTTAACCTGCTTTTTCAACAACCTTTTGTTTCCTCTCCATAAATATATTAGCATAAACACAGATGTAATTCCTAAGATAATTCCAATAAACTGGGATACGGACAGGGTTCCTTCAAACATGAACCCTCTATCATCACCCCTAAAGATCTCAATGATAGAGCGTGTGATAGAATAGAGTAAAACATACAACCATATAAGCAAGCCATCAAATTTCTTAAATCTCTTTACCACCGTTAGGATAAGGAATATAAAAAGATCATTTAGAGAGGAATACAGTTGGGTAGGATGAAGGGGAACCCCGAGATTTGCCAGACATTCAGGATTAGAAAAAGTGACAGCCCAGGGAAGGGTTGTCACTTTACCATAGCAGCAGCCGGCGGAAAAACAGCCCAATCGTCCTATGGCCTGTCCTATAGCTATGGAAGGAGCCATAACGTCAGTGGTTTTCCACAGAGACAGATGGCTTTTTCTGATATACCATATGCCCACTATCAAAGCGAGGATAAAACCTCCATAGAACACCAATCCTCCACTCCAGATCTTTATCATCTCCAGTGGGTTTTCTATATAATACTGATAATTAAGTATGATATAAAGAAGACGGGAACCCACTATGGCGGCAATAATACTATAGAATGCCAGATCAAGGATATTCTCAGGTTCTTCTCCAACACGTTTCGCCTCCCTCAATGCCAGAATAATACCTGTCAAAAACCCAAGGGCAATGAAAACCCCATATGTATGTATCTTAAAACTGCCTATCTGGAATAGAATTGGGTACATAATAACCTCTTGGAAATTCTATTAATTAAAACATAATATAGGGTTCAAGGATTCTAGGGTTCAAGTGTTTGTTTTCTAAGGTATTTAATAAGTGCCTTTCACTTGAATCCTTTACCCCTTGACCCCTTGAATCCTAATTAATGAACCTATTGGGTCATATCTTTTCTTAAAACTGTATTGACGATCAAAAAAACCCCTCCAACAGTAATAGCAGAATCAGCCACGTTGAAGGCCGGCCAATGATAAGAGTACCAATGAAAATCAATGAAGTCGATAACCTCTCCCAGCCTGACCCTATCAATCAGGTTTCCAATGGCTCCGCCCATTATCAGAGACAGGCTTGATGTAAGGAGAGTCTCGGTATCTTTTAGGCTTCTCAGGAAAAAAAGGATTACTATAATAGCTATAATAGAGGTGATAAAAAAGAAAAAAACCTTAAACCCAGTGCCCCGTGAAGCAAGAAGACCGAAGGCGGCACCAGTATTCCTAATATATGTTATGTGAATGAAATTCTTTACGATGGGTATGGAGTAATAGAGCGGGAGAACTCTATCAATATAGATTTTAGAACACTGATCCAGTAATATAACTCCCAGGACAATCGCAATTGTTATCAGATATTTTTTCTTCAAGTTCCCTCTATTGCCTCAACACATCTCTGGCATATTGTAATATGTTTTCCGTTGTCACCCACTGTCGGATCGTAAATCCAGCACCTCTCACATTTTTTACCTGGGGCCTGGCCCACATTGATACTCAATCCATCAACTTCCTCACTTTTAAATTCACCATTGCCCTCTCCATCCTTAAAAAGATTAACCTTAGAAACAATAAAGATTGATTTCAGATCATCAATATAGCCTTTTAAAAAAAAGTAGGGTTTTTCAGGTACATAAAGGTTAACCTCAGCATCCAACGAGTGCCCGATAGTCTTGTCACGACGGGCTGATTCCAGCGCTCTGGAAACCTCCCCTCTAACCTTTAATAACGTATCCCATTTGGCGGCCAACTCTTCATCAATGTAATCCTTGTTAGCAGTAGGAAATTGGGACAAATGAACACTGCCGTCTTTACTTCGATCCGATAGTATATATTTCCATACCTCTTCAGATGTAAAAGAAAGAATTGGCGCCATAAGTCTTACAATAGAGCTTAAGATTTCAGATATAGCAGTCTGTGCTGATCTTCTCTCCTTAGAACCAGGAAGAGAAATATAGAGTCTATCCTTCAGAACATCCAGATAAAAGGCACTCATATCAACTACACAGAAGTTGTGAAGAGAATGGTATATCGTATGGAAAGAAAAGCTATCATAGGCATCCCTGATTCTTATAATAAGCTTCTGCAGTCTATGGATGGACAGTCTATCAATCTCTAAAAGATCCTTGTATTCAACCTTGTCTTTTGACGGATCGAAATCATATAGGTTTCCCAGTATATACCTGCAGGTATTTCGAATACGGCGGTAGGCTTCAGAGAGCCTCTTTAGTATCTCTTCGGATATCCGAATGTCGTCTCTATAATCCTCAGCAGCAACCCAAAGTCTGAGAATTTCAGCCCCATATTTCTTTATAATTTCATCCGGAGCAATTACGTTTCCGGAAGATTTGGACATCTTTTTCCCCTGACCGTCAACAACAAAGCCATGGGTCAACACAGACTCATACGGGGCGCTCCCTCTGTTATTTACAGATGTTAACAGGGAACTGTGAAACCATCCCCTGTGCTGGTCACTCCCTTCTAAATAAATATCCGCGGGAAATTTTAAATAGTCTCTGCCCTCTAAAACTGCAGCATAACTCACACCAGAATCGAACCAAACATCGAGTATGTCCATCTCTTTTTTAAAATCACTGCCATTGCACTCAGGACATTTGGTGCCAGGAGGAAGCAGGTCCTTTGCCTCTTTTGAAAACCAGACATTGCTTCCCTCTTTTTCAAATTGGTCAGCTACGTAGTCTATAATCTCCTTTTTTGCAAGGGTATGATTACAGGAGTTACAATAGAATACAGTAATGGGAACCCCCCAAGCCCTTTGGCGAGAGATACACCAATCCGGACGATTCTCAATCATTCCATAGATTCTATCCTTACCCCAACTCGGAATCCACTTTACCCTATCTATGCTTTCCAGCGCTTTCTCTCTCAACCTGTTATTCTCCATAGAGATAAACCACTGTTCAGTAGAACGAAAGACAACGGGTTTTTTGCATCTCCAGCAATGGGGGTATGAATGAGATATAGACTCTTCCTTTAATAAGGCACCTGCTTCATCCAGTTTTTTGTTGACCGATTTGTTGGCATCAAATACAAACTCCCCTGCAAAGAACTCCACATCATCGGTGAACCTTCCCTCATCATTAACAGGGGCATAGATTTCTAAGCCATACTCCAGGCCAATTTGGTAGTCCTCTTGCCCGTGACCCGGGGCTGTATGGACACATCCGGTTCCAGCATCCAGTGTTACATGGTTGCCTAGAATTAGCAATGATTCCCTGTCTATGAATGGATGGCGACATCTCAGCCCTTCCAGTTTTGAAGAGGGAAACTTTTCTATGACCTTATACCCCTCAATTCCAAGTGTTTTCATGGTCTGTTCCAGCAATCCGTCAGCCAGTATAAAGGTTTCATCCCCTGCTTTCACGGCAACATAAGTAAAATCAGTATGAAAGGCAATAGCAAGATTAGCCGGTATTGTCCACGGGGTAGTGGTCCATATAAGGACTGAAACCCTCTCACCAATGAGTTCGGGAAGCACCTTGCCAATATCTGATACTACCGGGAATTTAACATATATAGAGGGGGATTTGTGCTCCTGATGCTCAACCTCAGCTTCCGCCAAAGCAGTCCTGCAGGATGGGCACCAATGAATAGGCTTTTTGCCTTTATAAACACTGCCGGTATCTACAAACTTACCAAATTCTCTAACTATGGTAGCTACATATTTATAATTCATCGTGAGATAGGGGTCATCCCACTCACCGAATACCCCTAATCGTCTGAATTCGTTTCTTTGAATATCTATGAATTTCGTGGCATATTCTCTACACAGTGTCCTTATCTCAAGAACAGACATAGAACGTCTTTCCCCCCCCAATTTTTTATCTATCTCATGCTCTATGGGAAGACCATGGCAGTCCCATCCTGGTACATAGTAACTATTAAAACCAGTCATAACCTTTGACTTGACTATTATGTCCTTTAAGACTTTATTTAGAGCTGTCCCCATGTGGATATGTCCATTGGCATAGGGGGGACCGTCATGAAGGATATATTTTTTTCTATCTTTTGTAACTTCTCTTATCTTATTATATATCTGTTCTTTCTCCCATTCTTCTAGAATCTCCGGTTCTCTTTGGGAGAGATTGGCCTTCATTGGAAATTCGGTTCTGGGAAGGTTCAAGGTATCCTTATAATCCATTATATCCTCCAAAAGGATTGTGAGACTTTTGCGCAACCTGCCGAGAGCTTTGAAGGAGTCCCCTGAGAGCGAATCGATAGATTTTTTGGGGAACCCACCTTGGCGAACGTAATGTAGAAAATTCACATGTCTGAGCCCGAAGGGCGAGTTTGTGAATTTTCAATGAAGCGAGCTTAGATGGGTCGAAAAATGTATTCTGAAGCGAAAAGGGGTGCTTTTTCAAAGCTCTCATTGTCTAAAAACACTTGATATGCGGATAGATTAAACTAGCATAAATTTAGCTATTGTCAAGGGGGAAATCGTTTTTGTGTCAGTAACACGTGATATGTCCGGTTTGTAGCACACAATCTGTCCGGTTAGTTATAGTCACCGATGGAGGTGACGGATGAGACGGACAGAGATGCTACAGGAGATTCGGGAGATGC
>JACQWO010000019.1 GCA_016209225.1 Desulfobacterales bacterium
AATATTAAGGATATGATTTAACCGAAATAAACTCACCATCTCCTTGCCCATAAAATTCCTCCGTAGTTGCCTACTAAAGTAAACAAACGCTATGCCCATTTTGCATACTAAAGTATGCATCCAGTCACCTATTGGCCTCTTTGTTTCCCGCTAATAACACGTTATTCCAAAAATTTTAAACGGATTAGCCTGATAACAATCTCTTTAAATGTATTTGAATATCAATCAGTTATTGCCAGATTTGATTATGTTTCAAAATTATTACGTATGGCAAACCTGCTCAGAACTACACTTGGTATCATTCTTGTAGTAGAGATCCCCAGACTTTAAGTTTTCACGCACCTTATATGCAATAATTCATTGGGAGGCTATATGTTCAAAATAGTTGATCTGAACACTTTAGGGTTAGGAAAAGAATTTCCAGAAAATATCTACTTTATTCAGAGGGGCTGGATGGACTCGAACAACATAATCATAAAAGGAAACCCAAATGTTATTATCGATACGAGCTACTGTAAATCCGAAAAAGAGACTGAGTCTATATTCTCTTTTTGTGGTATGAGGGCCGAGGACCTGGATATGATTGTAAACACCCATAACCATGCTGATCATACAGGGGGTAATAATAAACTTCAGAGTCTATCAGACGCAAAGATTGCCATGCATGAATATGACGCACATTATGTCAATCTATGGGATGAAAGTGGACTAAATCTGGATTTCTCAGCGTGGGAATTGCCCAAATTTTCCGTTGACAACATTCTGACAGATGGGGACATATTGTCATTTCCGCCTTTTGACTTCAAGGTAATTCATTCCCCAGGGCATTCAGGAGGCAACATTGTTCTCTATGACAGCAAATACGAACTGCTCTTAAGCGGAGAAACCATACTCAACGGTGATTTTGGATCAGTACACTGCTTCCGGGAAGGAAACAGGGCGCTGTTCGACTTACGAGACAGCATCAAAAGACTTGCCCAATTACCCATAAGACTCATTCTACCGGCACATGGAGTACCCATTACAAATCCCCAAAAATGTATTGATGATTGTTTAAGGAGAATCAACACCCTCATCAAAGAACCCATAAAGATGGGATATCATTTTATTCGAAGGTGGTTTATTCATGCACTTTTAATAAGGGGAGAAATGGAACGAGAGAAACTATTCAGTCACGTTTCTGAGATAGAGAACTTTTACGCAATAAACAAACGTTATATCAAGACAGACGATAAGGGCTTGTTTGATGAGTTGGTTGATGACTTTATCGAGAGGGGTGTTGTCGTTGATAGGGACGGCAAATTGTCAGTTATTAATCAACTTTAATTTCAACAGTGGGGATGAACATGTCTTTTATTAGGATACGTTATTGTTTTCAAGAAACCCTTCTACCATAATCTTTCCAGTATTTTTCTCTCAGTTCTTTTTTCAAAACCTTACCGACAGGGTTTCTGGGCAGAGCATCAACAAACTCAACTGATTTTGGCTTCTTATAGCTTGCCATGTTTTCCTTGCAAAAATCTATAATATCCTGCTCTGAAACCTTCTTCCCCTCTTTAAGAACCACAAACGCCTTGACTGATTCACCCCACTGTTCATCAGGAACCCCGATTACCGCTGCCTCCAGGACAGATGGGTGAGTGTAGAGTACATCTTCAACTTCCCTGGGATATATGTTCTCTCCGCCACTTATAATCATGTCCTTCCTTCTATCAACAATAAAGATGTAGCCTTCTTCATCCACTGTACCCATATCACCAGTGTGCAACCACCCGTCTCTGATGGTCTCCGCTGTTTCTTTCGGTAGTTTCCAGTAACCCTTCATCACACTGTCGCTCTTGACAATAATCTCACCCACCTCTCCAGGTCTCACATCAACCCCCTCTCCGTCCACCACCCTGACCTCAACGTTAAATATCTCCTTGCCACAGGAAGCCAGCCTCCTTACTTTCTTCTCAGAACCGTCCAATACATGATCCTCAGGCCTGAGAAGGGTAACCCCTGGACTCGCCTCTGTAATGCCATAAGACTGATAAATGTCGCACTTAAAAGTCTCGATTGTCCTTTTAGCCAATGCTACAGGCATGGGAGCAGCACCATAAGCAAATATCCTCAAGCTACTGAAATCATAGTCTCCAGGGTTCTTTTCCATGTGCTGCAACAAAAAGTTGACCATGGCAGGGACACCACCGGTTACAGTGACCCTCTCTTTCTCAATCGCCTCCAGGAAACGACCAGGATCGAATGAACTGTGTATGACCAGGGCGCCCCCTATGTAAAGAGTGATCAGGGCATACTCTGCAGCAGTATGAAAGAAAGGGAGACTGCTCAAAAAGACGTCGTTTTGGTCCAGTTTGAGGTCGATGATTCTGGACATGTACATTAAGATCAGATTCTTGTGGGTGAGCAGAACACCTTTGGGCCTCCCTGTGGTCCCGCTGGTATACATCTGCACAGCCACATCCTCATCCTGTATATCAACGTGGGGAGCATCTGTAGAATACCCCTCTATCATGTCTTCATACGTACCCATGTCTGACATAGACTCACCCAGGCAGAAAAAAGAATCAACGGTCTTGAGATTAGACCGAATGGACCTGACAATATCTACAAATTCTTCACCCATTATCAGCATCTTTACTTCTGCATCGTTTATTATAAACTCCAGTTCCCTCCCTGCTAATCTACAATTCAACGGTACGAGAACTGCCCCTATCTTCGGTATAGCAATATAAAGCTCGATGTACTGCGGACAGGGATGTTCCAGAAGCCCTACTTTATCTCCCTTTTCAATCCCCTTTGCTTTGAGCCCATTTGCCAGCCTTTTTACTCTATCATCCAGTTCTCTATAACTGCATCTCTTATCCTTGAAAACAACAGCAGTCTTATCTGGAAAGAGTTTGGCATTTCTCCTGAGTATATCTCCCAGCAGCATTTTGGTTTCTCCTTTCTCTTCGGGTTGAGTGCTCCCCTACTCCATTTTTCCCAGGTAAACATCCTCCACCCTCCCATCCTGGAGCAGAGCCCTACTCTCTCCCTGAAGCACTACCTTACCATTGGACAAAACATAACCCTGGCTGCTTGCTCTCAGGGCTATCTCAGCATTTTGCTCGGCTAAGAGTATGACAACCCCTTGTTCATTCAGGGTCTTAAAGATATTAAAGATGTTTTGTATAATTAATGGAGACAGCCCCAAAGAAGGCTCATCCAGAAGCAATACACGCGGTTTGGCCATTAGGCCCCGGGCTATGGCCAGCATTTGCTGCTCACCACCGGAGAGGGTTCCGGACATCTGGCTGCTCCTCTTTTCCAATACCGGGAAAAGTTGATAGATAAATTCCAGGCTTCTTCTCCTCTCCTTCTTCCCCCTGGAGACATAACTGCCAAGAAGCAGATTTTCATATACACTCATTTTAGCAAATAATCTCCTTCTCTCCGGAACGAGGACAATTCCTAATTCAACAATCTCTGCAGTCGTCAGGCCCGCTACATTGATTCCGTTAAAGGTTATTTCACCCGAAAACGGTTTAAGTAAACCGCTTATAACCTTAAAGAAGGTGCTTTTACCACTGTTGTTAGTTCCTATTACGCACTTCGTCTCGCCTTCAGAGAGTTCTAAGGAAACCTCACTGAGTATCGTTATCGCGCCATAACCTGCACTCACTCTATCGACTTTAAGCACCTTATACCCCCCTGCCGATGTATGCCTCAATTACCTCTTTGTTGGCCATTACTTCCCGGGGAGAGCCTTCTGCAATTTTTCTCCCAAAATTAATTGCTATTATCCGATTACACAATTCCCTGAGTAATTCGAGCCGATGTTCCACTATTAAAAAAGTAACCCCCTCTTCATTCAAATTTCTAATTATAGATAAAATAGAAGTGGCTTCAAACTGGGTAAGCCCGGCCATTATCTCATCGAGGAGCACTATCCTGGGATGGCAACTCAGTATCCTGCCCATTTCAACCCTTTTTTGTTCTGCAGGAACCAGGCTCGAAACCAACCTCTTTGCAATAGAATTAAGGTCGAGCAATTCTATTATTCTTTCAACCCGCTTATGGGCTTCAGACAAGGGTGCATTGTACAGCGCCGGAAGCAAGATGGTATCAAAGACAGTGAAAGAAGGCAGAAACTCTGCCAGTTGGAAGGAACGGGTTAACCCCCGTTTAAAAATTTGATGGGGCTTTAACCCGTGAATTTGTTTTCCCTCTAACAGTATCGCACCCCTGGTTGGGGCATAAAAGCCAGATATAGTTTCAAGAATCGTGGACTTGCCTGCACCATTTGGCCCGATAAGCCCTACTATCTCACCCTTCCCTACCCTGAAAGAGATAGAATCTACAGCTAAAATTCCCTCAAAGGTCTTGACCATATTCTCAACAGCTAACATCTTATCAATCCCCGATTAGTGGTCAGTGGTCAGTGGTCAGTGGTTAGTGAAAAGTGATTACTGTTCACTGTTCACTGATCCCTTATTATTTATTCAAAGACACCGTCTTGAAAGAGCTCAATGAACTCCTCATCGGATATTCCTAGTATCTCTCTACATACATATTCAGTATGCTCTCCCAGGCATGGTGAAGGCATACGGATTTCACCTGGGGTTTTAGACAGTCTCCACGAAGGGGTTTCGTAAGAATGCAGACCTATTTCTTTGTGGTCCAGTAACTTAAAGTGGCCGCGGTGTTTGATTTGGGGGTCAGAATGTATGTCCTGGCCCGTGGCAACTATACCTGAAGCTACCCCACATTTTTGCATCTTTTCCATCACTTCTTCAGGGGTATATCCCACTGCCCACTCTTCTACCAGCTTATCCAGCTCATCTTCATTCTTCTTTCTTCCTAATAGAGTAGAGAATTTAGGTTCTTTTGTCCATTCGGGATGTCCAATTGCCTGGCAGAATGACCTCCACTCGCTATCGTTATGAACGGCAATAACGCACCATTTATCATCGCCTTTACATCTGTATGCGCCGTGAGGTGCAGTATAATCCGAATGATCCCCCATAGGGCCCGCCGCCTTGTTGTTCACAGTGTAGTCCAGTATAGCGCTGGAAAGAAAAGATGCCCCGGTTTCAAGCTGACCGATATCCAGATGTTGCCCCCTTCCTGTTCGCTGCCGGTAATCAAGGGCTGCCATAATAGCAGTTATACCGTACCAGGGAACTACAAAGTCGGTGTAGGGACTGTTCGTTCCTGAGGGGGGGCGGTCAGGCCAGCCTATAAGACTGGTGTATCCGACCAGGGATTGGAGTTCGGTTCCAAATCCTGCCACCCTGGAGTTGGGCCCTGTCTGACCCTGCATACTAAAACTGACCATTATAATCGCAGGTTTTAATTCCTTGAGGTCATTGTAGCCAAGGCCCCATTTCTCCATGGTACCGGGCATGAAGTTTTCAACCACAACATCGGCCCATGTCACCAGTCTTTTTGCCACATCCACACCCTTTTCTTTATTGAGATCCAGCATGATGTCGTACTTGTCGCTATTATACGCATCAAAAGCCCCACAACGGTTCACGCCCGGGATCCCCCCTGCCATGGGTATATAACTCCTGAATATATCGAGCCTGTTCTTCGACTCTACCTTCACTACGGTGGCCCCGTGAAAGGCTAAATATCGAGTAGTCTCTGGACCGGCAATAACCCACGAAAAGTCGAGGATGCGCAAGCCATTGAGCCCTTGGTTTTTCCCCGATTCCATCAGATACACCCTCCTTCTTTTAAAACAACTAACTCTTCTTGAGTTATCCCCAGCTCGTAATGATAAATATCCTCATTGTGCTCCCCAATGAGAGGGGGGCGGTATCTTATCTGGCAATCAAACTCGCTGGATTTAATCGGGGCACCCGGATATGTTATAGTATCAGCCAATTCTTTATGTTCCACTTCAAGCCAGAAATCTCTCCACTGTAGCTGTATATCTTCCCGTAGATCTTTAACAGTATTTATAGGAAAAAGTATTATTCCCCTCTTTATCGCCCCTTCATACAGCTCTGTCTTGGTATGGGTAAGGAAAAATTCGATGAAGTTTTTCTCCCATAATTCCAACCTTTCTTGAGTCAGATGATTGAAATCCATCTTCTCCCAATCCAGGTCTTTGAGTTCCTCGGCTTTCCCTTCGCTATTGGCCCACTCTACCAAAGCGCGTGTTCTCGATCCCTGTTGAGCTACCCATATCCTCCATGAGATATAACCATCCTTACAGTGCCATATCATTCTTGGGCTGACTGTACCTCGGGAGACTCGATCCCCTTCCCGTCGAACGTTCTTGCCACCAATCTCCCAGAAGAAGGAGGTGAGATGGGTACTACAAACCACACTCTCATGAATGGAGAGATCTATCTTTTGCCCTTCTCCGGTCATCTGACGGTGATAGTGGGCTATCATAGCGGCTGAAGCCGCCTGAGCTCCGGCCTGAAAATAAGATTGTTCTACACTGATTCGGATGGGAGCCCGGTCCGGGTCTCCGCTAATATACATCATCCCACCCATACCCATATATACAATATCAGAAGCCTTGTAGTCTTTACATGGACCTGTTTGACCGAATGGGGTAATGGACACCAAGATGATTCTTGGATTAAGCTTCTCGAGTTCAGTATAATCTAAACCTACCTTTTCCATATAACCTGGGGGGAAAGATTCGACAATAAAATGGGCATTTTTAACCAATCTTTTGAATATCTCCTGCCCATCCAGGCTTTCGATATTCAAGGTGATGCTGCGTTTGTTGATGTTGCACGCGAACCAGGAAAGGCTCCTCTCAGGGTGGGGAATATTATGGTAAAAAGGCCCCTTATTGCGGGAAGGGTCGCCGCCAGGTCTTTCTATCTTTATTACGTCAGCGCCAAAGTCCCCAAGTACCTTACCACAAAAATATCCCTTTTCGTCGGTTAAGTCCAGAACACGGTAAGGGGTCAAAGGAAGGGATGAAACATTCTGCTCCTTCATGGAATTACCTCAAGTATTCATTCGTCTCTTTCTCCACTCTTTGAACCAGGGCACAAGGCCCTGACGAAGGCCTAAGAGGATAACTACTACAACAACCCCATATATTATCAGGTGGAGTCCCGGAAGTCCTATAAGGTGAATCCTCAATATCTCTCCCAGGGGGATCAGGATGACAGGGCCTATAACAGGCCCCCACAGAGTGCCTATTCCACCTACAACAGTCAGCAGTATCACGATAATGGTTTCGTGGGGTTCTACAGATGCCGGACCAACAAACCTGTAATACTGTGCCCAAAATGTACCTGCAAAGGCCGTAAGCACTGCACTGATGGAGAATGCAATCAACTTATAACGAATTACGTCTACCCCACAAGCTGCCGCGACCCTTTGGTTATCATGAATGGCAAAAGAATATATCCCCATCTTGCTGATAATGATATGTCTGGTCAATAAAAGTATGCCTATGACCATAGCAAGGATTATATAGTAAAACGTGATCTTACTTTCAAACTGAAAATACAATGGATGAGTTCCGCTGTAGACAAGCAAAAGCCCTTCCGTAGAACCACCGATAGGAAAGGAGTGCAACGTAAAAACGGCAATAGTGCTTACAATAAGGGTGAAAATGGCAAAACTCAGTATGGGAAGGGCAACACGAAAACAACACCAACCAATACCCGATGCCAATAAGAGTGCCACGAATGCCCCTATTATCATCCCTAACCATGGACTTATGTGGAAATAAATCCAAAGTATGGATGACAAGTAGGCTCCACAACCGAAAAATACAGCATGCATAAGACTGAATAGCCCAGGCAGGGCGGAAATATTCCATGCAGAACACAGATATATCGTTACAAGCAGATAGATCATAATGCTCAACCATGTGCGGCTAAGAAAAAAGGGCAGCACGAGCATAATGATAAAAATCAAGCCTGATAAGGCATAGTTTCTTTTTAGAACTTGCATATACTCAAGTTCCTTTCATCAATCCTTGCGGTCTTATAATAAAGATAATTAGCAACACCGCATATGGGATGATCAAGGCCAGAGCCGGTCCAAATAGCAAGCCGCTTACTGCTCTCAGGACACCGATTATAAATCCGGCTATCAAAGCGCCGGCAAAGTTCCCCATTCCTCCTATGATCACAATGATTAAAGCAAAGAGGGTAAAATCCAGTCCCTTCTGGGGACTTATATTCCACCATGGAGCGACTAAAGAGGCAGATATTCCTATGAGGACAAAGGCTAGGCCGAAAACCACCATCCTCAATCTAGGTACTTTTATACCCATCAGACTGGCTGCTTCAGCATCCTCACTCACCGCCCGAATAGCCCGACCAAAGTCGGTTGATCGAAGCATCCAGAAACATCCCAGTCCTATTACGGTGGAGGCTATAAGGGCTATTGCCTGGGGCAGCCCCAACATTATGGAATCGGTGAAATGAACTAAATTGAGGGCGATAAAGCTATCTGCCAGGCGAGGGTCTGATTTGAAAATAACAAGCAGAGTATTTTCAAGGATAAGCACCAGTCCCAAAAAAACCTGGAAGGTTAATAGGGTGCCTGCACCTTGTAACGGTCTTATCACAAAAAGGTAGACAAGAATGCCCATGCCAAAGAATATAGGGGCGGTGATAAAAAACGATATATAAGGGTCAATGGCAAGGGAGCTGGAGAGGAGAAAACATACATACAGGGCTATAGCCAGAAAATCGCCATGGGTTAAGTGTAACTGCCTTGTTACCGCATAAGCCAGAGTAAGTCCGCTTGCAACCAATGCATAGATACCGCCTATGGCCAATCCCATCAAAATTGACTGACACCAAATATCGAGTGAATACATGCTGTCCCATTAATTGAAAGTTAAAAAAGGATTCGAGGATTCCTCACTCGCATCCTCGACTCCCTGACCCCTTGAATCCTTAAGAATCCTGGCAACTTTTTCGGAGATGATCCAAAAGTTTGTACTCGGCAGTGAAAATCGAAACTTTCAGAGTGAACTATTTAGGAAGAAGTATTGGCTTGGCAGTACGGGATTCTTTTGGGAAAATCAACTCCACTTTGTGATCCTTTAGACTGCCCTGCCATTGCGCACAGGGTAGCCTGGCGTTCAATACCTTTCCATTTGGAAGCCATTTGAGAGAAGGTCTGAATAATGGCATAACCAAAGCAGGATCACCATCTGGTATCTCAAGTTCTCTCAGGGCGTCATTCACTACCTTAGGATCTTTGGTCCCTTTCATCTCCCATACCTTTACGAAGGCGTAGGCTGCTTGTGCATTTATATAGATAAAGTCATTCATCTTCCGCCCCTTTTTGGTGACCCAGGGAACTATCTTTTTCTGAAGGTTCTGATAAGCCTTATGGGGGGTATTTTCGTGGGCAATCGTTCCGAAAAAGACCGGTTTCGATACCACGTGCCGCATCATCAAGTCATCTCCCAATATCGCCCTGGCCCTTGGATAGGCAATGGCAGTAAGGGCATAAAGGGTGACCGGAGGGTAAAGGCCGATATTGTGTGCAGCCCTCCAGTAATGTGGAAAAGTAGAAGCAGCGTCGTTGACGATTAAGATATCAGGGTTGCTGGCCTTTATCTTTAGTAGAATAGAGGCCATACCCTCCAACTCGCTTTTGTCGCTATACTTTAAATCCAGAACTATATTCTTGTCTAAACCGAGCTTTTTAAGTTCCTCTTTTTCATACTCCAGATAGGTTAAAAGCCAGGGCACCTCAGCCGTTGCTATCGCTATCCTCTTGACTTTCACCCGATATTCATCAGAGAGGGACTTGAGCCACTTAATTACACTGACACCATACTCGTCGGAAGGTATACTGAGCATTCGCCAGTACTTCAGATTATACTTGAATAACGGTTCGGAAGTAGCGATGGTGCTGATTACAGGGATCTGAAGCTTATCGTAGAGGGAGGCACCTGCCATGACCTCTGATGTAGGTGAGGAAAAGATGATGGCATCAACCTTCTCTGCGTCTACCAGACGTTCCATCTCACTCAAAACCTTAGTGGAAGAGCTGGCGGTATCGGCATAAACCCACTCTATCTTAGCGCCGCCCATGCTCTTGATACCTCCACTGGCATTGATCTCACTAAAAACAAATTCCGCACCGGGCAATGCCTCGCCATATAGGGCATACGCGCCTGTCATGGCCCCTAACAAACCCACTTTTATGGTGGACCCTTTTTCCGCAAAACCATAGCCTGTCATTAGGGTCAGCAAAAACAACAAAGACACCATAACAACCAAAGACTTCTTGAAATTAAGGTAAAACATAGCAGCCTCCTTTCTTGTTAATAACTCTTATTTAAAGATAGAGGTGAAATAAAACGGCTGAGGATTTAGAAAAACATTTATAAAACAGAAGAAATTAAAAAGCAAGTATTATTCGGGCAATTATCATCTTTTGTATCTCACTTGTCCCCTCTATAATCTGGGTACATTTGGCATCCCGCATGAACCGCTCTACTGAATGGTCTCTCATATAACCATAGCCACCCAAAACCTGAACGGCATCGGTTGTCACCTTCATAGCCGCCTCTGAAGCAAAGTACTTTGCCATAGAGGAATAAATCGTTACATCCTCATTGCCTTTATCTATTAACTGGGCTGCTCTGTATACCAGGCCCCTTGCCGCCTCTATTGATGTCACCATATCCGCAAGCTTGAACTGGATACCCTGAAACTGGGATATAGTCTGCCCAAACGCAAATCTGGTCTTTGAGTACTCAAGGGCATACTGATATGCCCCTTCAGCTATCCCCAGAGCCTGGGCTGCAATTAGTGGTCTAATCTTATCGAAAGCCTTCATGACAACCTTAAATCCTTCTCCTTCACTACCAACCCGGTTTTCAACAGGAACCAATGCATTATCAAAAATGATCTCAGATGCCGATATGCCCCGCATCCCCATCTTCTTCTCATTTTTTCCTACACTTACCCCATGAAAATCCTTTCCAACAATAAAGGCCGATATCCCTTTGGAACCCTGCCCGGGCCCTGTCACCGCAAAGGCAAAATGGTAATCAACTACGGCCCCCTGAGTTATAAAACATTTTGTTCCGTTAATTATATAGTGGTCCCCATTCAATACAGCCTTACTGCGAATGCCAGCTGAATCCGATCCTGCATGCGGTTCCGTAAGGCACAAAGACATTAGCTTATCATCAGCCATTTTAGTGAGATATTTCCCTTTTTGAAATTCATTAGCATGAAGCATCAAAAGTGTAGTCGCATAAGAGACATAAACTATCTGTGATACCGCAGGGGAGACCTTATTTATCTCTTCCACAACAAGACAAGCAGTCGTGATATCCCCTTCAGGTCCCCCATATTGCTCAGGAACAAGAAGTTTTAATACCCCTTGCTCTCTTAAAATCTCTTCTAAATCCTTCGGATACTCTTCCGTTTCATCAATCTCTGCTGCTCTTGGCGCTATTTTCTCAACAGAAATCTTTCTAACGGCTTCTCTCATTGCCTGTTGTTCCTGCGTAAATTCCATCATCTATTGTTCTCCCCTTCATATCTACTCAGAGATTATTCATCGTTTAACCTCTTTTCAAATTCCCATTCTCAATCAGGTGGATTATCTAACTAATGACCAATGCCTTTACGCATATCTTTTTTACTTATTTCTAGTCAAGATAGTCACCACCGAATTTGATATACCCCTTCCGCCCACATTATGCTGGAGCCCATAACCTTTCCTTATCTTGACCTGCCTTTTTTCGTTTACACCGGGATCGCCGGCGCCATTCGAGTTCCTCACATCTTCTCTCAACTGCCAGAACAACTCTGCTATCTGGGCAATACCTGTAGCACCCAATGGATGCCCTTTGGACATGAGACCACCACTGGGATTGACCGCGACTTCGCCGTCGAGGTCAGATTTGCCCTGCTCAATGAACTTACCTCCTTCACCCTTTTTGCAGAACCCCAGATCCTCATAATTGATTATCTCTGTAATAGAAAAGCAGTCATGAACCTCTGCCACATCTATATCCTTCGGCTCTATTCCAGCCATAGAATATGCCTGTTTGGCCGCCCTGACAGATGCCACAAACTCTGTAAAATCTTCCTTTTCATGGACATAAAAAGTATCTGTCCCCATACCGAAGCCTGCAACGTACACAGGTTTGTCCGTATACTTTTCAGCCAGATCAGCTCTGCATATTATCGCTGCAGCCGCACCATCTGTCTGAGGACAGCAGTCCAAGAGGTTCAATGGACTGCATACCATGGGTGATTTGAACACGTCCTCTATGGTTATCTCATACCTGTAGTGAGAGTACGGGTCGTATACACCGTTTTTATGGTTCTTGACAGCCACCATGGCCATTTGTTCCTTGGTGGTACCAAACTCATGCATATGCCGCATTGCCTGGGGCGCAAACATGGTCATGGCCGTCTCCCCCCGCTGAAGCACAGGATGCCCCTGGGCAGCCAGAGAGAGCATCTCTGCTGTTGATTTGTCCCGCATCTTCTCTGCTCCAAGCACTAGCGCTACGTCATAGACACCGGATGCAACTCCAAGACAGGCATTCCTGAATCCATCACTTCCCGTAGGACAACCGTTTTCTATATGGGTACAGGGAATACCGGCAAGCCCGATATTTCCTACGAGGGAAACTCCGGCAATGGTCTGTGTCCCATGGGCACCGGGCCTGCAATCGGCGATCCATGCCGCTTGAATGTCTTTAGGATCGAACCCTTTATCTACATTGTTAATGGTATTGAGGTAAGCTTCCTCAACCATAACCTCCCAATCTTTGTCAAATAATTCTCCAAACTTTATTATTCCTACTCCGACTATTGCTACCTTATTCCATCCCATCTCCAGTACCTCCAGCATTCTATTTATTTGATTCTTATCGGTCTGAATACGTTTCCATAAAGGTCTACATTGTTCTCGGAAGCTAATTTTCGCAGAACCAATTCTATCGGCATATCGATCTTTATCTCCTCAGGATTCATTTCTGTGCCCAATGCCCTGTGTCTCACTCCGTCATCGAGGTCAGCAATTATAATAGGTAAAGGGGATTCAAACCCTGGGGGCATGTAATAGTTTACACAGAAGGTATGTATTTTCCCTCTCCTGCTGAATATCACCTCTTTAAACTCTGTACTGCCGCACCTTATACAGATCTTCCTCTGAGAAGGCGGAAAGTTCACATAACCACAGTTCAAACACTTGGCGCCGATCAGCCTGTAGAGCTCGGCACTAGCCCTCCACATAAAAGGAGATAAGGGAGAAACCCCCAAGCTTGCAGGTTCTTCGTCTTTTTTAAGGACACCTTTACCCATCAGATACTGTGGATAATCTATATATGAATTGCTAGCCAGATATGATTGATACGGTTTGCATCTCTTTCTCGCCTTCTCTGTGGGTTCTCTTACGGTTAAGTACAGGGCATCACTTGTCCCCGATCCGTAAGATACGGCAAGAACTCTATTTCCCGGAACTGCCCTGTCAAAAACTGATGACAGACCTATGAATAAACAGGCTGCTCCTGTATCACCTATGTCATCAAATATGGAACCCGCTTTTGTCTGTTCAGGCGTTACCTTAAGCTTTCTGGCCATCTCTATGGGAAGCCTGGCATCTGGCTGTTGGAATACAATGTGCTGAAATTGATCAATGGTTAAGCCTGTCTTTGACAAAAGCCCCGTTACAGAATTGAGTACGTATTCCGAATATCCATACTGTCGGGTAAACCTTGGTTCATAGTCTTTTACATAGGTGTCTGCCTGCCCCCTCCAATTATCTCTAAAATTACCCGAATAGCTATAAACTTCTTCAAGATCGGCTATAGTGTTTTTACTTCCAACTATAAAAGCCCCTGCTCCACCACCGAAGAACATTTCCATATTGCTCCCCGGTGAAGCCGGACGATAATCCGAAGCGATTACTAAACCATATTTAATCCTGCCGGCATTTACCGCATCTACACATGCCTTCAACGCAGCAATACCTGCCCTAGTGGAGGTGGTAAAGTCCATTACTTCAATGTCCTGTCTTGCCCCCAATGTCTGAGCGATAACACCTATGGATGAATGCTCTATGTTAGGAGGAGAATCGGTGCCTAAATATATGGCATCTATCTCTTTGACATCAGCCAGTCCTGAATGTTCCATCGCATTGACCGAAGCCTCTATTGCCATTGTTATAATGTCCTCATTTTCATTAAGAACGGCATTTTCGCCCTTGCCACGCCCTCCCCATACCTTTGCTATTTCTTCTCTTTTAATGCGAGATTTAGGGATATAAACTCCATAACCAACTATTCCCACTGCCATATTTGCCTCCTCTCTATTATCATTCATTCGACTTTACTTCTATCCATTAAAGAACTACAGCCAATTTACCTGAGTCAAGAGATACCGTCAATAATTTTTTGTAATTTTCCATTAGTATTTGTTTTCTGGCTAGCCCATTGCCTATTCCTTGTTTTTCTTTCCTTTCTCAACCTCCCTTGACACATAGTCAACCATGTGTGCCAAAGGAGTCCCGGGCAAAAACACCTCAGCAACGCCTAATTCTTTCATCTCTGGAATCTCATCATCATAAATAATTCCGCCCACTAAGATCAAAACATGTTCCAGGTTTTCTTCTTTTATTCGAGTCATTAATCTTTTCATGGCTTGAATATGGCCACCACATAAAAAGCTCAGTCCCAAAACGTCAGCATCCTCTTGACTCAATGCCTTTATCACTTCTTCGACTCTCCTGCCCGCACCTAAATAAACTACCTCCATTCCGGCATCACGCAATGCCCTGGTTACTGCCTCAATCCCGCGATAATGACCATCAGTACCGATCTTACCTGTTATCACCTTTATCTTTTTGTTACTCATGCTCATTGGCCCCCTTATCGTAACTACTCAGGCACAAAGTGGCAAAGGTACATAGGCACAAAGCAGATCAGGGTCGTTTCGTTGTTTTTTCCTTCTTTGTGCCTTTGGTACTCTGTGCCTTTGCGCCTGCCTGAATAGTTACCCCTTATCAACCTCTAAAAAGGATATTCTCTCTCCAGCCCAATCGTATTCTAATCCATCGACCATTCTTAACACCCCCCTTATCTCAGCAAAAGTAGCATCGGCTTCCAGAGCTTCAAACACAGGAGGAACTAAACTATCATTTGTTTTCTCTGCGGTATGGCGTAAATTCTCCAACGCCCTCTTCACTTTTTCTTTGTCCCTCTTTTTGTCTCTCCATTCTACATATTCAGCGAGATAAGGCTCAACCTCTCTGGATACGTCAGGTGCATATCTTTTTGGCTTGAAATCTTCTTCAGGTGGAATGGTGAAGCGGTTAACACCGATAACCGTCTTCTCCCCGCTTTCTATTTTCCCCTGTATTGCTATCTGACTTTTTTCCAGTTCATTCTTAACCCAGCCGGTTCGCATTGCCTCTAACCAGCCACCAAGCTTTTCAATCTTGTCAACCTCCGCTTCGATCCTTTGCGCCATTTCATTAGTCAGAGACTCTACATAATAAGAACCTGCCATTGGATCAACCACCCTGGGTACACCAGACTCATACCTTATGATCTGCTGTGTCCTGATGGCAAGGGTTGCTGCATCCTCTGACGGGGTTGCCCATGCCTCATCGTATGATGGGACCTGGATGCCCAGAGCGCCACCAAGAACACCAGCCAGACAGCTCAAACTCCCCCTCATGAGATTGACCAGGGGTTGCTGACGTGTAAAGCTTGACCCCGCAACATTGGCATGAAATCTAAGGCATAATGCATTTGGGTCGGTAATTCCAAAGTCTCTCTTTAATGTCTCAGCCCAAACCCTCCTCGCTGCTCTGAATTTTGCTACTTCCTCAAAGAAATCCTGATTCACACACAACACCGGCATAAACCTCTGAGCAGCAACATTTACATCTACCCCCCTTTTCACCAGCTCACGGAGCGTTTCATTACGAATGGCAATTGTATATGCAATCTCCTGAATGGCATCACAAAACGCCTCACGTATATCATAGCCGCTGCTATACCACCCGTTCCACTTGAATAGATTTTTACAGACATATTCCAGAAAGTCATTTGACCATCGGAATATCGTCGAGGTGTGGCCGTTAACAAATGTTATATATTCCTGATCCGGGATACAGGTATTGAATAAATAGAAATGTGGAATAAGAGCTAAGCCCCTCAGTTTGCCTACATCAAAGCCATGCTTCATGGCAGTCAAGATATAGGCTTGCGAAAGTTCCGGCGTGGAAGGAGCTGAAGAAAAGCTGAGTCCATCTAGTGGCAGACCCTCAAGCATTTCTTCTACATCTTTCAATGAGTGGAGGCAAGTGCCACATACCCCAAGATGACCATCAGCAGATGGTTGATCCGGCTCAAGCCCATAGAATGTAGGGCTGTCTAACTCACACTCTATGGCTGTCATACCCTGTTCTATCAGATATTTTAATCTCTCGTTATAAGCCTTTGGTGTGGATAAGCCGGTAATGTTCCTGATATTCCATAATTTACCCCGATACATCAAAGGATGATGACCACGGGCAAATGGATACTTGCCCGGAGAACCAATATCCTTGTCGTAATCAATATGGGCAATATCCTCTGGATTATATACCTCCTTCACCGGAATACCAGAGGAAGTAGTATTCTCGGTCACTTTTTCACGATACATCTCGGTTATCTCTTTAGTGCTAACCATTGGACCTCCTTTGATAAATAACTTCTAACTACTCAGGCACAAAGTGGCAAAGGCACATAGGTACAAAGCAGAGCAGGGTCGTTTAATTGTTTTTTTCCTACTTTGTGCCTTTGGTGCTCTGTGCCTCTGTGCCTACCTGAATTAGTTACAATAACTTCACCAATAAGATATTCTTTTACTTTGCAACCTTTACCCACCCACTTATAGGGACCATTCTACTCTTTTCTACATCGGCCTTGAAAAGCCTGCAATACTCTCCTGCCTTGTGGTTAGTCGGAGTGTAAGTGATGGGGGCTGATAGACCATTGGTATCAAATTCTTTTAAGCTTTCCATGGCTTCTACCATGTTCTCAGAAGTCAAGTCTTTGCCTGCTCGTTTCATGGCTTCAGCAAAGATCATAGACATAACCCACCCCTGAATATAGTACCTATTCCGCATTTTGGGGTCACCGGGTTCATATTTCAAGGTTACTTTCCTCAATTCTGCTATTCCTGGCGTCTCATCATACCAGGAATTGAAGGTATGCGACCCAATGTAATCTTTCGCAGCGCTACCCACCGCCCTAACGATATCCTCATCACAGGAATAGTAATCTCCCAACATCCTGGCACCCATCTTATACTTCTTCGTCTCCCTGATGAAGGCAATGGAGGTTGTCATATCCAGATGAACGATAACATAATCGGCCTTTGCCCTATTAATATTAAGTATCGTGGTAGTGGCATCTACAGCACCTACGGACATGATCTCCACATTCACCAGATCAAGGCCGTAGTGCTTCAGCCTTTCCCTGGCAGCAGCCAGGCCTACCTTGCCGTACTCAATCTCCAGGGTAACGAAGGCTATCCTTGGGTCTTTAGCCTTGAGATCCTTCATTATATAGTCTATCAATATCGTAATCTGATCCTGATAACTGGCACATGGAATGAATATATATCGCTTCTTTTCAACAGGAGTAATCACAGTCTCTGACAGGCTTGCGGTAATAGTCGGGACCTTTTCCTTCAGTATCTGGGGAGTTAGAGCAAGAGTCTGCCCTGTTCCGGGTAAAAAGATAGCAAATGCATTGTCTCTATAGATAAGCTTTTTAAAGCCAGCTATAGCCCCGGGTATGGCGAAACGACAATCATGAATAATCGGATCTATTTTTCTCCCATTAATCCCACCCTTTTCGTTCAGATATCGAAAGTAGTTTCTGGAACCTCCGGCCAGTGCCAACGCCCCCTCAAGCGGAGCGATCGGGCCTGTCATAGGCATTATTATGCCAATGGTTATAGCCTTGTCAGTCACCCCCCTCACTTCTCCACCGTAAGAGGGGGCACTCATAAAAAGAACCAAAAGCGAAAACACTACTGCTGCCGTTATCAAAAGACTATGTTTCCTCATACATACCTCCATTCTTAAGATTTGTGCTTCTCACTGCTTCGCTCTCTGAAGCAATCCTGCAACGACTTGAATCTTCAAAAAACCGGCATTCCCCACTTCAGTGGGCAGGTCTGGCCCATCCAGAAATTGCTACAAAACTCCCACCCCTACTCAGCAGTTCTCCAGTCGGTCAAAGGAACGAATTTCCTGTTGGTGGGATCTGCCTTGTATATCTTCCACGAGTTTCCGCCTTTATGGCTGGTAGAACTATAGGTAATAGGACCACAGAGCCCACCGGTATCATAATTCTTTATGCTCTCAAGGGCCTTTATCAGGGCTTCTTCATCGAGATTTCTGCCAGCCCTTTTCAAACCCTCTACCAGCACAGTGTTGAGTATCCATAGGTGGGTGTACATTGTTCCACGGTAGGGTTTTTCCGTTTCAGGGTGGTATCGCAGTGTGATTTTTTTCATCTCTTCCAAACCATGCCCCTTGCCGTACCATGGCGATGTGGCGTGAACAGAATAGAATTGGTTTGCTGCCTCACCAATAGCATTTATCTCCTCTCCAATCATTGCACCCCAACTGCCAAAAACCGGTATCTTTAATCCCATCTTCCTTAAATCCTGGAGCAGCGTAACGGTTGTCGAGGGGATAGTTCCGACATGGAGTACGGCATTTGCTTTGTACCTTTTTATACTCATTGCCTGAGAGGTAGCATCAATAGCGCCAGGGTTCAGGACCTCCTTTGTTACAGGTGTTATATTGTATCTCTTAAGCCACTCTATTGCAACTTCACGGTCGATCTTCCCTGCCTCAGTGTCAGGATAAACCAGGGCAACCCTGGGTTCATTCAGCTTGAAATCTTTGATCACATAATCTATAAGAACCTTCACCTGGCCTGGATAGATATCCATAACGCCAAATATATACCTCTTTGCCGGGACAAAGGCGATCTCAGGCATTACAATAGACATGGTCGGCAGCTTCTCTTTCTCAATGTGTTTCCACAAGACATTAAGGCAACTAGCAGAACTTGGTCCTATCATGGAAAACACCCTGTCTCTGTAAACCAGCTTCTTAAGAGCCGCAATGGAAGGTGGAATCGAATAACGGTCGTCCTCTACAATTAAATCCAACTGTCTTCCATTGACACCACCAGTATCATTAATATACTTTATGTAGGTCCTTGTTGCGTCAGCTGCGTGGACAAAAAGACCTGCTGCGGGACCCGTCATACCAAAAATCACCCCTATTTTTATTGACTTGTCTGTTATCCCCCTTACATCTTCAGCGTTTACCCGGGTATTGCCCGAGAAAATAAGGATTGAAACCAAAACATAAAAAATAAACAATACACTTTTTTTCTTCATGATTTTTCTCCCTTCTTTCACTCGCTAGCTATATTCTCTTAGCAGCCAGCAGATTAATAATAACTCTTAATCCATCCCAAGCTTTAACCTCAAGCAGCTTTTTGAAAAATCCCCCCCATCCATCCACAAAATTTCATCTAATCCCTCAGAAATTCGCCCCCCACAGGATTTCTGTACTGCAGAGGTTTATCTGCTATCAGCTATTGCTTTTTCGTCATGTTGTCTTTAATGTATTGGGAAATATCCGCTGCAGGGGATCCGGGGCCAAAGGTTCTTCCAATACCCATACTTATCAATTCCTGTACATCATCATCAGAAAACTCACCCCCACAACATCCACATCTTCCTGAATGGCAGTGTTTACTACATCCTCAGGATGGACAAACCTGGTAAAGATAATCTCCATCCCCAGCTCCATTAGTTTCCTGGCCAGATACCTTACCCCTCTATCATGCCCATCAAACCGGGCAATCGTTAATAAAATCCTGATCTTTTCTTCCTTCATCGATACAACCTCCTATGCCCACCCGAATACTTCTTTTAAAACGCCCTGCAACTCTCCAAGGGTAGCCTCTGCTCTCGCTGCCTCAATAACCGCAGGCATTAATTCTCCGCTATGTTCAGGCCACGTTTCATCCACCATTACTGCTACTTCTTTAAGCCTCTTCAATGCTTCTTCTAACTTTTTATTATCCCTTTTTGCTTTGTATTCTTTAAGCCTTCTTACAGCCTCTTCCTCTATTTCCGGATATTTAAAGACCGGGACTTTTTGTTCCCTCTCGGTTACGTATTTAAAGACCGGGACTTTTTGTTCCCTCTCGGTTACGTATTTATTCAACCCTACAATTGTCTTTTGCCCACTGGCTATTTTCTCCCGCCATTGATAGGCAGATTTGGTAATTTCATCCTTAAACCAGCCAGACTCCCAACACTTCCTGAACCCTCCCTTCTCATCTATCTGTTTTATAATCTTGAAGACCTCTTCTTCCACTTTGCTGGTCAGCCATTCCACATAGTAGGAACCTGCTAATGGATCAGAAACATTTGGTATGTTTGTCTCATGAAGGATAATCTGTTGAGTTCGCAAGGCAAGGATGTGAGATTCTTCGGTGGGTGTAGAAAGGGCTTCAAGATATGAATTCGTCTGCATAGAATTTGTGCCCGAAAGTACAGCCCCCAAAGTCTGAAGAGTTGTTCTTACGACGTTGTTTAAAGGCTGTTGGGCCGTCAGGGTAACGCCAGAGGTCTGGCTATGTATCCTTAAATGCAACGATCTGGGATTTTTGCAGCCAAATCTTTCTTTATTAACCTTGGCCCAAACCCTTCTCATTGCCCTGACTTTGGCAATCTCCTCAAAAAAATCGCTGGCCTGGGCAATCTGAAAACCAAACCTGGGCAGAAACTCATCCGGATCAAGCCCCACTCTTATACATTCCTCAGTGATAGCTATCCCTGCTGATATGGCATAACCTGCCTCCTGGACGGCGTTGCCCCCTGATTCTTCCACATAATAAGATACAATATTGGTATGATTCCACTGGGGCATATTCCTGCAGCAAAACTTGATAAACTCTGCCATGAGCTTAAAGGCGCTTTTGGGAGGAAAGGCAACATTCCCAATAAAAGCAAAAGACCAGAGCCAGTTCATGCTATTACCATAAACTTTCGTTATGGGAATCCCTCTTTTTTCAAGATAGGCAATATACAGTGCTATCTCTACCAGGGTAGCACGGCAGATGTTCTGTACAACTGACACCTTGGTAAGGTCTATATCATGAAAGAGACGGTCAAAATCATCCTGGGTTGCAAAATGACAACCAGCAACCCCTACTCTCCCTGTTACCTCCGGGTCATCAGGATCGTACCCTGCTTTTGCTACCAGATCAAACACCAGATTGTAAGCATCCTTACCAAAATAACCCCTGGCCCCCATTTCTTTTAAAAGATCCATTCGTTCACGGGTCTGCTCTGGTAAACCATAGCCTAAAACCAGGTTGTTAAACCAGGGAGTGAACTGATATTGTACCGGGTATATACCCCTTGTATAAGGGTAAATACCCGGCATTTCAGGTCCAAAACCAATTTCTTCCAGATCCTTTGCTGTATACACGGACTTTACAGGGATATCTGAATCTGTAGTAGCCTTAAATTCTTTACCTTTATAAAACTTGTCATATAGCTCTTTCCATTCTCTTTTTAACCTTTCTTCTTCTTCCAGGAATTCCTTTTTAAACATTAACTGGTACCCTCCTTCCTATATTTAATAAAATTTTTGGACTTCCTCCTTAAGAGCCTATCCTCTTTTTAACTGATTAACGTAGAATTCTAGCTGCCTGATTGTATGCTGCCAGATATTGGGATTTTTTGTCGCCACAAATAAGCTAGTGGCCCCGTTAAGGGAGATGAAAATAAAGTTTGCAATTTCCTCGAGATTCAACCCTTTCTTCAACAATCCTGCATCTGCCGCTTCTTTCAACCAGCGGTACAGCAGGTTCGAGAATCCTTCGAACCCTCTCGAGATATCATCTGTCATGCTTACAGAATGTCCAGAAAACTCGAAAAGCATGGGCACAAAAAAAGCCCCTTTTTTGAAAACCTTTGCCCCGACGTAGTTCTTCAGAATGTTTTCTGTGAGTTTCCCTATCCGATCAATTGGATTCGAGATCTCACTGGTTCCTTTAAACGCCTTACTTCTCCAGATATTGACAGCTTCGTCATAAGCTGCATGCCAAATTTCTTCCTTACTCTTAAATTGGCCGTAAATTCCACCTTTTGTCAAACCTGTTGCCTGAACGATATCTTGCATAGATGTATTGTAGTATCCTTTTTCCGAAAAAAGCCGTAGAGATTTTTTTACGATACTTTTTCTCGTTAGCTTTCCCTTCTCTCTTTTCATAATAGATGTACTCCTTTGATAATTATACCAACCAGTCGGTTTTTTATAATATCATAATAAATAATAGTTATTTGATTTGTCAAGATCTTTTTTCAAAATTTTTCTTGAAAATACTTGGTATCTCTGGTAGGCTAACTTAAGTCTTTATAGAGGCTCTCCTTTCTTTTTAGTTCCTTAGAGGTAACCTTTTTTGAAGGAATAATATCATGTGTTATCCATACTTCGATGATCGAAGCAATTACAAAAATGGCCGACTAAACAGCTTTTTATATACGATTACATAAGAAAAACATAAAGGGGGGATATGTATAGATGAATTCTAATGTAAAAAAGCTTTTGGATTTAAGAGAGCGCAAGGGCAGAATCTTTCAGATGGGAGGCTCAAAGAACATAGAAAAGCAGCATGAGCGCAAGAAAATGACCGCCAGAGAGAGGATTGATTTTCTGTTCGATGCCGGCACATTCATGGAGGTTGATGCACTGGTAAAGCACAGGTGTACCCTTTTTGGCATGGAAGGTAAGGAACTCCCTGCTGACGCAGTAGTTACCGGAAGTGGAAAGATAAATGGAAATAATGCCTTCGTTGCAGCCGAGGACTTTACCGTTATGGCAGGAACATTTGGGGAGATGCATGGTAAGAAGATATGTAAAGTCATTGACACAGCGGCAAAATGCGGTTCCCCTTTTATCCAGATAATCGACTCAGGGGGTGCAAGATTACAGGAAGGACAGGACTCCAGCGAGATATATGCTCAGTTGTTTAGAAGGCATACACTATACTCAGGTGTAATTCCTCAGATCACCCTTTTACTAGGCAGTTGTGGTGGAGGAGCTGCATATGGTCCAGCGTTAAGCGATTTTATCATTATGGTGGACGGTATCAGTCGCATGTACATGGGTGGCCCTGCCTTTGTAAAGACCATGCTGGGAGAAAACAAGACAGAGGAGGAGTTGGGTGGAGCGAAACTTCACAGTGAGATAACAGGACTATGCGATTTTGTTGCGAAGGATGACAGAGAAGCGATTGGAATAGCCAAGGAGCTTTTGAGTCTGCTCCCTTCGAACAATCGGGAGAAACCGCCGATTGTAAAGACAGAGGATGACCCGGGTCGCCTCAATAAAGGTATCATAGACATTATGCCGGAGGATTCCAGAGTTCCATTCGATATGTACAGGATAGTTAGGGAGATTGTTGATAACGGGTACTTTCTCGAATACAAAGCCAGGTTTGCAAAAAATATGATAACGTGTTTTGCAAGGCTGAACGGCCAGCCCGTCGGTATCCTGGCCAATAACTCCATGGTTATGGGAGGCGTGATAGATGTCGGCGCTGCAAATAAACATGCCCGTTTTGTGAGGATCTGTGATGCCTACAACATCCCCATAATCCATATACAGGATTCGCCAGCAGTAATGATCGGACAGAACGAGGAGAAGCGGGGTATAATAAAACACGGGTCAAAGATGCTCCATGCCGTTACCGAGGCTTCGGTACCTAAAGTAACCCTTGTTGTCAGGCATTCCTATGCTGGGGCACAACTATGCATGTGCAATGTGCCTCTGGGGGCTGATTTTGTTTTCGCATGGCCCATGGCGGAAATAACCCTTGTCGGGCCGGAGACGGCGGCAAGCATTCTCTTCGCTAAGGAGATTGCCGGGGCAGATAACCCCAAGGAAGTGGAAGAGAAACGGATAAAGGAATACAGGGATGTCTGGGTTAACCCATATATGGCAGCCGAGAGAGGATACATCGATGATGTCATAGAACCTGAGTCAACCAGGGCTGTGCTGACAAATGCACTTAACTTGCTGAAAGACAAGGTAGATGAAAAGCCGTGGAAGAAACACGGGATTATCCAATTGTGATTATATAAGCTTTGCACAACCTACAAAGAGCTTTGAAGAAGTCCCCTGAGAGCGAGCGAAAAGGGGTACTTTTTCAAAGCTCTCTATATGTTACCTATAAAT
>JACQWO010000048.1:0-66007 GCA_016209225.1 Desulfobacterales bacterium
AAGCTTTATATAACAGCGGGCTTAAGCCTGCTGTTGTAATTACTGAGAACTGAGAACTGAAAACTGTGAACTGTTACGGCAACTCTTAGGATAATATGATGTCTCTCGATCTTAAGGATAATGATTTTAAAAAGATAGTCCGCTTGGTATACGAGCAGTGCGGAATCAATCTCCATGATGGTAAAAGAGAGCTGGTGAAGGCACGGCTTTCGAAAAGGCTGAGAGAGACAGGGTTCACCTCCTTTGCAGATTATTGTCGTTATGTGGTCTCAGAAAAGGGGGGTTGCGAATTGACCTCCATGATTGATTCGATCTCCACAAATATGACATATTTTTTCAGAGAGGATGTTCACTTCCAAAAACTACGCACCATCATACCTGCGATGACACAGGAGAAAGGGCATAATGGCCATACCCCGAAATTGCGGATCTGGACAGCGGGTTGTTCGACAGGGGAAGAACCTTACTCACTGGCAATCACCTTAAAAGAACACAGTAGCACGATTGAAGCGACCATACTAGCTACAGATATATCTTCGAAGGTTCTTAAAACAGCCACAAACGGTATCTACTTAAACCAGAAACTCAAGAATATATTGCCTGGAATTTTGAAGAAATATTTCCAGTACGGTTGTGGTGAATGGGCAGGATATTATCGCGTCAAAGATGAGGTCAGGAGGATGATACAGTTTATGAAGTTTAATCTGATGGACCCTCCGCCCCCTGATTTTCTTTTTGATATCATATTCTGCAGGAATGTCATGATCTATTTTGATAAAACAACCCAGGGGCTCCTGGTAAATAGGTTTTACAACTGCCTAAAAGATGGTGGATATTTTTTCGTGGGTCATGCGGAAAGCCTGTCAGGGATCTCGCATCCCTTCAAATATATAGAACCGAGCATTTACAGGAAACATAGTTAATGAGCGATATTATCGTTGGTATTTCGGATATGAATGTCAGCAATAATTGCGAAGATGTCCTGATTACCTACGCCCTTGGTTCATGTATTGCAGTAGCTGTTTATGATCCTAAAATAAAAGTGGGTGGTCTTTTGCACTTCATGCTTCCTGACTCATCAATAGACATAAATAAAGCCGGCGATAAACCGGCAATGTTTGCCGACACAGGGGTCCCTCTTTTATTTAAGTCCTGCTACAGGTTGGGGGCAATAAAGACGCGCATGCTTGTGAAGGTAATCGGCGGGGCAAGCATCCTCGATGATTCAAGCTACTTCCGGATCGGTCAAAGAAACCTCACGGCGCTGCGGAAAATCTTCTGGAAAAATAATGTGATGATAGATGCAGAAGATACCGGTGAAAACCACAACCGAACCGTTCGTCTCCATATTTCCGACGGCAGATGTTACGTTAAAAATTCCACGGAGGGGATGAAGGAACTGTAAGGGGGTTGTTATGTCATTCAATATACTCGTCATAGATGATTCAAATTCAATGCGGGCCGTGATTAAGAAGGTTATATCCTTGTCAGGATTTAAGGTGGACTGCTGTTTTGAAGCAGGTAATGGCAGAGAAGCTCTGGAGGTGCTGGCAAACTATTGGGTGGATGTAATTATATCGGATATTAACATGCCCGAGGTAAATGGTTTGGAATTATTAAACAAGTTACAGCAAGACATTCTTTATAAGGAAATCCCCGTGGTTATCGTAACCACGGAAGGCAGTAACGAACGGATGGAAGATGTTTTTAACCTTGGGGCAAAGGGATTTATAAAAAAGCCTTTCTTGCCTGAAGAACTGAGAAGGGTTCTTTACCAGGTCATAGGGGTGGGAGATGATGGTGGATACGAAGAAGATAAAAAAAATGTTGATGGACTCGACTTTTGAGGTCTTTGAAAAGATGTTTTACATCTCTCTTGAAGCTCTCAATGCGGATCATGAAGGATGCGATATAGCGGTAACCATAGGTTTTGATGGATATGTAAAAGGAGAAGACGATATAGCGGTAACCATAAACTTTGACGGATCTGTAAGGGGAGAAGGGCAGCTCTCTCTTTCGGGAGGGTTGACAGAGATGATGGCGCAAAATATGCTGAGTCTTGACGCCTATGAAATCACGGAAAAAGACATAGAAGATTGCTCTAAAGAGGCGGCAAACATGATCTGCGGGAATTTCCTCCGGAAGTTCAATGTTGACGAAGCATTTAACCTGTCCCTCCCCATATTTAGGAGAAATCCAGGGGCTATTCCATGCCAGGGGCCGGATTTACAGGACTCTATGTTTAGATTGAACTTTGTGTCAAACGGTGAATGCCTGGAGGTAATAATGACGATGGCCGATCGCAATAGATAGCCTGTAGACTATTAGCCTGTAGATTATTAGGCTGTAGACTGTAGGCTTTTAGACTGTGCGGTTACTAACAGCCTTCAGCCTACAGACTATTAGCCTACTACAGCCTAAACACTTGCACTACAGAAAATAGGGTTCGAGGATTCCAGGATTCGAGGGTTCAAGGGATTTAATTTTAACGCCTTTCACTTGAATCCTTTAGGGGATGGTGATCTTGAATAAGATTAAAGTTTTGATAGTTGACGATTCTGCTATTGTAAGAAAGATATTCTCAGAGGAGCTTTCAAAATACCCTGACATTGAAGTGGTCGGGGTCGCTCCCGACCCATTTGTTGCCAGAGACAAGATCGTAAATCTCAAGCCGGACGTTATTACCCTTGATATAGAGATGCCGCGAATGGATGGTTTAACATTTCTGAAGAAGCTGATGAAATATTATCCACTGCCGACCATCATCGTGAGTTCCCTCACCCCGAAGGGAGGGAAGTTGGCGCTGGATGCCCTCGATATCGGCGCAGTGGAGGTGGTCGCGAAGCCGGGGGGTTCTTACTCTGTTGGAGATATGGGTGTACAGTTAGCCGAGAAGATCAGAGCAGCCTCAAAGGCGAGAATAATCGGAAAGAGGACGGGAGATGCCGCAGATTCAGGAAGGTCTGAATCCATGAAGTCCCTTGCCCAGACATCTCATAAAGTTATTGCAATCGGCGCTTCTACAGGCGGAACGGAGGCATTAAAGATGGTTTTGACCAGAATGCCGCCCAATTCACCGGGGATTCTTGTGGTTCAACACATGCCGGCCAATTTTACCCGTGCCTTTGCAGAGCGGCTAAACAGTATATGCGAGATCACTGTCAGTGAGGCTAAAGATAATGATTCGGTAACTCCGGGAATGGCATTGATCGCCCCTGGTAATTTTCACATGATCTTAAGGAGGAGCGGTTCCAGATACTATGTAGAGGTGAGAAACGGGCCCATGGTTAACCATCAGCGTCCGGCTGTTGATATCCTCTTCAAATCAACAGCCAGGTATGCGGGGGCAAATGCGATAGGGATCATATTGACCGGTATGGGTTCGGATGGCGCAGAGGGGCTTCTGGAGATGAAGCAGACAGGGGCAGCCACAATTGCCCAGGATGAAATGTCCTGCGTGGTATTTGGAATGCCGAAGGAGGCCATAAGATTAAATGCCGTAGACAAGGTCCTGCCGTTAGGAGAAATTGCCTCCGAAATAGTAAGGATGGTGTAACTGCTCAGGTCCAGGGTTCAGGGTTAAACCTTGAACCTTGAACCCTGAACCTTAAAGGATGATGTAGTATATGGAATATACTCTATTAATCAATTTACTGAACGAAATTGCTTCTGAATTCATGATCCTTGGCAAGGGCGATATCGATGTCCCATCTGCCGGTAAATTTCTCAACAAGCTCGACAACGTGATAAAGAAGGCAGAAACCCTCAAAATTGGTCAGATCACGGAAGTAGCCAGGGCATCGATTCATATTCTGGAGAAGATTATACTTGATGCCATGGATGATAAGGAGGCAGGATTATCTCTATTCGAAAAGGGTATCTCCCTGATGCAGGAAATTACCGAGAGATATGAGAACACAGGCACGTATCAGGGGAACGTAAGGGAGTTTATTGAGACAGTTTTTTTCCTTACAGGGGAGGAATTGACGAAAGATACGCCGGAAACGGTTTCCCCTTATCCACAAGAAGAGGGGGCACCGGAAGAAAAATTTCAGATTGAGGATGAGTCTCTGCTGAAAGATTTTATTACCGAGGGACTGGAATATATAGAGCAGATCGAAATAAATGTCCTCAATCTAGAGCAAAATTCAGAGGACAAAAATTATATAAATGCCGTCTTCAGACCCTTTCACTCAATAAAAGGGGTAGCCAGTTTCCTTAATCTGGAGGAAATACGTGATCTATCCCATAATCTGGAGGACCTTCTGGACAAGGTGAGAAGCGATGAATTGCCTGTTACTCCCCACCTTATAGATGTTGTCCTGGATGGAGCTGATGCCTTAAAGACAATGATCGGTCAGTTGAAGGACGATCTGGAAGGCAGGGGAGGAGAGCCATTTAAAGTGGATACTGCCGGCATAGAAAGCCGGATAAAACAAATTGAAGAGTGCCGCTTTGTTGAGGATGCTCCCAATGTAAAAAAGGTGGGAGAAATCCTTATGGATGATGGCATCATCACAGAGGATGTCCTTGAAGAGAGCTTGAAGATAGCACAGGGACCCCCTGAGAAAAAGATTGGAGAGACACTGATAAGCGAGGGTAAGGTTACCCCCAAACAGTTGTCCAAGGCATTGAGAAAACAGGCGGATCGGATTACCGATACAACAACAATCAGGGTGGATATCGGAAAATTAGATGACCTGATTGACATGGTTGGTGAACTGGTTATTACCCAGTCCATGATTCAGGAGGCTCTTAAAAAACAATCAAATACAGACAGAAACCTCATGAGAAACATTTCTCAGTTCTTCCGGATTACATCGGAACTACAGAGGGTATCCACAGGTCTGAGGATGATACCGATCAAACAGATATTTCAGAGGGTATCACGCCTGGTGAGAGATCTTGCCAAAGACGCCGGAAAGTTGGTTGCCGTCGAGATACAGGGTGAAGAAACGGAGATTGATCGTAACATGGTGGATGAAATTTATAACCCCATTGTCCATATGATACGGAACTCTGTTGATCACGGCATAGAGATGCCGGGAGAAAGGATAAAACTCGGCAAATCGGAACAGGGTTTGATCCGCTTGAAAGCCTACCACAGAGGGGGAAACATCATCATCGAAATATCCGATGACGGAAGGGGATTGGACAAAGAAAAAATCCTGGAAAAGACCATTAAGAACGGCATCATCAACAATGCCGACAGTCTTACAGATCAGGATATTTTCCGACTCATTTTCCTGCCCGGTCTTTCGACAGCAAAGGCGGTGACAGATGTCTCAGGACGTGGGGTCGGCATGGACGTGGTAAAACAAGCAGTAGAAAAACTGCGGGGAAAAATAGATATCGAAAGTCTTTATGGGAATGGCACCACCTTCATAGTAAGTTTCCCTCTTACCATGGCCATTATTGATGGGATAATTTTAAAGGTGGGCACTGAATATTATATCCTTCCGACAATGGCGATTCGTCAGATGTTACGTCCCTCTCGGGACCTATACAACAACATTATCGGCAAAGGAGAGACAATTAACGTGATGGGTCAATTGCTGCCCCTTGTAAGATTGTATGATTTATTCCATATAAAACCTGAATGCAGGGACCCCTGGGAAGGTATCGTGGCGGTTGTTGACGGAGATGGCCGATCCAAATGTCTGCTGGTGGATAAGATCATAGGTAAAGCAGAGGTAGTAATCAAGAGCCTCGGTGATGGGTTAAAAAATATTAAGGGGGTTTCTGCCGGCGCCATCCTGGGCGATGGTAACATCGGGCTGATTCTGGACCCTGAGGGGTTATTTGAATTAAGTGAAGAGAGATCAACGATGAATAGTTATTCCAATTAACAAGGAGGTTGTTATGATTAATGAAATCTTATTGACCGCAGGAATCTGCGCAGCGGGGGGAATGACAGTGCTATTGGCATTATATCTGATTTTTAAATGGACGCTTACCACCAGGCTATGGGGACAGCTCCTGCCGGGGGTCTATATGCTGGCGATGGCTCTATTTATCTGGGGCAAATTTGGCATATACAATATCATGGTCACTATTATCGCGCCCTCCTTAGGGATTGCCTTAATGCTGGGAACCTTGATTTTTGTCGCGCGGAAGCTATCAGTTCCATTAGAAAAAATTGCCTCCGGTATGATCGAGGTATCCGACCAGGTTACCTCTGCCTCCTCTCAGATAGCTTCTGCCGGCCAGTCATTTGCAGAGAATGCCTCGGAGCAGGCGGCGGGGTTGGAGGAGACTTCCTCTTCGATTGAAGAGATGTCGTCGATGACGAGGCAGAATGCGGACAACGCCAATCAGGCCAATAATATGATGGCGGATACAAGCAAGGTTGTGGAGGAGGCGAACCGTTCGATGGCCGAATTGAATGAGTCGATGAAAGAGATTTCTCATGCCAGCGAGGAGACGGCCAAGATCGTCAAAACGATTGATGAGATTGCCTTTCAAACCAATCTCCTGGCTTTGAATGCGGCAGTAGAGGCGGCGCGCGCTGGAGAGGCAGGGGCTGGATTTGCTGTAGTTGCCGATGAGGTTAGAAACTTAGCCATGAGGGCAGCTGATGCTGCGAAGAATACGGCGAACCTGATTGAAGGGACGGTCAAGAAGATCAAGAACGGTTCGGATACTGTATCGAAGACAAACGAGGCCTTTGCGAAGGTCGCATCAGGTGCCCAGAAAGTGGGTGAACTGGTAGGGGAGATCTCGGCAGCCTCTAATGAGCAGGCTCAGGGGATAGGGCAAATAAGCAATGCCGTAGCTGAGATGGACAAGGTGGTGCAGAAGAATGCATCTGGTGCGGAGGAGTCGGCCTCAGCAGCAGAAGAGATGAATGCTCAGTCGGAGCAGATGAAGTGTTTAGTGGGAGAGTTAGTAGCATTGATCGGGGGTCGGAATGGAAATGGAGCGGTTTCTGCAAAAGCACTAAAACATATTGGGGCACACAGTAAAAATAAACTTGTCATCACCCAACCACTTAACCATGGATTCCGGGAGACCATTCCAATGTAAGTATCCGTTCACAGTTCACGGTTTGCAGTTAACAGTTGGCAAAAATGCTTCAAGCTTTATATAATAACAGCAAGCTTAAGCTTGCTGTTGTGATGCCTGCTGTTATAATTACCGTAAACTGTAAACTGAGAACCGTGAACGGTCATGATAGACTAAAGGTGAAAGACTGTTAGGACACTTCAGCCCAAACACCTGAGCAGTTATCATTAAAAAATCTCTCTAGATAAAGATTCAGGATGAGTTCTACCTCGCCCACAGGGATGTCAAGGATATTCACTATCTCGTCAATTTTCAGACCTCTTTGCTTAAGGGCAACAATCTTCTGTTGTCGGTGCGACTCGACTTCGAGGCTGTTTATGCTTTCCGGATAGGGGCCGACAGATATGTCGGTTTTATTAAACTTCTCGAAGGTTGCTATCTTTTCGTCCACAGAGGCTTCTATTGCCTTTAATGCCCCGATCTTTTTTTCCAGTCTTTCAAATATGATGTCTGCAATCTCTTTAACCTCCACAAGCTCACGAGTTAGAAGGTCATTGTCTTCCCCCTTTCTTCTGAAAATTCTCTTAAACATTCTAATCTTTTTCCCCAGTCTTTCAAATATGATGTCTGCAGTCTCTTTAACCTCTGCAAGCTCACGGGTTAGAAGGTCATTGCCCTCCCCTTTTCTTCTGAAAATTCTCTTAAACATTTTAAACTTCAATATCTATCCTCCCCTTTTCTTCCTTTTCTTCCTTTTCTTCCTTTTCTTCCTTTTGGGAAGATTTCGGTATTTTCCGCTGTGATGGTCCCTTATTCTCTTCTCTTTTCATCGGGGTCTCGTAAATCTTTTTTGTTGGTCCCACAGACATTTGTCGCTCCATATCAGTAATGTCCGGTAACTGCTCAGGTGGATAGCCTGAACAACCTGAGCAGTTACCATTAGAACCCAAACTCCTTCAAAAGGTCATCCACACCCGACTGGGAAATCAATTCGCCTTCTGTCCTTTCTGTCTTCACACCTTGTTCTATCTTCAGGCCAAATGTTGTTATCAACCTTACAAGTTCTTCCTCGATGTCTCCCACAAGTTTAATGACTTTTTTTATTATCTGACCTGTAATGTCCTGAAAGGATTGTGCCATGAGTATCCCGGTCAAATCGTTTTCAAGCTTATTCTTAAACTCCTTCAGATAATCCACTGAACTTTCCGGCCCTTCTAGATTTCTTATATGTGAGGCAAGGTCATCCATGTTTAATATATATTTTTCTACCGTCTCCATTGTCTTATTGGCAGCTTCTTCTGTCTTATCAATAACAAGTTGGAGCTTGTCAATGACATTTGGCATATCAACCGTGGCTATCTCTTTGAATCTCGGGTCAATTGCCTCTTTAAATCCATTAATAGCAGTATGTATTTTTCTTGTAATCTTGCCGACCTCCTTAAAGAGGTCATCCTGTCCTTTTTTCATCATGCTATGTACAGCATTATTCGCTTTTTCATAATCCTGACCTACAAGGGCATCCGTGAAGCTGATTATCTCCTCCAATATCCCATGCCTCTGGTCTTGAGAATCCATCCCCATCTTTTCAAAAAATTCCTTGAGGTTATGCAGATCATTCATCTTCACCTCTCCTGCCATAGTGTCAACAGTCTTAATAAGCTCTAATTTATTCTTCACCTTCTCTTATCCTTTCCAGTATATCCCCGGAGTGTCACTTCCTAAGGTTTTCAAATATTTTATCCATCTTCTCCTTCAATAACTCTGCTGTAAATGGTTTAACGATATAATTATTGACGCCTGCCTTTATAGCCTCTACAACCTTATGTTTTTCTGCCTCGGCTGTAATCATAAGGAATGGCATATCTTTTAATTCAGGGTCGTTTCTAATTTTCTTCAGGAGTTGAAGGCCATCCATATTGGGCATATTCCAATCACACACAACGAATCCGAACCTCCCACTTTTTAATTTTGCATATGCATTAACGCCGTCTTCTGCCTCTTCGATTTCCTCATAACCCAGTTGTTTGAGTATGTTTTTTACAATCCGTCTCATTGTTGAAAAATCATCAACAACCAGGAACTTCATTTTATAATCAGGCATCAGTGATCCCCCCTTTCATAAATATATAGAACTACACAGGTGTTTAGGCTGCAGGCTATAGTAGCCTAATAGTCTGTAGGCTGTAGGCTGAAGTAGGCTAATAGTCTACAGGCTAATAGTCTATAGCCTAAACTACAGTCTATCTGCCTGTTTTTCCTTACTGCTCAGTTTTCCCTTAAGTCTTATCAATGTCTGGCTATGGACCTGACATACCCTGCCTTCTGTCAGGTTCAGTACATTGCCTATCTCCTTCATTGTCATCTCATCCCAGTAATAAAGGGAAAAAATAAGTTTTTCTTTTTCCGGAAGTTCATCAATAAGGCATGCGAGCAACTCTTTCCTGTTCTTTTCTTCGAATATCTCAAGAGGGTTACCGGCATTCGGATCAGGAATACATTCGGCAAGGTTTACCTCATCTTCTCCATTCTTACCATTGAAATTCTCAAACCTCAGTGACGCTGTAACATTTGCATTCTGGAGTATACTGTAGTACTCATCCAGACTTATTTTAAGACTCTCTGCGACCTCCTCATCCTCTGGCTGGCGCCCGAGTTCTCTCTCAAGCTTAAGATGTGCCTTTTTAATTAAACCGATCTTCTTTTTTATGGATATAGGCATCCATTCCATTGCCCGCAGTTCATCAAGCATCGCTCCTTTTATCCTGAACTTCACAAAGGTATTAAGCTTTACCCTTCCTTGTTCAAACCTCTGAAGGGCATCTAAAAGGCCTACTATCCCGACGCTTATAAGATCCTCTACAGTAAGCTGTGGAGTCAATCTCCACGCTAATCTGTAGGCAGTATATTTTATGAATGGGAGAGAGTCCTTGATTATTTTTTCTTTTTCTTCCTCGGTTAATCCCATTTTATATCCAGACATAGCTTTTCCCCTAAAACACCCGTAACTACTCAGGTGTTTAAGCGTTCATTCTTCCTTATTTCGAGGTGTTGACTGAAGCAGACAGCAAATTTCCGATAAAAAACTGCAATGTCCCCTTGACATTGCAGTTTGAGTCTAAAATTCTAGATGCGATCTCAAAAATCTGTCTTGAGGCAAGACTCTTTGGATATATATCCACAAATGCCTTCTGTAAACTTACCGCCTTCTGCACAGAGTCATCAAAAGGGATATGGCCGAGATAATCAAGGGATATATTCAGGAATCTTTCGGTTACCATGGAGAGCTTTTTGAAGACTTCAAAACCTTCTTCAGGACTCTTTACCGAATTAACAATAACGTGGAATTCCTTTTCCTGATACCTGGTAAAAAGAACCTTAATAAGGGCATAGGCATCTGTAATGGCTGTGGGTTCCGGTGACGTTACTACCACAATTTCCTGTGCTGCGATACAAAAAAAGGCTACATTTCCTGATATGCCGGCAGCGGTATCTATAAGGAGGACATCAGCAACAGCAGTAGCATTATCATAAGCGTCAAATTCCTCCAGAAGCTTCAACCTCTGGAATTCATCAAGCGCCGTTAACTCCTGCACACCAGAGCTGGCAGGTATTATCTTTATCCCATGGGGACCATCAACCACAATATCTTTGAGTGTCATTTCACTACTTACTACATGCTGTATGTTATAGCGCGGAGACAGATTAAGAAGGATATCTATATTGCTGAGTCCAAGGTCAGCATCTAAAATCATCACATCTTTGTCCTGTTTTTTCATTGCTATAGCGAGATTTGCCACAACATTGGTCTTACCAACTCCCCCCTTACCACTGGCCACAGCTATTGTCTTCACATGTTTTCTCTCCTTTTGTCTTTCCTTCAGCATTTATAACACCCCTTCTCTAATATGAGATTTACAAGCTTATCCACTGTAGCAAATTCGATGTCTCCGGGCACATTCTGTCCTGTTGTTATATATGCGACAGGCTTGCGGTATGTGAGTAGAAAATTGTATAAGGAACCAAATCTCACGGCCTCATCAACCTTTGTGAGGGCTACATAATCAATGGGCAATTTCGTGTAAAATTTATAAGCCTCTATCATGAACTCATTATCGCAGTTTGCACTCATAAGGAGATGAAGCTCCAAAGGTATATCTGTTTTACATATCTCGGTGATGTAATTGATATATGACTCATCACTTGGATTCCTCCCTGTGGTATCTATAAAAATAATATCTCTGTCCTCAGCAAACTTCGAGAAACTATTCTTTAATTCATTGGCGTTCGAGACAATAGACAACGGTATGCCCATAATCCTGGAATATATTCTCATCTGTTCAAGCGCTCCTATTCTATAGCTGTCAAGATTAATAATCCCAACTCTCTTGCTATCCTTTATTGCAAGGGCTGAAAGTTTAGCTATAGTTGTAGTCTTTCCTACACCTGTCGGTCCAATGAGCATAACAGCCTTTTTACACCCATCGTTTGAGATGCCGGATTCCTTTACCTTTATATCAGCCGATATTAACGGTGGTATGTCATTTAAATCATTAGCTTTTCCACAGAGACTTAAGGCAAACTCCTCCCGTACCGACCTTTCTCTGAGAAAAGACAATATCATCCTCTTATTTGGCGGCAATGATATTTCATAGCCATTATTTCTCATGTTTTCTATGGTCTCGCGTAGGATCTCGATCTCACCTTTAATCTCTTCAATGGACGAGTTGTTAGTCGTAAGCCGTGAGTCTTGAGTCTCGAATATCTTATTTTCTATTCCTGACTCCTGACTCCCGACTCCCGACTCCTGACTTTTATATTCCATGTCATAGTCTACCGCCGCGGTCACCTCAACAAAAGGCCGGGCGCCTTTTTTTTCCTCTGTAGACAGTATTATTGCGTCTTCGCTAAGTTCTTTCTTCACCAATTCGAGAGCCTCAGCAAAATTTCTTGCTTTAAATTTTTTAATCTTCATATCTCAACACCCCCGTGGTAGATAGTTTTACTGATGGAGATATCTCTGCATTGGAAAGAATGACCAGCGATGGAAGAAATCTCTCTATGATTTTTCTAAGGAATCTCCTCACCTGCGTGGAGCAAAGAATAATTGGCTGGGGGCCTTTAAACCTGCCTTCTGTGATGGCGGTCTCTATTGCCCTCATCAATCTATTTACAACTTCAGGACTTATTGCACCTCCGGCTTCCATGGCCTGAGAAATCACTCTTTCAAACTCCGGATCCAGGGTTGTAACATAGATATTCCCATCAGGAGAGATATACTGTTTGGTTATGTACCTCGAAAGGGACTGCCTCACATATTCTGTGAGCAACTCCGTATCCTTAGTGGAAGGCGCCCAATCAATAAGGGTCTCAAGTATGGCAACAAGGTCATTTATCGGCACCCTTTCCCTCAAAAGATTCTGAAGTACCCTTTGAACACTCCCTAATGTTAAAAGAGAAGGGATAAGCTCATCAACAATTTTTGGATAGTTTTTCAAGAGATTGTCCAATAAACTTTGGACTTCTGTCCTTGTGAGAAGCTCCCACGCATGAGTTTTTATTAGTTCAGTCAGATGTGTAGTAATCACTGTTGGAGGGTCAATAACCATATAGCCCTTTGTTTGAACCTTATCCATATCTTTATCACTGATCCAGAAGGCTGGAAGTCCAAATGCCGGTTCCTTTGTGGGTATCCCCTCTATTTCTTCCGCTTCTCCTGATGCAACAGCAAGGCAGTGACCGATCATAACCTCACCCCTTGCAATCTCAATACCCCGTATGAGCAAACTATATTCATGCGGCCTGATTTGAAGGTTATCCTTTATATGTATTGAAGGCGCAACAAAACCAAGCTCAGAGGCAAGTTGTCTCCTCATTGCCTTTATCTTATTAAGAAGGTCTACCTTCCCGCCCTCTACAAGGGGGATTAAGCCATAGCCTATCTCAAAGGTAAGCGGTTCTATCTCTATGACAGTATCTATAGCGGGTTCTTGGGCCATTGGCTTGATTTTCCGTTCTTTTTCGACCTCAACTGCAGCCCTCGAAAGGACATATGCCAGGGCTCCTGATATAGTCGCAAGAAGTAAGAAAGAAATGTGTGGAAGCCCAGGTACAAGGCCGAGGACAACCATTACCCCCGATGTAGTACCCAGTGCTTTGGGATTTGTTAATAGCTGTCTGGCTATATCTTTCCCAATATCTGTATCTGTTCCGGCACGGCTAACAACAATACCCGCAGCAGTAGAAATGAGCAGCGCCGGGATTTGTGAAACAAGACCATCACCAATGGTCAATATGGTATAAGTCTTTGCAGCTTCTAAAAGGGGCATACCCTCCTGCAGCGTACCTATCACGAAACCACCGATAATATTTATACCCGTTATTATTAACCCTGCGATGGCATCACCTCTGACAAATTTACTGGCCCCATCCATTGCCCCATAGAAATCAGCCTCTTGAGAAACAAGTGTCCTCCTTCTCCTTGCCTCTGATTCATCAAGGAGCCCGGCATTAAGGTCTGCATCTATAGCCATCTGCTTACCCGGCATTGCATCAAGAGTGAATCTTGCAGCAACTTCCGCTATCCTGCCTGATCCCTTTGTTATGACCACAAAATTTACAATCACCAGGATCAGAAAGACTACAAAACCAACCGCATAGTTTCCACCTACAACGAAATTCCCGAATGACTTTATCACTTCCCCTGCAGCATCCATACCTTCATTCCCTCTGAGCAGTATCAACCTGGTGGATGCAATATTCAATGCGAGCCTGTAAAGTGTTGTTATGAGAAGCATTGAAGGAAATACAGATAAATCCAGAGGCTTTTTAATATATATGCCGGTTACGAGTATAATTATTGACAGGGATATAGAGAATGACAGAAGGATATCCAGTACAAAAGGGGGGATAGGCAGTATCATCACGCCTAAAATAGAGACTACGCCTATGGCAACAAAGACGCCCCCTCTTTTTTGTATCAGTTCGAGAAAGTTCATACCTGTCCACCTATTAAGAGCAAAAAAAGGATTCAAGGATTCAAGGGGTCAAGGGTTCAACCTTGACCCCTCGAATCCTTTTTCCTGAGCATATATATATGCCAGTATCCTGGCCACGGCTCTGTAAAGTTCATCGGGTATATATGAGTTAATTTTAAGCTTGTAGAGAGCCCTGGCCAATAGTTTGTCCTCAACAACAGGAATATAGTGTTTTCTTGCAATATCTTTGATCTTCTCAGCTATGAATCCTGCGCCTTTTGCAATAACCTCAGGCGCTGACATCTCGTCTCTCTTATATCTCAGGGCAACAACAATATGTGTTGGGTTTGTTATGACCACCGTTGCCTTTGGAACTTCCTGCATCATTCGTTTCCTTGCCATCTCCCTCTGAAGGCTCTTTATCCTCGATTTGATTAACGGCTCACCCTCTGACTCCTTATACTCTTCCTTTATCTCCTGTTTGGTCATTCTTATGGAACGCTCAAATCTCCATCTTTCATAGAGATAATCCATAATTGCAAGGATAAAAAAAATGACTAACGCAGATAACACAGCTTTAGATATAAGCCTGCCTGATATTTCCTGAAGACCATTGATATCCATGTCCGCTGTGAAGGGAAGGATAGATATAAGCTTCTTAATGATGTAGTAGAACATGAATCCGCCCACAACAAACTTTAAAAAGCTCTTGAGGAAATTCACAAGACCAGATATGGAAAACAACTGCTTAAGTCCGTTTAGGGGGTTTAGCTTTTCAATCTCGAACTTCAAAGGTTTGAAAATGATCCCTCCCTGCAATACCCCTGCAATTATAGCGAATATTGCCGTGGTTCCTAAAAATGGCATTAATGTCCAGAGCATTTTGTATGAAGCTGCTTTCATAACAGTAATCGGGTCTTGCCCGTATTGGAGTCCCAGAAGTTTCCCTGTTTCTAGCGTAATATTTTTTAGGAAACTATCCCCTGCAAAATAAAACATGAGCAGGATTCCTGCCGTACCGGCTATTGATGTGAGTTCACGGCTCCTGGCGACCTGACCTTTTTCCTTGGCCTTCTGTCGCTTTCGTGGCGTTGCCTTCTCTATTTTTTCATGTTCTTCAGGCATCTCAATCCCTCAAACAGCACAAATCCCTCAACCCCTTGCTATAACAAGAACCCTAACCATATCATCTTTTATAATATTGAAATACGTGCCGATCAGAGGCACAAACACAGAAATACTAAATAGCATCACGATAAAACCCACAAAAATGTACACAGGGTATCCTACAAAGAAGATATTCATCTGCGGGGCTGCCTTAGATATAAATCCGAGCAATAGATTTGAGATGACCATGGCTATAACTACAGGGGCGCTTATCTTCAGTGCAATGATAAGCATCTTTGCGCCTAACGAGGTCATATAAACAGCAAGATTTTTTATATCTATATGTCCTGATGGAAGCCATTCATAACTCTTTACAAAAACATATACAAGGTCGTGATGGATATCCATAGCAAGAAAAATAAGCATAGCGATAACACCATATATCTGTGCTACCTCTGTTGACTGCCCCAGTTCGGGGTTAAATACAGTAGCAATGGACAGACCCATTACATTGCTCATCATCTGGCCTGCCATATCCACAGCAAAAAAAATAGACCTGGCTGTAAGGGCGAAGGTAATGCCTAACATAACCTCACGCAGAACTAAAATAGGTATCTCTGTCTGTGAGATCTTAAATTCCACAACAGGCGTAAGGATAAAGGCTATAGCAACAACAAAACCTATCTTGAACCGTGCCGGGACATTCTTGCTGCCCAAAAATGGAAGCAGGCTAACGACAACCCCTGCCCTCAGGAGGATTAATAGAAAGTTTGGGATATATTTTGCGAAGATATCCATTTTAACCTATGAAGAAAAATTTGTAACTACTCAGGTTGTCAGGTTCACGGTTCACAGTTGGTTGCCTTATCTTCATGCTGGTCTAGTTCATCGTTTTCTAACCTTGAACCTTGGAACTTTGAACCCGAGTAGTCACCGTTTCATCTTATATATACCGGTATCTTTTCTATGATATTAATTGTAAAAGCTATCAATGTCTTGACCATCCATGGAAAGAATATAAAAAGAGATACAAACACAGCAACCATCTTTGGCACAAATGTTAAGGTAAACTCTTGTATCTGTGTTACTGCCTGGAAAAGACTCACACCCAGTCCTACAAGCAGACTTACAAGAAGTATAGGTCCTGACACAAGCAATATTGTCTTGAATACCTCTCCTAAAAGTTCTTTGACTAAATCCACGCTCATTGGAAACTCCTTACAATAGAACCCACAACAAGGTTCCACCCATCAATAAGGACAAAAAGCAGTAGTTTGAATGGAAGAGATATTAATACAGGGGGAAGCATCATCATGCCCATAGAGAGTAGTATGCTGGACACAACCATGTCCAGCACCAAGAACGGAAGATATATGAGGAAGCCTATTTCAAAAGCGGTCTTAAGTTCGCTTATGGCAAATGCAGGCACAACAATCTTTAACGAAAGTTTTCCGGAATCAGAAGGCACCTTTTCCTTTGCTATGTTCAAAAATAAAGCGATATCCTTTTCTCTTGTCTGCTTCAACATAAAGGTCTTGATAGGAGACTCAGACCTTTTGAAAGCCTCTTGCATTGTTATCTGTTTATTCATATAGGGACTTATTGCATCCCTGTTAATTACATCTATTGTTGGAGACATGATAAATAGTGTTAGGAATAGTGCGAGGCCTATTATCACAGGTGTTGGAGGTATCTGCTGACCGCCGATAGCCTGGCGCAAAAATGAAAGCACTACCACAATCCTTGTGAATGACGTAAACATTATTAGTATCGGCGGCAGAATGGATAAGAAGCTTATTAGCAGAAATACTTCGATGATTTTGTCATTTATATTCACTCAAATGCTCCTTGATATTTCTCAGCCGATTCAGTCTATAGGTAATATCACTGCCTATTTCCGTATCTAATTCATTTTCAGCAAATGTCTTTAGCAACTTGAATTCTGTTGATGTGATGCCAAGGAGGAGTATCTCTTTCCCAATCTTAAGCGCCGCTACCCCTTTTCTCGGTCCAAATGACTGATAAGCAAGAATGCTCATTAAACCCGTCTTACCCTGCTTCTTTCTGATAAAAAAACCCATGAGAAATATTAGTCCAATTACCGCTGCAAGAGCTATTATCATCTGGATGTATGCCCCTGTCATTTTAGCTGTTTTATCCTTTCTGTAGGACTTATAATATCTGTCAGTCTTACACCGAACTTTTCATTGACCACAACCACCTCGCCTCTTGCCACAAGCTTATTGTTAACCAGTATCTCCATCGGTTCCCCTGCAATCTTTTCCAACTCGACAACCGAGCCCTGACCGAGCTGCAAGAGGTCGTTTATAAGCATCTTTGTCCTGCCCAGTTCCACCGTTACCTGAAGCGGTATATCGAGGAGAAAATCCATATCCTTCGTACCCAAAAGTTTCTTATCTTCAGTCTTCAACTCTTCAAAGTCTACCTCATCAGGCAGCTGTTCTATCTTCTCTTCCATTGCAAACTCCTTTTGTTTAGGCTGTAGGCTGTAGCCTAACAGCCTAAAGCCTACAGTCTATCTACCTGTATTTAAGATTACACAAGCCCCCCTGTTATTTTTATAGCCTGGCTCCCCCTGCTATATCCAGGAACCCCGCTAAACTTCGGGATATCCTCTACTCTGATGACAAACTCATCCGTTATGGATTTGCCGAGAGTAATCACACTGCCTACATCAAGATTCATCATCTCCCCAAAAGGAATTTCCACCCTGCCCACTTCCGCCACAAGCTCAACATGAGAATCCATAAGCATTGTCCTCAACCTCTCAATCCATCTATGGTCAATCTCAAATTTATCGCTCTGGATGCCTGAATAGAGCTTTTCCTTAACAGGTTCTATCACAGAATAGGGAATACAGAAGAAAACCTTCCCTGTGAAGTCTTCAATCTCTAAATCAATTTCTACTTTTATTACTATCTCACTGGGAGTAACGATCGTCACGAATTGTGGGTTCATCTCAGAGCCAATATGTTTTGGGGCAATCGGCGCAATAGCATTCCATGCGAGTGACATATCCTTTAAAGCAATTGCCGTAACCTTCTTGATAATCCTCTGTTCTATAGCTGTGAATGCCCTTCCCTCAGACTTAACATTCTGTGCGCTGGCGCCACCAAAAAAGAACTCTACGAATGCAAAAACCAGGGGGGCCTCGATTACAAAAAGCGAGTAGCCTTTGAGCGGCTCCATCTTAAATATATTAATACTTGATGGGAAAGGGATTCTCTTCATAAATTCCCCAAACTTTACAATTTCTATATTATTTACGCTTATATCAACAAATCTCATGATGAGGTTTGAGACTGAGTTTCTGAAAAACCCTGAAAACCTATCATTGATGATTTCGAATCCCGACATTCGCCCACGAACTATCCGCTCCTGATTAGTAAGATCATAGGGCCTGACACCTAAAAGTATCTTATCCCTTGCCGTTTCTGTGTCTATTTCTCCCGACTGTACCCCCTTAAGGAGCGCATCCACTTCTTCCTGTGATAATATGTCGTTCATTGCATTACAAACTCCGTGAAATAGAGATTCTTAAAAACACCCTCCCCTATTATCTGATTAGCCCTGAGAAGAAGCTCATCCTTTAATTGAAACTTACCTTCAGGGCTTGATATGGATTCGCTATCCTTGCTGCTTATAAGGATAATAATAGCATCCCTTAGCTTAGGGGTTTTATCCAAGACCATTGGTTGATAAGACTTATCAGTAAGTTCGAATTGCATGCTTAATTTCAAAAACCTTCCCTGTTCTGCGAGATTCATTACAAAAGGGTCAAGGGAGACAAACACCTCTTTCCCCAAACTTTCTTCTTTCTTATGCGCTGCAGTGCCTGCTTTCTCCTTCTCACCATAGAGCATTATATAGGCAAGGAAACCAGTTACTAACAAAAGTAGAATTGCACCAGCGATTATTATCAGCTTATTATTGCCCTTGCCGGGTTGTTCCTGTTGAGGCTCTTCGGCTCGGATATCAAGCGTTTCTTCTGTTCTATCCATTTATATCCTCCTCAAATCAAAGATTTCTGGGTCTCCTAATCCTTTTTAGTCTTTTTCATTCTGACTCCTGGCTCCTGAGTAGTCACTTGCAATCTATCTTATGTGTATATCAAAAACTATGCCCAATGGAAACATACTGGAAATAAAGTGTTTTTTTAATAATCCCTGATTAAATATGTGTCAAAGAAATGACTGGGGGATAGATTTTTGATATCCTGACTAAAGTTTTTTAAACATATCCCGATAGATGTAGTGAGGGGCGGGGGTTTTTCTTCCCTGTCTTGATATAAAATCGTATAGGAATTTCCTTTTTGGACCTAGGTGAATAGAGTTGTTTTACTGGTTTCATTAGTTTGATTGGTTTGATGTTGAACATATAACAGCGGGCTTGAGCCCGCTGTTATGCCCGCTGTTGTTTGGAAGTCAGTAAGGGAGGACGTCAATAAACGTTAATCAGAACTAACTGAACCAATAGAACTAACTTAACTGTTTTTATGTTCCTAAGGTGAATAACATGACAATATTTCCCTTTCAGATTAATGAGGCAATGCATGCTTATAACAGGGTATTAAAACTTAAACCCTCCGTCCTTCTTGAGAAAGAGCAGGTAGAACCACATGATATTATAAATATATCAGCAGAGGCAAAAAAGAAGCAAATTATCGGACAGGCTAAAACCGAGGTGTTGGAAAGGATAAGAGGAACAAAATAAGATGGATACAAAAAATTTTAGGATATTAGTGGCAGATGATGATGAGATACCACGAGATATTGTCAGCAGCATTCTCTGCAAAGAGGGGTATTCTGTTGTGTCGGCAACAAATGGTATCGAGGCTATAAATATTCTCAGACTTGAGGATATAAACCTCGTTATAACTGATCTCAGAATGCCCGGGGCTGATGGGCTTGATGTTCTTAAGCACGCTCTGAGAATCAATCCTGAAGCCTCCGTTGTTATACTCACTGCTTATGGAACGCTGGATACCGCACTTGAGGCAATAAAAGGAGGGGCATATGATTACCTGACAAAACCGTTCAAGGTTCAGGAGATACTCATTATTGCGGAAAGAGTATATAAAAGGGTGGAATTAATAAATGAAAACAGGGAATTAATGAAACATATCAGGGATACTTATCGTGACATCGAGGTAATAAAGACAGTTTCGGGGAGTAATAATCCCCAAATTATAACGGACTGGATAGAGAGGATAGAAAAATTAAAGGAGATGAATGTCCTTTCAGTACAGGAATCGAAAAAATTAAAGAAAAGGTTGATTAGGGGGAATGGAAATGGAAATGAAAAAGGAGAGGGGGAGGGTATTAATAGTTGATGATGACCCTCTCATGAGAGGTCTCCTCTCGGACATGCTTTATAATGTTGGCAGCTATAAAACCGATGTTGCCGTAGATGGTTTTGACGGAATAGGAAAGATCAAAAATAACGAATACGATATTGTTTTTGCAGACATGTCAATGCCAAGATTGAATGGTATGGATTTTCTGAAAGAGATAAAAAAGATTAACTCCTCTATGCCTGTGGTTATAATTACGGGCATTTCCTCTGTAGACATGGCGGTAAATGCCATGAAAGAAGGTGCACAGGATTTCATAACAAAACCATTCAGGATTGATACGGTAATATCTATTGCAGACAGGATAACCGGTGAAAGAAAACTTTTAAATTTAAACAAAATTGCAGTAAAAGATGATTACGAGGCATCCGTCGGGAAGCTGAAAGCGGAGCTTTCTAAGAAACTTCAGGAGATAGGCATCTTCCAATCCATAAGCACTGAGCTTGATGGCCTGTGTGATAATAAAGAGATATTCGAAAGTATTGTAGCGATGGCATCAAAGCTCTTTGCGGTAAAAGAGGCATCCTTTGGCGCTATTGAAAATGGGCACCTGAAAATAAAGGGAACCATAGGGACAATGGCAAAAGATATTTCCATTGCGAACAGTATTTTTGAGAATGTGATAAAGAAAAAAACCTTTTGCCTTGCCTCATTGGGGGAGATTAGTCCCCACAATGGCAGTCTTCTTACCTCCCCTTTTCTTTCTGTTCCCCTTACCATAAATAATGAGGTCTTTGGGATCCTGAACCTCTCAAACAAGGCAGATGGGACTACATTCACAGACGATGAGATACGTCTTGCGCTTACCTTTGCAGAGAAGGCAGCCATGAGAATAGAGAACAACGCCCTTTATGAAGTCTTTTATGCTAATCTCATGAATACATTGAAATCACTGGTCATCAGTATCGAGGCCAGAGATCCCTATACAAAGCATCATTCAGAAAGGGTTAGTTTATATTCCCTTCAGATTGCAGATGTAATGAATCTCGGTGCTGAAGATAAGGATGCTATAAGGTTTGGCGGCTATCTCCATGACATAGGAAAGATAGGTGTCAGGGACACCGTTCTAGTGAAGCCAGGAATGCTTACACCCGAAGAAACAACAGAAATCAGGTTGCATCCCGTTATAGGGTATAATATATTAGAACCTTTAAAGTTTTTCCCTGACGAGATGGATATTGTTCGATATCATCATGAGAAGTTCGATGGCAGTGGTTATCCAGATGGTCTTGCAGGCGATGATATCCCCCTTATCGCGCGAATCGCTGCCGTTGCCGATACCTATGACGCTATGACATCCTCGAGGCCGTATAGAAATTCAATTGGTCATGATATTGCAATAAAAGAGCTAAAAACAGGTTCATCTTCTCAGTTTGAAGGTGAGATTGTTCTTGCATTTTTGCAAACACCGGTAGGGAAAGGGGAGGAGAGGTTATTACTATAGAGGACAACACATTAAGATTGAAACAGAAGGAACTGGAACGGAAGGAACTGGAAGCACGTGGATATTTCCGGGTGGATGATGTTTTTCCCGTGATCTCAAGGAAGGTGACAGAAGATTCTCCATATATGAAATCGAAGGTCTTTCCAGGATATAGTATGGAAATTTCCGATATGGATGTATCTGATGGGACAATAAATCCACAACTATGGAAGATGCTGGTTAATATTAACACAAAGCTGGGACTGATACTTGAGCACCTGCAACTGGAGAGCGAGGGACTTATAAAGGCTGAAAACATGCCGGTTAATATTAGCGCATCGGGCGTAAGATTCAAAATGAAGGAAAAGGTTGGTATAGGTGACGTAATTGAGATAAAAATGCTTCTGCCTACATATCCTCCTGTGGGAATACTTGCCTATGGAAATATAGTACAGGTAAATGATCTTGGAAGCGGCGAATATGAAGTCGCTTTATATTTTTCTGATATGGATGATGAGGTAAGGGACGAGATAATCCAATATACTCTCAAGCGCCAGAGAGAGATTCTAAGGAAACATAAACAACAAACGGTTTAGGGTTCAGGGTTTAGGGTTCAGGGTGCAAGGTTCAGGGTTCAACCTTGAACCTTTGTAACTTCAGCCACAGATTCACACAGATGAACGCAGATAGGTTTAAATAATATTGAGGTTGGCTTATTATTGAATTTTGGCAGAAAACCAGAATTCAAGAGATTTGTATATGATAATAAAAGAAAAAAAATCAGCGGTAATCAGCGTGGGGAATGATGTTTGATGGACCGTGCAAGCGTTATGGGAATTATTTTCGGAATAACTGCAATTGTTGGCGGGAATCTGTTCGAGGGGGGAAGTCTCCATTCTATCATGCAGTTAACTGCTGCGGTGATTGTATTTGGTGGAACATTTGGCGCGGTACTGTTGAGTTTTCCGCTAAGGGATATCCTAAAAGCCATTTCCTCTCTCAGAGATATTTTTGTGGATGGAAAGACAAATCCTGAAACTTCTATAAAGAGCATTATCCAATATTCAAATATAGTGAGAAGAAATGGTTTAATTGCCCTGGAACCGGAGATATCTAAAATCAATGACTCCTTTCTCAGAAAGGCGCTGAGACTTGCAGTTGATGGTATGGGGCCAAAAATACTGAAAGAGGCAATGGAGCAGGAGAATATTACCTATGAGGAGGAAAGAAGACGGATAGCAAGAGTTTTTGAGACTGCGGGGGGATTTGCGCCTACCATAGGAATCTTGGGGGCGGTTTTAGGACTTATACAAGTGATGGAGAATCTCTCCGATCCCTCAAAACTAGGTTCCGGCATTGCTGTAGCCTTTGTGGCAACCATATATGGCGTTGGTTCAGCGAATCTGATACTGCTGCCAATATCAAAAAAACTATTAAATAGATTGAACCATGAACTGTCTGTAAGAGAGATAGTGCTGGAGGGGGTTGTGGGAATACAATCAGGAATAAATCCGTACTACCTTGAGGAGAGACTCAGGGTTTTTATAGAGGGGATAGAATAAGGATTCCCAAATGAGAAAGAGACGGAAGATGGAGGAGCATGACAATCCAGATAGGTGGGTTATATCATACGCGGACTTCATTACCCTTCTTTTTGCATTTTTCACAACCCTGTATGCCATCAGTAATGTGGATTCAAGCAAGCTCAAGATGTTTGCAGGATCGATGAAGTCTGCCCTTAAGGCAACGGGGACGAATAGTTCTGCCGGCACCACCATTATAGAAGGCATCAAACCTATAAGTTATGCAGATGTTAAGCTTGAAAAAGACATCAGGAAAACATTTGAAAAATTTGGTAAGCTGGAGGGAATTAGCATCTCAAGAGATCAAAGGGGCGTCTTAATATCCTTTGGAGATTCTGTTCTTTTTGATACAGGTTCAGCAGTGATTAAGGATGAAGCAGAACCGTTGCTCTCGTCAGTAATATCTGTTATAAAGAGGGCACAAAACAATATAATAGTTGAGGGACACACAGATAATATACCTATAAAGTCTAAATACCTTTCAAACTGGGAATTATCTACAGCAAGGGCTGCCGGCGTCCTTATGTATATTCTGAAAGAAAATAATAACATGAGCCCGGAAAGATTTTCCACCTCAGGATATGCGGAATATCGTCCGGTTACATCCAATGTGACCCCTGAAGGAAGGGCAAAAAACAGGAGGGTAGATATAGTATTTGTCAGTAACAGATACGGTAGCTAAGATACTCTTTATTGATGGCAGTTCCTTTGGCCATGATCTGATAAAGACGTCCTTCAGTAGGTATCTGACAGGATATCATCTGGAATTCGTATCTACTGCGGAGCAAGGATTAGAAGTCATTAAAAGGGACCATGTAAAAGCTGTTTTTGTCAGTCAGGAACTCCCGGACATGGATGGATTTGAATTGTTGAGAGAGGTTAAAGAGCTGAAGATTCAGTCGCCGGTAATTATGATGGCAACAGATGGGGCAAAAAGGGTAGCTATTAAGGCGTTGAAGAAAGGCGCAGAGGATTGCGTTACCAAGAGCCTAAAAACCTTCGATGCTTTTCCTCTCATCCTTGAGCGTGCCATTTTCAGGTATGAACTAAACAGAGAGATGGCCAAGAGAGATAAGTTAATAATCCAGAGTCAAAAACGCTGGAGGGCAATTTTCGATGCCATAGTAGACTTTATTTTTGTGATAGATGACGATTACAGGTTAATTAAGGTGAATAATACACTCGCAAAAGTCTTAGGTATGCATCCGAAGGAACTTATAGGCAAGAGATGCAACGAATTGAATAATACCATAGATGTACCTGATGAACGCTGTCTAAAAGATGTTATAAAGGATGGTGCTCCATATATTTATGAAAAAAACATAGGTGACGATACATATCAGATAAGTATATTCCCTCTGTACGACGATGATAAGCCCATGACAATTCATGTAATGAAAAACATCACCGAAATGAGGAGATTAAAGGAACAATTATACCATTCCGAAAAACTCGCATCCCTGGGTCTTCTGGTCTCAGGGGTTGCCCATGAGATTAACAACCCGCTAACAGGAATAATAGCCTATACAGAGCTTCTCGGGATGAGTGTCGTAGATGAAGAGACTAGTAAGAAATTAGGAAAAATACTATATAGCGCTGAGCGGTGTAAGAAGATTGTTGAAAACTTGCTTACATTCTCGAGACAGAAAAACCCATCAAAGAGCCTTGAATCAATAAATGATATTATTGATAGGGTCGTAGATTTCAGGGCGTACTGGCTTGGGGTAAATAACATCGAGATCGAGAAGGATTATGATGAACTTTCTACTGTCCTCGTTGACTCACAGCAGATTCAGCAGGCAATCCTCAATATCCTCCTCAATGCCGAGCAGGCGATGGTTGACTCTAATGTAGATAATAGGAGAATTAAATTTACCACAAGGTATGATCGGGATAATCGTAAGATAATAATAAAGATTTCTGACAATGGTCCCGGAATCCCACAAAATATAATATCCAGCATATTCGATCCATTCTTCACCACAAAGCCTGCCGGCAGCGGAACAGGATTGGGCCTTTCCATATCCCACGGTATAATTGTTGAACATGAAGGCAACATAATGGTTAAAAGTCCTAAAGGAAAAGGCGCTACCTTCTTTATAGAGCTTCCTTTAGCTAAGAAATAGCGTAAACCGCTCACGGTTCTCAGTTTGCAGTTTACGGTAATTACAACAGCAGGCATCACAACAGCAAGCTTAAGCTTGCTGTTATATAAAGCTTGAAGCATTTTTGATATTGCTTTCAACTCCTGAATGAGTTCTTTTGCATCTTAGATTTAAGTTTTTGCCAACTGTTAACTGCAAACTGTGAACGGAGAACAAATAGCCTGGAGGAGTAAATGTGGGAAAGTAATTGAAGATGGGGTGGGATATTTATAATGTTCGTCATTATAGGCATACTTACAGTTCTAGGTTCTATCATCGGTGGTTTCTTGATGGAGGGAGGCAACCTCCATGTACTTTTTCAGCCTGCTGAGCTGGTTATCATATTTGGTGCTGCAATAGGTGGTTTCCTCATAGCCTCTCCCTCGAGGGTTGTGAAGCTTGTTGTCAAACATATTACCTCGATAATGAGTTCTAAAGAGCAGAGCAAGGAAAAATATCTGGAAATTCTCTCTCTCCTGTATCAACTATTCTCAAAGATAAGAAAGGAGGGACTCATATCAATAGAATCTGACGTCGAGGCGCCTGATAAGAGTGCAATCTTCAACAAGTACAAAAGTGTCATGACAAATCTCAATATCATTGACTTTCTATGCGATAATGTGAAGGTAATTATAACGACAAATGTCCCTCCACATGAGCTCGAAAACTTAATGGAACTCGAGATAGAAACCCATCACCACGAGGCTATGGTTCCATCCCGTAGTCTTGCTAAGATAGCAGATGCTCTGCCTGGGCTTGGTATTGTTGCTGCGGTTTTGGGCGTTGTTCTCACTATGGGTAAAATTGACCAGCCCCCTTCAGTGCTTGGGCATAGCGTAGGCGCTGCTCTGGTGGGAACACTTCTTGGGGTGTTAATGTGCTATGGCTTCGTCGGCCCAATGGCGACAAATCTTGAATATAAGGCAAAAGAAGACATTGTATATTTTCAGATTATAAAAGTAGCGCTGGTAGCATTTGTTGGAGGTTCACCGCCACAGATGGCGGTAGAATTTGGCAGAAGGGCGATAGCGGGCAAGGAGAAACCAACCTTTGATGAACTGGAAAAGGGAATAAGGGGTGGATAGATAAAAAAAGGATTCAAGGGGTCAATAGTTCAAGGATTCGAGCGACACGATCCTGCTCTGCTTTGTGCCTTTGCCTGCCCTGTTAAATTTCCCAAAAGGAACCCTATTTAACAGGGTGAACCTTTGCCACTTTGTGCCTGACTGGAAGGGATACTTTCGGATGAAGGATAAAAATATCATCATCATCAAGAAGGTAAAGAAGCAGGGGGAAGAGGGTGAGCACGGGGGGCAATGGAAGGTTGCATACGCGGATTTTGTTACTGCCTTAATGGCATTCTTTCTGCTGATGTGGCTTTTAGCCATGGTAGCCCCTGAAAAAAAGGAGAGGCTTGCTTCATATTTTAAGGAATTCGAGATATTCAACGAGAGCGGTCAATCCTTCATGGGAAAATCCAGCGAGGTCATTAATAATGCGGGTAAAGCTCGAAAGGTTCCGCGTGAATTACAGGGGACATCCAATATGAAACCTGAGGAATTTAAAGAAGTAATAAAGAGAGCTATCGAAGAAAAACTCGGAGACATTAAAGACCAGATAATAGTAGATATATTTGAGGGTGGAGTTCGTGTTCAGTTAATGGACAAAGAAGGGAGGCCAATGTTTGACCTCGGTTCAACAAAGCCCACGTCCCTTGCGGTAAGGATATTACGGGTAATCGGAGACAACATAAAATTCCTGCCGAATTCTGTCGCTGTAGAGGGTCATACCGATTCATTAGCATATAGCTCTACAGGTTACGGCAACTGGGATCTCTCTACAGAACGTGCATTGGCAGCAAAAAAGGAACTGGAAAAAAATGGGCTTGAATCTAAACGCCTTATCAGGGTCGCAGGCTACTCAGATACAGTGCCCCTTGTAAAAGAAGACCCGAGGGACCCAAGGAATAGAAGGATAAGCATACTGCTCATGTTCCCTGATAAATCAGAGAATCCAGGAGTCAGGAGTCAGGAGTCAGAATGAAAAGATTACTGACATTATCAGTAGTTCTTACCTTACTCTTATTCTTACCTGCACGATTGGCTGCTGATGATGTTTTACCCGGCAAGCAGGGAGCTCAAAAAGGTCAGAGGGCATCCGATAATAATTCGCCAGATCGTGAAGGGGCTGATATTATTATATTAATGGATAGTTCAGGCAGCATGAAAAAGACCGATCCCCAAGACTATAGACAGCCGGCGGCAAAGCTCTTTGTATCCCTCCTTGGGGAAAGTGATCGTATAGGAATTATGAGTTTTGGGGATTCAGCCAGGGTTTTGGCATCTCTTACAGATGCCACCAAGAAAAATCGCGAGGTACTATTTAATGCCATCAACAAAATATCTTCAAAGGAATCTTCTACAAATATCTATGATGCCGTAAAAAAGGGGTTTGATGAGCTTAAATCCTGTCAGAAGAAAAGCAGGATTATTATTCTGATGTCTGATGGCAAGCTCGCATTGGGTTCAAAGAAAAAAGACGATGCGGCATTTGCAGAACTATCCAGAATTCTACCCGAGTTGACAAAGTCCAATATCAAGCTTTACACCGTAGCCTTTACGGAAATATCTGACGTGAAACTTCTCGAGGACATGGCAAAGGAAACAGGGGGAGTCTTTAAGTTTGCTAAAAATGATAAGGATATCCATCTAATATTTGCATCAATCTTTGAGAAGATTAAATCTCCGAATACCATTCCTTTTGAAGGTGAGACCTTCGAGATAGACAAGGATATAAATGAAGCGATATTGCTTATTAGTAAGACACCCGTAACATCCACCGAACTCATAGACCCATTAAGAGGGAAACATACCTCCGTGAAATATGGAAAAAACATAGAATGGTATAAGTCAAACATCTTTGATATGATTACCATCAAGGAACCTGCCGTGGGAAAATGGAAGGTGAAACTAAGCGCCAGAGAAGGGAATAAGATATATGTGATAACAAATCTTAGTCTTAAAAGTTCCTTTGACAAAAGCTTTGTTTTTAAAGGAGATAAAATAAAGATTGACGTTTGGCTCGAAAGAGATGGCAAAATATTAACAGAAAAGGATGTTCTTAGACAGGTATCCTTCTCTTCTGAAATAGTTACTCCCGGTAGAAAAAGTATGAGATTGGATCTCCTGGACGATGGAAAACATGGAGATGATAAGCCTGATGATGGGATATCCTCCCGTGAGCTCGTGGTTAACGAAGGAGGAGAATATGCCATTAAGGCAGTCGCAAAAAGCATAACATTCAATAGAGAAAAAGTTATTCAGTTTAAGGCTATTTCAAAACCTGTACCGTTGGCAAAACAGATAACACTTTCTAAACCCCCATTGAAGAAAAAGACCCTGTCTGGGACAGATGTTTCATGGAAATCAGTTCTCATTAAATTTGGCATTATAAACCTGTTATTACTATTTATAGTTACAATTATATATCTATACAAAAAAGACAAAAAGGATGGTTTTAAAAAATAGGCTGTATACTGTTAGTCTATAGGCCGTAGCCTACAGCCTAAACAACCTGAGTAGTTACCTTTATGGGATACTGGTAATGATGATAAAGATTGATGCCCTTTATTTTCTGCTGCTTATTCAGTTTTCAGTGATACTGCTGGTATCGGCAGTATACCTTTTTTTGAAGAATAGGATGTATAGAGCGCTAAATCTGAAGCCCTTAAAAGAACTTGCAGAGGCAAAGAATACTATAAAGGAATCGGAAATGTTAAAAACAGAGGAACATAAACAGAGACTGGAAGCAGAGGAAGTGCAGGAAGTAAAAGCCACTGAAGAGTTGCCGGTTCCTCAGGGGATGGGCGAAGCTGTTGATGAAGACAGGTATATTGAAATATTAAGAGATAGGGATGAATTAATGACAAAGGTGAAGAAATTTGAGGATAAATTACAGGAAAAAACCAAACTATTGGATGAAATACAGGAAAAGTATGAGGGGAAAGAAGAGGAATATGCAAATCTGGAAAAAGAATATTTGATCTTGTACAAACGGCATCAAGAACAAGGGTTGTCTTAACTGCAACTCAAATATTCCCATTTAAAGGATTCAAGGATCAGGGGATTCAAGGGGTCAAGTGAAAACCTATTTTCTCTTCTCTTCTTGAACCCTAGAATCCTTGAACCCTCGAATACTAAATAATTATCTCTTCAGATTCACAAGTTCCTGCATCAGTTCATCAGTTGTAGTTATTACCCTCGAATTTGCCTGAAATCCCCTTTGTGCAGAAATCATCTTCACAAATTCTTCTGCAAGGTCAACATTGCTGAGTTCAAGGGTATTCGAAAGAACTCTGCCAAGACCTGAGGTGCCTGCTATATCAACAATTGGTATACCTGAATCAAAGGACTCTGCATAAAGGTTTCTCCCGAGCTTTGTCAAGCTTGCCGGTGCAACAAATCTTGCAAGTGCAATCTGTCCTATTTCCCTTGTCTGTCCATTGGTGAAAACCCCTGTTATTAACCCATTCTCTGAAATAGCCATGTTCTTAAAAGACCCTGATGAATAGCCATCCTGACCTATGTTCATAACGGCAAAATCCGATGCAAACTGTGTTATGCCATCAAATCCGTTACCGGCCGGAGTTTCACCCGTACCTGTTCCGTAGTTGAACGTTATAGTCTGCGGAGTGGTTACGGAAGCTCCAAAATTGAAACTTATTGCTGTCCCGCTGTTATCGTCAATAAGCGCGCCATCTGTAGCAAATGTCAGCGATTGGGTGCCGGCATCAACAAGCAATGAAGAATCAGCAGGGTCCTGATGAACATAATGGACATCCCACGCGTTAGCGGCGGTCTTCACAAAATATAATGTTACCTGATGAGCCCCCCCCTGAGAGTCGTATACGGAAATAGTTGTAGAAGAGTTATAATTAGCAGGATCGTCATCGACTAAATCTCCATTTCCATCCAATGTGAAAGCAGCAGATGGAACAGCAGCAGATGCGTTTAAATTTACTGCGATGTCTGCACTGCTTGTTATATTGGCCGGGCTTTGCCTGTTTGTTATCTGCAAATTGCCTATGGTTCCAGCTATATTTCCAGATGCATCGGCAAGATACCCCTGAAGGACCAAACCATCGGGATTTACAATCTTTCCGTCTTTGTTGATGGAAAACTGGCCGGCTCGCGTATAATACTTTCCACCGCTGTCATTAACAGTAAAGAACCCATCTCCATCAATAGCAAGGTCAAGGGCGTTTGCCGTAGTCTCCAATGATCCCTGTGTAAAGAGAGGTGATATACCGCTTATAAACACTCCACGGCCTATCTGTGACGAGCCTACAACACCTGTAAGGGTCTGACTCAACACATCCCCAAAAGTTGCCCTGCTTGCCTTAAATCCTGCAGTATTCATGTTCGCAATATTGTCTCCGATAACGGAAAGGGATGTACCATTTGCATTCATACCGCTTATTGCCGCAAAAAGTGATGTTAACATCTGCTGCCTCCTTTCAAATATGATGGCTTCGTAAAAAGTCCATCTGCTGCGTTGTGCTGCATCCTTAGTCGTTGCGGCGTACCCCTAAGTACGCCTCACTCCTCAGGATTTGCGCGCCTTGCATCTGGAGCTTTTTACTTTGCCATCCCAATTGTGACTTTTTACAAATCCATCAAATATTTCCGTATAGTTCTTTAATTTCCCCAAGGGGGAACTTCTTGTCATTGTCTAATACAAGATAGGTAATGCCATTTTCAAAATTAACCCCGGTAACCTTTCCTGTACTGCCATCTTGTGTCGTAACATTCCTTCCCATGAGATTTATGGCCATGCTGTTGTTAAGTGAGCTTTGATATGTAAGCAGTTCTTCAATCTTTTTATTCATGTTGAATAACTGCTCGAGTGAACTGAACTGTGCAAGTTGTGCTGTAAATTCCGCACCTTCCACAGGGTTAAGTGGATCCTGGTACCTTAGTTGAGAGGTAAAAAGCTTTAGAAAATCATCCTTTCCTAATGTCTTTCCAACAGTTGAAATGTCCATATCTTCCCTCCTTTTCTGACCCAGGTTCAAAGTTCCGGGGTTCACGGTTCAACGGTTTAAGATAATTATTAAGCATTTCACTCAAACCTCTGAACCCGTTAACCTTGAACCCTAAACCTGAATAGTTACGAATTTTCTAACGGGATTTAAATAAAAATACTTACCCCCCTCATATCCCAATAAGAAATCGGTAATTGCATTTCTTTCCTTGATTGTGGTGCTTCTGTATCTTCTTCCCCAACATTATCCTCTGCTTCATTTCTTTTATCTTTAAGGGACACCGAAAAACTTCCTACGTTGAGTCCTTCATTATTAAGTGTATTCAGGATATTATGGAGATTATTGACAATCAATTCCTTTCCGATGGTATCTGATACATTTATATGCGCATTGATCATACCTTTGTCCAGGGTTAACTCGATATGGAGCTTTCCCAGGCTCTTGGTTCCAAGGAAAACATCTATCGAGGCATCATCTTTTCTTGTTACAATGAACGCATTCCCAGGAATGTAAGTAGATTCCGGCGATTCTTTTATAGGTTGAGCAAATTTGACATTATTCGAGTTAGCAGCGTTATCAAAATTTGGGAATATGCTCCCCGGTTTTATAGCGATCTCGGCCGTATGTGAGCCGGCATCCTTCCCTTTGCCTGCTGCCGGCTGTTCAAGCGCTGTGAATTTGTTTAATTCAGATAAGACCTCGCTTATAGATGATTTTGTTGAAGCGTTACCTAAAGGGGATTGGGGTTCAGTGGCTCTAATCTCTGAGAGCATTGTAACTGGCTTCTGTAATAGCTTTCCCTCGGAACTATTTGATGAGGCAGAGGTTGTATAAAGAATATCTATCGAGGCGTCATCTTTTTTCGTTATAACGACAGTATTTCCAGGTATCTGGATAACTTCCGGTGATTCTTTTATAGGTTGAGCAAATTTGACATTATTCGAGTTAGCAGCGTTATCAAAATTTGGGAATATGTTCCACGGTTTTATGCCTATCTCTGCTGTATGTGAGCCGGCATCCTTCCCGTTGCCTGCTGCCTGCTGTCCTGTTGCTTCAGACAGACTGCTGCCCTCCGCTGATATATCCTGATCCCCTGACTGTAACGTTGAGATGGATAAAATAGATGGATTGCCCTGTAGTATGTTTAATATGGCGGCTATCAGGTAATCAAAAGACTCCTTATCAGATTTTAAGGATTCGGGATCAGACCCGTAGCAATATAACCCAAATGTCGGGTCATCAGCCCCCAAATCCTTACTTCGAACTTCTAATGGCTTCACACCACCGGTCATTTTAGACTCTATTGGCATTGACATATCCATATTGGGAATTACCTTCAATAAGTATGCCAGGTAATGTACTAATAACCAAATTCCCAGCAACGATAATCAAGCAGTCTTCGTATCCGTTTACAGTTCACGGTTTGCAGTTAACAGTTGGCAAAAATGCTTCAAGCTTTATATAATAACAGCAAGCTTAAGCTTGCTGTTGTAATGCCTGCTGTTGTAATTACCGTAAACTGTAAACTGAGAACTGTTAACGGTTACCAGTCTTCTTAATTAGCTATTATTGCGGGGGACAAAGTTCCGAAAGGTTCTTGCATGTTTACAAGAGGGGATTTTAAAAGGTATTTACAGGTGAAAATATTTCATTCGGTAGGAAATTTTTTCTCAAAATTTATCATACCCTCGGTTACAGATACGACCTTTTTTCTATCCATATATGCCATCACGGCGCCAACCTTTTTGGGCTTCATCTTGAGGATAATCTTTACTGCCATAGGTTGATTAATAGCAGAGAGTGCTGCCGCCGCCTCTTCCGGCGGCATTGATTCATATGATTTAACCAAACGGTCAAGTTTTTCGTTACTAATTTGCTCTATCTTTCTAAGTACATCTTCGAACTGTTCTAAAAGCTTCGTATATTTCTGTATCCTCTCATCAACATCCTTTCTAATGGCGTTAAGTCTTTCTTCCTCCTTTTTAAGGGTTCCCTCTTTCTCTTTAATCTCTTTGTGCCTTTTATTTATGGACTTTATCATGTCGTCCTGGGCATGAACAAAACCAGTGAAAAGCGAGTAGTGTATGGTGAGCAATAAAAAGACAATGAGAAACAAAAAAAATTTCTTATTAACCGTGAACCGTGAACCGTGAACCGTGAACCGTTTTTTCATTTCCTCGATTTCCTCGAAAGAAAGTTAAAATCTATCTCTTTCTGTTCTCCAAGTGATGCCTCCCTTGTTTCCTTGTGAAGAATCTTATCATTGAGTATTTCAAAGAGTCGGGTTTCTTTATGTGCCTCCAACATAGCCTCTTGTTTCGCTTCAAGCTCTGAGAGTTGTCTAAGAACAATCTTTCTTTGATCTTCTATCTGTTTGCCTATATACGAAAAATAGTTGTAGAAAAACTCCATTTCTCGAATATTTGAGGATCCATTAACCTGCATGCTGTTAAACTCCGCAACAGTCTTTTTAAATATACCTTCGAGAGAATCGAGCCTTGACTTCTCTACGCCAAGTTTATCTCTGGTTTTCCTTACCTCAACCTCGATTTGATCTTTTGTAAACCCCTTTAATTCCAATATTTTTGATACCATCATTTGTCGGGTCATTTCTCAGTTCCCATCTCATCAAATATAAGATACAGTGCATGAAGACTATCCGTGATGTCCCGCCTTTCATTCATGTCCTGTCTAAGATACACCTTAAGTCTATCAATCATCCCGAGGGCATAATCCACTTTTGGGTTCGACCCCTCTTTGTAAGCGCCGAGATTAATCATATCCTCAAATTTTTTATATATGGCGAGGATCTCAATAAATTTAGATGAATACTCTCTGTGTCTTGAATCCACTATATCCGGCATCACCCTGCTTATACTCCTTAAGATATCTATCGAGGGGTAATGATTTTCCATTGCCAGTTCTCTGGACAAAACAATATGTCCATCAAGGACAGCAATCGCAGCATCTGCCACAGGGTCTGACAGGTCGTCTCCCTCTACAAGGACTGTGTATATGCCTGTAATGCTCCCGCTGCCCTCCGATGTGCCAACCCGTTCGAGCAACTTTGGTAAGAGTGCAAAAACGGATGGTGTATATCCTTTAGATGTTGGAGGCTCTCCTACAGCAAGCCCTATCTCACGCTGTGCTTGAGCAACGCGGGTAAGGGAATCCATCAGTAGAAGTACATTCTCTCCTCTGTTTCTGAAATACTCTGCAATAGCTGTTGCAGCTAAGGCACCCCTTATCTTTGCGAGGGGCGGTTGGTCTGAGGTTGATACAATAACAACGGATTTTCCCATCCCCTCCTCTCCGAGGTCTTTTTCTATGAATTCCCTGACCTCCCTTCCTCTTTCACCTATCAGTGCAATGACATTCACCGATGCCTCTGTGTATCTTGCCATCATCCCAAGCAGGACGCTCTTACCCACACCCGCTCCGGACATAATACCTAGCCTCTGTCCCTTCCCGCATGTGAGAAGTCCATTAATCGCCCTTATGCCAAGGTCTATGGGCTCTGATATCCTGTGTCTTCTCAAAGGATTAGGTGTTGAGGAAAACAGAGAATGGTTAACCCCCCCCAGAGGTCCCTTTCCATCTATAGGCTCACCCCTGTCATTAATGACCCTCCCCATCAGGGATGGCGAAACCTTCACAAAGATATTATTGCCAATAGGGATAACCCTGCTTCCTGGTCCTATACCTGTGAGGTCGCCAACAGCCATAAGCAGCACCTTCTCATCCCCGAAACCTACGACCTCTGCATCTATAGGACAATCAGTTCCTGACAATATCTTGCATGATTCACCTATGCTCGTTTTAATACCTGCTGCCTTGATAATGATACCCGTAACCTCCACCACTCTGCCGTATACTTTTAAGGGTTCTGTTTCCAGGGCTGCTTTTATATAAGGGGATAAATTAATCGCTGCTCTATGAGTCATTGACCAAGCCTGTCCCCCATCTCCTTGATTAAATTTTTCAATTGCTCATCCACATCGGTCACTACATCTTCTACATGACCCCTTACCACAGATCCATAGAGAGAGGCGGTAGTATCTACATCAAAGACAATGTCAGGATGGAGACTGAGGATTTCAGGTTTATGCTTCATAAAAAGATCATAGAGAGAGGGATTTATCTTTATGGTAATCTGTCCTGTCCTTTCCATTCTCGTTATCGCCTCTTTTGTTATCTCCACAATCTCATCAGGATTCATTGTCAACTCTTTTAAGATAATCTTCCTTGCCATGGTGACAGCAAGCTCCACGAATTGCGGCTCAAGCTCCTTTATCAACGTTTCCCTGAGTGTTGTTAACTCTTTAATTATTGCTTCTACCTTTTCTACTAAAACCATGGCCTTTTGTTCACCCATGGCAAATCCTGAGTTCTCTCCTGCTTCAAACCCCTTCTCATATGCCTCCCTCTCTATGTTCTCAGTATTCTGAGCAAGAGGCAGGTGTTCCTCCTCTGACCTTCTGATAATCTTATTCAGTAAAGGCATCTCAAAGGGGATAATGTCCTTAGCTTGCACAAACCGATTCTTATGCCACAATTCCTTCATCGCCTCTCCCTGCAAGAATAACCTTGCCTTCTGCCTCTAGCTTCCTTGCAAATTTAACGATATCCTGCTGTGCCTTCTCTACCTCAGATACCCTGACCGGCCCCCTCACTTGAATCTCTTCTTTGAGTATCTGCGCTGCTCTTTGAGACATATTCTTGAATATCTTTTCCTTCAATGCCTCAGAGGCTGTCTTCAGCGCCAGGGAAAGTTTTTCTGTGTTTACCTCCTTCAGTATCATCTGAATTCCCCTGTCGTCCACCTTAGCAATGTCATCAAATACAAACATGAATTGTCTGATGGAGTCTGCAAGAGGCCCGTCTTTCTCTTCAATATCCCCAAGAACTTTGTTTTCTGTTGTCCTATCACAGTGATTCAGTATCTCAGCAATCATTTTTGTGCCACCGAGTTTCTTACCCCTGCCCTTACTGATATCCAGCTGTCCCTTGAGGACATCATTGAGCTCTTCGAGCGCGCTTTCAGGGATCCTTTCGCTTGTGGCTATCCTTATGGCTACGTCAGCCTTTAACTTCTCAGGGAGGGAAGATAACACCTCGGCTGCATGTCCTGGTTCAAGCAGAGAGACAATAAGTGCAATGGTCTGGGGATGCTCTGATAAAAGAAAGTTCGATAGCGTCTTAGAATCGACCCACTTGAGTGAATCTAAAAGATCCTCCTTTGATGTCATCTCCAGTATCTTTGCTGCCGCATCTTCTCCAAGCCCCATTGAAAGGATCTTCTTTACAAATTCCTCTCCGCCTATATGTAAGTCACCTCTGCCAATCATATCTGAAGCCTCTTTCATCACATTATCAATTGTGGTCGTGTTGACGGTCTTCAGTCTCGCCATGTGCATAGTGATCTTACCTATATCTCTGACATTAAGGTTCTTCAACGCCTCTGCTGCGGCTTCTTCGCCTACGCAGCTAAGAAATATAGCTGCCTTTTCATATCCATTCAAAGGCATTTATTCCTCCTCTATCCAGTTTTTTATCAGATTAGTAGCATCTTTTGGATTTTTCTTTGCCCATTCAATTACATGGGTCTTTGCAGGCTTTGCCTGTACCTCCAATCTCTTCTCTATTTCTGCTGTTGTCTGGGGCAGTTGCAAGGAGGGTTGTTGAGCAAGAGGTGAACCGGTGAGTGCCTTTACCAGTGGTCTAACTACAAAGAGAAACAACAAAACCACTGCTAAAAGTGGGACAATGTATTTTACGACAGTAATGATAATAGGTATAATCTCAGTTTTAGGTTCAGGCAAGTCCTCCTGAGGGGCAACCTCAAAGGGCATATTTACCACCCTTACCTCGTCACCTCTGTCTGGCATAAAACCAACCGACTTCTTCACCATCTCCTCAAACTGTTTAATATCTTCTTCGGAACGAGGAGTATATTTCTTTTCCTTTGCACCCTGTTGGGGAGCATAGATGCCATCAATAAGAACGATTACCGAAAGCCTTTTTATCTCTCCTGAAGAGTTTATGACACGGCTTGTTACCTTGCTTATCTCATAATTTATGGCCTCGTTTTTCTTCTCCATCTGTCCCTGTTGTGATGCCATTTGTGGCGCCGTCTTTCCCGGAAGGTTCGATGAAACACCAGGGACACCGCCGATAATCCCAGTTATTGACTTTTCAACATTTTTCTGCTCGCTTCTTACAACCTGACTATCAGGATCAAACTTCTCTTCTGTTTTCTCGATCTTTGTAAAGTCAATAGCAGCAGTAACCTTTGCCTTTACGTGACCCTTGCCTACAACAGGTTGGAGGATACCCGTGATCCTGTTTTCCATATCCTTTTCATAATTACGCTGGTAATCCAACTGATCATTTGTCATTCCGATGGTTTCACCTGTACCGGATGTAAGCATCTCGCCACGGTTGTCAACTATTGCTACATCCTTTGGATTCAGACCATTAACACTGCTTGACACAAGATGCACCATTCCCTGGACCTGACTCTGAGAGAGCCTCCTCCCCTGTCTCAACTTTACAAGAACAGATGCCTTTGGCATTTCCTCCGACTGCGTAAATAAAGATTTTTCAGGAATAGCAAGATGCACTCTGCACTGTTCCACCTCCGAAAGTGATCTTATGGTTCTTGAAAGCTCACCCTGGAGCGCCCTTTTGTAATTTAATTTTTGAACAAATTCCGTCATCGTCAAGTTTGTTTTATCAAAAACCTCAAAACCGACACCTCCCCCCTGAGGAAGTCCCTGACTCGCAAGTTGGATCCTTAGCTCATACACCCTATTGGATGGGACCATTATTCCACCCCCGGATATTTTATAAGGGGTCTTTTGCTCATTCAGCTTCTGGATAATCAGGCCTGCATCTTCCTCACCCAGATTAGAATAAAGAAGTTGATAATCCTCCTTCTGTATCCATGCAAATAAAAGGATGACAGAGGCTATAACCAGCGCAAGGACGGTTAGCAGTATCACCTTATTTTTTGTAGGTATAGCCTTTATCTGCTCGGTTATGTCAGCAATGTTGGCCATTACACTTGCATCCTCATAATCTCTTCATAGGCGCTCAATAATTTATTTCTTATCTCTACCATTAACTGAAAAGACATTTCCGCCTTCTCCATGGTGATAATCGCCTGCGCGACATCTCCGCCTGAAGCGAGCTCTTTCACCGCATTATCGGCATCATTCTGTATTTGAGAAATCTTTCCGATAGCATCTTGCATTACCTCGTCAAAACCTTTGCCGGAATCCTTACTGTTAGCCGTAACCTTTGAAAACTCCTGACCTGTCTTTATTCCTGTAATCGTAAGATCAGACATCATAACCTCCCCAGTTCAAGTGTCTTCATAAACATTGCCTTTGACATATTAAAGGTTGACACCGATGCCTCATATGCCCTGGATGCCATCATCATATTTACCATCTCTTCTATAATGTTTATATTCGGCATTGCCACCTGTCCATCCTTATCCGCATCAGGATGCCCCGGATCATAAACTGTTTTGAAAGGTGTGTTGTCTGCAACTATATCAACAACCTTGACACCTTTAAATTCTCCAGGGTAGGAGTCCAATACCACCGAAGAAAAAACCACATCCTTTCTCCTATATGGGCCACCTTCTTGCGTCCTTGTAGAATGGGCATTTGCCATATTGGATGCGATTACATTAATCCTTTGCCCCTGTGCACCAAGGGCTGACGCACTAATCTCAAACACAATGAAAGAACTCATATTACCTCCTCAATGCATTCTTAAACATTCTTATCTTTATAGAAAGCATAGAAATCCCTGCCTGGTATAACATTGCATTCTCTGTCATCTTCGCTACCTCTGTATCAAGATTTACATTATTTTTATCAGTCCCCTCTTGTGTTGTCTTTGTTACTATTTCCCCTGATGAATCTTGATAGCTGTTTTTTAAATGTTTCGGGTTTGTCGTTTTAAGTTCCATTCTTTCACCGAGAATCTGTTCAAATTTTACATCTCTGGCCTTATAGTCAGGTGTATCAACATTCGCGATATTAGAGGCTATAACACCATGCCTCATATTGGTCAAATGTATCAGATTTTCTAATATCTTAAATCCGTCACTCATAAACACTCTCCCTGTCAATTACCATTCAATTACCATGCCAAAACATTTAAAAAAAGGATTCGAGGATTCCAGGGTTCAAGGGTTCAAGTGAATATGTAACCGTTTACGGTTGTCGGTTCACAGTTCACAGTAATTACAACAGCAGGCATCACAACAGCAAGCTTAAGCTTGCTGTTATTATATAAAGCTTGAAACATTTTTGCCAACTGTTAACTGCAAACCGTAAACTGTGAATGGATACGTTATTTGGTTATCACCCTGCATTTTTCACCTCATAGGAAAATTTTGCCCATATTCGTTCAGTTTGTTCCTTATGGTTCTCACACTTACACCCAGTATCTTTGCAGCCTTCGTCTTATTGCCGTTTACCTCCTTTAATGTCTTTAATATTGCCTCTTTTTCCATATCTTTTATCCTGCCATTAAAGATATGCGTATCATTATCATCGAACATAAGGTCATTTATAGATACAATCTCACCATTAGAGAGGAACACCGCTCTTTGTGCCACATTTTCCAGTTCCCTGACATTACCGCGCCACTGCCTCTTTTTAACTAAATCCATTGCATCTTCTGTAAATCCTTTAGTCTTCTTTCCAAACATAGCCGAAAACTTCTCCACAAAATGCCCGGCAAGCAAAGGTATATCTTCATGCCTATCTCTCAGGGGCGGCACCTTTATAGGAAATACGTTGAGTCTGTAGTAAAGGTCTTCCCTGAAACGCCCCTCGATACACTCCTTATTCAGATCCCTGTTGGTAGTGGTTATTACCCTTACATCCACTTGTACAGGTTCCTTTCCACCAACCCTATCTACCTCCCTTTCCTGTAAAACCCTGAGTAGTTTTGTCTGCAGGGTCATGGGCATTTCCCCTATCTCGTCAAGGAGTATAGTTCCACCACTGGCGAGTTCAAATTTCCCCTTTCTTCTTTCTGTCGCGCCTGTGAATGCCCCCTTTTCATGACCGAATAACTCGGATTCGAGGAGATTATCCGGTATTGCAGCACAATTCACAGCAACAAAAGGCCCTTCCCCCCTTCTACTTGCCCTGTGTATGAATCTTGCGAGGAGCTCTTTACCTGTTCCGCTTTCACCGCATATAAGTACAGTTATGTCATTAGCAGCGAGATTACCGGCAAGGTTTATAATCTTTTGCATCTCGGGATTTTCGGTCAGGATTTCCTTCTTGAGCGTAACCCGTGCCATAATGGAATCAATGGCATTTTTAAGAGTATCAAAAGAGAAGGGCTTTATAAGATAATCCATAGCGCCTTCTTTCATGGTCTCCACTGCATTCTCAATAGTCCCAAAACCTGTGATTACAAGAACCGGCAGGTTGGCCATCCGATGTCTGACCTCCCTGAGAAACATAAGACCATCCATTCTTGGCATCTTCATATCCGTTACCACTAATGCATAGCTTGATTGGTGGAGTCTTCCCAGCGCTTCCTCACCACTCTCACATACAACTGCTTTATGGCCAAGCCTCTGTATGGCCTCCTTAAGGGATCCCCTCATGTGGGGGTCATCATCAATAACAAGTATGGGTTTCTCTGCTAATTTCATCTGACTCCTTATTGCTCATTTGTAACTACTCAGGCACAAAGTGGCAAAGGCACAAAGGCACAAAGTTGTTTTGCCTATTGACTGCTCAATTTCCCTGTTAAACAGCTAATCATTCGTTCTATCTCTCGGCTTAATTCGTTTCATGCTTCTTTGTGCCTCTGTCACTCTGTGCCTCTGTGCCTGACTGAGTAGTTACGCTCATTTTAGGGAAATAGAGGGTGAATGTACTTCCCTTTCCTTCCTCACTCCATGCCTTGATATAACCACCATGGGTCTGGATTATCTTAGACGCAATGGCAAGACCAAGGCCTGTACCTGTATCCTTTGTGCTGAAGAAAGGATCAAATATTTTTTCCACATACTCATGTTTTATACCTTTGCCATTATCCCTTACATCCACCATAACAAATCTGCCATTTTTCTTCATGGTTACATTTATATCTCCACCATCATGCATGGACTGAATCGCGTTAATGATTATATTCATAAAGAGCTGTTTGAGAAGTTCTGCATCACCCAAAATTTCACAGTCAAAAAATGACCCGTTCAACTTCACCTTCCTCGATTCCATCAACAGCATAAATATCTGTATGGTCTCCTCTATGACCCTGTCCAGCCTTATGCTCTTCATTACAGGTTTATTGGGTTTTGCAAAGAATAACATGTTTGTTAGAATGTTATTGAGATTACTTATACCTGTTGAAATCCCTCCGGCAAGCTCCTTATGTGCCAGGTCTTCAAGCTCCCTCTCAAGCATGCTGGAATACAACTCTATACTGCAAAGCGGATTTCTTATTTCATGAACTATCTTTACCGCCATCTCACCCATGGCTATCAGCCTTTGATTCCTTTCGTGCTGAATCTCCAGTTCCCTAAGTCTTGTGATGTCATTGATGAGTATCACGCTCCCCCATAAACACCCTTCAGAGTCAACCACTGGCGAACGTGAGAGAATAACGTTGTGTTTTCCCCCTTTAACAAATAAGAGGGTTTCAGAACCCTCACTCGTTATTGAGAAATCAAGATTTGCAAATGTCTTTCCTATAACATCGGACAAATAAATACCAAAAAGCTTCGCCGCCGACTTGTTGATCATCGTTACCTTATCATCAGGGTCAACGACGATAATTGCCTCTTCAAGATTGTATAGGATTGCATTTAAATAGTCTTTGTTCCTTTCTGCATCAGCAAGTGCCATCTTAAGCTCTTTGTTCTTCTTCTCAAGCTCTGTAGTAAGATAAGCGACCCTTTCCTGAAGCAGCCCGTAGTATGCCTCAAGGCTTTTGGAAGCCATTGTGAAATTATGAAATGCCTCATTTAAAAGTTCAACGCCCATTAAAATATCCTGCCCATTCTTTCCGACAGGTCGGATTCCTTCAATCGCACCGAAGAAAAACGACTGAGTATGTCATTACCCTTCTGAATCCTTTTTAGCGCATCCACGGATTCTTTACCCTGTGAAAGCATCGAAATTCTATAAAGTGCCCACTTGATGTCATCATCTGCAATTCCCGGGGCTGTTGGCCGTATCGAAATAAGGGTCCGATAATATTTAAGGGCATCTGATTTTCTTCCCATCTCGTAAAGGGTATCAGCCAACCTTATATATATCCTTGACGGCCCCCCTAACCTGTTCAATGCCTTTTCATAAAAATCCACTGCCTTTCGGGTATTATTTGTTGAACCCAATAAATCTGAAAGCAAAACGATATCTTCCTGTTTTACATCTTTAATGGAAAGAATTGATTCAGCAGCTTTTTGATATTTGGTATCTACAAAGTATATCTTAGCCTTGATACGGAGGACATCGTCATTATTGCCCTTTATCCCGTGTCGGAGCAACTCGATTCCGAGAAGGTATCTTGATGCACTTGCTGCATCTCCAATATCTGCGTAAAACTCTGCAAGAGATAGCCGGCTCTGTGCCTTTACATCATCTGAACCATATTTTGAAAGCCATATACAGACATCAAGAAATGGTTTTCCCGAATGCCTTAATCCCTTCGCTATCTTTAAAAGGGATTGAGACCGCGATGGTTCCAGCAGCCAGTATCCAACAGACCTCCAGAGTTTCAAAAAACCTTCTGCATCTCTGTCTTTTGCCTCCAGGATAATAGCCTCAAACTCATCAAGGGCGCTTCTATCCGGAGAGCGTCTTAAGACTAATTCCTTCAATAACGAGATAGCCTGATTAACCTTACCTCCCTTTCTATAGAGTTGGGACAGCATTAATATAGCTGCATCATAGTCTTTACCATAGGGATACTCATTCCTTATCACTAAGAGCCTGGATTGTGCCAGATACTGCCTTCCTGATTTCGCATATGCAGATGCGAGGTAAAGAAGCGCCCTGCGCCGTAATTGCCTATCGGGTGACTGTAATGCTAAATTAAAGCATTTAATGGCAACATCAATTCTTGCATCTTCCATAGCAATTAGACCAAGACTTATATCTGCCCTGTGTTTGAAGGAGGGGGTTTTTATGGAATTAAGATGGCCCTTTGCATCAGAGAATTTGCCTACCTGGCGGAGATTTTCACCAATATTATACAATGTATCCTCAGAAGACTTTAAATATCCGCTATCTCTTCCTATCATGGACATATAGATATCATATGCCTCCTTTATCCTTCCCATGGACTGGAGGGCATTTGCCTTTCCATACAATGCCGGAGATGAATCGCCTGCTTTTTCATAAGGCACTATTGCCTCATTAAAAAAACCAAGTTTACAAAAAGAATCTCCAAGGCCAAGATATGCCCTTGGAACATAACGAGAATCGGGGAAGTTTTTCAAAAACACCCTGAAACTCATTATTGCCTCAGAATAGTACATCATTTTCAGATAAGCCTCTGCCCTCTCAAGCAAAATAAGCTCCTTCATTTCACCCTGTTGAGAGTAAATATATGCCAGTCTGAAATGCTCTATGGAATCATGTTGCTTATCTGACAGTTCATTAGCCTTTGCATAAGCGTAGTGGTACAAAGAAAGCTCGCCGGTTGATGGTTTATACCCTGAAAGTATCCGCATCGCCTCTGCAGGTCTATTTGAGCTTATAAACTCCATCGCCTTTTTGATATGCAATGATTTATCGGTATCGACTCGTACCGGGAAGATATTTTCAACGGGTTCTACATGGGTAGGAATAAGCAGTAAAATGGTAAATACCAATGTCTTTATCACCATTCTATCCCGATTAGGCAAAGATCCCCCTCCCTTTTATTCCCTCCCACCAGGGGAGGGAATGGCTACTTTTTACGAAGCCATCACATAAAAACTGAATTGCTAACGTAACTCTAGGTTAAGCAACAACTATGCCTAAGATAAGATACTGAATTTAAACGATTATTGCGGGGATTTGAATGTCAGATAATTGACGTATGCTAAGAGTTCGGCAGGTCGGTATGACTCGATTCCGAGTTCATAATTTTTGAAACTCTATCTCCTTTTTCTTCATCTTTTCAATGAGAGTTGTTCGGTTCAGACCTAAAAGTTTTGCGGCCTTATTTTTTACCCCCCCGGTCTTCTCAAGGGTTTTGAGAATCAAATTCTTTTCTATGTTTTCCATTATTGTATTAAGGTCAATACCGTTGTCAGGGATATCGATACGCTGACCGCCATGATCAGACAACTTAAATGTTTCAAAAATATCATCCATCTTGGGGGCCGTGACCTTATCAAACTTCTCAGGCAGATCTGAAACCATGACAGTATCGCCGCTTACAAGTATTGTCAGCCTTTCTATTAAATTTGTCAGTTCCCTAACGTTTCCAGGCCATCTATACTTCAAAAGACATTCCATAGCTTCATGGGAAAACCTTAGTGGCTTTCTCTTTTTCTTCTTTGCCAACTCATGGACAAAGTGGTCTATCAAAAGAGGCATATCTTCCCCCCTTCTTCTAAGGGAAGGGATATGGAGGGGTATCACATTCAGTCTGTAAAACAAATCTTCTCTAAACGCCCCCTCTTTAACTGCCTTTTCTATATCCTTATTCGTTGCCGCAATTATCCTAGCATTTGTCTTGATTGTCTTGGCGCCTCCAACCCTCTCAAACTCCTTTTCCTGCAATACTCTTAACAATTTACCCTGCAAGGATGGAGCTAATTCAACTATTTCATCGAGGAAAAGGGTGCCATTATGGGCGAGCTCAAAACGACCTATCCTTGTATTAAGAGCGCCGGTAAATGCGCCCTTTTCATGGCCAAAGAGTTCAGACTCCAGAAGGTCCTTCGGAATTGCAGCACAATTCAGGGGCACAAACGGCCCTTGAGAGTATGAGTTGTTATAATGGATAGTCTTTGCAACAAGCTCCTTTCCTGTCCCACTTTCGCCTGTAATCAGAACGGTGCTGTCAGTATCCGCTATCTTTCCAATCATTTCATATACCTTCTGCATAGGTGGCGAGTTGCCGATTATTCCCTTGAAGTCGTACTTTCTTTTAAGCTGCATCTTCAGAAGGAGATTCTCTTGCTGTAATCTTGACACACCTATAGCCCTGTTTACGACCAGCATTAACTCATCGAGCACAAAAGGTTTTGTGATATAGTCAAAGGCTCCCGTCCTCATGGCCTCAACAGCAGTTTGAACAGTTCCATAGGCAGTTATTACAATAGCGGGGGTTGTTATATGCAGGGCAGACGCCTCTCTTACTACCTCCAGTCCACCCATGCCCGGCATAACGAGATCGACTAAGAATATAGTGAACTTTTCTTCTTTAAGTAAATCAATGCCTGCCTGACCATTAGAGGCTAAAGTTACCTTAAAGTCATTTTTTTTGAAAAAATCCTCTAATCCATCCCTGACAGACTCATCGTCATCAATAATTAAGATATGATTCATAGGAAACTATGAAATAACCTCCTTTTCCCTTATGTCAAGGATTTGATTCTACCATAACAAAAAAAGGATGGCAAGGTAACTTTTTTAAACTATCCCTCTACAAAATTTCATTCAACTCGGATAAACCTTTTTCTCCCTCTACAAGGAAAGGATGTAGCTCATACTGGATGAGGTCAGACAGTGTTATCCAGTCCTTACTCTCAAACGCGGGCAGCATATCCTCAAATATCTTAAGCGACCCATCCCAGGAGGATAGAAAGGGCTCCACCTGACTATAATCTTTAAGGGTTTCCATACCCCTTTTCAATTCCTTGATAAAATCTACCAGGTCGCTGAGATTATTTATTCCCCCTAACAGGGCATTAAAAACCTCTTCCGAATGTTCAACCCTGAGGAGACAGGAACAATCCAACAGCCTATCCCCTATCTCTTTAGTAATACCTATAGCTTCAGTGATACCGTTCTTCATGGCATTTACCAGTTCTATTTCCTTTCCCTCGCATGCGATTCTCATTGTTCTTCTCCTTTCTAAACTTTATATTTGTAGTAACCGTTCACGGTAATTACAACAGCAGGCATCACAACAGCAAGCATTACAACAGCAAGCTTAAGCTTGCTGTTATTATATAAAGCCTGGAGCATTTTTGCCAACTGTTAACTGTAAACCGTGAACGGTCATAACATGACTTTGTGCCTTTGTGCCTCAAGCTTTGGCCTGCACCAGCCGTTCAATAAACCATATCATCATTGAGGCATGGTTCCTCAGGTCATTATAAAGGTTACACGTCTCTTCGGCTAAAACAGAAAGGTTTTCTCCCTCGAGGCCTTCCTTTCCGTATTTAAACAGCAGAGTCATGGGATGTAGAGGTGGCCGGGTGTGACCGATCTTCTCTATCTCCTGGTCAATAAAAGGAACCCCCTCCCATCTTTCCTTTATATATTCAATATTCGGGGTGGCGTTTCTAGCCTCCTCGGTTATGAGGTTCATTTTATTAAGACCGTCTTCAGATAGTTCCTTAAGTCTCACAAAGGCAGCAAGTGTGTTCTTAAGGGGATCAAAAATATGCTTTAAAGACCCTGAGCTATACCAACTGTTTATTTTACCGGCAATATTCAAATATGCTCCCTCAATATTGTAATCATTCACACCATCGAGAACCCACTGCCATGTATGTCTGTAGTTATGTGACCAAAAATCATTTTCCTTAATGCAGCGCTTCAGAAGGGGGCGGTATTCCAGAAGACCGTCTTCAGAAAAATAAGAATAATAAACCTGAAGTTTTTCCCATACAGGTGAATCTTCTATGTCTCTTCCATTTATCGTCGCTTTTGCCAATTCAAAGAGATGGGTTACAGTTATTAAATCCTTGCAGAACATCTCTTTGCAGTCCACCTGGAATCCGCAGGGACTGCACGGGATAGCGGCCTCAATAACATAGTGTCCGTCTCCATAAGGTCCTGTCTCTCTGAAATGGGCGGTGGCCAGAAAGATGCCGATAACCTTCGTCCCAACCGCCGTCGAGATATGAAGAGGGCCGGTGTCATTGCTTATGAGGAGATTGCACCTTTTAAGTAGGGCAGCCAGTTCATTTAGATTTGTCTTGCCTATAAAATTGATGGGCTTCATTTTGGCAAGTCTTTCAAATTCCTCACCCAGTTTTCCCTCGGAATTTCCCCCAATGAGGACGAACTTTGCGCCGAGAGTCTCAGTTAGCATATCTGACAACCTGGCGAAGGATGAAACCGGCCATCTCCTGTTGTCCTGGCTTGCCCCAAGCTGAAAGCCTATCAGGAGGTCTTCATCGCTAATCCCATTTTCCCCTAAAACCGAACGCACCCATTCCCCTGCTTCCTCAGAGACATTAAGGTGAAGTCCTTTGTTTTCGGGCATAACACCCCCTGCTTTTATATACAGATCGCAAAGATGGAATGGATTGTAGTTTCTGCTGGGAACTACATTAAAAAAGTACCTTATCCACGGATGTCTTATAAGGCCATGTCCTTCGTCATCTATCGAGAATCCTCTCAATTCTTTCGTTTTAATCAGGGAGGTCAGCACAGCGCTGGCAGTCGAGTGAGTAAAATTTATAGTGAGGTCATACTCTGTTTCATTAATCTCCCTGAGTAGCCTTTCCATATATCTGAAATTATCTACAAGACTCGGCCCGCCATCGCTGACCATCTTCTCAAAGCAGGCCGTATTGAAGATAAAAAGCCTGTCTATATATGGGATATAGCTGCATATTTCAACAAAAACAGAGCTCACGAGCAGGTTGATCCTTACCCCCGGATACCTCTCTTTCAGACCTGCCATCACCGGGGTGGTCTGCACAAGGTCTCCCATGCGGGTAAGGTTAATGATAAGAACATCTCTCATGCTTACGTTTTCATAGGGGCAAATTGCCCCTTGAACTCCTTTATCAGCATAAATATCCTTTCTATATCCGAAAGTTCTCCCTTTCCCCCTATTATCTCTTCCGTGATATCCGAAACGGTTATTCTGGTTTTGCCGGAAAAGCGAGACATATACCTGCCAAGCTCTGTATCTCTTCCCGCCTCATCAATCAGCATTTCCACATCCTCTCTTTCGGTCTTCCACCGGGGAGGTTCGTATCCTCTTTCTACTATGAAGGTCAGCATATCCTCCATCCGATGTTCGTAGGTATGATCCCTGAGAACACGCTCCCTCGCCTTCTGAGCGATCTCTTCTCTCTCCCCCGGATTGGAAAGGTAATAGTTTATCTTTTTCCTCAAGTCATTCAGGTCATGAAAGCAGATTATCTCTTCGCCGACTTTGAAAAGTTCCGGCAGCTCCGACCGATAATCCACAAGCTGGAATGCCCCACAAGCTGCTATTTCAAAGGTTCTAGGGTTTACAAAGTCGCCATAGGGGTTAATCCCCTCGTAGTATGTAGCGGAATGGAGGTTTATGTTTACCTTTGCTGCGTTGAATATCTTCACCGTCTCTTCTGTATCTATCCTTTCACCAGACCTCTGAATATGCTTCCCGAGTGGTGAATACATCTCCCACTCGGTCCCCCATATCTTGAGATCATAGTCAAGCAGACCCTTGAAAAAATTTTTCCTGTTGTAATATCCGGCTCCGACAAAGGAGACATCGCTGCCATATGTGGTTAACTCCTCTTCGGTGATGTCCAGTCTTTTATGGACATCCGGAAATGCCGCCAGGGGAAGATAGGAAAAGTTTTTTAGACCCATCTCTTTTAACTTATCAAAGAATTTATCCCTCTGGATGGTAAAGAAATAGTCATAAAGGGGGGCAACCCCCTGCCAGTAGTCCATAAGCCCGAAGTCCTCCACAAACCAGAAGGCAGTGGGGATATTATTAGCTCTGAATCTCAAGAGACAACTCTCTCCGAGAGGCGCCTGGGCAAGGACAAAGATCAGGTCGGGTTTTGTCTCGGCGCAATGGGCCATAACAGCCTCAGAGACAAAGGAGGTAAATAACGCCTGGAGCTGATCCTGATGAGCCTTCTCTCCGGATATGGTTTTAATGGAAAAGTAGGTATCTCTGTAACGGCTGTTATCCATAAAGTCCACATCATGCCCCATATTCCTCAATGCATTCGCACAATACCCGGCAATGGGAAGGGAACCGCCGAAGATTGGCCCCACAACCATTATCTTTAAACCGTTTTTAACAGCTTTAATGACCTTTAGTTTCGGTCTGATCCGTTCAAGATAGGCAAGATTCAAAGTCGCAGAAGGTTTATGTTCCAGGATTGTAAAACCCTTAGAGATAGGAGGGCATTCATCGCCTGTAACAATCTTGACCCTTGAAAGGACATACCTAAGGTCTGCCAGCTCTAATGCTGTCCTGAGGATATCCAGCCTTGGTTCAAAGACAATCACATCCATATCCGAAATCCTGCAGAGCTCCAGATTGCAAAGCTCCATAACGTGATACCCCAATCCAAAGCCAAGTACAATAACTGCCGATGCCTTTTCTATCTCTTCTCTATGGTACCCTACCCACCCCTCTGCCTCCTCTTTGGGGTCATACAGGCTGTGAAGGGTGATGTTTCCTGCCTTAATGGAAGGCATACCGTTTCTTGCAGTAAGTATCTGCAAATCATCACCCCTGGGAGCTCTCAGAATGGCCTCTGCAAGTTCAGGGTTTAGAGTTTTGAGAACTTCTATATTTTTTTCAAAAAACACTCTATTTAGCGTCCTTTTTTGCAACTATCTCTCTAAGTGTCTCAAGGTAATGTCTGACTGACATCTCTTCTGGAAAGACATCCACAACCCCCTTTAACCTCTCAATAGCATTTTTTATCCGTAGCTCTTTTAAAAGGAAATCCACTAATACATATTCGCTTTTTAAATCAGGAGCAATTTCATATAAAGAAGCAATCATATAAGATATTGCCTCTTCTGCTCTTCCTTCTGAATATAGGGCATCTGCCCGCTCCCTTATACGGTAATGGATATAATCATCTTTTTTAATGAGTAAGCACCCATAATCACCAATGCCGGGAAAGCAAAAAAGTTCCTTCTCAATAATAAAAGATTTAAATTCTTCATGGTCCCAAAAGGAAATATGCTCTTCACATGGATTCCCATAGACGGCCGGCTGAGTCCATTTCTCTCCTAACGGTATATTAAGGATTAGATAACTGTTACAATGTGCTGCACATTTATCCAGAAATTGCCATGCCTTTTCTTTTTTTAAGTGCTCAAGGACATCACCTAAGATAATTAGATCATAATCTGCCAATCTATCTATAACCTCGAAGGCATCCCCTATGTAAATGTCATCATAGATAGCCCTTTGATGCTCCTGAATATAGTCTGGAAATACTTCTATCCCATCTATCCGTACTTGCCAGTCTTCCTTTCTATGCCTCTCGCCAAGCATTACATCAAGGAAGTCTCTGGCAATAAAACCCATTTTACCGTTTCCAAGCCCGATATCGAGTATAGATGAAGGCATAACTATTTGCAGGAATCGAACCACGGTAGGTATATGACTATAAGTACTTGTTGGCATTAACTTCCTCTGTAATCTTTCTCCTTAACTTCAGGGCATCATTTCTTTCAGGTTCAAAGATAAGGAGCCTTTCAAGGCTTTCCATTGCCTTGTCCGAAAGACCAAGTTTGCAGCACACATCTGCATGTCCATAAAGGATATCTGTATCGGCGGGATGAGACTCTAAATATTCTTCAAGCGCCCTATTTGCTTCCTCAAGATTGCCCGCTTCAACAGCAAACTTCACAGTGTCATGCACCTTTTGAATCTCATGCCCGGCTTTCTGCGCCTTTATCAGATATTGGACAACAAAAAGATCCTTTAACTCCTCAGGCGAAAGACCCTTCAGAGAAACCCTGCCAAAGGATATCTCTCCTGAAAGTGGATCATTAAGATTGTAATATGCAGGATTCATATTCTCAGTTATTCCAATAATCTCAAGACCTGCCTCATTGAATAGAGACTCAATCTCCTTTTTAGTAAAGAATCTCAGATGGGTTTTATCAAGAATACCGCAGTCTTCATACTTCCAACGTCCCTCTACCACCATATCTAATACGCCGTAATATCTGACATTCGGGATGCTTGCGACAACCGTCCCCGAAGGTGAAAGATAGCTCTTAAGTTTTTTAAGGGCCAGTAGCGGATTTCTTAAATGTTCCAGTACATCGGCAAAAATTATACAATCAAAAGATTTTTCATCAAAAGAAAGTTCCATCTCCTCTATATCACCGCATATAACACCTGAGAGATTCCTGACAGCCCTTTTACATATCTCTGGATTAATCTCTATCCCGATTACCTCTTTTGCTCCTTTCTTCAAAAGCCTCTTCCCAAGTATGCCTTCTCCGCAACCAACCTCTAAAATCCTCATTGTATCTTCAGGTATAAGAGCCTCTATATCTTTTCGTTCCTGAGAGAAGTAATCTCTGTCCTTTGCATCCATAGATGGAAGAGAAAAAATCATGGACAGCATTTCAGATATCCTGTGTTTATAGGTATGTCTATTTAATACCTCTTCCATCCCTTCAGAAGCTATTTTTTCTCTTCCATCTATGTTTTCGAGATAATACTCAGCAAGCCTGAGTAGTTCTTTTTCATCCCTGTATATTACAAGGTGCTTTCTATCTTGGAAGAATTCCGTTAATCCGCTTCCCTTTGCCTCATCCGTGAGAAGCAAACTGCCTGATGCCATTGCCTCAAACACCCTCATATTAAGATCATCTTTTATTGAATTATTAAATACAATCTTAGACTGGGAAAATACCTCCGTCATCCTTTCAAGGAAACACCTCTCGCAGTGTAGATTAAACCTGCTGCCGAGCTTATTCAGCATGTCAACCCGCTTAGGATCCGTAAGGCTTCCTACAAAACCGATGTCATACAACTTTTTTTCTGTCTTCCTCCCATGTGTCTCGGGGTCACAGGCCAGGGGTAGCCAAAATACCCTTTCAATTCCAACATCTCTAAACCTCGGGATATACGACCTCTGGGCAAGAAACACATGGTCAAAGTCCCTTGCAATCCCGATATGCCTGTCGAGGTTTAAGTGAGTATCAATAAGATAGCAGGCCGATGGACAAGGGAGACTTTCAATAGCCTCCATAGGGTAAGATATCCCGCTTTCAACCCAGAGGAAAAGATCAGGAGACCATTCCTTCGGAAGCCTCTGGAGCACCTCTCTCAAATCCGCAGTAAAGTAAGGGATGTCATGCTCCCTCACCCTATCTTTTATACTTTCCATATTCCATTCTTTGAGGATTTTATCATCTATCCTGGGACCAAAGGTTATCACATCATGGGACTTCCGCAGTGCCTTTTCCATATATGCGGCCGTGGTCTGAGGATTTGATGTATAACTCATCAAAATTTTCAGTTTTTTACTTTCTGTTACAGTCGTTTGTTCTGGGAATGACAGAAAACCTGAATCTCCTATAACCCTCTTCCAGTCTCTGATAAATCTCTCCATAGGGAATCTGTCCATTACCGTTTCCCTTGCCCTTTGTCCCAGCGTTTCTGCCAATGATAAATCTTTCAAGAGTTCCTCTGTCCTCTTTCTCAAATACCCTTCGTCTGCAGATAGAAAGCCATTAATGCCGTCCTCGATTGGGGAAGATAAATTGGCAATGGAGACAACAGGCATACCGGTTGTCATTGCCTCAAGCATAGCAAGATTATAACCATCCTCGTAAGGCGCTACAGTAGTGTTTAAATATGCCCTATAGCTTCTCATAAATTCTCTGAATTCATCCCAGCTCTGTGGAATATATGAATCAGCTATGGTTGGATTAAGACCAATAATTGATGACGGCAAACCATTGAGAATCTTTTCCTGCATTGAATAGCCTAGCATTATATCCCGCTCCTTAAGTCCATTTCCTACCCTCAGTACCTTCTCTACATCTCCTGCATAACCATTGTATTCGGAAGGGTCAATGCCAGGAAGTATTATCTCCCCGTCCAATCCCCAATCATCCCTCTTTGCCTTAGAGATGAAGACCAATGAGAGGTTTTTGGTCGTGTCAAAAAGTTGACGAAGATATCCCAGATATTCATTTTTATCCACACTATTCCCACCGAGAGCTATCTCTGTGGAGAGTTTATTGTGAAAGATTAAAACCTTTGGTGTCAGCCATTCTTTGACAAAGAGAAGGTCGTTAATATTGTGAGCTAAAATCCTATCATACCTTCCTGATTTAAGCCCCTCCCTTGCCTCATCTTCAGATATCAGGCGACAGTTAGAAGGCACCGGCCTGAACTCCTTCATCCAGCCATATCTGCCTCCCTTCCATCTTTCAACCACATCAAATTCATAACCTGTCTTAGCCAAAAGGTGGATATATGACTCATGCCAATTAAATGTAAGGATATATGGTAGTTTCATATTTAAATATTAAGCAAATATCTTGCCAATAATAGATTATGTGGTAATTTTTGCCAGGAAGGGAAATTTTTTCCAACCACAAAACCGTGAACCGTGAACCGTGAACCGTGAACCGTGAACTGTGAACCGTGAACTGTGAACCGTGAATCGTGAATGGGTGTTACTCTATTTACGATTCCCGACTTTCGATTCCCGGCCATTTTGGATTCTGGCATTACCATTGCATGTCAATCTGGCATGGATAAAGAAATCGTAACTATTCAGCCACAGATTCACACAGATGAACGCAGATAGATTTAAATACAAAGAAATAACTAGATATAATATCAGTGATGATCAGCGTAGATCGGTGGCTGAGTAGTTACAAGAAATCTATACAGCATTATCAGGAGCAGTCTTAAAATGTATAAAGGAATCTATATAGCCCTATCAGGGGCAGTCTTGAAAGATACGCAGATGGAAGTAATTACACAAAACCTTGCAAATGCAGCTACTGTTGGTTATAAGAAGGACAATATCGCATTCAAAGATTATATTATTCCGCAAAATATGGTCAATTCTCAGCCTGATGGAAGTGCTATGAGCTGTATCTCAGGATTAAAGACTGATTTTTCAAACGGCAATCTCATTAAGACAGGAAACCCTCTTGATATAGCTATTGATGGTGATGGATTTATAGCCTTAGAGGGCAAGCGTTATACAAAGAGAGGTGACCTAAAGAAAGATGGTGAAGGCTATCTTACATCTTACAACGGGATAAAGGTCCTCGGGGATAACGGGCCTATCAGATTGCCTGATGGAATAGTTCAGATAGACGACAAGGGCAATGTCTCTGTAAATGGGACACAGATAGGTTCCATAAAAATCATAAATTTTCAGGACAAAGAAGACCTTAAAAAAAGGGGGGACTCCATATTCGTTACCAATAATGAGGGGATCAAATCAAATACCATACTGAAACAGGGATATGTTGAAACATCGAATGTGGACGTAGTAAAGGAGATGGTTCATATGATCACCGCATTAAGGGAGTTTGAAGCCTATCAGAAAGCTATACAAACCCTTGAAGATGCGGTATCAAAGATAAATAACGAAATAGGGAGGATTTAAATGCTAAGATCATTATATACAGCAGCAACCGGCATGGAAGCGCAGAAATTAAATATTGATGTGATTGCCAATAATCTTGCTAATGTCAATACGGCCGGATTCAAAAAGAGCAGGGCTGATTTTCAGGAGCTAATTTATCAGGACTTAAGGACGGCTGGTGCAATGTCTGCAGAAGGCGCTCAGGTGCCATCCGGCATTCAGGTTGGGTTAGGCGTCAAGCCTGTTGCTGTCCAGAAGATATTTCTGCAGGGGGACTTTATTCAGACAGGCAACAACCTTGACCTCGTTATAGAGGGGGATGGACTCTTCCAGATACGGATGCCTGACGGAACAACTGGGTATACCAGGTCGGGAGCATTCAAACTTGATAGCGAAGGCCGGATTGTTAATTCAGATGGCTATCCTCTGGAGCCTGGCATAACCGTTCCAGCAAATATATTGAGTTTAAATATCGGCTCAGATGGAAAGGTCTCTGTTCTTCAGCCAGGCAGTAACACCCCGATAGAAATAGGTCAGATAGAACTCGCCCGATTCATAAACCCTGGCGGTCTTAAGGCGATAGGTAAAAATCTTTATCTTACAACTGCTTCATCCGGCGAAGCAACAACCGGTAAGCCATCTGCAGAGGGGTTAGGCACTATTGCACAGGGATTTTTAGAGATGAGTAATGTAAATGTAGTGGAAGAAATGGTGAATATGATAGTGAGTCAAAGGGCATACGAGGTTGTCTCAAAAGCGGTGCAGGCATCTGATGAGATGCTCCAGGCAACAAATAACATGAAGAGATAATATGATGTCAGAAGTCAGAACACAGAAGTCAGAACACAGAAGTCAGAAGTCAGTTCCCCCACCCATCCCTCCGCCTGGAGGGGGGAGGGCAAGGGTGAAAGTCTTTGCTCTATTCTCTATTCTCTTTGCTTTGTTCTTAATGCCTTCGGCAATAGCTGCATCACGGAATATAGAGGATACCCTTAAGACATATCTTAAAAATAACTTCCCGTGGGCAAAAATTGAGATAAAGAACTTGATATTGGGAGCCGAAATTCCTGAGGGGCCACCCGAAAAAATTTTTGCGGAAAAAGGACCTCCCGGCAGAACAGTTTTCTGGCTCGAATTCAAGAACGGTAAGAAAATAACGGTAACTGCCAATGTCAAGGCCTTCGATTGGATTGTGGTGAGCAGAAGGGCATTCCGAAAAGGCTACTGTCTTGAAAGGGATGATGTGTATGTAACGCTGATGGATGTTACCCGGATACCGGGCAATGTCATAAATGATGCGGCAAAAGTTACTGGAAGAGTATTGACCCGCTCAATCATCGCCAATATGCCCATAGTGGATAATATGATTATGATGGAGACACCCATGGTAAAAAGGGGACAACCCGTAGTTATTTTAGCGGAATCTCCTGTTTTTAACATCACTACAAAGGGTGAGATAAAAGAAAGCAGCTATGTGGGAGGTTTTGTAAAGGTCATTAACCTCACATCAAAAAGGTTGATAACAGGATTGCTTATAGACGAAAACACTGTAAAGGTGGAGTTCTGATGAAAACAGTTATGAATTATGAGCTACAAGTTACAAGCTTTAGAAAACATTCACTTTTCACTTTTCACTTTTCACTTTTCACTTTTCTTTTAGTGTGCTCTGCCTGCGCCACCGCACCAAAGCTTCCACCATCACCCCCCAAATATGTGCATGAAGAAAAAGTGGGGCAGTCTTTATCTAAATCTAACTCGTTATGGCATGATACGGCAAGTCTGTACGAGGATATAAAGGCAAGAAGACTGAATGACCTTGTGACGATAAATGTCGTAGAGAGTATAGCAGGGTCTGGAAAGGCTGATACTGCTGCCGGCAGGGATTCCACCCTTAGTGCAGGTATCGACAGGTTATTTGGTGTGCCTCTCGATCTTAATATAAAAAATCTTTATGGTAGCGGTAACGCTTTCTCGCCCACCGTAAAGGGTTCCATGAAGAATGACTTTAAAGGCACCGGTGAAACCACGAGGGAAGGAAGCCTCATCGGCACCATAACAGCAAAGGTTGTGGAGGTAATGCCCAATAACAATCTTGTTCTGGAATCGAGAAAAGAGATAACTATTAATAATGAGAAACAGATACTTGTTCTCAGAGGGATAATAAGACCTGACGACATTTCCATAGGCAATACCGTATTGAGCAACAGGGTAACAGATGCCGAGATCTATTTTGTTGGAGATGGAATACTCCAGGACAAACAACGCCAGGGCTGGCTCGGAAGAATTCTGGATAAAATATGGCCATTTTAATGACAGTTAAAAGTTTAGAGTTAAAAGTTAAAAATTTAAATTCAAGAAAAGCTGTCTTATTTATACTCATTTTTTCACTTTTCACTTTTCACTTTTCACTTTCAACTTTAAGTTATGCCGACCGAATTAAGGACATAGCCAATTTCGAAGGTGTAAGGGATAATCAGCTTATCGGATACGGGCTTGTTGTGGGTCTTAATGGCACTGGAGATAAGGGTATTGCTACCATGCAGAGCGTAGCCAATATGCTCCAGAGGATGGGATTAACCGTAAAACCAAATGATATAAAGGCAAAAAATGCCGCTGCTGTTATTGTTACCTCTACACTTCCCCCTTTCCCCAAATTCGGCACCAAGATTGATGCCCTGGTATCTACCATCGGAGATGCAACGAGCCTCCAGGGGGGAACCCTCCTCCTTTCCCCTCTGAAGGGCCCTGATAACAAGGTTTATGCCCTTGCTCAGGGGCCCCTCTCCATTGGCGGGTTTATAGGAGGTGGAGGCGGCACAACGGTTCAAAAGAATCATCCTACAACAGGAAAGGTTCCCGAAGGTGTCATCGTGGAAAAGGAGATACCTTTTATTCTCGGTAATGGAAGCGAGATAAAAATATTCTTGCGCAGGCCTGATTTTACAACCGTAACCGAAATGGCTAAAAAAATAAACGAGGCGCTAAATTTTGAGTATGCCTCACCGATAGATCCTTCATCAATAAGATTAAAGATACCACCGGATTATCAGAATAAGGAGGTCGAACTAATAACCTTTATAGAAGGGCTCGATGTGCCTGTTGATCTTCCTGCACGGGTAGTGATAAATGAGAGGACAGGCACGGTCGTAATAGGCGATAAGGTCAGGATCTCGCCTGTTGCCATTGCCCATGGCAGTCTTACTATAGAGATTAAGACAGAGTTTGAAGTCTCTCAACCACCCTCCTTTGCACCTGAAAGCGCAAAGACTGTCGTGACCCCAAAAACCGCTGTTGATGTTAAGGAGCAGAAGGCGTCCCTTAAGGAGGTCTCTGGTATTACCCTTGGTGAAATCGTGAGAGCTTTAAACGCCCTTGGCACAACCCCGAGAGACTTAATTTCTATCTTACAGGCGTTAAAAGCAGCAGGCGCTTTAAGGGCTGAACTGGAGATTATATAAGGGTTCACGGGTTCACGGTTCAAAGTTCAAAGTTAGAGGTTAGAGAACTATGAAGATTCAAGATAACATTTACACCTCCTATCGGCATAATATTGAGGAATATAAAGGGAGAACCGACCCTGGGGCAGTAAAGGCCGTGGCAAAGGAAATGGAGGCGCTTTTCGCATATGAGTTGATTAAAGCGATGCGAGCCACAACCACTGCAACATCTAATGATAGTCTTGGAAAAGATGTGTACATGAGTATGTTCGATATGGAACTTGCAAGGCTCTTTGCTGAAAGGGGACTTGGGCTTCGGGATATGTTGTTTAAGGAATTAAACAGAGGAGTCCAAAACACAGAGCATGGAACAAATGGCGAAGATCAAAGAAATTCCAAACTCAATAACCATGATTCCCGAACGTCTTCCTTGCCTGTTGATGGTATAATCAGTTCTAACTTCGGTATCCGCAAACACCCCATATATGGGATTGATAGTTTCCACCATGGCACAGATATCGCGGCGCCGGATGGCACATCCATATATCCATTTAGAAACGGGAAGGTTATATTCAGCGGTGAGCAGGCAGGTTTTGGGAATGTTGTTATAGTTGACCATGGGGATGGTTTTACAAGTAAATATGCCCACAATAAGATAAATCTCGTAAAAGAGGGAGATTCTGTGGATACAAATTCTGTGATAGCCCTGGTTGGAAACACAGGAAGATCAACAGGATCTCACCTGCATTTTGAGGTAAGATATAAGGATGAAAGCATTAACCCCATTTTAGCGCTAAATACGGATGATGCAGGCACAAAGCCGCAAAGGCACAAAGCAGTTATCGGCTTCAGCCGATAGTAGTTGACTTTGTTTAATGAGATGAGATTAAAGAATTTCAGAAAAATTCCGATAGAGAAGGTATGTAAAAAGGGTAACTACTCAGGTCGCCACCAAGGCACAAAGACACAAAGGTTATTTATAAATTTCAGCTCACTATCTGACAAACTCACAACAGCGGGCTTAAGCCTGCTGTTGTGAGCAAAGATAGTTTGAGGGGCAAAGTTCCTCAAAGAGGAGGTAGGAATGAAAATTTATGGGAATAAGCCGCCGGAAAGTCAGGACATAAATCTTAACACTCAGAAGGTTATCGGTTCAGGGCCAAAAGATAAAACTACAGCCACTGAAAAGGTGAGATTAACCGACAGGGTCGAATTTTCGGACAGGTCTAAAGAAGTGGCGGAATTAATGAGTGCCATCAATCAACTGCCTGAAGTCAGAACGGATAAAGTGAGGGCTATGAAAGAGGCTATAGAGTCAGGCAATTATAATATTGACACATTAAAGATAGCTGAAAAGCTCCTGAGTGAACTATGAAGACTGTTGACAGCGTAAAAAGTATTCTTATTGAGTTAATTAGCAGCTATCGCATGTTGCTCTATGTTCTTCACAAGGAGAGGGAATGCCTGATAAATCTCAATGCTGCCGGGATAGAGAACCTTTCAAAGGAGAAGGATACGATTATTCTGAGGCTCCAACTCTTCGAAGAAGAAAGGGGCAGGCTTATAGCCAAATTCATTGCGGACAATAATATTACAGGCAATATGAGTCTACAGAGGATTTATGAGTTAACAGGTGATAATTCATTTCAGGTATTGGAGTCACAATTGCTTAAGGTACTACAGAGCATAGAAGATATGAATGAATTTAACAGGATATTGATGGAGCGTTCCATCAACTTTGTAAAAAATGCCGCTAATTTCCTGAACTCCTTTGCTTTTAATACAAAAAATAGAGGGGTGGTCCTTTCCAAGGAGGCTTGATTGTCTTTATTAGCCCTGTTCAATATCGGCAAATCAACGTTATTTGCCAGTCAGACAGCACTCAGTGTAACGAGCAATAATATCGCCAATGTAAATACCCCCGGATTCAACAGACAGGAAGTTATACTCGATGTGGCTAGCTCCGTTAATATCGGCAATGGCTACGTGGGGAGAGGTGTGACCGTTTCCGGCATAAGAAGACATTATGACAGTTTCATTCAGTCTCAATTAATTGACCAGCACCAAAAGTACGGGAGGTCATCTGCCCTGAACAATGCATTAAGTCAGATCGAGCAGGTATTTAATGAAGCAAAGGACATGGGGCTCTCAATGTCATTGATGGATTATTTCAATGCATGGCACGATGTTGCTACAAACCCGGAGGGTCAACCACAGAGGACAGTATTGCTTCAGAGAGCCGATGCATTAGTCCTCACGGCAGAGCAGATGGAGCGCGGAATTCTTGACACTCTGAAACAGACTAATAAAGAGATAGACGATACCGTCAATCGCATAAATTCTATCGCATCTGATGTTGCCGTATTAAACGGCAAGATAGTCCAGATAGAGGCAGGACTTGGTTCTGAGAAGGCAAATGACCTCAGAGACCAGCGCGACAACCTTCTGAATGAACTTTCAAACCTTGTGGAATTTACCTCATATGAGGATAAAAACGGTTCCCTGACTGTTATGGTGGGAAATAGAAATCTGACATATCAAGAAGCGACGAATCCTCTCTCCACAAAGATAAATGAAGATGGATACAAAGACCTTTATCTCGGTGGCATAAATATTACGGCTAATATAAATAATGGCCGGTTGGGGGGGGTCATCTCCGTCAGGGATGACATTGAAACAAAACCGCTAACGGGCATTAGAAGACTCATTGCATCCCTGACCAAGGAGATAAACGCCCTTCACAGGTTAGGCTACGGCCTTGATGCATCTACAGGGAATGACTTCTTCAACCCCCTTCAGCTTTCCACCAAGGATTATTCTTCCGGAGCAGACATAACGGCAACAATAACAGACCCTTCTCAATTGACCCTTGATGAATACAACATAAGCTTTGATGCAGGTAATAACTATTATGTATACAACAAACAAACAGGCGCTCTTGCTGCATCAGGGGTGTACAGCTCCGGAGGCACGATAGCATTTGACGGTATAGAAATGGTTATCACAGGCACGATCACCGCCACGGACAGGTTCTTTGTCAGCCCTTTGACCGATGCCATTAAAAATTTTGGGGTATCTATCTCAGAACCGACGAAGGTCGCTGCTGCTTCCTCAAACACGGGGCTGCCGGGAGACAATACCAAAGCCCTACTGATCGCACAATTATCTGATAGTTCCATGACAAACCTCGGCAACTCTACATTTATGAACTATTACAGCGGACTTGTCTCCAGTGTCGGCACCATGAGCAGGGGAGCTTCAGACGGTCTCAAGTTTGATGAGAACCTGCTTTCTAAACTCAATAACATGCGTGAGTCTGTTTCGGGTGTTTCCCTGGATGAGGAGGCGGTAAATCTCATAAGATTTCAACGTTCTTTCGAGGCAGGGGCGAAGATGATTAAGGTAACAGACGAACTACTGCAGAGCATACTTAACCTATGATGAATAAGGATTCAAGGGGTCAAGGATTCAAGGGGTCAAGCGAAATGCTTGAAAATTACAAAGAATTAAAGGTTTGGCAAAAGTAGGAAAAGAACCAGCTATGAGAATAACTTCATTCATGCTATTTGATCAGATGAGAAAGTCTTTCCAGAATAATCTCGGTGAGATGTCTGAAATGTATAATAAATTGTCCTCAGGCAAGAAAATAGATAAGCCTTCAGACGATGTAATTGGTATGATGAGGGCAATGGATCACAAATTGAGTATAAACTACAATGAACAATACAAAAGAACTATAGATGATGTTATTGCCCATATTAACTTTACGGAGACTATTACATCATCTGTCTCGAACGCATTGGTAAGGGCAAAGGAGCTTGCGCTTAGCGGCGCTACAGGAACAGTGTCTGCTGAATCCAGGGCCTCTATTTCAAAGGAAGTAGCTCAACTTAGAGACCAAATTCTTAGCCTGTCAAACAGCAAGTTAGGAGACAGGTATGTGTTTTCCGGACTCATGACCGATATACAACCATTCAATTCTACTACCTTTAATTACCAGGGCGACTCAGGGGCAATTAATGTAATAATAGACAAAGAAGCAGTGATGCCAATAAATGTTCCAGGCAGTGATACATTCAGTTACACCTTGAGCGCAGAAGATGTGATTCAACTCAGCGATGGGAAGTATATACACTACATCCCTGGGGCCGGAACCACTGTAAATGTGGAGGTCAGGGATACAGATGATACAACAGTCCTTGATAGTTTCAGTTTTTCCAATTTCATCCAGATGACAGATGTCCTGAACTCCGCGCTGAAAGATAACAATCTCCTTAGAATAGTGGCGCTGCTTAAACCGCTTGATAACGCCCATAACCAGGTTATAAATATTCAGGCAGATACCGGTGCGAGGCTTAACCGTCTGGATGACCAGAAGACAAGGCTTTATGAGGGCAACCTAAACCTGAAGACTGCCCTGTCTAACACAGAAGATGCGGATCTGGCTGAAATTGCAACTGAGCTTGCAAAGACAGATGCCGCCATGCAGGCGCTGAGGCAATCATCAGCAAGGCTGCTATCCCAGTCATTGCTGGATTTCTTAAGATAACCATGTAACTAACTCAGGTTCAAAGTTCCAAGGTTCACGGTTCAAGGTTAGAAAACGATGAAGAACGTAAGACAGGAAACCCCTGAACCTTGAACTCTGAACCCTGAACCGTTAGGAGACAAAGATGCTGGTTCTGACAAGGAGGTCGGAAGAGGCAATAAAGCTTGGCGATGATATAACTATTACCGTAATAGAGGTAAGAGGCAATCAAGTCAGGCTGGGCATTGAAGCTCCTACAGGTATAAGGGTTTACAGAAAAGAACTATACGAAAAGATAAAGTCAGAAAATATCATATCATCAGGCTTATCTGTTAATGAATTTACAAAGATAAAAAAGGTTTTGAAATAAAGATGGTACGGTTTGAGACACCAAGATTTGGAATCTTAGAGGTTGGTGAAGAAAAGATCATAACCTTCCCAGAGGGCCTTCTGGGATTTCCTGATATTAGACATTATATCTTAATGGACTACAAGGATACCCCCCTTAAATGGCTTCAGGCAGTGGATAACCCTGATGTGGCATTTATAGTGGCGGGGTCATCCATGCTTTCTCTTGACTATTCAAGAGAGCTTAATGCTGCCACAAGACAATGCCTTCAGCTCGAAAATGATGAGGACCTTGCAATACTCGTTATTTTAAGGGTGGAAGGCGAGAAGGTGATAGCCAACTCTCAAGGTCCTATCCTACTGAATGCCAGCCGCATGAGGGGTATGCAGGTCGTTTTGGAAGAAATCAAGTAACTACTCAGCCACCGATCTACGCTGATCATCACTGATATTTTTACTTTACCTCGAAAAAATACAGATTTTCCTCCTTTGGTTCAATCTGCAAGATTGAACCAGCCCCAGATATCCATCACCAAGCTCATTGTAAGTCTCATAAAAACTTCTAAGAATAATATTTGTTATTTCTTTGTATTTAACAGCAAGCTTAAGCTTGCTGTTGTATCTGCGTCATCTGCGTTCATCTGTGTGAATCTGTGGCTGAATACTTACCATTCTTTTTCAACCCCTAAAGTTTTTCGAAAACCTTCCGATAAGAGTATTAAATAGAGTATGACGATCAGAAAGGAGGTGAATAGGGTAGGTAGACTGTGGAAAAGGCATGGAAGCCTAAAAAAAGTTATGAGTTAAGAATGACGAGTTTAAAAACTCAAAACTAAAACTAAAAATTCAAGGAGGAAAGAAAATGGCATTAGTAATCAACACAAACATAGCTTCTTTAAATGCACAGAGGAACCTTGCAATAAATAGCCTTGCCCTTGATGTTTCTGTCCAGAGACTCTCTTCAGGACTGAGAATCAATAGTGCAAAGGACGATGCGGCCGGCCTTGCCATATCTGAGAAGTTGAGGGCACACGTCCGGAGTATCAATGTTGCGGTCAGGAACTCCCAGGACGGGATAAGCCTTTCCCAGACTGCGGAAGGTGCACTAAGTGAGATAGGTAGTCTGCTTGCCAGAATGAGGGAGTTAACAGCGCAGGCTGCCAATGGTTCCATCAGCGCATCAAACAGAACTGACCTTGACAATGAATTCCAGCAGTTGAAGACGGAAATAGACAGAATAGTCACTGTCACCGAGTTCAACGGCACCAAGCTGATTGATGGTAGTCAATGTGCAACCGGTATAACCCTGCAGGTCGGTTTCCTGGGTACAACCGATGACAGAATGACCATCCTCTCGGGTCTTACAAGTGTTCACTCAGGCAGCGCCCTTGCTCTTACAGGCAACTACTCTGCAATCTTGTCTGCTGCGCAGGCAACCTCGGTTCTTGCTGCAATTGACAGCGCCATAAGCACAGTTGCAACCAGGAGAGGTACTCTTGGAGCAACTCAGAACAGGCTGGATTCTACCATATCCAATCTCAGGGTTGCTTCAGAGAACCTGACTGCAGCAGATTCCCGCATAAGGGATGCAGACTTTGCCCATGAGACAGCCCAGTTTACAAGAAACCAGATACTTGTTCAGGCTGCAACAGCGATCTTAACCCAGGCGAATGTGCTTCCGCAGGCAGCACTTCAACTATTAAAATAGAAGGGCCGCTTAAATAGAAGCAGCGTTAGCAGTTAGCAAAAATGTCTGCTTTAACGGACAGTATCTCTTTACCCCGCTCCTGTCAACCAGGGGCGGGGTACCTAACCGCTAAGAGCTACCTGCTAATAAGGAGGTATAGCGATGATCATATATGATCTTAAAAATATAGCGATCCCCAGAGTGCCATCGATACCCGTTGCATCTGGAGAAAGAGAACACGAGCCTGCGGGGGCGAAAGACACTACAAAAAAGGTTTCGAAGGAGAAAGACCTTCTTAACAAAATAAAAGAGGTTGTAAAAGATATCTCAAAGATGGAGCAACACGTGAATACGGGTATCCGCCTCGAGATTGAGAAAGATTTAAACATCGTTGTGGTAAAGATTGTTGATAAAGAGAGCGGGGAGGTTATCAGACAGGTGCCCCTTCCCGAGAGTATAGAGCTTTCTAAAAACATGAAAGAGCAACTCTCTAAAATGGTTGAAGATCAAAGTGGTATTCTTATGTATAAGGAGGTTTGAAGATGTCTGTTGTAGCAGGGGTTGGCGTCAGTTCCGGTATCGATTATAATCAGCTCATTGCAAGTTTGATGGAGGTTGAACGTCAGCCATTGTACAGGCTTCAGAGTAAACAATCGGGATACAATACACAGATAAGCGTTTACGGAGGAATTTCTTCACGCTTATCGGCCATCAAGACTGCCATGGACAATCTGAGAACTACCTCCAATTTTTACGCAAAGACAGTCTCAGTGAGTGATACAACCGTATTAGATGCTACTGTCAGCAATTCTGCAGCAGCAGGGAATTATACTGTTGGATTGCATTCTGTTGCAGGA
>JACQWO010000048.1:66026-124191 GCA_016209225.1 Desulfobacterales bacterium
CTTGCTGCTGTCGAAAAAGAATTACATACAGGTGTGGCAGCATCCACTACAGTTGTAAACAATAGCGGGGTAGATAAAGTTTTTCAATATACCTACGCAGGGACCCAACGAAGCATCACCGTGGCTGATGGTACTACACTTGAAGGACTCAGAGATGCAATCAATAGCGATGCAAGCAATCCAGGGGTTACCGCAACCATTCTTAATGATGGTACGAATTACAGACTTGTACTTACCGGAAATGACACAGGGAGCGCTAAAACTATCACGATCGATGCCGGGACTACACTCGATGGCACCGGCAGCACCGTTGATTTCAGGGCTGCAACCTTTACAGAGAGCCAGGCTGCCCAGGATGCCAAATTCAGGGTTGATGGTGTGGATATAACAAGAAGCTCGAATTCAATCACAGATGTTATAACCGGGGTAACCTTTACCCTGAAAAAAGAGATTAGTTCAGGTTCGGTTACCCTCTCGGTAACGAATGATACGGATACCATTAAGGGAAAGGTTGATTCCTTTGTCAGTGCGTATAATAATCTTGTCTCCTATGTCTCCTCACAATCTACCTATAACACCACGACCCATACAGGTGGCCCTCTGTTCGGAGACTCTACCTCAAAGGGCGTCATAAACAGGTTGAGAGGCATCGTCACAAGCATGGTGGATGGGCTTCCTGAGGATATGAGGGTGCTTGCGCAGATCGGAATATCTACCAATAAAGACGGAACCCTCTCGGCAAACACCACCACATTAACTGACAAACTCTCTACGAGTCTGGATAAAGTAGCCAATCTCTTTACAACCGCCACCTCCGGAGTAGCGAATCAAATCTATGATTATATTGACAATGTGACCGATTTTGTTGATGGCACTGTTACGGTTAAGACCGGCGGACTTAGCAGTAGTGCTAAAGAAATTTCGGACAAAATCACCGCGCTTCAGGATAAACTTGTAATAACAGAGCGGAATCTCAGGACCCGGTTTGCCAATCTTGAATCTTTCCTTAGGGGACTGACCTCCCAGGGAGCGTTTCTGACTAACCAGATAACTATTTGGGGAAAAAATAACTAAGGAGGTAAAATGCAGCGCACTGCAGAGTACAGAAAGACAGAGATTAATACTTCAGATAATGTAAGGGTGGTTTCTTTATTATACGATGGTGTGGTTAACTTCATCAGGATTGCAAAAAAGAGGATGGAGCACGGGGATATAGCAGGCAAGGGACTATATATTGGAAAGGCAACAGCGATTGTGGGAGAATTGTCCAACTCTTTGAATATGGATGGAGGTGAGATAGCTAAAAACCTTGAAAGGCTGTATGATTATATCCTTGACAGACTCCTTTACGCCAACCTCAGAAATGATCCCAGGACATTTGATGATATGGAAAGGGTTCTTGAGGTTCTGAGAAGTGCATGGAAGGATATGGAAAGAGGGACAACTGTACCAGAAAATGTCCCGATGGCGGTGAATAGTGTTGGAATTGGGCTCAGGATATGAACGGAAACGTCCAGCACCTTTATAATGAGCTGCTCGAACTGGCTAAGGTACAGAAAGATGCCCTTATACGGGGCGGATTTGAAGATACAATAAAGATACAGGAAATGCGTCAAGGCATTATAGATAAAATTCAAAATATTGACAGGTCAGAAATATTAAATCATATTTCTGACCTGCCAACTGGAAAAAATGGCCCTGAGAGGGAAGAATTTTCCAAGAGGATACGAATAGCTACTGAGAAAATCCTCTCACTCGACAACGAGATGCGGGCCATTATTCAAGCAGAACTCAGCTCCATAGCGGATAGATTAAAAAGCATTCAGAAAATAAAAGCCTTCTGTCACAATGCCTCTCCTCATCGCTATGTAGGGAACAACCTGAACGTAAGCGTAAGTTAATCAATGCCAACCCCAAATACCCCGCCCCTCTTCTCATACATTTTACAAAAAAATCTTTACGTCGGAGAGTAGATTTCTAGAAGATCAGGTCTGGTTTGGAATAAACCTTGCTATATTCTTTTGGCAAGATGTACATCTGGCCGATCCGTTTAATTCTAAAATGGCTACAACCTTATTTCCAATGGGCAAAGAATATGGAGAAAGCGAGAAGATAAATGGGAACATTATTGGCTAAAATAAAACTTGCCGACGAACCTGACCTCGACCCTAAAAAAGGAAAGGGCATAGAATGGGATCCAAGTAAACGATGGAATCCATTCAATAGTTATAAATTGCTTGCGCATGTGGATAGATGGAAAAAAATCAAAAGAGGAAAGCCTATACCCCCACCAATTCTTATTACTGTTGATCCCACAAATGTCTGCAATTTTAATTGCATTTGGTGTAATGCGGAGTTTATACGAAAAGAACGTAAAGGCTCGTTGTCCAAAAAAATGTTATTAAATCTTGCAGATTTTCTCCCTCGATGGGGAGAGGGCAGCCCTGATTGGGCGCCGGGAGTCGGTGCAGTTTGTATAGCCGGTGGGGGTGAACCGCTTTTGAATCCTGCAACCCCTGTTTTTATTGATAAAGTTGCTGAAGCCGGTATAGAAGTGGGGATAGTTACCAATGGCAGCATGATAAACAGGTATATTGACTCTTTGTCTCATTGCACATGGGTTGGTGTCTCTGTTGATGCGGCAAGGTCAGAGACTTTTAATAAATTTAAAGGGGCACATCTGAATAATACATTTGACCATATTATTGAAAATATAGCTACCCTGGCAGATTATGCTAAAAGACACAATAATAGATTGGGATTAAAGCACCCTGCTTATGGTGTAAGTTACAAGTATCTCTTATACAAGGACAATATTGGTGAAATATACCAGGCTGCGAAGCTTGCAAAAGAGATAGGATGCAAGAATATTCATCTCCGTCCGGCAGGAACAACATGGGACAAATTAGGAACAGAACAAGAGATTATATTTTCCAGTGAAGATATTGCCTTATTCAACGAACAGATTGCAAAGGCATTAGAGTTGGATGGTGGAACTTTTGGGGTTTACGGGGTTACGCATAAGTTTAATTCGCAGTTTGACAAGGCTAACTACTTTGATAAGTGTTACGCAATATTTATGACAGCAGTAATAGGTCCTCCTGCACGCAACAATGCTTCCCAGGACTCTTTTGTTCTTGGTCTGTGTTGTGACAGGCGTGGAGATGAAAAGCTTGAATTAGCAAGCGATGTTGAAGACGTTGAAGAGATTCAAAAGTTCTGGGGGAATGGAATTCACTGGAAAATACATGACAGGATTACAGTGGAGAAAGAATGTCCGAGGTGTACCTACCAACCCCATAATCAGATATACGAACAGGTTATTCTGAATGACAGCATGACATACAAGTTTATCTGATGAGTAAAAAATCAAACCTGAATTATGCGAATGACATATAGTCAAGTTTGTGTAATTAAAGGTTAACTTTGGAGAGAGTCTTTATGACAAAACTTTCCGTTATCGGACTCGGTAAATTAGGAGCATGTTCGGCAGCATGTTTCGCATATAGAGGGTTTGAGGTTATAGGCGTAGACATAAATAAAGATTTAATAAATGCAATAAATAGTGGGGTGGCTCCTGTTTATGAACCAAGACTTCAGGAGTTAATAACATCTGCTAAGGATAAATTAAAGGCTACTCAGGATTATAAAGAGGCAATCAAGTCCTCAGATACAACATTTTTCATCGTTCCTACTCCGAGCAATGAAGACGGCAATTTTTCCAATAAATATCTGATTTCTGCTCTTCGGTCCCTTGCTGCCGCCCTGAAAGAAAGCAATAAGGCATATCATCTCTTCGTGATAACCTCTACCGTCTCTCCAGGGTCTATCGATGTGAGCCTGATCCCACTGATTGAGAAAACCTCCGGGAGAAAATTGAACGATGGCTTTGGAGTTTGTTATAACCCGGAATTCATTGCACTTGGGAGTGTGATAACCGATTTTTTAAATCCTGATATGGTTCTTATAGGTGAAAGCAATGAATTTGCCGGTGAACAACTTACGAAAATTTATAAGACTGTATGTGAAAATAATCCTTATATTGCGAGAATGTCAATAATCAGTGCGGAGATTACCAAAATAAGCCTGAATTCCTATATTACTATGAAGATAAGCTATGCAAATACACTTTCAAACATCTGCGAAAAAATACCCGGTGCTAATGTAGATGACATAACAAAAGCTCTGGGCGCTGACAAAAGAATTTCTCCATTCTATCTCAAAGGTGGCCTTGGTTACGGAGGTCCGTGTTTCCCAAGGGATAACAGGGCATTTGCCGTTTTTGCCGCAAAATACGGAGTTGATGCAAAGCTTGCAAAGGCGACCGATGAAGTCAACGGATTCCAGGTGAAGCATCTTGTTGATCTCGCACTGGATCATATATCAGCCACTAATAACGGCATGGTATCCGTGCTGGGCCTTGCCTATAAACCTAATACCCCTGTAATCGAAGAATCACCGGGCATTAAGCTTGTTGGAGAATTGCTTAAAAGAAATCTGAAGGTTTTGGTTTACGATGAATTAGCCTCTGATAATGCGAAAGTGATTTTCGGCGACCGCATAATTTATTCAACTTCGGCTAAGGAGTGTCTTTCAAAATCATCCGTTTGCATAGTGACGACCATGACCGATGAATTTAAGGAAATAGACGGTAGTTACATAGCTAACGATCCGACAGTTGTCATTGACTGTTGGCGGATACTTGAACCTTCAAGGCTCGGCGCTAAAGTAAAATACATTGCCGTTGGGAGATTTGACTATGAGCCCTGTACAGCTTGTGCGTGATTACTGGAACAAACGGCCATGCAATATTAGACATTCGACACAGCCCGTAGGAACTCAAGCCTATTTTGATGAAGTTGAGAAAAGGAAATACTTTGTTGAACCTCACATTCCGAAATTTGCAGAGTTTCATAAGTGGAAGGGCAAGAAGGTACTTGAGATCGGTTGCGGTATCGGCACTGATGCTGTCAATTTTGCCAGGGCCGGAGCTGATTATACGGGATTAGAACTTTCCTCAGAGAGCCTGAAGATAGCGAAAAGCAGATTCGATGTCTTTGGATTAAAAGGACGATTCTATAAAGGAAACGCTGAAGAACTAGCATCTGTACTCCCAAAAGAAACATATGATTTGATATATTCGTTTGGAGTAATACACCACACCCCGAATCCAGAAAAAGTAGTGAAGGCTGTAACTGAGTTCATGGAGCCAGAATCTGAATTTCGATTGATGTTATATTCCAAATATTCTTGGAAGAGTCTAATGATAATGTTGGGGTTTGATCGACCTGAAGCGCAATCCGGCTGCCCAATCGCTAACCTTTACTCCTTTGGAGACATTCGAAGGTTGTTAAAAGACTATTTTATTTGTGAGATAAGTAAAGACCATATCTTCCCTTACAAAATCAGTAAATATATCTGCTATGAATACGACCGTGTCCCCTGGTTCAAATGGATGCCACCAGGGATATTTAGGTTTTTGGAGTGTCATTTGGGTTGGCATACGCTAATTTGTTGCAAGTTGAAAAGATAATAATTTCGTGAGCATTGGTGAATACTAAATGAAAATTTCAGTGATAGGATTGGGTAAATTGGGTCTTTGTACGGCTGTTTGTTTTGCAGCCAATGGTCATAAGGTAATAGGTCTGGATAAAAACAAATATATTGTGGACGAGTTGCAGGAAAAACGGTGCCCCATAGATGAAACCGGTCTCGAAGACCTGTTAGGAAATGCATGGCAAAACCTAACTATAACTACCGACATAGAATATGCTGTTTTGAATTCAGAGGTAACACTTATCATAGTTCCTACTCCCAGCCAGCCAGATGGAAAATTCAGCAATAAATATATTGAAGATGTGTTGCATGCTATAGCGCCGGCACTTAAGAAGAAAAATGAGTTTCACGTGGTAGATGTGGTCTCGACGGTGATGCCATGACCTTCTGATAAATGTTTTAAACCTCTGTTAGAAAACATGTCGGGTAAGATATGTGGAAGGGATTTTGGTCTGGTTTACAATCCGGAATTTGTCGCCATAGGTTCTGTTATAAAAGACTTTTTAAATCCTGATCTGGTACTTATTGGAACCTCTGATGAGTACTCCGGTACTCTGGTAAAAGAGCTTTATCTCACCACTTGTAATAATAATCCGTATATTGTCATCATGTTCCTTATAAATGCAGAAATCACAAAGCTCAGTCTCAATTGTTTCGTTACGATGAAAATCAGTTTTGCCAATGAATTGGCGTCTATTTGTGAGAAGGTTCCAGGAGCAGATATCGATGTTATTACCGATGCTCTCGGTTCAGATACCCGTATTGGCAAAAAATATTTGCGCAAAAGATGCAAGCGCCATTGTTATTTTGACAAATTGGGCAATGTACGAACAGCTTGATTGGGGTCGTATTAGTAACTTAGCAAAAGATGGCGCCCTTTTATTGGATAGTTGGAGGATTTTGAAGAAAGTTAAGATAGATAATCTGCGTGTCATTGGCTTAGGAATCGGGGCTAATCTCTAAGTGTCGAGGAGGTCAATGCAAGATCAAACTCCCTTTGTATCGATTTTTACAATTTGTAAAAACAGCGCTTATACCATAAGGCGCTGTATAGAGAGTGTATTAGCACAGGACTATCCTAATATAGAATATATTGTCCAGGATGGCGCTTCAACGGATGGAACTATCGAAATTCTGAAGGAGTACGGAGATCGCATCAAGCTTGTCTCAGAACCAGACTCAGGGGCCGCAGAGGGTTTCTTTCGTGCGCTGAAGCGCTGTACTGGTGATATTATAGGATCATGCCTATCTGATGAAGAGTTATTGCCTCACGCAGCTACATGGGCTTTTCAAAATCTATCGAAATATCCAGAGGTAGCTGCCATTTACGGTGATTGCTATAAGGTGGACATCGAAGGGAATATTCTTAGCGCTGATAAAGGTCCCGATCCATTTGATTTCGCACGCTACTTATGTCATGAGATCGTTCCACCTTTCTGTTCAAGTTTCTTCAGGCGATTCTGTCTTCAGGCAATTGGCTTAAAAGAAAAAGAATGGGCAACAGACTGTGGTGAGTTCGAGTTTTGGGTTAGATTAGGAATTAAATTTCCAATTCGCCATGTTCCGGGACTAGTCTCAAAATTTGGTGTCCATCCAGGATCAAATACACAGAAGCCATCAACATACATAGGATTGACACAGGGTAGAATCAGGGTTATGGATAGTTTCTTCAATGATCCTGAAACACCTGAATCAATTCGTGCGTTAAAACCGAGAGCCATCGCAGGTATGTATCTTTGGGTTGCAGAGACTTTCATTGGACTCAACGCAATGCCAGAGGCAAAAGTTCAGGTTCAAAACGCCCTTCAGTATCAGCCTGATCCAAAACGACTCACAAATTTAATATCTATGCTATGTAACTATGGTGCAAAGTTGCTCAAAGATGGATCAGCAGAAGATGCTCTTGATTACTTTGATCTGGCTACGACTGCTAACCTGGTTATTCCAAACTTAAATCATGCCTGTGCTGTCGCGCTTGCTAAATTGGGTAGAATGGATGAAGCTATAAAGGCTGCAGAAATCGAGTTAGCATCACAACCTGAACACGCTGGAGCAAAACAAGTTTTGAATGAATTGTTGAAACGCACACAAGTAACTTCTACTAAACCAATAACGAGGATAATCAAAGACGGCAGATTAACAGAAAAGGCACCGGCGCTAAACGAGGAGGGTGAGGAGCTATGCAAGAAGGGTGATCTTGAAGGCGCATTAACAATCTTTAAAAAAGTCATTGAGATAGATCCAAACTTTGCGGTATCACACAATAATCTTGGAGTTTTATTTTGGCAAACAGGAGAAACACAAAAGGCATTAAAACACTTTACAAAGGCCCTGAAAATTGACCCCAATGATCGGGATACCATCCTGAATTGCGGTGAAGTGCTTAAGTCGTTAGAAAAGATGGAAGATGCTAAGAGGCTTTATTCATCATATTTGCAGAACAATCCATCTGATGAAGAAATATCTCGCATGTTGCAGGAGAGCGGAGTTTAAGTAATTATGAAATACAGTCAGAAATCTTCAAGGTAAAGATGAAATGGTACCATGACACAGCAACCTAAAATAAGCTTTGTTGTTACTTCCCGCAACGACGACCACGGTGGTGGTTTTCTCCGCAGAATGCAGATTTTTGTGGACGGGTTATTGGCACAGTGTGAAAGGCATAAGCTAAAAGCAGAACTAATTGTTGTTGAGTGGAATCCACCAACTGACAGACCACCTCTCTTTGAGGCTTTGAAATGGCCTGAGAAAAACGAATTCTGCACGGTGAGATTCATAGAAATTCCGCCTGAAATCCACAACCGCTTTAAATATGCCCACAAACTGCCTTTGTATCAGATGATCGCTAAGAATGTTGGAATCAGAAGGGCAAGGGGTGAGTTTGTATTAGCTACTTGCGCCGATTTGTTGTTTTCTGATGAACTTTTTGAGTTTTTATCATCCGGAGACTTAAGGGAAAATTACTTGTACAGGATTGATAGAAGCGATGTGCCAGAAGATTTGCCATTGGAGGTAACACTTGATGAACAACTCAATTATTGTTCTGAAAATATAATCAGAGTAAATAGCAGGGAAGGCACTTACCATCTGCTAACAGGAAGGTATTATGCCAGTTATGGCAATCTGGATATTGCATTAACGAACTTGCATTTTAATGCCTGTGGAGACTTTACTCTTATGTCTAAAAATGACTGGCATAAATTAAGAGGGTATCCCGAGTTTGATATGTACTCGCCCCATTTAGATTCCCTCATGCTCCTCATGGCTTATCATGCTGGAACCAGGCAGGAGATACTTCGGAATCCTATGCGACTTTACCATATAGAGCACCATGGGGCATGGATAGCGGAAAAGGCAAGCAAATTAGAAAAGGAAAAAAAATCTGAAGATATCCCTGTATTAAGTCTTTCTCAATTTCAAGAATGGGCATCTGAGATGAATAGAAATCGGCGGCCTATAATCTTCAATGATTCAGAATGGGGATTTGCGTCTGAAAGGTTGAAAGAAACAATCGTGATTTCTGCAAGCTGGGAAACTAAAACAAAATCAGAATATCCGGTCAATAAAACGACAAGGCATGTTGTGAAAGAATTTAGTCCTGCTACAGAAAAGTCCATTTTGATAATCGGTGAACACCTTCCGCTGTACGATATAAACCCTGAAGATAACAACTTTTATCAGATGATAAAAGTGTTAGCCAAACATCATCGAGTTATCTTTCTTGCAAGAAGAGGGGTTGAAAAAGGAAAATATATCGAGAAGTTAAGAAAACAAGGGGTAATTGTTTTTTATGATGTCAAAGGTTTGAAGAAACAAGCTTCAAGAGACCTAAAATCTATTTCTCGATATGCTTCTTCTGTGGTCGTGGAGACAGTTTTTACACATCACAAATTTGACGTAGTTTTGCTTGAATCACCGGAAATCGCCGGTTTTTATCTGAACACTATCCGTGAGCTTTCTCCTCAAAGCGTAATAATGATAAGTGCATTTACAGTAGATAATAGCAATGAAGTGAGTAATCCCGGGAAGGTATATGCTTATGAACAAGCTGATATGGCGCTTTCCGATAAAAAAAAGGCTGAGTTTCTTTTATCAATGTTGCCTGATTTAAAAAACATAAGAGTTTTACCGAAATCGCCTTCTGATAATTTTTTTGAAAAGGGGTTGCTTAAGGCACTGAATAATCTTCCGGAACCGATAGATAAAAATCTGGAGATGTTCAGGCTTTATCCCGATTCAATCCCTGTTGAATCTTTAAACAAGACGGAAGTTACCGTTGTCTTTGTAGTCAAAGATATTCCTGAAATCGCAAAATTTTCCATGGGAACCCTCTTCAATAATACCGGTCAAAACCACGAGAATTTAAACATTATTTTATATATGAAAATGAACAAGAACTTACAGCTTTTATTTGTCGTGTTATTAAACACTGCCAGAGCAGATATGTTGCAATTATGGATTCGACCGTAATAGTGCCTCCTCTCTGGGACAAACACCTGATCGCTCATCTCAAACAGGATCCCCAAATCGGAATAACTACCCCCGCAACCGCAGAATCATCGTACAACTCTGCATATAAATTTGAAAGCGACGCATGGTCTATTTACAACAAAAATAAAGGCTTAAATGTGTTTTCTGACAAAATAGATGTTCCCTGTATAATTATTGACTGCTCTGCCGTTGGAGAAGATAAGTATCACAATTTAACCGGACTTATCTCGGCAATTGTAAATAAAGGCTGCAAAATAGCGATCGCAAAAGATACCCTTGTCCGGCATTTAAATCCACGGCTGAAGAAGAAAATTAATAAGATCAGATTTAAAGATCCTGAAGCAAAGCTTCTGAGTGTGCTGATCCCCTCATATAATAACAAGGAGAAGCTGCTTAAATGTCTGGAATCTCTCTTTAATCAAAAAGATGTCGACTATAAAAAGCTTGAGATTATCGTCGTGGATGACGGTTCTGAAGACGGGACGGTTGAAGCTCTCGGTAAAATAAAAGCTCCCTGTAAATTCAGGTATTATAGCCGGTCACATAAGGGATGGTCAGCAGCCATAAATCGGGGAATAGTAGAGGCGGTTGGCAGCTTTATTCTCCTGACATCTCCGTATGTGATTGCGGATGAAAACCTGATAAGTGAACATTTAAAAACACACGAGAAGTATAGCGGAGAGGATATTGCGGTATTGGGTCACATATCAGCTTCTCCCCAAGAGGGAATAGGGGGAATCACCCCATTTATGAAATTTTTGTTAAAAAGTCCCAAAATTCAGTATAATTATGAGTTTGCATTTGATTACAATGACATTGAATACCCTGAGAATGTAGAATATAAATATTTTTATACGCCCAATCTTTCATTGAAAAGAGATATCTTTCAGAATGTTGGGCTGTTTGAAGAAGGCTTTCAGCATGGTGTTCAAGATTTAGAATTTGGTTTCAGAGTTTCGTTAAATAAATATCGCATCGTCTATAACCGTGATGCAGTTGTTGATCTTTACCGCCGGATAGATTTAGAAGGATTCCTCGAAAGACAGATCTCGGTTGGAAGGCAGAAGGCTATTCTGTCTCAAATACATCCGGGCATATTTGATGTTAATCCCATTAAAATGAATTGTGTGCGCCATCTGTTAGGGAAGGAAAGATTGGTTGAGCGTGCCGAGGAACTTGTCGATGAGCTTGAAAAGATGCATGAAGCTATACGGAACAATTATAAATTTGCCGGTTCTTCTCTTTTAGAAAGGTGCTACATCATTCTGTCAGATTATTACTACACCCGGGGAATAAATGAAGTGTTAAGCGAGCAAGAAGGAGATAATTGGCTGGATATCTATATTGATGGGATAGATGTAGAGTTACAGCATTTAAATAGTGAAAACCGGGCATACGAGCTATTGATGGAGAGTTATTACAGAGCAGGCAAGGGTGATTTTCCGGCCTTTCTTGATGGTGTTGAGCAGGCAGCTCAACTTATCCCGATGCATGCCAGCCCCTATTATGCACTGGGGAGTTTCTATTTAAACCTTGAAAAGCATAAACCGGCAGAAGAGACGTTCGGAAAAGGACTGAACAAAAGGAAATTATATAATTCTCTCTCCATTCTTCCGGTAGAAGATGAAGTCCTTTACTATATGTGGCTCGCCATGGCCTGCATACCTCAGGGGAAATATAAAAAGGCTGCTGAAGTTCTCGAGGAATTGATAGCGGAAAGATTGCCTGTCTCGGTAGAGCAGGGATCTTTTATCTATAAGTGTTTAAGCTTATCTTATAAAGCATTGGGTGAAAAAAGAAAGGCCCTCTTTTGTAAAGAGGAATCTGAAAGGCTTAAGGAAGATCTAAAGATAGCTTAGGGTCTTTATGGTTATTACTTTTAATAAGAATTTCTACTTAATAGAAACTAAAAGCGGCAATCTCTCTTTAAGGGTTACATGTGATGACGGCTCCTTAAAGACCCTGCACAGTATCTACGATCCGGAAGGAGAGGCTAAGGCTATTGTTGATGCATTTCAGTTTGACGGCAGAGGGCTTTTGGTGGTTTTAGGATTGGGCATTGGTTATCATGTGGCTGAGCTTGTAAAAAGGTTTCCTGATGCAGAGGTTGTGGTAGTTGAGGCAATACCTGAAATATACGAACTTGCAAAAAAGCATGGAAAGGTCTCCGAACTTGAGGATAAGATCAAATTCATCGTCGGGCTTTCTGCCGATGAGGCGATCAAGGAGATTACCAGGGAGCAGATGAAGGCCGGAATGGCACCCCTCACAGTCTTTCCTTTATCCCCCGCCATATCTGCCTTTCCCAGCCGGTACCTTCCCATCCTTGACGTGCTGAAGAAGACAATATCTGTGAGGCTCTGGGAGAGGTTAAAATATCCTAAATTCAAAGACGATGTCCTCAATGTTGCCCTTATTGACTTTGGCTATTTCCTGACTCATGAGGTGGAGAAGACGATTAAACGTCTTGGTCATAGGGTGCTTAAGGTGCCAATAAGAAAAGGAGAGGATGGTGAGGTTACCATTACAAGGTTGATGGAGAGGATCATCGAGTTTAAACCTGACTTCTTCCTCACCATAAACCACCTGGGTTTTGATGAGGCAGGGGAATTGGCCTCATTCTTTAAAACAATAGAGATGCCTGCTGCATCCTGGTATGTTGACAGTCCTAACATTATTGTTAAGGCATTTAACAAGAACGTCTCTCCCTATGTTTCTGTATTTTTATGGGATAAAGGCTATATAGAGGATATGGAGGCAATGGGCTTTGCGGAGGTGGCATATTTACCTCTTGCTACAGACGAAGATATTTTCAGACCAATCAAATTAAGACCATCAGATATAAAAAGATATGGCGCTGATGTTGGCTTTGTCGGCAACTCCATGGTGGACTCGGTTGTGGAGAAATTAAAAAAGGTTCCTGAAGAGCTTCATCCCTTCCTTGAAAGGATGGCAGAACTATTGAGTTCATCAAGGATGCCCTTTGATGAGTTGTTGAAGACTATAGATGAGGGGTACTTAGAAAAGATTAAATCTCTCATACCACGATTAAGGCTTTTTTTAGAGGCGGCTATCCTATGGAGGGCAACATTGCTTTATCGCCTTTCGTGTATCGAGACGCTTAAGGATTTTAATCCCTGTATCCATGGAGATAAAGACTGGAAGAAACTATTAGGCAATGGGTATAGGCTTGGGCATTCGCTGAACTACTATAGGGAACTTCCTGTCTTTTATAATGCCTGTAAGGTAAACTTCAATGCAACAAGCCTTCAGATGGAACAGGCTGTTAATCAGAGGGTCTTTGACGTTCCGGCATGCGGCGGTTTTCTCCTGACTGACCATCAGGGAGCAATTGAAGAACTCTTTGATGTAGGAAAAGAGGTGGTAACTTATAAAGATAAGGATGAGATACCTGAATTGGTGAGGTTTTACCTGGACAATCCCGATGCACGTAAGGCGATAGCGGTGAAAGGAAGGGATAGGGTGCTAAAAGAACATACCTATAAACACAGATTAAACGCCGTGATACAGGTTATGAAGGATAGATATGGTAAAAACAGGACTACGACAGGCCTACGTAAACACGTAGTTAATCCTTCTTTGTCAGTAACTATTCAGGTAGATAGGCTGAAGGCTGAAGGCTGTTAGTCACTGCGCATTGACCTAATTAGGTTTTTAGGCTGAAGGCTGTTAGGCTACAGTCTACAGGCTATCCGTTCAGGTCGCGCATGATTTCCTCCTACAGCCCCGTTGTACAACGGGGCTACAGCCTATCCACCTGAGTAGGTACTGTCATTGAATATATAAAGGCAAGTATCTCTGCAACTGCTCTGTATAGCTCAGGAGGTATCTCCTGATAGAGGTCAAGGGTTGAAAGCACTTCGACAAGCTGTTGATCTTCCTTTAGGGGAATACTGTGCTCTCTGGCTATCTGCAATATCTTTTCCGCTATAGCGCCGCTTCCTTTTGCTACAATCTTCGGCGCAGCATCCTTGCCAGGTTTATACCTTAAAGCCGCTGCTTTTTTACGACTTTCCATTATGTCTTTATACCCTGATGTTTATTATCTGTTCGAAGGATTCAAGTTTTTCCAATTGTTCTAAAGAACTATCTTTGTCCAGAAAATTGACTGCTTTGAGATTTAAGCCGCTTTCGTTGAATCTATCCTCAAGTACGTTCCTATGCGAACGGAGAATTGATTGAAATTCATCGTTTTCAATTTTGAAAGACACAAAAAATTCTTTGTTAAGCATTAAAACTATGATGGTAAGTTTGCCCAAGCCCTTTAGATCAAGATTGATTCTGCAGGAATATGGGGTGCGGCCTTCTGCATCTTTATCTCCCCTTTTAAAGGCTATTTCGCCATCTTCTAACTCCTTCCAGCCAAAGGGCGGAAATACTTGAAAAAAGCCTGTTGATTCAAGTTTCTCCTGGAACATACTCTGTATTTGAACCTTCAAATCCTTTGGCAAAGAATCAATATCAATATCAAAAGGCAATGCTTTAAGAATCTTTTCAACAACCGTAGAAAGATCCTTCGCTCCTCTGCCTTCTTTTAAAAAAGTTGCGGACAACTCCTGTAAAATTTTGTTTACAGCATTATCTTTATGGTAATACCGCTGTTCGCTAAGGGATTCATCTGCGTATCCCTTAAACTGAAGCACGAGCTCTGTATTTGCATTGTCTTTGCTCAATACCCTGAAAAAAGCGACAGAACCTTTTTGCAACGGAATTTCTGTCTTTGCCGTGATGAAGCTCCCTTTTATCTTCAGGGTTATCCCGCCGGTTGCAAGAATATCTATTATTTCCGCCTTCACAATCTCACCCAATTTAAGAGGGATGGATTTGCCAACAGGCGTTACAATGACAATTCTGCTATCAAGATTCGTAATCTTCATCATGGTTAAAAAAAGACCTTACCTGGATTCATTATCCCATTTGGATCAAGAAGGGTCTTGATTCGTTTCATTACCTCCAGACTCGGTCCATGTTCATGGGCCATGAATTTGCGCTTCCCTATTCCAACCCCATGTTCACCTGTGGTTGTACCTCCCAGATCAATGGCGCATCTGACTATGGCGTCATTGGCTTCCATCCCTCTTTCTGCCTGCTCTGCGTCTTGAGGGTCTTTAATCAGACCCATGTGGAGGTTGCCGCTTCCTGCATGGCCGAATATATAGCCCTTTATCCCTTTTGAAATTGCTTCATTCCGGGCAAAGTCAACCATCTTCGGGTATTTTGAGAGAGGGACCGCTGTATCTATGATGATTATTTCCATGCCTTTATTGGCGTTCTTCATAGACTCAAATGTGTCATATCTGGCTTCCCACAGTCGATCTCTCTCTTGTCTCCCGATCCCGGCTTCATAGAGGGAACATTTGTTAGAGATACATATCTCCTCTACAAGGGAAAGTTCCTCTTTAAGTCCTGCCTCGTTACTTCCGTGAAATTCCATAAAGAGGGTGGGTTTCTCCTGAAGGTGGGTACTCTTGTACAAGTTAATTGCCTCTATAACATTTCCGTCAAGAAATTCAAGAGCAGCCGGGACGATTCCTGTGCACATTATCTGATATATAGATTGAGTTGCATCTTTAACAGAGTCGAAGTTTACCAGTACGGCAGTGAAATGCAAAGGCAGGGGGGCAAGACGCAAGGTTATCTGAGTGATTACCCCCAGCGTCCCTTCTGATCCTGTAAAAAGACGGCAGAGATCGTAGCCCGAAGAGCTTTTGACGGCATTGGATCCAACATTTATTATCTCACCTGTGGGGAGGACAACCTCCAGTCTCATAACATAATCCTTTGTGGCCCCGTACTTAAGGGTCTGGATACCGCTGGCGTTATTGGCAACCATCCCACCAATGGTAGCCGATGCTCCCGGATCAGGGGGGAAGAAGAGGCCCTTTTTTGAGAATTTTTTATTCAAATCCTTATACACTACCCCAGGTTCCACTACTACCTGGAAGTCCCCCTCTCTTTCTTCCAATATCCTGTTCATCTCCTTCACATCCAAAACAATGCCGCCCATACTTGGCATGGGATTCCCCTCAAGACTCGTCCCTGCCCCCCAGGGGGTGACCGGGATATTTCTCCCATTTGCCACTTTGAGGATATTGCTTATCTCCTCGCTGGATTTGGGGAAAATCACAACTTCGGGCTTGGATCGTTTATGAAAGGATTCATCCTTTGAATGTAACTGTATTACGGATTCTCCAGTAGAAACCCTTTCAGGATCAATGATAGATCTGAAAATAGTTATTTCATCTTTCGTAACAGTTCCGTAGGTCATAGTGAAAACCTCTAAGGCCTCAGCACTCAGCGTGCTTTCTTAAAAATTCATAATATTCATTCAGTTTGGCAAGGGCATTTACCGCCTTCTCGCAACTGTTAAATACCAAGGTTTTCCCAGTTTTGTTAAGCTTTTCTGTCAGCACTCCTTTTGGGCCAAATACAGAAAATGCTATCGGTTTATTGGGGTATTTCTCAGCGGCTTCCTTAACTACAGTAGAGACATCCCACAACTCTGAATAGAATAATACAAGAAAATCAGGGATAATCGCTACTACACCATCACTATTTTCATCAGCCAATAAGGCCTCTAGTATTATCTTAAATTCATCCCTGAAGTTTACCGGGTTGAATCCTTTTAGACCCATGCAGGCCCAAATATCTACCGGATTGCCAAGGGGGAGCCATGAGGGAGGAGATAGCTTTCTTATCATATTCAGTGTAGATTCCGAAAGGTCTATTACCTTCAGGCCATGTTTCTCGCAGGCATCTACGGTTATGACGCCTGTAGATCCTGCCCATGTCATAATACCAATCTTCTTCCCTTTCATAGGGGGGAAGGTTAAAAACGATTTGATCAAATCCTCCGCCTCTTCTTCATCGTTCGCTCTAATCACGCCGGTTCCTTTAAACACAGCATCATATATTTCGTCCTTTCCCACAATAGAACCCGTATGGGACTGGGCAGCGACTCTGCCAATCTCACTTCTTCCTGATTTAAGAGCAATCAAGGGTTTCTTCTTCGACACACTCTTTGCCATCTCAAAGAACCTCTGTCCATCAGAGACACCTTCCATATGGAGCAGAACGACTTTAATATCATTATCATCCTCAAAATAGGCCAAGCTGTCGGCAAAATCGATATCGCAGCAATCGCCTATATCGATTGCCTTTCCAAACCTTATCTCAGGAAGACCAACGAAGAAGAGGCCGCTTTGAGAGATGACCCCAACAGGAGTCTTCGCCATCTCAAAGCGGGGAAGTGCTGTGCTCAATCCCCTATAGGCATTTATCACCCCAAATGTGTTGGGACCCATAATCCTTGTTTTTCCTTTCCTGGCAATTTCTATCACCTTTTCCTGTAACATCTTCCCTTCATCGTCGGAGTCAGCAAATCCCTGGGCAATAATTACCAAAGCAGGCACTCCTTTTTCTGCACACTCTTTGACCCGCTCGGGAACAGTCTCTCGAGGTGTAATTACTACTGCCAGATCTACATCTTCCGGCACTTCCCTTATATCTGTATACGCTTTAAACCCTAAAATCTCGTCTGTTTTAGGATTTATCGGATAAATCTTTCCCTGGAAGCCATAATGAATCAGATTCTTTAATACATTAAAGGAGTCACTGTCAGTATTTCTAGACACACCGATTAAAGCAATAGACTTTGGTTCCATGAAGCATCGCATCTCTTCTAATATATCCATAATTAAAAATACTCCTTTTTTATCTGGAATCAGTTCCTGCATCCCTTAAAGGCACACCCAGATGTATGATATCCCAATGCCACTGTTGCTTATTCAATATATCACTGTTGCAGAAATTTTGGCAAGGAATTATTAATATGCGACAGGGGCATTTTTTCACAAGTTACTCTTAAGTTTGAGACTGGCCGCCGGGTGTTGCGCTAGCAATGGACAACGGACAGCACCTAATCGTGAACCTGTACCAAATTCCGTGTTAGGAAGGATCTTTTCCCCTGCTCATCCTTCGGTGAATAGTTTGACATTTCTGCATAAATAGTATAATGTGACATCATTCTGGTGTTATAAACTGCCATCAATCGTGGAAGGGGTAATATTATGAAAACTATAACGGTTCGGGGCATGGAGGCTTCGTTAGCAGAAAAGCTGAGGCAGGCTTCCAAAAAAGAAGGTAAGAGTGTAAATCAGATCGTCATTGATACCATGAAGAAACAATTAGGCATGGAGAAAGAAAAAAAATTTACCGTAGTGCACCACGATATGGACCATCTCTTTGGGAGGTGGTCTGCAGAGGAATTTAATCGGATTCAGGGGAAAATAGATTCAGAAAGAAAGATAGACAAGGACAAATATTAACAACCTTCTTCGATAACCCGGATTTTATCTTTCACCCAGGAACGAACCAATTGGGCCCGGTCAATACCTGTCTTTTTTGATTCTTTGTCGATTATCCTGAGATCAGTTAAGTCGAGCCTCAACTGGATGAGTTTCTTAGGTGGACGCGTAAAGATAAGGTCAGATTCCTTCCAGCCCTCAAACTCTTCGGGCTCATGTTTCTCCCAAAAGCCCTCCAACTCCCTATCAGACATTTTAGTTAGATCAGGCAAATCGCTCTTTACCACTTTACCTCCTCCTTAGCCTCTCGATGTACCTTCGTTTTTGTGTTTTGTTCATCTCTCTAGCTGTAATTACTCGTAACCAAGGAGACTCCTCAGGCAATCCTATCTTCGTCACCTCCTGCTCAGAAAGAAGTCTTACAAGTATGAGCAGGTATCGGCCAGCGAAGGTCCTGCCGTAAATAAAATAACAATCCTTGTGTTTCAAAGAGAAAGCATTCATGTCTTCATATACAATTTCTTTGATCTCCCACATTTCAATCTGATGCTTTGTCAGTAATTTTTCCTTGACACCAGTAGAGATAGTAAGTTCACAGTAAAAAACTTTTCCTTTTGTCATAAGAGAAAAACACCCTTTATTTAAATATCTTAAAGTATCTATCTATATCTGTCAACATTAATTTCTCTATCTGTCCTTATTTCCCCCTTCTCCCAAACCATCAAATACTACTACTTTGACTCCTGTGCCCTACTAAAGAGATATGCCTTGCAAGAATCTGCGATCATTTTCCTTTTCCGGTTGTTTTTCCCTCGAAGATCCTTTTGGCAATATCCAGGATTAACTCCACCTCATCTGCCGATCTTTCCTTAATAAATCCGTCTAAGCTGGTTACCATTTTCCCCTAATTATCAGCTACTCCCTTAATTGAGCTGCCGCCTGTGCTATAAGCAAGATAAATTTTTTAACCTTATCATCGCACTTATCAAGGAGGTCCTGAATTTTCTCCTCAGTAATTTCTTCCTCCGGCATAGCTCCCTTTAAGCTAAAGAGAAATAGCTGGCAGGCATCAATACCAAAACCCTTGGCTATTTTTTCGATGTTGTCGATGGTGAGATTCTTCTCTCCACGCTCAATGGCGCCGAGGTATTTATAATCCAATCCAGCAATGGCTCCAAACTCCTCCTGAGTCCAATCCCTAGCCTTTCTGATCTGTCTTATTCGTCTTCCGAATTCTTTACGTAATTTTCCCATCTTGTATTTTCTCTAGAAAATATCCTATCAGGGTAATTCTGTTAAATAAACTTCCTTTGAGTAGTTTTTTGTTTGACAGGTTATCTGATAGGTGTATAATCCAGAAAAAATCGACTGACAGTTGTTTTTTCCACGGAACGATGGATGCAATCAAGGGAGTAAGTCCCTCGGCCTAAATTTTACAATAATCATGCCGAACAGTATTGGAAGAGACCTGCTATCCTATAACCACCCTACTACAACTTTCAACTAACTTTAGCGGACACTCTAGAAATGGTAAGAAAAATCAGAAAATTCTTTATTGTTTGGGCAAATCCGCAAACTCTATTGGCAGCGACATGGAGGTTTTTCGTAGCTTTGTTTGACTGGCGAACTATGTTAAGAAGAGTTTTGGGTCGGCCAATAATTGACGCAGTTTTTGTGTCCAATATGCGCGATGAAATTGATCGGCGACGTTACCTTGGTTTATGGCATCCCAAAAGTGGGCATTTCAATGGTCCTCGATATTGGGTTAATGGGACATCTGGTAGAACAAGGGTGCTGAATATTGTTACCGAAGATTTAGCCACCAGCGAGGGTCGGAAAAAAGCTAAGGAATATTTTATTAGGGCTGTTCAATGGGCTAAAAATAAAGGGACAAAGGTAATTTTGTTAGCAGCCAGCACAAAAAGACTTTTTGGCGACAACGGCGCACAATTAAAAGAAATTTTCCCTGATTTAATTTTCACGATTGGTGATAACGGCACTTTCTTTTTATTAAGGGAAGAGACCACTCACGCCTTAAGGAACGCCAATTTGAGACCAGGTTATTGTCGAATAGCGATTTTAGGGCCTTATGGTTTTCTCGGCGAGATGATGATTCAGGCTCTTGCGAAAGAAGGTTATTATATTATTGGAGCTGGCCCTAATATTTCTGCTTTGAAGAGAATCAGCGGGAAATACGGGATTGACACTTGCTGCAGTTTTTCTGAAATAGGGAAAGTTGACGCGGTAGTTGCATGCACTCACAGTAAAAAGATTCGTTTGAGCGCTGAAAATATAGAAATGATTCGGCACCCGGAAAAAAAGTTGTTGGTTCTTGATGTGGCGGAACCTTCAAATTTAAGATACCAGGAATATCAGAACTGTAGGGGAACAGTTGTCCGACAAGATGCTGGGAATGCTTATTCGCCAAAGCTGAAATATGTGTTAGGCGCAATTTCTTACAAAATGTTCCGCCTATCCAGAGGAGTGACCTTTGGGTGTTTCGCGGAAACTCTTTCTCTTGCTGGGGCGCTTAAGCAAGACATGGAAGTGAAAGGAATAAACTGGTTTACTGTTAGTGTGAATAATATGGAAGTTATTGCTGAATTATTCAAAAAAGACGGCTTTACGCTTCCGTCCCCACGTTGTTTTGGAGAGGAGTTATAGGGGTTAAATTAAGACGTGAGATGCCTGTTTTTACAAACATATCCAGGAGAGAGGTTCATTAATCTTTCCCTAATACAAAAACATCGGCTTGCCGCCAACATGGCGGATCTTGGGCTTGTACTCCTCCACATCATAGAATTCTCTGATATCAACCCTTTTTTGGCCTTTCATTATGGTACTTAGGGGAATATCTGTGTATATCCCCCTGTTGAGTGCAACGAGGCGTCCAAAGACACCTTTTAGAAAAAGATCGATAACCATATTGGCAAAATTAACTGCCACCATCAAATCCAGAGAGTCAGGAACACCACTTCTCATTAAATAGGAGAGCCTTTGATTGAGCACATCCTCTCCGGTAAGTTCCTTTAGTACAGCTCCTGTCTCTTCCCCAATTCCTCCCAATCTTTTATGACCATAGGCGTCTGACTTTCCTGAAACGATAATGTCACCCCCCACCATCTTTGACCCTTCAGAAATCGTGATCATGGCATAATTCTTGGGGTTAGCCCTCTTATCTTTCATGATCAGCTTTGCCAGTCTTTTAGGATCAAATGGAACCTCAGAGATAATGGCACGCTCCACACCTGCCAGATACGCCGATATCAGGGATGTTTCACCGGAGTATCTTCCAAACAGCTCAATGACAGCAATCCTTTCATGAGAACCGGTAGAGGTTCTGAGGGCATGTATAAAAGTGACGCTTCTGGTAACTGCCGTGGAAAAACCTATACAATAGTCTGTTCCAAAAACATCATTATCCATTGTTTTGGGGATAGCAATTACAGGAAAGCCTTAACGGTGTAGCCTTTCTGCAAAACTGAGGGTATCGTCGCCCCCTATGGGAATGATAGCATCAATTTTCAGATGCTCCAGATTTTTTAAGACGTGGGATGTGAAATCCCTTCTTCCTTTTTTGAATTGTCCCTTCAAAAAGTCCGGGAGATCCTTTTCTCTGACAGCACTGGGATTAGTTCGGGATGTGTGTAGATATGTTCCTCCTGAACGGTCGATAGTCCTGACCTCTGGCGGCTTTAATTCTTGGAAACATTTGTGGCTTGTAGTAGGATCATCCGGGTTGTACTCTAATATGCTGGCCCACCCTCTTCTGATTCCTATTACCTTAATCCCTTCCATATGTGACCTATAAACCACAGTCTTAATACATGGATTAAGACCGGGCACATCTCCACCGCCTGTAAGTATGGCTATTATGGGTTTTTTCTTACTCTTCTTTTTCATCTTTGACTTCCCTATTAACGAAATCGTATTGTCAAAAGAAACCACAGAGAACACAGAGTTTTTAAACTTAAAAATCTTTTTCTCTGTGTGCTCTGTGGTGAAATTCATTTTCTGTGGTTTCATCCATTTTAACCAACTTTCTATTATTTGGAAAGAGATTAATATTAAATAGTATTTTGGGTCACTCATTAAGGGGTTTGTTCAAGAGAGCTGTTTAAGCTTGACCCTCTCAACCTTTCGGTATATTATAATATAATCTAAACCCTGCGACTAACCACAGAGGACACAGAGGAGCATATTGACATTAAAAGAAAAAAACTTAATTTGGCATTTTTCTCTGTGCACTCTTTGGATGAAAATCTTATGTTCTAAGTTTTGTATACTATAACTATGAGAACACAGAGAAGCATTTGAAAACATAGAGTTTTTTAAGAATTAAAATTATCTCTGTGAACTCTGTGGTTTTACGATTGCTGTTTTTGGGTATAATTAGTTCATCCTGAAAATTAAAAATTTGAACTACCTAACTCTTGACCCTAGAGGGAGAACCCGAGAAGTTTCAGATTATAGGTAACGTCACTGGTCATTAGTCATCGGTCATTGGTTAAGTGTGGAAAATTGATCGCTCTTACCAGTGACAAATGACTATTGACAAATGACATTCACTATAGAAGGGGAAAATACTCTATAAAAAAGGTAGAATAAGACGAATAAACTCAAAGAAAAAGCCATCTTAGTTGGTATTAAGTTGCATGCAGAGGATAAAAAAAGACCTGAAGACTTTATGGCTGAACTGGCTAAACTTACTGAAACGGCTGGTGGGGTAACAACAGACAGGATTATACAGGAAGTCAAACAAATAAACCCTGCCTATCTTATCGGCAAAGGTAAGGTGGAAGAGATAAAAAATCTTGTATCTCAAAGGGACGCTGATCTAGTTATCTTTGATGATGATTTAACGCCTGCGCAACAACGAAATTTAGAAGAAGAATTTGGTGTTAAGGTCATAGATAGGACTGGCTTAATATTAGACATATTTGCACAGAGAGCAAAATCGAAAGAAGGGAAGCTCCAGGTTCAACTGGCACAGCTTAACTATCTATTACCCCGTCTTGTAGGTTGGGGAGGGGTCCTTTCCCGACTAGGTGGTGGAATAGGGACAAGGGGTCCAGGAGAAACCAAATTAGAGGTTGATCGAAGAACAATCAGGGATAGAATTGTAAGGGCTAAAAAGGACATTGAAAAGGTAAGAAAGGTTAGAACCTTACATCGAAAAAGAAGAAGCCATATCTCTTGTTCTACGGTTTCCTTTATTGGATACACCAATGCAGGAAAATCAACCCTTTTGAATTATCTTTCCAATGCCGGGGTCTTGGTAGGAGATAAATTATTTGCAACCCTGGATCCCACTATCAGAAAGATAAGACTGCCAGACAACAGAGAGATATTGATATCTGACACAGTGGGTTTCATCAATAAGCTCCCTCATCAGCTTATTGCTGCATTCAAGGCTACACTCGAAGAAATCAATGAGTCGGATATCCTTCTCCATGTAGTCGATATCAGCCATCCTCGAGTTGATGACCACATAACCTCAGTCAATACCGTTTTGAGAGAGATAGGGACATCTCAAAAACCCATTATCCATGCTTTGAACAAGATTGACAAACTTGATAACGTCAATAGCATTGTTAGATACTGGCAAAGGGAACTTGACAACTGTGTCGCTGTATCCGCGTTAACAGGACAGGGCATCAACGATCTCTTCAACAAGATTGAAGATTTGATACAAACCAGATTAAAGAAAGTGAAGCTTAAACTTCCCGTTGATGCAGGGGACATAATCTCTAAGATACACAGGAGCGGCAGGATAATCAGAGAAGAGTATACAGGGGAGGAAGTGATTATTGAAGCTGAGGTAGACAACAAATTAGCCCATTCTCTGGAGGCTTTTAATTTTTGATGGCACTGGTTTTTGCTTGACAAACATTGAATCTATTATAGAATACAAACCCTCGTAGAATTCTCATAGAGCTTACTGTATTCCGTACTAAGGCTTCTTAACCAAGAGAGACCTGGTTTATCTTGAAAAGTATCCCTGATAGCGAACTCATGAGAGTAGAGTAGTAGAGAGGTGGTTACTACACTTCTACTTTTCTACTCTTCCAATTTTCAATGAAGCGATCTTAGATTGGTCAAAAAATGGATTCTGAAACGAAAAGGGATACTTTTTCAAAGCTCTCCAAGAGGCTCATGATATAAACCACATATTGTAAGGAGGTTAAAATGAAAATAAAGGCAATCATCATGGTTAGCGTATCATTATCTTTGCTACTCATCTTCTTTACTGCTGGAGGGTTGCTTGCGAGTAGTACAGATCAAGTTATTGAAACCATAGGTCAAGGTGAGGTTAACTGGACTAAGAATGTAATAAGGGCCACCGGAAGTGGAGCTCCGAATCCGTCTGCGCCCAATATAGCAGTTGCAAGGTTAGGGGCAGAAAGGGCTGCCAAGGTAGATGCCTTAAGAAACCTTCTTGAGACTGTTAAGGGTGTAAGGATTGATTCAGAAACCACGGTTGTAAATGCCATGACTCAAAGTGACGTAATACAAAGTAAGGTTGAAGGCTTTGTCCGGGGAGCCAGGGTAGTTGACAAAAAGTATCTTTCTGACGGTGGCGTGGAGGTTGTTATAGAAGTCCCCATTACCGGTTCCTTTGCTGAAGCTCTATTGCCTCCTGTGGGGGGGCAACCGGTGCCCTCTACCGGCAGTCCGGTATATACCGGACTGATTATTGATACAAAAGGTTTAGAACTTCGTCCTGCTATGTCCCCAAAGGTCGTTGATGAAGATGGAAGAGAGGTTTACGGTTCTGCCTATGTAACGAAGGAATTCGCTATCGAGCAGGGAATAGTGGGCTATGTGAAAGACACGGGAACAGCCAGACAAAATGACAGGGTAACAAATAACCCTATTATAATCAAAGGTATAAAAACTGAAGGACGGGGAAACAGTAACGTTGTTATCAAAAATTCTGATGCAAATATCCTGAGGGATACCTCTAAAAACCTCAGCTTTTTATCTCAATGTCGAGTGTTGTTTGTTGTCGATTGAACACCAAACCTACAAGTTAAGTGCCTAAAGTGAGCTAAAGTTTAAAGTGCCTAAAGTTGATGGACTCGTAAAAAGTCAAAATTGGGATGGCAAAGTAAAAAGCTCCAGATGCAAGGCGCGCAAATCCTGAGGAGTGAGGCGTACTTAGGGGTACGCCGCAACGACGAAGGATGCAGTGCAACGCCGCAGATGGACTTTTTACGACTTTTTACGAAGCCATCAAAGTTATTTAAAAAGGAAATTCCTATACTATTTTTAAATTTAATAACCAGTCGGAGGGGAAAGATGAAGATAAAAAGGATACAGCCTATAAATTGGATTTTTCCGTCTATTTTAATATTCTCCCTGCTTTTTCTTGGTGCATGTGCCCCCACGGCCAGGAAAGCGGCAAGTGCCCTGGATACCCCAGAGCATCATGTATTTAGTGGGATGAAGCTTCTGGAGAAAGAAAATTATGATGACGCTATACGTGAATTTAACCTGGCTATCCAGTTAGACCCAAAATTCTCTTCTGCTTATACAGGCATTGGCTTAGTAAACGGTTATAAAGGAAACTTTAAAGAGGCATTTGATAATGCCAAGAAGGGCCGGGAACTGGCCAAAACGAATGATGATAAGGTCAACGCCCGGGTTGGCCTGATGAGAATTTACTCCATGGAAAGAAAAGGTGATTGGATTGATGAAGCGGAGAGCGCCTTTAAAGGTGCGATTGCTATCGACCCTAAATCGTCGGCTGCTCATTACTATATGGGCGAAGCATATAAACTCTTCTATGATTTCGACAAAGCAGGAGAGATGTTTAAAAAAGTCCTGGATATAAATGATAAATATCTAATTGAAGCAAACAACCAGTGGAAGCTGGTTCAAAAGATTCAGAGGGCCGCACCTGGTAGTATTATAGGTAAAAAAATAGCCTTGATAGACAAGATAAGCAGGGCAGATATTGCTGCATTGTTCGTTCAGGAACTACAATTAGAAAAGCTCTATGAAAAACGATCTCCTAAAAAATTCGACACCGGTTTTAAAGCCCCGTCAACAGCCTTTGCAGCCGATCGTATTGAAAAGACCGAAGCTGCTACAGACATCTCTAACCATGTATTAAGGACAGACATTCAAACCGTTTTGAATATTGGGGTAAAAGGATTGGAACCTTATCCCGACCATACCTATCGTCCCGATGATGTCATAACCAGGGCATCTTATGCTATAATGGTTGAAGACATTCTAACAAAGGTTACTGGAGACGATAAACTTTCCACAAAATACATTGGCAACAAATCTCCCTTCCCCGATTTGAGGGGTGATCTTCCCTATTTTAATGCGGTAATGGTTGTAACCACCAGGGGGATCATGGAGGCCGTGGGTTTGACTACTGGTGAATTTGCCCCAATGAAGCCGGTTTCTGGGGCTGATGCTCTATTGATTATAAGAAAACTCAAGGATGAATTGAGGTTTTTCTAAAAAGATATGTTCCCATATTATACGAGGAGAAAGTATCTTGGAGAGATTAACTAGGGTATTACTCTGTTTTGTAATTATCTTTGTGGTAGCCAAGTCTGTCCATGGAGAGCAACAACTTCAATCACAGGTTGTCAAGGCTGAGGGTGTTGGAGCCATTGTAAATAATGACAAAGCCATAGCCAGAGATAACGCCATTGAGGATGCCCTTAGAAAAGCGGTAGAACAAGCAGTGGGAACCCTTGTCTCCTCTGAAACCATGGTAGAGAACTTTCAGCTTCTAAGTGACCGTATTTATACTAAAACGGAAGGGTATATACAGAAATACAAAGTTATATCAGAATCTCCGGCAGAAAACATATACAAGGTTAACATAGAGGCAACGGTAGCTCTGGGCAATTTGAAGAATGACCTGGCTGCCGTAGGCCTTTTGATGGCAAGAAAGCACAAACCAAGGATTATGATCATGATTGCTGAACAGAATATCGGTCAACAATACCTTAGCTTCTGGTGGGGACATCAGGCATCTGAAACAAACCTGTCGATTACCGAGAGCGTCTTGATTGAAAAATTGAGGGAGAAGGATTTCAATGTTGTTGACCATGAAGCTAAGGCAAGGAATATAAAGATAGGCAAGCCATACCAGGCAGCAAATCTGGACGATAATACCGCTGTCTCCCTTGGGAATCAGTACGATGCCGAGGTAGTAATAGTTGGCAAAGCATTGGCAAAACTTGTAGGAAGTGTCATGGGCACCTCTATGAAATCAGTCCAGGCAAATATGTCGGCACGGGCTATCCGTACTGATAACGGAGCAATTATTGCATCTGCAAATACTCATGGGGCGGCAGTTCACATAGATGAGGTTACCGGGGGCTCCGAGGCACTCAAAAAGGCATCCTCTGATTTGGCTTCTAAACTTATGGATCAGATCATAAACACATGGGGCAAGGAGGTTAGTGGAACTACAATGGTTCAGCTGAGCATAAACGGAATCTCCAGTTATCAGGATTTTCTGAAATTCAAAAACGTATTGCAAGAACAGGTTCGTGGCGTTAAAGGGGTTTACCAGCGGAGCATAAGCGCAGGAGTGGCCAAGATTGATCTAGATATAAATGGTGATTCCCAGTCTCTTGCTGATGAATTGACAACTAAGAACTTCCCAGATTTTTCAATTAATATAAACTCTATGTCTCAGAATTCTCTTGAACTTACTATTTTACCTAAAAATCGATAGTCTCTGTTTAAAGGAAATATACTTGAAACATTTAAAACTTATCCTTATTGGGGTTACACTCATCTTTATCTCCAGTGCTTGTGTGCCTGGAATCCGTCATACCTTAGTTCCCGACTATCAATCCAAGATTCCTACATCAGTTGCAGTATTACCTGTCCAAAATGAAACCGTAGACATGGATGCACCCCAGCTATTCAGGACAAAGCTCTTTAATAGTATTTACTATAAAGGTTACGTATCCCCTCCCATTACTGAAATTGATTCAAAACTTGCTGAAAAGGATATAAGGGAGGCTGGTCAGCTTAATTCCATGACCCCCCAGGAAATAGGAAAGCTCCTCAACGTTGATGCAGTGCTATATACTACAGTAACAGAGTGGAGTACTACTTACTTGGTGGCCTATGCTTCCGTAAAAGTAGGAGCCAAATTCAAGCTCGTAGATACCAAAACAGGGGAACAACTCTGGGAATCGGAACATGCGGTTGCCGAAAGGAGAGTTGGCCTTGATAGAGACGAGCTAATAAAGAATGTAGCTTTTGCTGCTTTAAAGAGATATGATCCTTACGTCCAGAACGTCGTTAACACGGCATTTTCTACATTACCCAATGGACCCAAGTGAGTTCCGACTCTAAAGGGTGGGTGTTTCACCAAATTAAAATGAGGATTGACTAATGTTAAATAAGAAAATGAGAACAGGTCTAATTACTACATTATTTTTGTTCACTCTCGGCTGTGCCGGTATGCCCACGATGACAAGAGTTCCTCCTCCGGAAAAGCCAGTCGAAAAAAAAGCGCCTAAGATTGTCTCCAAAGGCCCCAAGAAGAGGGTAGGAATAGTGGATTTTGAGAACAAGACAACCTATGGGAAAGGAAGATTGGGATTCTCAGCATCAGACATCCTGACTACTGAACTCTTTAAAACAGGGGCATTTATCGTGGTTGAACGTGCTCAATTACAGAAAATCCTGGGAGAACAGGCTTTGGGTCAATCAGGTGTGATTAATCCTGCTACGGCTGCTGAGGCAGGTAAGATACTGGGGCTTAACGCTATCGTAACAGGCTCTATATCTCAATTTGGCGTCAAGACAGAGGGAAAGGATTACGGGGTATACAAACAGAAGGTACAGAAGGCAGAGTGTACTGTGGATGTCAGGGTAGTGGATACCACAACTGGGCAAATACTATTTGCCGATTCTGGTTCTGGCGTCTTCGAAAAGAAGATCTCTGAGGTATTGGGGCTTGGACAGCGAGGCGGCTACGATGAAACGATGGGACAAAATGCATTAAGGGCTGCCATTACTAAATTTATGGATAATCTTATCCAGCAGTTACAGTCAACAGAGTGGAGTGGAAGGATTGCTAAGGTGAGCGGTTCAACCGCATATATAAATGCAGGCAAGGATGTAGGATTAGAGATTGGGAATACTCTGAAGGTTTATTCACTTGGTGAAGAGATATTTGACCCCCAGACCCATGTCTTATTGGGCAGGGAAGAAGGCCCATTAAAGGCTGAATTGCTTGTTACAGGCTATATTGATGCCAATCTAACCAAGGCTACTATCAAATCCGGCACAGGATTAACTGTCAATGATGTAGTTAAACTTAAATCACAATAATGGAAATAGGGTTTTGATATTTGGTATCGTTTAGTGTTTGTAATTCAACGTATAAGGAGTTTATGATGAAGAACACTATACTGCTTTCTCTGCTTCTCATTCTTGTCCTGACGGGGTGTGGTACCCCGAAGGAAGCCACTATAGGTGTAGGCAATGAAGGAGCGATAAAGATTGTCTGTAATCCTGGCGATGCAGAGGTTTTTATAGACGGGGCTTCAATGGGAGAGGCAAACAGGTATGATGGCAACCCTGGCTATATAAAGCTAAGCAGCGGGACCCACAAAGTAGAGATAAAGAAAGAGGGTTATGCTCCCTATAGCCGAGAAGTCTATTCTAGTAAGTCGCTTCAAACAATCGAGGTGACACTGAGAAAGTTGAATAGATAAATATAAACGAAACTACTGTAAGAGAGATTATCTATGAAAATATGTAAATCAACAATCTGTTTAATAGTACTGATTTTTTTACTTGCCTCCGTTTCCTTCTCCAAAGAAGTAAGCTCTCCCAAAGGCCAGGCTGTCGTTACCTTCCTCCAGGGGAAGGTCTGTGTTTTGCCAAAAGGGGAAGCAAAAGGGACACCCTTGAAGGTGCATGATATCCTCCATAAAGAGGATAGAATAAATACAGGTGAAAAAGCCTTAATAGAGATAAAACTACCGGATGGAAGCTTTGTTCGATTCGCAGATAATACAAGCTTTACGGTTAGTGACCTGAGCTATAACAGGGAAAGCGGGGATAAAAATTTTGGGGTTAAACTGTTTCTGGGAAAAACCTGGGCCAATGCCAAAGGATTCTTGGGAAGGGGGAAAAAATTTGAGATTTCCAGTGAAAATGCTGTAGCAGGGATTAAGGGTACTATCTATCGGATGGATGTCAGCAAAGACAAATCAGTGTTGCTTAGAGTCTATAGCGGGAACGTATATGTAACAAGTCCTCCAAAAGAGATTCCTAAGCCTGTCTTTGAAATTGGTGGGCCCAAGGAAGTTACGGGGCCCAAAGAGGTTCCTGGACCTCATGAAGTTACCTTGAAGGAGTGGGAACACATCGTAAAAGAAATGCAGCAGATTGTAATTACTCCTGACGGTAAGGCATTGAAACCTGTTTCCTTCTCACCAAAAGAAGATATAAGTGATTGGGTTATGTGGAATAAGAAGAGAGATGAACTGATAAAATAAAAGGTTCATCTCCCAATTAGTTCTTTTGCCAAACCTTTAATTCTTTGTAATTTTTAAGCATTTCGCTCGAACCCTCGAACCCTTGACCCCTTGAATCCTTTTGTCATCTACCAACTCTTTGGGAGATGAACCTCATTTATCTCTTGCCTTATGGTGATAAAATGGTTAGTGCCATATTACTGGCCGGATACAACAACAAGCGGACAGTAAAAAAGTACAGCAGAATAGTTGCGGAACATTACGGCGAAAAGTTCATAGAAACAGAATACAAACCTTTAAGGGAATTTAAGATTGTTAAGGATGGACATGTAATAAACAAACCTGTGATTCAGTTTATACTTGAAAAGCTTTTTGACAGCGACTTGATTGATGAGATAGTCATTGTAGGTCACAAGATGCTTCTTGAACAACGTCTTAGTAAATTTCTTAGGAAATTCGACAAGCCGTTCCGAATTGAAAACCAGAATTCTAAAATCCCTCATCACGCAATTGAGCGTTTTGGGGTAATACCTAAAAAGGTCAAACATAATTCTTTCGCAGGGAACGTGATCAAAGGATACGCTGCTAGTGCTGCTTACAATGATAGGAAACATGCATTATTTGTTGCCTCGGATTCACCGCTGACTACAAAGGAATTTATCGAAGACTTTCTTCATATCGCTCAAGATTACCAGCATGATTCCGCTGCAATCTTTCCTGCCGTACTTATTGAAGGAGATCAGGACAAGCTGGGCAGAAGACCTCTCAAGCTTATTAATGACACAACTTATCAGGGCTCCAATATAAAAGATGAATCTGGCAGGCAGGGGTTCAGATTCTCACCCCTAGTATTTGCAAACCCAAATCTTATAAATGTGAATAACATAAACACCGCTTATAATCTTCGCAAATCGCTTAATCCAAAAGTTCAGATGGAATTATTCAGGATCACTCATAACCTGGGATATCCAAATGTATATACCAAATACTTCATTAGAAAGGATTTAAGTATAAAAGAATTTGAAAACATCATTTCACAGTTTTTCCATGGCAAATTTGCAATTATACCGACTATAGGAGAAGATTCAACCTATGATTATGACGGCACCGATGCAGAATATCGAGAGATAACAGCTATGCTGAATAATACTCAGGCGGTGCCCCCTCATCCGTCAACAGACTCCTGAGTGTTTCCTTTAAAATAGGAAATTTGTTTGACTTTATACCATACATAATCATAGAATATCCTAAATAATGCATATTGAGGTTGAGGTCACCAGAATCCTTCTAGAATGGGGGGGAAACCCCTATGGAGACAGTAATGAAGAGAACGGTTTTTTTTATTATTTTAATTGGTTTGGGGTTTATGTGCGGCACTGCCCCTGCTCAGGATAAGATTCTGGCAGAAGGTATGGCAGCCATTCATAGTAATTTAGTGGATATCGCCAGAGATAAGGCCATTGACAATGCCCAGCGCAATGCAGTAGAAAAAGTTGTGGGCGTTATGATTACGAGTAGTACAGAAGTCGAAAATTTTCAATTAAAACTCGATCGTATTCTTTCTGAATCCAGAGGTTTTATCAATACTTACAGGGTTATCTCGGAAAAGAGAGAGGGCGATATGTACAGGGTGACTATTGAAGCCGACGTTGGAAAGGGAAAGCTGAAGAAGCGCATGGAGGCTATCAATCTTATTATGATGAGAAAGTCCAAACCACGCCTGATGATTATTTTCGGTGGGCAAGCCCAAAAGGATGCAATTGCTGAGGCGGCCATGGCCAGATATTTTATGTCTAACGGATTTAAACTCGTTGATGCTGAAGTTGTCAGAAAAAACAGGAAGGACGAACACCTCCAAACCCTTACCGGGGACCAGAAGATGTTGGCTAAGATGAGCCATCACTTCGGTGCAGAGGTCGTGATTATCGGCAGTGTTGATGCCGCAGTTAATTCCTTTACAGTGGCTGGTGTTGAAGTGAGTTCAAACAAGGTTACTGTTTCTGTTAAGGTGATGAATGGTGATACGGAAGAGATAATCTCGACGGACAGTGAAAGCAAGTCGGCACCGGGTATGAAGGGGGACTTTAAACTGATAACGGAAGAAGTAGTTGTAAAACTGGCCAAGAAAATGCTGGAGGAGACCCTGGATCGCTGGTCTTCTGAGTTAACAAATACAGTTACAGTCAAACTATTAGTGTCAGGTCTTGATTCCTACGAGGATTTAATGCGGTTCAAGAATCTTCTATCCATGGCGGTAAAAGGGTTCAAAGAGATGTACCAGCGTTCTTATGTTCGGGGAAGGGTTGAGTTGGATCTGGAGATTAAGGGAAATACTCAGGGCTTAGCCGATGATATGGCGGCAATTACCGTGAATGGTGGGAAAGTTAAGATAGTAAAGATAACCCAAAACCAGATTGAAGCGATGTTCTTACACTGAGGGCAATGTACCTATAAGCATTCGATAGATACAACCTATACTTAAGGCTGATCGCTTTGTCAAAAATTTTAAAATATTAAGGGAGGTATATAATGATTAAGCCAAGAAATTATCCGATGATTCTAATCGCTTTATTTATCCTGATTCTTGTTTCTGCCTGTGTAGTAAGTGAGAGTTACAAGACTGGACAAGGATTGATTCAGGCAAACCGATGGGAAGAAGCTATAGGTTTTTTTGAGCAGGCAGTGAAGGAAGACCCTAACAAGCAGGAGTACAGGGATGAACTGAACCGGGCAAAGCGGGAGGCAGCTAAGGTCCGTTATGAGAAGGCAAGACAGGTACTTGCTTCTGCTCCTGAGGCGAACCTCCATGTGCTCGAGCAGGTGGCGAAGGAAGCTGGCCTTGCCTATAACCTGGATCCTGAGAACAGTGCCATTAAGGCTTTCGACAGTGATATCAGAGGAAAGGTCAACGCCCTTACGAACAATCTTAAGTCGTTGTCCAGCCAGGCAGAAGTGGACATGCAAAAGGAGGATTGGATGACTGCCGTGGCAAAATTAAGACAGATCGTCAAGGTTTCTCCCACCTATGAGAATGCGGCCAATAGACTCCTCAAAGCGGAGCAAGAAGGGACAAGAATGTTATATCAGCAGGGTCTTGCCTTCGGTAAACAGGAAGAATGGGGACTGGCAGTCCAGGCATTTAAGTCTGCTATGGATATCAATCCTAATTACCTGGATGTAGCCAAACTGTATAGGGATGCTATGTCAAGGGATAATGCTGATTATTACGTTAGTGAAGCTGAAAAGGCAAGGCAGGGACAGGACTGGGAGAGGGCTATCCGGCTGCTCGAAAAGGCCGGTAAATACCAGCCTGACAATCGTGATCTTGTGAAAAAGCTGGAGGACATGAGAATACACGTCGGGCAGATATATTTCGAGGAAGCTGTCAGATTGGTCAATCAGGGCAAGTTCTATAAGGCGTTCAAAAGGTTAGAACTTGTCACTGCATCTTCACCTTCTCTATTAGATGGTCCTATTTACAGAGAATTTGTTAACAACTTTTGTGCAAAGCTGGTGGATAGGGCGGGGAAATTTTCTGGACGAGAGATGTGGGGTAATAGCTTGATCTGGTTGCAGAGAGCTGAGGCATTGAATCGTGATTACCAGGGGCTGTTTCAAAGGATTCTAGAGGTTAAAGACCAGATTAACAAGCGTATTAAAAAGTCCATCGCGGTTTTTGATTTTAGCAGTCCCAGTAACGATAGAGACGCAGGTAAAATAGCGGCCAACAAACTGATTGCTTACCTACATAGGAACGCCAGTGGTGATCTGCGTATCATCGAGCGTGAAAATCTGCAGTCTATTTTAAGGGAAATGCAGCTTGGACAAACCGGTCTTGTTGACATCAAGGCGGTACAAACTGCAAAGATGAGAGGGATTGATACATTTATCATGGGTGACGTTCTTCACTTCGCGGCCACGAAAACAGATACCCCGAGTATCAGCCAGGTTAAAGCCCTCGTTGACGAAACAGATGAACCTAATCCTCAATTCTTATTGTGGAGTATGGCGAATCAAAGACCAACTCCAGAGCAGCTTAATTCCGCACCCCCTACTACGATTAAAAAGAAGATTTATCAATTCATTTCCTACAGGCAGGGAACGACAAAAATCAGCTCCATAATAGAGGTCTCCTATAAGCTTGTGGATACCCTTACAGGAGAGAATATTTTTACCAATACAATCGCGGGAAAGATGTTTAAGGAAGACAAGTACCAGGATGCCGTACCGGCTGCCGGTATCCCCTATGATCCGCTAGAGCTTCCGACAGAGGTAGAGGTAATGGATGAATTAACCAACGAGAAGGTGTCGGTGATGGGGCAGACTATCCTCAAGAATTTTCAGAGCCTTGAGGTTGAGTACTTTAACCAGGGTCAGCAATACCAGAAACGACGGAATCCGGAACTTTCCATTGAAAGATTTACAGATGCCATTTTTGATGAAAAATTAAAGGGCATATCCACTCCGATTTCCCAGAAGTCCATGGATATAATTGCTGAACTGGTTCAATATGAGTGAACTGTAACCAAGATATTTGATTATGGAGGAGAGAATGGGGAAAAGGTGTTGCTTGATTTTTGTGACGATAATGCTATGTTATCCAATCATTGTCTTAGCCAATACTCCCCTGCAAGCCAAGATTGCTGTTTTTAACTTCAGAACTGTAAATCTGGAGGCTTCAGGTTATGGTACATCGGTTGCCAATATGCTTATAGATTCTCTTAAAGAGAAAAGTGAACTGATCATGATTGGCCGCAGGGATCTTGAGGCTTTTTTGAACCTCCATGATCTCCAGCAGGACGATAATCCGGCAAATGCGGTTAATATCGGTACACAACTGGGGGTTGACGTAATTGTTGTCGGCAACGTTGAAAAAAAAGGGGCTACAATTGTGGTCAACTGTAAGGTTATCCATGTCAAACAGAAGACGTCTATTTTTGATACCCAGTTGGTATCCTTCGGTGATACGGCCATGGGGGGTGAAATTAAAAGGCTGAGTACCTTGATCAGCACAGCAATAGCAAATGCCGCTACCAAAAAAGTGAGTGAAGAAAAACCGACCTGGGGATGCCCCGTTAATATAAAGAAACGATCGAGTAGCAGTAGTATCTATTTGAACTGGGAAAATGCACCCGGCAACACTGCCGTCAGTTATGAGGTGTTTCGCAGTAATTCCGAATCCGGTCCTTTTACATGGATTTCCCAGGTTGTGCAACCTGAGTATCTTGATCGGAACTTAGAGAAGAATACCACTTATTATTATCAGGTCAGGGCATCTGCCGGTAGTGGTATTCGTAGTAATTTTTCCCCAGTTATTCTTGCCGAAACAGTTCCTGTTCCTAATCCCCCTGTTATTTTGAAGGCAATAGGTCACATAAAGAGTGTTGAGTTGACATGGTCCCCCAGTCCAGCAAAGAGTGATGATCCCCTGGAATTGAAGGGATATAAACTCTATCGGGCCAAGGTAGAACAGGGTCCCTATAAAGAGGTGGCCAATATCCTCGGTCGGGATCTGGGCATTGGTGTGAATGTCACAACCACCCTCGACAAATTGCTTAAGGTGACCTATGTAGAACGGGGACTCACCGATGGGGAATACTATTGCTATAAATTGACGGCTTACAATGAAAAGAGTTTGGAAAGTGATTTTTCCGGCTCTGTTAAAGCCACAACCACATCCGTTGTCAGTGGTCTCTCCGCCCAGGGAATGATAAGGGAAGTTAATCTGACATGGGCTCCTGTTGATTCTCCTTTCATCAAGGGATACTACATCTATCGAAGTGATGGAGAAAGCGGAAATTTTACTAAGATTAAGAAGATTGACGTTTCTGGCATTTCAGGTACCGGTACAAGGGAGAAGGTGGAGTACACTGACAAGGAAGGACTTGGTGATAAACTCTCCTATTACTATCGAATTACTGCTTTTGAGGATGAAGAAAGAGAAACGTCACCATCGGTAGCGGTATCAGCCGCAACAAAGGGTAAACCACCTGCTCCGGAGGCGGTAAAAGCTGTAAGTGGCATGGTAAAAAAGGTGGAACTTACGTGGACGGCGGGTTCCCATGAAGACATAGAGGGTTACAAGATCTACTGGTCCAGAGAAAAGGTAGGTAAATATCTGTTGCTCTCAAAATTAAAGGAACGGACGACCAATAGGTTTACCCACGAGGGGGGAGGGGAAGAAAAGCTCGATGATAACACCACATATTATTACATAATCAGATCCTTCAACAGGGTGGATGTGGAGAGTGATTTTTCTGAGATAGCCTTTGCTACGACAAAGGCCAGGCCCACGAAACCCTCGGGACTTAAAGGAGAAGAAGGGAAGGTCAAGGCGGTGCCTCTTATCTGGCTACCAAATCCAGAAAACGATATCACCGCTTATCATATCTGGCGGGCTGGTCCTGAGAAGGAGGATTTTACCCGCATTGCAGATACTCGTGGTGAGACCGTGTACATTGATAAGGGTCTCAAGGATGGTTCTACCTATCGTTACCGTATCCAGACCGAAGACAGGGATGCGCTGCTAAGTGATTTTTCGGAAACCATCGGTATCCAGACCAAGCCGAAACCGAAGCGCCTTGAGGGGTTTAACGGAGACCTACATAAGGGAAGGGTTGTACTCAACTGGAAACCGGGAAGCGAACCTGATATTTCGCATTATGATGTTTACGAGAAAGGATTTTTTGGTATAAAGAAAATTGCTACCGTTAAAACACCAGGGTTTACCGGGGAAAGTCTTCCGAAGGGGAAACAAAAAACATATGTCGTTATCTCTGTTGATAAGGGTGGTCTTGAGAGTGAGCCCAGTGAAGAAATAACCATCGTGAGGAAATAGAGGGATGTCGTTTCCCACATGCGAACTTTATTTTTAGTAACTACTCAGGCACAAAGTGGCAAAGGCACATAGGCACAAAGCAGAGCAAGGTCGTTTCGTTGTTTTTTCCTACTTTGTGCCGTTGGTGCTCTGTGCCTACCTGAATAGTTACTATTTTTAAAACTAAGGAGGTTTTCGTGATGAGATATAGAGGGGTGCATATTCTATTGATATCTCTTATGGTGGTTTTTCTCTGTACTGTATCCTTTGCCGCTGAAATTGGAACATATCAGATTGTTCCTGGCAAAGACGACAATGCCTACCTTGTTAATACAACGACGGGGGCCGTCTGGGTTCTTACCTATCGTACCCTTCCCACAGGACGGGAACCTGTTGCCATACCCTATAAATTTATAAAATTTTCGCCTCAGAATTATAAAAGCTTTCTTATTGAGGATATTCCAGGTGCTTTTATAAAATTATCACCCCATAATTATAAAGAATTTCTTAGTGATGATGCCCCTCCTACTCCAGGGAAGGTCAAAGAACGTGTTGATGATGGAAAGTGAATTTGTATAGTCAGTACTGTCTAAAATGAGGGGAACAGGGAATATTCTATCTCCGTTACAACCATTTCAGTTTACCTAACTCTAAATAGCTCACACTGAAAAATTCCCTTTTCCGCTCTCTGGTTCAGGTTTTTTGACCCATCTATAACTCGCTTCAGGCATTTTCAGAACTCGCCCTTCGGGCTCAAACACCTGAAAATGCTTATCTTCCGCTTCGTAAAGATGGGTACCCCAAAAATCCTGTTCATGTTCGCTCCAAAGGAAATTTTTCATTTTTCAGGACGAACTAAGTTAATTAAACGTAGAATTCCAGGAGAGGTGTTTATCAAATGGATTACAATTTAACTGAGGAAGAACTGAATATTAGAAACACAATAAGACAATTTGCCAGGAAGGAGATTGCACCCTTTATCGACCAGATAGAGAAAGAAAAGAAGATACCCGAAGACCTTATACAGAAGATAATGGACATGAAGATAACCGGCTTGCCATTTCCGGAAAAATGGGGTGGATCCGGAGCTTCCTTTACAAGCCTTCTTTTAGCTATCGAGGAGATGTCTTATGTATATCTCCCATGCATGTTTTACGCGGTTGTGTCTGCCATGACAGCGTATGGATTTCTGAATTACGCCAGTGATTACCTGAAGGAGAAATATCTTAAAGGGCTGTTGACAGGTTCATTAAAGGGCGCCTGGGCATTTACTGAACCAGAGACCGGATCTGACCCAAAACAGCTGAAGGCAAAGGCAGTCAAAGATGGAGATGGTTGGATTCTTAACGGAACGAAGAGATTTATAACCAATTCGAGCATTGCCGACATAGCAGTTATGTTTGCCTTGACGGAAAAAGGAGTAACCGCCTTTGTTGTAGAAACACAAAACCCAGGATATATAGTAGGGAAGAGAGAAGAGTTTCTCGCTTTTGGTGGCACAGACAACGGTGATATTATTTTGGAAGATGCCAGAGTAGAAGGTGAAAACATCCTGGGGGAGGAAGGCCAAGGCTTCAATATATTACTGGGGGTGGAAGTCTTCGCCAAGGTGGTATCCTGTGCGGGGAATGTGGGGCTGGCCCAAGCAGCATTGGATTATGCAGTGAAGTACGCAAAAGAAAAGACCCACAGGGGTGTTCCAATTGGTTTAAAGTTTCAAATGACCCAGTGGAATCTGGCTACTATGGCATCAAAAGTTGTTGCCAGTCGTGCTTTTCTTTATTCTGTGGGTGCAAAGATGGACAAAGGGGAAAATGTCTTTGCTGAATCGGCGCTCCTTAAAATATTCACCGGTGCTGCTGCAAGGGAAGTGGCCTCTGATGCGGTTCAGGTTCACGGCGCCTATGGTCTATCTAAAGAATACGCAATTGAAAGGATATACAGAGAGTCTAAGTTTAACGAGGTAGTACTGGGAACCAGTGAGCTTCAAAGAGTCATAGCAGCAAATGCATTAATGAAAAGCTAACCTTATTTAATCTGCTTATAAGATAGAGGCCAGGGAATGACCCCTGACCTCCAACCTCTAACTCCTAGTTGAGATGCCGAACCCATCCGGTTGCCTTGTCAATGGCGAGTCTTGCTACCAGAGAATCCTCTTTTGTGCGGATCTCTGCCTCAAAGTAGGTGTCCTTATCTGTGATCTTTCCCACCTTGAGGTTGGGGTTTGTACCGACATAATTACCGAGAATAGACTTTGCTTCTTTCTCAGTTATGGCTTTAGTCTCTCCATGGGTACCAGGAGCGTTCCGGCAATAGCTACCGTAACCCTGGCCCATCATATTGCCCCCGTAGCCACCATGACCCCAGTTGTGGGCAAGTGCAACACCTCCCAGCCCTATTCCTAATACCACAGCCAATACTACCAATACAGCCAATCCCTTCTTCATATCTAACCCCTCCTTTCTTCATATTTTTTGTAATACTTGCAATAAGGTAATTGCAATGGCTGTGCCATAGGAAGGGAAAAACATGGATAATTACATAAGCTAATGAATTTAAAGTATATTTAGAAGATAAAAATGATGACGAATCATATACTGAAGACATCTATTGCATAATTATTTCGCATGAAGGAATTGAAAGGCGGGAAATATTGAGTATTTTTTATGCAGACACAGAATACAGTTATATATCTATCCTGTATTCTTTTATCTTGTTCTGAAGGGTTTTTCTTGTTATTCCAAGAATAATGGCCGCTCTTGTTCTGTTTCCACCGGTCTGTCGAAGTGTCCTCCGTATGACTTCCCTTTCTGTATCCCGAAGGGTAGTGCCCATGATAATTTCTGATTGTTCTTCTTCCTGCTGATATCCACCGATAGCGGAGGGAAGATCATTCATGGAGATTATGTCCCCTCTACACATGATCACCATCCTTTCGACGATGTTCTCAAGCTCTCTCACATTTCCATGCCATGTGTAACGAATTAATGCATCTATTACTCTCGGTTCAAACCCTCTGATACTTCCCTTGTTCCTCTCATTGTATATACTGAGAAAATGCTCCGCAAGGAGGGGAATATCCTCATTTCTTTCTCTAAGGGGCGGGATAGTAATGGGTACAACATTGAGCCTGTAGTACAGATCTTCTCTGAACCTTCCCTTTTTAACCTCTTCCTCGAGATCCTTGTTTGTGGCTGTAATGATCCTGACATTCACCTGAATCGTCCTGGTACCCCCTACAGCCTCGAATTCCCTCTCCTGAAGGACCCTGAGTATTTTAGTCTGGGTTAAAAGAGACATCTCTCCTATCTCATCCAGAAATATTGTTCCACTGTCGGCAAGTTCGAATCTTCCCCTTTTTTTGTATATAGCGCCGGTAAATGCACCCTTTTCATGACCGAAGAGTTCACTCTCAAGAAGTGTTTCTGGGAGTGCTGCGCAGTTGACCTTGATATATGGATTCTCTCTTCTCGGGCTGTTCTGATGAATAGCGTTGGCCACAATCTCTTTGCCCGTACCACTCTCTCCAAGAAGAAGTACAGTAGCATTTGTCGGTGTGACCATAGAGAGGGTTTCGAAAAGCTCTTTCATCTTTGGGCTATTACCTATAATGCTGGAGAAATCAAACCTTGTTCCAAGCCGTTCTCTATTCAATAGGTTTTCCTCCTCCAATTGCCTGTAACGAAGGGCTTTATTCACCTTGATAATGAGTTCATCCATATCCAGGGGTTTGGTAAGATAGTCTTCAGCGCCTGATTTGAGTGCCTGCACCGCGGAATTGATGGACCCGTATGCTGTCATTATGACAACCGGAATGGTGGGGTTTATCTGTCTTATCTGTTTGAGAGCCTCCATCCCATCCATCTTTGGCATTCGGATATCCATAAGGACAAGGTCAAAAAACCTATCACTGACCCTATCTACAGCTTCCTGGCCATCCGACGCCTCCACTAGCTCAAAGCCCTCCTCTTCCAGGTGGGCCCTAAGCATCATCCTATGGCTTTCTTCATCGTCAACAACAAGGATAGACTTTCTGACCATGCTTCCTCCTTTATGAGATGGGTAACTCGATCCGAAATACCGTTCCCGAGCCTTTTTTGCTTCTTACTGATAAGGTTCCACTGTGATTTTCCACAATTCTATGGGCGATGGCAAGCCCCAGTCCTGTACCTCTCTTCTTTGTGGTATAGAAAGGGTCAAATATCTTTGACAGCTCATCTTCAGGGATGCCGTGTCCTGTATCCTCGATTTCTACAATGACAACATTAGCATCTTCTCCTCTGAAACAACGAATCCATAGTTTTCCTCCCTCTTGCATAGCATTCAGACCATTCAGTTCTATGTTCAGCAGTACCTGGGTGATCTGATCCCTGTCTAGTTCTAGATCAGGAATGTCTTCTTTTATCTCCAGCATCACCTGGATGTCCTTAGATTTAGCATCGTCATGGATCAGTCCGACACCATGATTAATGAGATCTGTAATGGAGGTCTTTTCCATTAAGGGCTCTTTCGGCCTGGCAAAGTCCAATAGATTTGAGATTACTCTATTGAGCCTATCTACCTCCTTGATCATGACCCCACTGTATTTGTGATCTTCGGTTCCGGGAATGGTCTTCTTAAGGAAAAACTGGGCAAACCCTTTGATAGAACTCAGTGGATTTCTGATCTCATGTGCCATCCCTGCAGCCAGACTCCCCATGCTTGCAAGCCTTTCGCTTCTCTTAATCCTATCTTCGAGCTCCTTTATCTCCCTCATGTCCCTCAATATGAATACTGCCCCAAGATCCTCTCCATCTTCAGAGATGAGTCTGGCACCACTTACCGAAAGGGGGATGGGTTTCCCATCATCATGGAGGCATTCAATTTCCCTTTCAAGAACCCTTTTTTTATGTTTTAGTGACTCGAGAAGTGGGGCTACAAATGTGAGAAACCTCTTTTTTAGCTCTATACGCTCATCTGGCACTCCCACTAAGCCAAAAATTTCCCTCGCTCTGTTGTTCACTGTGACGATCTCTCCCCTATCGTCAATGGAAATAACCCCGTCAGGCATGTTTCCCACTACATTGGTCGTATAGGTAGTCATAGAATTGAGGGTTCTGTTGACAATGTAATAATTTTGGATAAGAAAGACGAAATATAAGCTTGCTGACCCCAAAACAAGCAGGATCAACCCCATCATTATGGCATGGCGTACATCGCTCCTTCGTGCCTCATCGAATATGCGGGTATCTAAACCCACTATAGCATATGCCTTTCCAGATAGGATAGACCCGAAGACTCCTCCCCTGGAAACCATCATAGAGTGCATCATCGAATGTATGGAACCATGCACGTCACCCCTCATTCCCCTGGATGTAACTACAGGCTGAAATCTCTTGGCGACAAGGAATTGCCCATCTGTATCGAACCAGCTCTTGGGTTCATTCTGCCCTTTCAGTTCCCTTAGTTTCTCTATTTGGGGATAGGAAGCGCCTGCCAATTCACCAGCACTATGGGCGATTATGAGACCGCTTTCCTCTACGATACTTATAAAGCGAATGTCTGTCAGGGTTGAAATTTCGGACATAAGCCACTGAAGATTCCCTACCCTTCCCATCCCCCCTGTTATACCAGAGCGGAAGGATGCCTCCATACTCCTGAGAACAATGGTACCATCCCTTAAAAGTGATTCCTCCATCCTAACTCTTTCCCGATGGAGGTTCCTGAAGGTTGAGATGCTCAGTAAAACAATAAGGGTAAGGACTGTTGCCAGTATTGTGATAGCAGGAAGGTAAAGCCTTTTCTTCCGCATTAGTTACCTCTGAAGGCTCAAGTTTGTTGCAAAACAACTAACTCGTTGTAGTAACAGGTGACTTAAATCTCCGTAGTCTCGGAGCGTTACGGAGCATAAATTTATCAGACCTTGGGACAGCAAATGGATGTCTGGTCGCGTAATCTCCAATAACACGCGGACCAAAAAAAGAGAAGAAAAAGGTCGGATTAAGGCAGGTTGCAGTAAAAAGCCACCGGGAGTCCGTCAATCCGGAAGGTCAAGGGAAATCTCCGTTTTCCCCTTGACAAAACTTATCATGGATGTCCCCAGAATTGCTGAATGTTTACAATCAGACGACGCTATAAGCGGTCGGCTTGTTATGTCTTTATTTCATTTATTGGCAATCTTTGTCTGCCATGTCGAATTGTGAGGATGGATATTTGTTTGGTTTCGATACGATAAATAATGCGGTAATTGCCGTAAATTAGTTCTCTAAATTGGCTATCATTAATTTCGGGTACAATCCGGCCGATTTTGGGAGACGATTTTAGCTGCTCAACTTTAGAAAATACTGTATCAATCCATTTTTCTGCCGCTGATGGTTTGTCTTGGGCAATATAATCGGCTATTTCCGATGCTCTATCGACAGCAAGAGGAGACCAGATTATTCTCATTTTGGAACTCGCTTTAATAGTTTCTCTTTTGCATTTTTATGGCTGATTCCTGCTCCTTTTTGCAATTGATTGAGAGAGGTTTGAATATCTGATAGAAGCTCTATTTTCTCTTGCATGGCTTCAAATTCATTTGCACCTAAAAGGACCGCGACGCCTTTCCCATGCTGTGTAATTATCACCGGTCTTTTAGTATCATGAACTTGCTTTATGAAATTTGCCATGCCATTCCTTACTTCTGACAGTGACCTGATATCTTCATCAATTTTTAGTTTTTGCATATTGTACCTCATTAAGTATGTATTTTGTACATTATATCGCACATGTTATGGTGCATGCAAGTGTTATTTTCGGAAGGGCACAATGCGGGGCAGAACCTTTCAAAAACCGCTATGCCGTTGGCGGTCAAGTGACTGGTTAGTCGAACTTGTTAATATTATTAAACACTTACAAGTAAGAGACCACAAACTATTTTGAAGAATTAAGTTATTATGTCCCCCGATTCCCCGATTACACCTCCCGATACTGTTTTGACTTTTTTCTGGTTGTCTTGCGGGCAGAAATAATTCTAACTCTGCAAGAGTCGGCATCCGACTACCTGTCAAGTAATTTATTGATTAGAAACAACGTCCCCAAGTACCTCCCTGACTGTCAGGGAAGTGCTTGACTTTTACATATAATTAACCCTCCTTTTTATACATCTTACTAAATTGTTGTAGTAACAGGCGACTTAAATCTCCTTAATCTCAGAGCATTGGACACTACGGTAACAGAGGAGAGTCCCATAGCAGCCGCTGCAAAGATGGGATTGAGGAGGATTCCGAAAAAGGGAAAGAGAACACCGGCAGCAACTGGAATCAGAATGGTATTGTAAGCAAACGCCCAGAAAAGGTTCTGCTTGACGTTCCTTATGGTGGCTTTACTCAAAGCAATTGCCGTAATCACACCTTGCAAATCTCCACTGATAAGGGTGATATCAGCTGCTTCCATGGCAACATCCGTTCCTGTGCCAATAGCAATACCCACATCTGCCTGCGCCAGCGCAGGAGCATCATTAATTCCGTCCCCAACCATCGCCACTTTTTTCCCTTCTGCCTGCAATTTCTTGACTTCACCGGCTTTAACTTCCGGAAGTACTTCCGCAAGCACCCTCTTTATCCCTATCTGTTTGGCTATGGCGCTGGCGGTTCGGTGGTTGTCTCCTGTGATCATGATTACTTCAAGCCCTAGCTTATACAATGTATCCACAGCCTCCTTTGAATTATCCTTCAGGGTGTCTGCTACTGCAATAATTCCTCCAGGACTTCCATCAACAGCTACATACATAGGGGTCTTTCCCTGATTGGAGAGGTCCTCTGCCTTTTTCTCAAGGTCCCCGATTTCGATTTTCCTGTCTCGCATGAGCTTTATATTGCCCAGCAAGACCTTTTTGCCGTTTATGGTAGCCTCAATACCATAGCCTGGAATGGCATTGAAATCCGATGGTGTCTCCAGGGTTAGCCCTTGTTCCTTGGCTTTAGTAACAATTGCCTCGCCAAGAGGATGCTCTGATCCCCTTTCTGCTGAGGCTGAGAGCATGAGGATTGTTTCGGGTTTAAAGCTGTTGCTGGTCAATATATCGGTCACGGATGGTTCCCCTTTGGTCAGGGTGCCTGTTTTGTCAAGGATGATCGCGTTCAACTTATGGGCAGTTTCCAGGGCTTCTCCACCCCTGATAAGTACACCATTCTCCGCCCCTTTACCCGTTCCTACCATGATGGATGTGGGGGTTGCCAGACCGAGAGCGCATGGGCAGGCAATGATGAGAACTGCCACAAAGTTAAGCATGGCATAGGTTAATGCGGGGACTGGGCCAAATAAATACCAAATGGTGAAGGTTAGTATAGCGATCCCAATGACAGCAGGCACAAAGTAGCTGGCAATGATATCTGCCATGCGAGCGATTGGTGGTTTTGAACCCTGAGCCTCTTCAACCATATTTATGATCTGAGAAAGCATCGTATCTTTTCCTACCTTTTTGGCCTCGAATTGAAATGTCCCGGTTTTATTGACAGTAGACCCTATTACTTTATCTCCAACCTTTTTCTCCACGGGAATGGACTCTCCGGTGATCATGGATTCGTCTAAAGAGGAGTGACCTTGTTTGATAACACCATCTACAGGGACCTTCTCTCCAGGCCTGACAACCACAATGTCACCCACTTCAACCTCTTCAATAGGAATATCAATCTCTTTTCCATCCTGTAACACTCGGGCAGTTTTTGCCTGGAGTCCCATGAGTTTCTTTATAGCTTCGGAGGTCTGTCCCTTAGCTCGAGCCTCCAGTAAGCGGCCGAGGAGAATCAGCACAATGATGGCACCAGCCGTATCAAAGTAGACCGTGGCTATAAGTCCCTTTGCACGAAACAATTCCGGCAAAAAAATGGCTATTACGCTATATGTATATGCTGACGAGGTCCCCACAGCGATCAGGGTATTCATATCTGTGGTTCTATGTTTTGCGGTTTTCCACGCACCTACATAAAACTGCCAACCCACCCAGAACTGTATGGGGGTTTGAAAGAGAAGCTGGAGTATAAAGTTGGTCTGTCGGTCCCATCCCCACAATTTTCCCAGGCCAAGGGTTTCCCAGTGTCCCAGGAGGAAAATCGGAATAACCAGAATCACGCCAATGAGGAGCTTGTTTCTCAGCTTTTTGAATTCGTCTTCCCGGTCAGCCTTCTCCTTTTCGACGAGATCCTTCTCTTCCACCTCCAGTACCTTGTAACCCGAATCCGTAACAGTCCTTTTGAGTTCTCTTACGGATACTATTCCTGGGGAATATTCAATGGTGGCTTTCTCTGTGGCCAGATTTACAGTTGCTTTGACAACCCCCTTCTCGCTGTTCAATGCCTTTTCCACCCTGGCTACACACGATGCACAGGTCATTCCCTGAATGGGAAGGGTGATTCTTTCCACACCGCGTACCGAATCTTCTGCCATATTTTCTTACCCCCCCTTTTTTTTAAAAAGGACAGCTTACGAATGGTCTCCCAATGCCCTACTTATTTTCTCGATCTCCCTTTCCAGTGTTTTCTGCCTTCTGGAGATGCTGAAGATGTAAATAAATATAATGAACCATGTGATACTAAAGGCAGCAAAGAGATAAAGGGTGCCAGCCATTGAATCATCCTCCCTGTTTTTCGTGTTCAAGATGAATCTTGTCTTCTATAAAGCCCCTGATCTCCTCGACCTTGAATCTCATCTTCTCCAACCCAATCCTGTTTATGAGAAGCCAGAAGAAAAGTAGACAAAAAGCGACAAATGCAATTATTAATGTATGAATCATCGGCGTAGAAATATTAATGCCCTTCCCTGTGATAACTAAGGGATGTATAGTTCTCCATAGCCTGATGGTCAAAAAAGTAATAGGAACATTAACGAATCCTAGAATTCCAAAGACGGCAGAAAAGTTTGATCGCTGATTTTCTCCTGCTACACTTCGAAGCATGAGATAGACAACATAAATAAACCAGAGAATCAGGGTTGTCGTTAATCTTGGATCCCACGTCCACCATACGTTCCAGATGGGTTTTGCCCATATGGGGCCGGTTATCAAAACAATGGTGCAGAATATGACCCCTATCTCTGCAGAACAAAAGGCTATTACGTCCCATCGATGATCCCTTCTGTACAGGTAAAGAATACTGGCTATAAAGGTTATGAAAAAGGCAAAAAAAGCTAAAAAAGCAGAAGGTACATGTAAGTAGAAAATCTTCTGCACAATGCCCATGCTTTTTTCAACAGGGGCATAAACAAATATGGCATAAAGAGCCAGAAGCATCATAAAAAAGGTAACGAATTGGAATATTTTGAGAAAGGCTCGATTGTGTGTCAATATTATTCCTCTATGATAAAACCGAATGTTAAATAAGCAAGTAGAAGAAAAACCAGATCAAATGCAATCAAAATCTTTAGCCATGAATATGTTTCTTGTATCGCCCCTCCCCAGAGAATTATCCCGGTTGCTTTAACCAAAGCAATAATCATGGGAGCGGAGATAGGAAATACGAGAATCGACAGCATCACATCCCTTGCTTTTGTAGTCGCAGACATGGCGGAAAAGACTGTGCCTATAGTAGCAAAACCCAATGTCCCCAAAAAAATAATCAACCCCAGGGGCAAGAGAAACGGTATGACATTTATGTTATACAGAACGGTAAATATGGACAAAGTGAATATCTCCATGATGGTCATAAAGATGAAAGTCCCGATCATTTTTCCCAGATAGATTCCCCACGGGCTTATCGGGCAGAGGAGTAAACCATAGAGGGTCCCCTTGTCTCGTTCCACACCAAAGGACCTGCCTAATCCCATTAGACCTGAAAATATAAATGCTACCCAGAGGATCCCTGAGATGTTTTCCCTTAAATTTTTTAATCCTGTATCGAAGGCAAAGTTAAAAACAATCAAGACCAGGAAGGAAAAGAGGCACATTGAGAGGAGCATCTCTTTGGTGCGGAGTTCAGATGTGATGTCTTTCCACACGATGGCCCACACTTTTTGAATAAAAGTCATAGAGACACCTATACAGGCAATGTTTGTTCCCCTGTAAGTTTAAAATATATCTCTTTAAAATCATCTTGAGTTATCTTCGATACATCTTCCTTGTAAACAAGATTCCCTGATTTTAAGATCGCTGCCTGAGTGCACAGTTCCAACCCTCTGTCTAAATCATGAGATGTCATCACGATGGTTTTCCCCTGATCTCGAAATTTTTTCAGGATTTGTTTGAAATCCTCAACACCGTGTTGGTCCAGACCGGTAAAAGGTTCATCCAGAAAGAATATCAATGGGTCGTGGATTATCGCTCGGGCCACAGAAAGGCGCTGCTGCATCCCACGAGAAAAGGTTTGAACATGATCGTTCATGTATCCTCTCAATCCTACCAGTCCCATAACTTCTTCAATCCTCTCTCTTAGATTCATTACCCTATACATTATCCCATAGAATTTTAGGTTTTCATAGGCGGATAGATTATTGTACAGAAATGTATTGTGTGAAACAACCCCGATGACTTTATGGAGAGCTTCCCTGTCGTATTCAGCATCAAACCCTGCGATCCAAACATTGCCTGAGGTTGGCCGCATCAGGGAACATAGGATTTGAATTAATGTTGTTTTCCCTGCTCCATTGGGGCCAAAGAGCGCCAGAAAATCGCCCTTTTTTAAAGAGAGGTCAATCTTGCGCAGGACTGTTTTAAACCCGAATTTCTTTACCAGCCCACTAGCTTTAATGATGTAGTTGTCTTCTTCTTGCATTTGAGCCATTTGTTGTATCCGTTCACAGTTTACGGTTTGCAGTTAACAGTTGGCAAAAATGCTTCAAGCTTTATATAACAGCGGGCTTAAGCCTGCTGTTGTAATTACCGTAAACGGTGAACGGTGAACGGTTACACTTACTCATACTTTGACGCGCACTTGGGCATTATTGTCGTTGCCATGAACTGTCCATTGCTCTTATATGCCCCCTCTACGACGACCTCACTTCCAGGCTTAAAAGAATCAGGGACAACCCCCCTGTAATCAATGTTAAGGCTGGATTTATTATCCTCTATTTTAAAAAGCAGCCTTAAATCCTTAGGGTCCCATTGTACAGAATCCGGGGATACGTTACCTCCCACACGTATTGTTTGATTCTGAATTTCTGATGATTTGGCCAATACCTCGCTTACCGTCAGATAGTAAGTCATGGTATCCCTCAACCCGGTATAGATGAGGTATCCGATTACGGATACGATGATAATCGAAATTAGAATAGGTTTAAGCCTTCTTCTCTTTTCCATCTTTTTACCACTCATCTGTTTCGGTTCTCTTTGTCTGTTCCGCCATGTTCAGCCGGCTACCGTGCTTTGGCGTCTAATGGATATCAAGTCGTTCCGCCAAACGTCTGGCTTCCTTGGGTTCGAATGTTTCGTAGAGTGAGGCGATATTATGGGTATTCAGATTGTCCATAACGCTTGAACTGAGGCGCCTGTGAACGCAGAGCGAAGAACGAGCGTCACTTTTACAGGTCACTCTCAAGTGAATTGTCAGCCCTCAAAGCATCAGGCTGTGAAATTATTTTTTTTAATACTTTATTGCAAAAGTTATTTAAACTTTCATCTGCTTGCATTGCCCTAATGGCAAGTGCTTTGTGCAAGTCACTATCAATTCGTAATTGAAATTTACCTGAATATTTTTTTGTAGAAATATTTGAAGGTAGTGGTCTATTATCTTCTTCATAAATTTCAACCCACTCTTCGAGAATTTGGCATAATTCATGGTAAACTTTTTCTTCGTTATCCCCATGGCAACACTTTCCAATCCAACCAGGAATTGACCCAACATAGCACTGGTCTTCTTCCGACCATTCAACAATTTTTAAAAAACGATGTTTATCTTTCATTTTTGAGACTCCTTAATTTTCACTTCAACTTCTTTTTCTTGATAATGCTTCGCATCATCTCCAAGTTTACCTGAAATTGTGATGGCAATGCCTTTGGGATGAATGTAATTTCTGTGGCTTCCTTTTCCACCCCGGTTAATAAATCCAGCCTTCTCAATGTCTTTAATAAGTTGCCTGATTTTCCGTGCCATAGAGTTATAGTATCAATGTGGTATCAATATGTCAATTGGTTTTGTTGTAAGGGCAGGGCTAACGAAGAATTGAGCCGTATGCTTTTCAGCATCCGCTCGAATGATTGGTTATTGGAATTCCGGGGGAATTCCGGGGACAGTACACGTAATTCAACTTTTCCTGCCTAAATTGTGTATACTGTTGCCCAAATCCCTTTTCGTTTGAGCAACAGTCCGTTAAGAACTGAACTTCAATTGTTTTGTTATTTCGGTTGCCTTTTTTAGCAGTTCAGCCCGCTTCATCTGATACTCTTCAGAATTGACTCCACCTGATTCTGATAGATCATCCAATTCAGCTATAGCCTGCAACACTGCCTGCTTTTGTTCATACAGGTTTATTATGTCTGGCCCGGAAGTCTGTCCATCCCCTTTATCCTGATATTGCCTCCTCTTTATAAAGGGAATAGCAAACCCCGCTCCGATCAACAGTATTACCAGTCCTGCAATAACCCACTTAAAAAGGTTTTTCATCCAGGGGAGACCATGAAATCCTATAACAATCTGAGACCCCTTAGGAAAGTTTTCCCCTGAGAGATGAGAAAAACGCCTTACTGAATCCCCCACCGTTCCCTTGAATTCCAGATGATCACTCTTAACCTTAATCCCTTTATCCGGAAAGAAGAAATCAATATTGTCCGTCTTAAGGGGGATACCTTTTTTGAATTGATAACTTGAACCCTTGTAATTAACTGTGTAAGAAAATAGGATTTTCTTTGCTCCTGGCTTGACCTCCATGGTGTCAGAGAACCCCTCTTCTGTCTTAACAACACAACAGGACATTAAACCGTCTATATACTTAATATTGGCTGCCTCTTTTGGCAAAGAGATTCGAAGTGTTTCCTTCTTTCCTGGTTCCAGTTCTTTATGCCCCACATATACCATATCACCCCGGTTTTCTACTATCATGAGTTCCTTTATCGAAAGCGAGTCCCCTTTAATTTCTAAAAATATGTGATGCATTTTGGCATATATGTCCGTGTCCTGGCCTTTCGTTTCGTAGACAATTAGATTAAGGGTAAGCGCTTTTTTATCTTCAAAGCCAATGGGTTGGCTGAAATATTCTACTTCCTTGTACTTAGTTATAATGTAGTATACTATTTTTTTGTCAACACTTATGCCCTGAAATGAAAAGGAACCGGCAGGATCAGTTCTTGTGCGACTAACCTCCATCTCTTTTCCGTCGACAAACTCGTAAAGGATGATTTCAAGACCTTTCATACCTTTTCTATCCAATGTATTATTGATGACCCGTCCTTTGATAATACCTGATGACGAATCTCCGGCCATCGTAATAATAGGGAACGCAAGGAACAAAAGCATAAGGATTGCTGTACATATTGAGTTCCGAATTAGCCTCATTAGGGTACTGTCTCCTATCTGTTCCTCTTATCTATTCCTCTTGTCTATTCCCATTTGGGGGGGGCGGCTCATCCGTATCGCAGAAATTTCCCTTTCAATCTCTTTTTCAATATCTGCTTCGGTCAGAGCCATTTCTCTTCTTTTTCTGCGATCCGGTAACATTGCAATAGCGGCACCAAAAGCCATGACTCCTCCACCGATCCAGAGCCAGACCACAAGAGGGTTAAGTAATACCTTGAAGGTGGCGCTATCATTGTCATGCCCAGCTAAAATTACATACAGATCTTCCTTTAAGGTTGTATGAATTGCCACATCTGTGGTTAGTTGATTTTGCCCCCTATATAAGCTCTTTTCTGGAGCTAAGACCCCCACTTTATGACCCCCATTAAAAAGTGTCAGTATCGCAGCAACTGTGAGCTTATTGGCAGTAGGATAGTTGGAGAGGGCATCGTATCTCAATGTGTATCCCTTAAGGTCAAAAGACTCTCCCTTCTTTAATGTTATCTGTTTTTCTATATTAAAGGCACCACCACTAATTGCCACGAATATTAAAACAACTCCCAGGTGAATAATATAGCCGCCGTATCGTCTTTTATTTCTCGCCACTAGATTCCATAATGCCTTGGGGTATCCTTCCCCTGAAAATACGTGTCGTGTTCTCGTCCCGTTAAGAAACTCAAGAAAGAGGGTAACCAGAACAAAGATGCATAAGGTAAATGATGTGAGGACATAAAAAGAAGAGCGAATTCCCAAAAGATAGAGAACAATTGCCCCTATGATTGAGAAGATAGAGGGGAAAAGCAACTTCTTTAGAAAATTCTTAAGGGAAGATTTTTCCCAAGCAATGAAGGGACATACGCCTGTCAGCAATAGCAATGCTAAGGCAATGGGTGTGACAACAGCATTAAAAAAGGGAGCTCCTACTGTAATCTTTAAACCACGAATGGCCTCAGATATGACAGGAAAGAGCGTTCCCAAAAGTATTGCAAAGGCCATCCCAACAAGGAGCAGATTGTTGTATAGGAAGCCGCTTTCCCTGGAGAGCAAGGATTCCAGTTGGTTTTTGCTTCTTAGTTCAGGTAGTCGATAGATGAGAAGATTAAAAGACATCACGAGTACAATGCCCAGAAATAACAGAAAAATCCAACCCAGTGATGATTGTCCAAAGGAATGGACCGAGGAAAGGACCCCGCTTCTAGTGATGAAGGTACCAAAAATGGTCAGGAGAAATGTGAAGATGATCAACAGGATATTCCAGACCTTTAGCATATCCCGTTTTTCTTGAATCATCACCGAGTGCAGGTACGCTGTTGCAATGAGCCAGGGCATGAACGATGCGTTTTCTACCGGGTCCCATGCCCAGTAGCCGCCCCATCCCAGCTCTACATAAGCCCACTGAGCTCCCAACAGGTTGCCCACTGTCAGGAATAACCATGAAAAGATTGTCCATTTTCTGGTGGTTCTTATCCAAACGTCTCCCAGGTGCCCGGCAATGAGAGCTGCTATTGCAAATGCGAAAGGTACGGAAAATCCGACATAGCCTATGAATAGAGTAGGGGGATGAAATATCATGCCTGGGTTTTGGAGCATAGGGTTTAAGCCTTGGCCGTCAAATGGCACAGGGCTTAGGGTCTTAAATGGACTGGTTACGAAGACCATCAGGAGTATGAAAAAAAAGGTGATTGTCATCAGCACTGAAAGAACATAGGGTAAAAGCTCCAGGTTCTTCTTTCTATTCTGGAAAATCACTATTGCGGCAAATATAGAAAGAAGCCATGCCCAGAAGAGGAGGGAGCCTTCCTGTCCTGCATAAAAGGCAGTTAAGGTATAAATCATTGGGAGGCTACGATTTGTGTATCTTGCTACGTATTCGACTTGAAAATCTCGTGTCACCAAAGCATATATCATAGCCATAGAGGCTAAAGTTAGCAATCCAAATACGGCGATGGCAGCATTTTTAGAACTGGCAAATGTCTTTTCTTTTAGACATCTAACCCCCAAAATAGAGGTTAATGCCGAATAACCGGCGAGTAAGAATGCAATTAACAGAGAATAAAATCCTATTTCAGTCATATTTTTCTTCTTCGGTTTTCTTTATCTGGATGGAGGTCAACTAGAAGCAAGCGGCAGATAAATGATAAAACTCGTTCCTTGTCCTACCCTACTCTTAACTACTGTTTTTCCCTTATAGCTCTCTATTATCCTGTATGCAATAGCCAAGCCCATTCCTGCACCTTTTTCCTTGGTAGTAAAGAAGGGATCGAATATCTTGTCCATGTTCTCTTTGGGTATTCCACAGCCAGTATCAGTTATGAGAATCTCCAAGAAATTATTTTCTGCCTGTTGTCTGCTATTCATATATTTGAGACTTCTGACTTCTGACTTCTGACTTCTGACTTCTATCTTTAACTTTCCGCCTTCCGGCATTGCCTGGACGGCATTGATAAATAGGTTCCAGAATACCTGCTTTAACTGTCTGGGGTTCGCTTCTACCTTGCTGTCTTTAGACAGGTTCTTATACACCTCGATGTCCTTATTCCACTCAGGGCTGCTAGCAAATTCCCCAAGCGTATCATTAATAACCTTTGCAATATCGACCATCTCTTTTCCTTCCAGACCTGGTTTAGCAAACAGCAAGAAATCGGTGATCAGAGCATTCAGCCTCTCTGTCTCCCTTATAGCAATGTCCATTAAGCGTTCATTTCCGTCATCCAATTGCAATTCGCCCTTCAAAACCTGAATGGAGCCACTCACAGAGGCTAAGGGGTTTCTCATCTCATGGGCTATCCCCGCTGCCAAACGGCCTACAGCCGCCAGTCTATCAACCATTCTAATATGTTCTTCCATGGCCTTAAGCTTAGTTAAATCCTGGAATATCAGGATATCTCCCAATTCTTCTCCTCTGGAATCCCTTAAAGGAGAGGTTGAAAAACCCAGGTACAGGGTATCTCCATCCTCTCTTTTAAATTCGCTTTCGAATCGAAAGGGAGGATGATCAGAATTTAAAGGTTTTTTTAAGAAAGGAAACATCTTTTCAGCTTTTGAATTGTATACCTGAGAAAAACTATAGCCTGTAATCTCCTCAGCCGCCTTATTGAAAAAGGTAACCTTACCCTCCAGATCGGTGGTTAATAAGCCACTGTTAATACTCTGGACTATGTTTCTGTTCAGTGCCTCCAGTTGATCAAAATCAACCTGTTTCTTTTGTAACTCCCTTCTCGATCTTCGTGCCTGCTCCGAAAGCAAGCTGCTTAAAAATGCAACCAGGTAAAAGGCAGTAATATTCATCAAGATAGAGTAAAATAGGTCAGTACCCTGATAATCTCTGGGTTCAAAGACCTTACCCGAAACAGGGTGGATTATCCCATAGAACTCTAGATCTAAAAGTCCTCCGTATAGTATGCTGCATACAGAAGCAACAAGAACCCCTCCCTTTCTATATACAAGAATACTGGCTGTAATGATGGAAATGGTATACATGAAAGTGAAGATACTTTCCTTTCCCCCGGTGGAATAGATCAGGAATGTAATAAGAAATATATCCAGTATAATCTGTAGGTAGGCAAAAAATGGAAGGTTCTTAATCCTGTTTATTATAAAGGCATAAATAAAGGTCAAAAAGTAGATGATTACGATAACTATATATAGATATATTAAAAAGGGGGTGAGATACGATGGGGTTTGTTTAAGTTGGATCAGTATAGTGATGCCAAGGAGAAAGGTGATAACCACTACCCTCAGGAGCATCAACCAATGAAGCTTCTTCAGGAATTCTTTTTGGACATCTTCTGCTTGGGGGTTCCTGGTGTCTAAACCCTTCCTAATAGTCATCTTCGGTATCCCTGATCCCATGTTTTTCCAATTTATAACGGAGGGACCTCAAATTGATATTGAGCAATTCCGCTGCCTTCTTCTTGGCTCCATGGGTCTTCTTAAGGGTGTCCAGCAGTACGTTCTTCTCCAGATTTCCTAAAACTGCTTCCATATCCAGCCCTTCAGGAGGGATTTCTATCTTTATTTCTTTTCCCGATTTTTCGTAACCGTTTTTGAATTCAGCAAGGGCCAAACTCTCAGGCAAGACAATGCTCGGGGTCTCTAAAGCAACACTTCTTTCTATGATTGTCTCCAGTTCTCTTACATTTCCGGGGAAATTGTAGTTTAAAAGGGATTCCATTGCATAAGAGGATATCTTTCTTATATCTTTGCCCAGTTCGTTTGAGTATCTTTCTAAAAAATAATGGGTCAAGATCGGGATGTCCTCTTTTCTATCTCTTAAAGGTGGTATTCTGATCTGGATTACATTTAAACGATAAAACAGATCCTCCCTAAACTTACCTTGAATAACCCTGTTCTCCAAATCCTTGTTTGTTGCTGAGATTATCCTGACATCTACAGAACTCTCCTCAGTTTCTCCAATTGGCTTAAAGCTTTTATCCTGGACTACCCTCAGCAGCTTAATCTGTATTGGTAAAGGAAGATCACCCACCTCATCAAGGAAAATTGTCCCTCCATCAGCTGCCTCGAACAATCCGGCTTTATTGTATAACGCCCCGGTAAAAGAGCCTTTTTTGTGACCAAATAGTTCACTTTCAAGTAAACTCTCAGGAACACCACCGCAGTTAATAGTTAAAAGGGGGTAGTTTTTTCGAGAACCGTTATAATGAATAGCTTTTGCTACTAATTCTTTACCTGTCCCACTCTCTCCACAGATCAACACATTTGACTTGGTCTGAGAGACCTTTTGGATAAGGTTGTAAACCTTCACCATTTCTTTGCTTTTACCAACCAAGTTAATACTGCCAAATTTGTAACTATTATCAAATTCACCCGGAAGTAAAATATTTTCCCTATACTGCTTTTTGCTTTCTAACGCATTTTTAATAATTGATTTTATCTCATCAACCTTGAACGGCTTGGTGATGTAGTCATAGGCGCCCTCCTTCATAGCCTCAATAGCGGTTTCCATGGCAGCATAGGCAGTGATTAAAATGATAACAGTTTCAGGGGCTATCTCCTTGATCCGATGCAGAACATCCAGGCCTGTAACCTGCGGCATCTTTATATCCGTTATCACCATGTCATATGAGAGTTCTTTGCAAAACTCTATTGCCTCTTTGCCACTAGTGGTACAGTCAACACCATACCCTTCTTTTTTCAGCATAATCTTTAAAAATTCAAGCATACTTGGTTCATCATCAACTACCAGTATCTTCGCCATTATGGGTTCCTTCAAGTTAAGTACCTAAAGTGAGCTAAAGTTTAAAGTGCCTAAAGTTATTTATTTCAATTCTGACTCCTGACTTCTGACTCCTGTGCTAATCCTTTACCCTCTTTATATCTGCCCCTAAATTCGAAAGTTTTTCAACTATACGTTCATATCCCCTGTCTATATGATATATCCTCGATATCTCTGTTTTCCCTTCTGACGCAAGACCAGCTAAAATGAGGGAGGCGCTTGCCCTCAGATCGGTTGCCATAACAGGGGCTCCATTTAAACCAGAAACGCCCTTTACAATAGCGCTGCGTCCCTCAATCCTAACATCTGCCCCCATCCTTCTAAGTTCACTAACATGCATGAATCTGTTTTCAAAGACTGTCTCAGAAATTACACTTGTTCCATTTGCAAAACACATCAATACCATCATCTGAGCCTGCATATCCGTTGGAAACCCGGGATAGGGCAATGTCTTTATATCAACACTTCGTATTGGTTTGGTTCCAATCACCCTGACTCCGTCATTCTCACAGGTCAACTTAAGTCCTGCTTCTGTAAGTTTGCTGAATATGGCATCCATGTGCGCTATATTGCAGTTACGAACTTTAATATTACCGGCAGTTATTCCAGCAGCTACCATAAAGGTACCTGCTTCTATTCGATCTGGAATAATTGTATGGTTGGTGGATTTTAATTCCTTTACACCCTCAATGGTTATAACCTCTGTCCCCTCTCCCCTTATATTTGCCCCCATCTTCTTCAGGACATTAGCCAGCTCAACCACTTCAGGCTCACAGGCGGCATTCTCCAGGGTCGTTACCCCGTCAGCTAAGGTTGCC
>JACQWO010000031.1 GCA_016209225.1 Desulfobacterales bacterium
CAAGAAAGCAGGTTTCGTTGATACCGACTGTGTATGGAAATATTGTAACTTTGCCATATTTGTGGCATATAAGTAACATGAATAATTCTCCGATACAGCTTGTCTCTATCATCCATTTGGTCCTTCTCTCCTTTTGGGGCGGATTGGTGCTAGCAGAGACTGTGATGGAAGTTTATTCATATAAGAAGGCCGAAATTCAAAAGATAGTATACAATATCCATTTTGGGATTGATTTGCTGATAGAAATTCCGTTGATTCTAGCCGTTATTACCAGTGGTATTGTTCTGCTAACGCTCATCTCCCAAATAACCGTAACACACATAATAAAAATTGCCTTTGTTACGATAGCAATCGCTAGTGGCATTGCATGTGTATTTCTGGTGATAACCCGAAAATTGAATGCCATAGAAGTAGTTGAAGATAAGTTTTCAAAAGCCATTCTCATAACAGGTTCTATTGGGATTATTTGCGCTTTAATTGCGGCGACATTAGGAATTTGGCTAGCCTATCACCGAACAATTTTAGCCTGACAATATTTTGGGCCCCCGTCAGCCAATAACAACCGTTAATATCCGTTAACAACCGTGAAGTCAGTTCCTTGCTAACTCAAAGATAGGTAAGCCACTGGTTTGACCAGTGAGACTTTCAAAGTTTGACAAATTGATTCAGTATGACAAAGCCTCCGATGGGGCTTGACGGCACCAAAGGAGGCAGGATGTCATACGAGAGTCTAAGCCACTCTCGGTGGGACTGCAAATATCATGTAGTCTTTATACCGAAGGGGAGAAAAAAGCAATTGTATAGTAAGATTCGGAAATTTTTGGGGCCTGTGTTTCGAGAGTTAATCAGGCAGAAGGAGTGCGAGTTGGTAGAAGGGCACATGTTGGTAGATCATGTGCACATGATGCTCCAGGTTCCTCCGAAGTATGCGGTTGCGGAGGTGGTAGGGTATTTGAAGGGTAAGAGTGCGATAGCAGTAGCTCGGCAATTCAGCGGGAGGCAACGGAATTTCAATGGGGAGCGTTTTTGGGCAAGGGGTTACGCAGTTTCCACGATTGGGTTCGAGGCAGAGAAGGTTCGGAAGTACATTCGGGAGCAGGAGGAACTGGATAAGCGGAACGAGCACGAGGATGGGCGTTTTTGAAAGAGCAGAGAGAAACTAAACTGGCCACCCTTGGGGTGGCTCACAGCCGTCAAGCCCCCCGCTTTGCGGGGGCGTTTGGTAACTTCTCACGAATTTGAAGTAAGGGGAAAGAGTCTGTAACGGAGCAAGGTGATTTTATTGAGGAATATGTCCCATAGTCGTGGGTTGCATGGGCGCACTTTGGCATTGGCGTCATTAGCTGACATTGAAGACATCATCAAGTTGTATTTTGCGGCCAAGTTTGCAGGAGGCCCTGTCGCTGGCTGTTCAAGATATTGCTTGGCCATATCAAAAAAGCTGATCTTTCTTTTTCTGCATGTTTGGATAATACTCATCATAACAGATTGCGTAATAGCTCCGCGGTCAGACGCATTTTGATAAGATGTTTTTCGCATGAGGACACATGGCCTTATCTGTCGTTCGGCGTCATTATTATGAGGAGGGACATCCTTTCTCTCGAGGAAGGTGAATATCTCTTCGCGATGATAAAGGAGTCTTTTCATCAAATGGTTAAGGTATACGTAATTTGGGACTCGGCGAAAAAGGTTCATAAGTCTTAGCTTGGCTTGGCTCGCCCTTTTTTGATAGGTTTGGGCATCCAGCCGATCCCAGCTGTTCTTTACCTTTATGGCTGATTGGATATGCCGTGTCAGAAGTTTTGTATAATAAAGCACCTGTTCGTTTGGTTGATGGTCTTCTTCGATCTTTTTAATATCACGCAGCACATGTACCCAGCACTTTTGTTTGACCGCTTTAATTTGTTGATAGACAGAATAAAAGTCGCTTATAAGGACGCCGTCGATACTACTGCCCAAAACATTTGCAACAACACCCTTTCCCCGCGAACGGTCAATATGATAATAAGCCGCCTCCGGTGATGAAAAGCTCCAAAGCCAGTGATTGATCCCTTGCACCCTCCAGCCGGTTTCATCGGCGTTTATCACAGATTGTTTTGGAAGAGATTCCTTGATATCGTCATAGATGGGTTTTAATTCCTTTCCAGCGCGTGAGAGCATTGCCGAGATCACACCAGATGAAACTGAAAGGCCGTAAAACTCGGACAAAAACGCCCTTATCTTGTCCATAGTCAACCCCAAGCCGTATTTAAGATGCCCAACCTGAAGATGAAGATTTATGCTGTAGGGCGTATTTGAAAGAAGATTTGGAACCCTTGCGGAAACTATTTTGCGACATTTCCTGCACCAATATCTGCCTATCTTATGCCGGCGGATAATGGGTTTGACACGCGGAAGGTCGATCTCCATTCTCTCTGTCGTTTCTACTGGCTCGCTTAAGCCATCGCCGCAGATAGGACAAAACCCAAGATGCCATTCTTTCTCTTCGTCAATCGAAGGCAACTCATGCCGCCTGAAAAACGCATGCCCATATGGCGGACATTTCTTTGTATCTTCTGCCTTGGGTGGAACATTGGCCTTTACAAAGCTCGGCAGGGTTCTGCGAGGCTGGTTATTTTTTAGCTCTTCTATCTGCTTTTTCAACTCTTCAATCTGCCGCGACTGTTCTCTTATCACTTCCAAGGCCTCTTCAAGTGTCGTGGGATTAGGCAAGCCGGCCATTATCTTTTCCCTCTCTTTTTCTTAGGCGTTCTTTTAAGCAGAAGCTTCCACTTTGTCTCGATCGTCCATTCAACCACCTCGCCCTTCTCAAAGTCAAGGGCCCTCGCCACTGCCGCAGGAAAGTTCACATACCACTGTTCTGTCTTCTCCCTGTCTATTAGCTGAACTGTTGTCGGATATCCCATTTTTACTACCTCCTATGCTCTATGATATATCATAGAGCTATAAATATGGCAAATACTATTTGCAAAATCTGTGAAAAATGACATGAATTATGTGATTATTAGACGAAAAATGGTCAAAATACTTCAGATTCGTGAGAAGTTACCTTTTGGGGTGCTGGTTGAATAGTTATAGACATTTGTCCCGCGCGAAACCCCATAGTGATAGTTAACCGTCCCCATTGCTGGTGTGTAAGTTTTATATATAATGGTCGGGGAAAACTGGACCACTTTTAGGGCTTGATTAAGGTGTGAAAACTGGGCAGGGAGTGAGCGGAAAGGAGAGCAGAAAATGCGTAAGACATTTGACGCGGCATTTAAGGCAAAAGTGGCCTTGATGGCGCTGAAGGAAGAAAAGACGATAGCGGAACTATCGTCGCAGTACGGGGTGCATCCGAACCAGATCAGCAAATGGAAGAAACTTGTGCTGGAGAGGCTACCGTCGCTGTTCGATAAGCGAGGGAATACGGATAAGGAGATGCCGGATCCCGTCATAGACGAGCTATACAAGCAGATAGGGCAATTACAGGTCGAGAAGGACTGGCTCAAAAAAAAATCTGAAATGCTTAACGGTTGAGGAGAAGAAACGGATGATATCCTACGATAACGATAGAATAAGCGTTCGGAGGCAATGCGAGCTTTTAGACTTAAACAGGTCGGCGCTATATTACAAGCCGGTTCCCGTTTCAGCGGAAGAGTTGCGGCTGATGAATCGCATCGACGAGATTTTTACGAAATGGTCGTTCCTGGGATCGCGGAAGATACGGACGTTGCTGAACGAGGAGGGTTTTGGAGTTGGGCGAGATCGTGTACGAACGCTGATGGGGAAGATGGGACTTTATGTCATTTACCCGAAGCGCAATTTAAGCAAGTCTTGCGCCGAGCACAGGATTTATCCGTATCTGTTAGAGAACGTAGATATAACGGTAGCGAATCAGGTTTGGAGCTCTGATATAACGTACATACGGCTAGCCAGCGGTTTTGTGTATTTAACGGCGATAATCGACTGGTATAGCCGGTATGTATTGGCGTGGGCTTTATCGAATACGCTTGAGGCCGATTTTTGCGTAGCGGCGTTGAAGGAGGCCATTGCCAAGTATGGGGCGCCTGATATATTTAACACGGATCAGGGCTCGCAATTTACGAGCGCAGATTTTACGGATGAGCTATTGAAGGGCAACATACAAATAAGCATGGACGGCAAAGGGCGGGCGCTGGACAATATATTCGTAGAGCGGCTTTGGAGGACGGTAAAGTACGAGGATATTTACATTCACGACTACCGTACGATTCCGGAAGTTAGAGCTGGGCTAAAAAGCTACTTTGACTTTTACAACATGAAGCGGCCGCATCAGAGCCTTGATTATAAAACGCCGGAGCTGATCTACTGGGAAGGCCGCAAGGGGGAATTTGCCATCTGTGCATAAGTTCTCCACAGAAAGGAGGGAAATTTAAAATAAGAGATCCAAGGAAAATCGGCGGTTGCTGATTTATCCACAGAAAGGCTGTGAAATTAACAAAGAAAGAAAAAAAGTAGCAAAAAAAGAAAGAAATTTACTGCTACTACTGGCTTTAGTTTTACACCTTAAATTCTTTGAAAAATGGTCTGGACAAAGCCACCCACTTTAAAGATGAACACCGTCCCACATTGCTCCAGTGCCGGGCCCAATTGGCGCTACTCTTATCTCTGTTGCGGGAACAACCCCTTTAATCCCTTTTGCAATGTCATCTCCTTGTGCCGAAATTATTCCAAGAACTGCAGTGCCATAGTTAATATTGTGCGAAAAACCCTTGCCGTCTGATTCATCATAGCCAGCCCATGCCGCCGAAGATACCCCGATCAAGTAATTGCCTATATCTTTAACAGGCAATATCTCATGATCAAAGTTCCAATCGTACTCCTGATCCACTACCATCGTATGCTGGCCGCGGAGCTTGATGTCTGGAAAGAGCGTGTCTAACTTCGCCCATGCGTCTTCTACGCCAAGTCCGCCCGTGCTTGCGGATTTAAGATAGCCCTGCTCGTCGCTCATATCCG
>JACQWO010000032.1 GCA_016209225.1 Desulfobacterales bacterium
ATCCCCTTAACCAAACCGTCTCTGAGATTAGATTCTGGCATCGTAATAACCTGATTGATATCCAAAAAGTGAAAATTAATGCTGCCCAGGGTGTTCAGTTTTGAAGTTTAAACTGTTCACTTTTCAAGTTTAGCTAACATATTTTTTTAGCCTGTGTCCCGTGAGAGCAAATTTAATTTTTGTTGACCCACGGCTTTTTAAATGGTAAATTTTCTCATATTATTCTTGATAAGCAAACCGCTTTCGGCGTTCCGCTTATCAGGAATGCGGAGATAGATAACACTATTGTATAATCTAGTGACAAATTAATCCGGGAAACTGGTAAGCGGGATATAGAGAAGGAGAATGGAATTATGCCGAAGCACGCGCTGGATGTTCTTTTCAATCCAAGGTCAATAGCTGTAATTGGGGCAAGCAGTCAGTTAATGAAATGGGGATTCCTCGTTTTTCATAACATGGTTAGGGGAGGCTATAAGGGGAGACTATATCCTATAAATCCTAAGGAAAAAGAGATATTTGGTATAAAGGTCTATCCGAATATTAAAGCCGTAGGAAGAGAACTGGATATGGTTGTGGTGATTGTTCCAGCTCCTGTAGTACCTCAAACTTTGAGGGAATGTGCTGAACTAGGGGTAAAATATGCGGTTATTATCTCCGGTGGCTTTGGTGAAACAGGAATTGATGGAAAAAACTTACAGGAAGAGGTTTTAGAGATCGCACGGAGCAGTGGGATTAGGGTTGTAGGTCCTAACACTATGGGCATGTATAGCTCCACTTCAAACCTCTCCCTTTTAATGCCGCCTATACCCTTGAGACCAGGTAATATAGGCTTTTTGTCTGAGAGCGGTAACCTGGGTACAACCATGATGCAGTCTGCCATAATAAATGGTCTTGGATTTAGCAGATACGTGAGTGTAGGTAATCAGGCAGATTTAAAGATATATGAGTTTTTGGAGTATTTTATTGATGATAAAGAGACCGAGGCCATATTGATATATGCAGAAGGGCTACAGGAAGGCCGGGAATTTTTAGATATAGCAAAAAGGCTTACAAGAAGAAAACCGGTTGTAATATATAAATCAGGGAGGACCGAAGCAGGCAAGAAGGCTGCGGCTTCTCATGTAGGGGCTATGGCTGGTTCTGACCATGTATACGACGCAGCCTTCAGACAAGCTGGAGTAATCAGGGCAAATCATTCATTTGAAATGGTGGACATAGTAAGTGCGCTATCACGTCAACCATTACCCAAAGGGAGAAGGATAGGTATACTTACTTATGGAGGCGGATGGGGTGTTATTGCATCAGATTTCTGTGGAATGTACAATCTGGAAGTTCCGCCATTACCCCCTGAAGTCATAAGAGAAATGAACAAATTTATGCCGCCTCATTGGAGCAAAGGTAACCCCATTGATACCGTAGGAACTTTAGATGTCAACATCTTCAGAAGAGCAGTTGAAACAGTCCTGGAATGTGACGAAATAGACGGTTTGTTAGTCCTTGGTATCGGAGGATATTCATTCTTTATCCATTATTATAGAAACTTCAGTCTCTTAACAAATCACCAACTAAGCCAGATGAAAACTCTACTTTGCGATGTTGAAGCTCAGATTGCAAAGGATCTAATTAAATTTATAGACAAGTATAATAAACCCATTGTAGTGACATCGATAGCAGATGTCGTAATGTCAGAAGCCGCCAGGATATTAGAAGATAGTGGTATAATGAATATCCCCTCTCCTGAAAGGGCGGCTAAGGCTATGGCATCTTTAGCAGACTACGGTGAGTATTTGAGAAAATCAGGAGGTAAGAAAAGATAAAACCATACTGCAGATGTTTAAATCGTATCTAAATCCATCCCTTCCATTTGTAGTATGCCAATCCTAGGTATTCATGTAGGACTGCTTGAAAGAGAAAAAGTCGTTGAACAGGACCGGTAGTATATTTTTCAATGGGGGCAGTAGATGCCGGATAAACCACAACGCCTGCATGCTCAAAGGTGAGTTTTGACCTTAGCATGTGGTATGAAGATGTTACAAGAACAGCATCCTTAAACCCCAAATTATCCATTATCTTTTTTACCATAACAGCGCTTTCATAAGTACGATTAGACTTTCTTTCGATTATAATATCCCTGGATGTAAGCCTAAGATCGCCTGCTAATTGCGCCATACTGCTGGCTTCTGATATGTAACCTGGGTATCCTTTGGGATTGCCGCCGGCAAATAGAAGTTTCCCTGCCCTACCCTCCAAATACAGGGTTATGCCCTTTACAGTCCTGTCCATAGAAGCGAGGCTCAGCTCCCCTTTTGGGTAGAATCCTCCCCCCAGGACAACGATCACATCGGTTTTTTTTATGTTAGGTTCAACAGTGAGGTAAGAAAAAAGAAGATTAGGTAAAGGTGTAAACATAACAGAGAGGAAGAAGGCAACACAAACCCAAAATATAACCTTTAGCAGTCTCCCTAACCATGCCCAGGAGACTCTTTTTCTAGCCAAGGCTTTTTCCCTCCTTTCAGTTTTTGGATCCCTCTTTGTTCAATCGGTCTATGAGCAAAGGAAAAATTACAATCAATTTTATAGCCAGATATGCCACTTAAGTCAACTACTTATTTTTTCTTGCAATCTAAACTTGAAACTTCATGGGTATAGTGCTAATAATTTGATATGGGCATGACCACTCAATTCATCATTTTTCTGAGCGTCTTCTTTTCTCTCTATGGATCTATGCATTTTTATGTCTACCGAAAGATCATATCCCAAACCGACTTTCCCGGTGTAGTAAACATAGCCATTATCATCTTTCTAGCCCTAATGGTAATCTCCCCGATACTCTCCAGAACATTTACGAGCGAGCGCATAGACGGAGCTGGCTATATTCTAACAGTGGTTTCATCTTTCTGGATAGGCTTTGTCTTCTACTTTTTTTTGATAAATGTAGGGGTTGACCTCATCAATATATCCGGTAAATTAATCAGCCGGGCAGCCTTTGGAGGGGATCCCTCCCTGCTTATCCCTAAGAGTTATCCCACATTCTTCTCAATACTCTTGATTGTAATTGGCATCTGTACCTATGCCTATTTTGAGGCGTTGAATATAGGTATCACCAGAGTCACTATTCAGACATCAAAATTACCGGAAGATGTGGAGGAACTGGTCATTGCCCAGATTTCCGATGTTCACCTGGGGGTTCTGGTAGGGGAAAAGAGGCTTAAAGAGGTTACACGCATCCTCAGGGAAGTGAAGCCGGATATCCTTTTCTCCACAGGGGATTTAGTAGACGAGAACCTGGATACTATGAAAGGACTTGCAGAAGAATTTAGGGGTATTAACACCAGATTCGGGAAATATGCCGTTACAGGAAACCACGAATTCTATGCAGGGATAGAGCGGTCTGTAAGGTTCACTGAAGATTCAGGATTTATGCTCCTTCGCAACCAATACGTAAACCTCAATGGGCTAGTTAACCTCATAGGGCTGGATGATCCTACAGCTAAGAGCTTCAAAAACAGGGCAGGAGAAGACATCTCCAAACTCTTTTCCAGGTGCAGCCCTAATCTCTTTACTGTACTCCTCTATCATCAACCAAGGAAATTCAGGGAAAAGGCATTACTTATGCCCATTGACCTTCAACTCTCAGGGCACACCCATAAAGGTCAGCTATTTCCTTTTAATCTCATAACCCATATCTTTTTTCCACTGCAAGGGGGATTTTTTGAGGTAAATGGCAAAAAACTCTATGCAAGTCGAGGCACAGGCACCTGGGGACCTCCGCTCAGGTTTCTATCTCCACCTGAGATTGTTGTCATAAAACTGGAGAATTTAAAGACAAAGGGATATTAGAAGTTGAAGAAGAGAGAAGAAGGTATAGGAATATACATACATATCCCTTTCTGCATAAGTAAATGCCCCTACTGCGATTTCAATTCCATGGCAGTATCACCGATCCCCGAAGAAAACTATATAAAAGCCCTGATTAAAGAGATCGACAGCCATACTAAACCCCTGACAGTAAGGGGTAAACCTGCAAAAGGACAGTTGAAGGAGTCATTGTTTTTAGAAAAGAGGAAAAGGGGGGTTGTATCCATCTACTTTGGGGGAGGGACGCCTTCCCTATTTTCCGTTGACAGTATAGCCAGGGTTATTAATAAGATTATGTCTGAATTCTCATCAACTTCCCATGTGGAGATAACTCTGGAGATTAATCCCAAAACCGCCGATATGGAGAAAGTTCAGGCCCTTTATACCATAGGGATTAATAGATTGAGCTTAGGGGTTCAATCCTTTAAAGACAAATTATTACAAAACCTGGGACGAATTCATACCTCTGCTGATGCCGTTAATCTTTTTAAGGATGCAAGGTCTTCCGGTTTCAGCAATATTGGTCTTGATTTGATCTTCGGTATACCTGATCAGAGCCTGGATGATTGGGAAAGAGACCTGAGCTGTGCTTTATCTCTCAAGCCTGAACATATATCAGTCTATAACCTGACCATAGAGGAGGATACCCCTTTCTATGATTTACAAGGGGAAGGGAAGATCACTTTGCCTGATGAGGATATCCAGGTAAGAATGTATAGGCTGGCTCAAGAAAAGGTTGCTGCAGCCGGATATGAGCAGTACGAAATATCAAATTTTGCCTTACCGGGCTTCCGCTGCCGACATAATGAAGGATACTGGACTTTGAAAGAATATTTTGGATTTGGCGCAGGGGCTCATTCTTATCTCAGGAAGACATCAAATAAAAGGGATTGGGGTATCAGGTGGAAAAACATTCCCAATCCTTACGAATACATCTCTTTACTGTCAAACAACGGTACGGCTGCTATTGAGAAAGAAGATTTGACCAGAGAAATAGCAATAAAAGAGGCTATCTTCCTGGGGCTTCGCAGGCTAGAGGGTATCAGTCTTGATGATTTTGAGAAAAGATTCGGCCTCTCCTTAGAAAAAACCTTTGCTAATATTGTCCCCTATCTTCTCAAAGAAAACCTTATATCAATCGATGAGGGGCATCTGAAGTTGACTATTCAAGGTATTTTACTTTCCAATGAGGTATTTTTGAAATTCTTTTGAGGAAACTATTTCCATTGTGTCTGCCGACTGCTTAATCCTGATATCTCAACTCAGTTGCAAAGCAAACCTAACTTGATAGTCTAGGAATTTCCTTTTTAAATAACTTTAGGCACTTTAAACTTTAGCTCACTTTAGGCACTTAACTTGACAATGTAAAGCTTATGTGGTACTTCTACGTTCCACAGCCCCCATCAGTATCTTCAAAATATTACAAAAGAACCTTTGACATCTCGAGGTAGGACAACAGGGAAGATGAAGATTAAAGATATATTAAGGGATATCATAAATAGTGCCTTGTCTGATTGCGTTCAAAAGGGAGCTCTGAGTATAAAAGTGATTCCTGCCATAGAATTGGAAACCCCTAAGATCCAGGAACATGGGGACTTTTCTACCAATATTGCCATGATCCTGGCCTCTGAAGAGAAAAGATCTCCCAGGCTAATCGCCAGCGCTATCGCCGAGAGTATAATAGATAAAGATAATGTTTTGGCCAAAGTAGAGATAGCGGGGCCTGGTTTTATGAATTTTTTCATAAACAATGACCATTGGCGCAATTCCCTGGAGGAGATCGAAATACTGGGGGATTCTTATGGAAAAAGTAAAGCAGGAGAAGGGAAAAAGGTTCAGGTAGAATTTGTTAGCGCAAACCCCACCGGACCCCTTCACATCGGACATGGAAGGGGAGCTGCTGTAGGTGATGTCCTTGCAAATATCCTGAAGGCAGTAGGTTACGATGTGGTTAAAGAATACTATATTAATGATGCCGGCAATCAAATGGAAACCCTTGGGAGATCGGTATTTTTCCGTTATCTCCATCTCTTAGGCAGAGATGTTGCCCTACCATCAGAGTGCTATCAGGGTGAATATATAGTCGATATAGCAAATGATATTGTAGCTAAACACGGGGATAGATACCTGGATGAACCGGATAGTAAAGTTATCTCAAATTTTGCTGTTTATGCCGCTGATTCCATTCTTGAAGGCATAAAAGAGGATTTAAGTGATTTCGGAGTAAAATTTGATGTGTGGTCCAGTGAAAAAACATTCTTTGAGAGCAACAAAATATCAGAAGCAACGGAGGATCTCAAGAAGAAGGGGTATATCTACCAAAAGGATGGGGCTTTCTGGTTTAGAACCACAGACTTTGGAGATGAAAAGGATAGGGTCGTAATAAGGGCTAATGGTCAGCCTACTTATTTCGCCTCTGATATAGCCTATCACAAAGACAAATTGGAACGCAAATTCGATATGATTATAAACATCTGGGGGGCAGATCACCATGGTTATGTCCCACGGATGGAATCAGTAATTCAGGCACTGGGGGAAAAAAAAGAGATGTTAAATATCCTCTTGGTGCAACTGGTAAACCTCATGCGAAACGGCCAACAGGTGGCTATGTCTACCCGGTCTGGAGAATTTGATACATTAAAAGAGGTAGTTATGGAGGTTGGGAAGGATGCAGCCAGGTATTTTTTCTTGATGCGTAGCTCCGACAGCCAGTTGGACTTCGACCTGGAGCTGGCAAAAAAACAGAACAATGAAAATCCTGTCTATTATGTTCAGTATGCCCATGCCAGGATCTGTAGCATCTTAAGACTTGCACAGGAACAAGGATTGAATACCCCAGGGTTTGAGGATGTTGGAATTGACCTTTTAAATCTCCCTGAAGAATTGACGTTAATAAAACAGCTCTTGAAATATCCTGAAGTCATAGAAGGGGGTGCTTTCGCTCTGGAACCCCATAGAATGACGGTTTATTTGAATGATTTAGCCGGTAAACTCCACAGTTACTACAATAAAAACAGGGTACTCTCAAATGACCTGCCCCTGACCAGGGCAAGGTTGTATCTTGTGAAGATGGTTAAGATAGTTTTAAATAATGCCTTACACATCTTAGGCGTATATGCTCCTGAAAAAATGTGATAAATACAGGGACAACAGATAGATGAGATTTAAAAATAACTATCAGTTTTCTTTCAGCAAAAAAACCCTTATTTTTATGTCAATAGGGATAGTCTTTGCCTTTATCCTTGTATTTATACTGGGTTTTATGACAAAAAGAGAATTTCATCAAAACCAACCTGGCAGGACAATAGTTAAAGACTCTACAAGACCGGAAAAACGTCAGGAAAACAGAATCCCACCGAAGATGAAAAGTAATAAGGAGAAAGACTCTTCTGATCTAGAATTGACCTTCTATCAAACCCTTATCAAAAAAGAAGGTACTCCTTCCAAACAAATTGATCAGGTAAATAATGTAAATAAGTCCTCCCAAATTGAAAAACAGGCAGAACAGAAGAAACCGTTGAAAAAAAAACAGAGGGTTTCCAAAGAAGTAAAAGAGAACACTAAATCTTTCAAAGGATATACTCTACAGGTTGGGGCGTTTCAGGACAAAGAGCAGGCCAGAAAGATGGCGAATAAATTGGAGGAAAAAGGTTATCCTGTATACATAGTCTCATCAAATATGCCAATGAAAGGGATGTGGCATAGGGTAAGGGTTGGCCATTTTCAAGACATTAAAGATGCCAAGAAGTTAGGTTTAACTATTGAAATGAAAGAAAGGCTTCCCACCTATGTCACCTTTAGCTCAGATTAGGGCTCTCGCATAGTTTTTGAAAGCTTCTGGTAAAGTTATCAAGAAAGGGTGTAAATATGGAAGAACTATTAAAAAAAATCAGTAATAAAACTGCTAGAATTGCCGTTATTGGCGTTGGTTATGTAGGTTTGCCTCTGGCGATTGAGTTTGCTAAAGAGGGATTTAACGTTATAGGAATAGATACCGATCCCGGGAAGGTGGAGGCTATAAATAATGGGAGCTCCTACATACAGGACGTTCAAAAAGAGGAGCTAACATCCCTAGTCCAGAGTGAAAGGCTGCGCGCAACCCTGGACTATTCCCTTTTAAAAGATATAGATGCCATATCTATCTGTGTCCCCACCCCTCTTAACAAAACAAAGGACCCTGATGTCTCATATATCCTGGATGCTGCTGATAAGATATCAAAATTTATCCATGCCAAACAATTAGTTGTATTAGAAAGCACTACTTATCCCGGGACAACGAGGGAGTTGATTCTGCCTATACTCGAAGAGACAGGGTTAAAGGTAGGTGAAGATTTTTACCTTGCTTTTTCCCCTGAACGAATTGACCCTGGTAATAAATTTTATAAGACCAGAAACACACCAAAGATAGTAGCAGGCATTACACCAAAATGTACTGAAGTGGCCAAGCTTCTCTATCAGCAGGTCATAGATACTATAGTGCCGGTTTCCTCTACAGAAACCGCTGAGGTCGTGAAGTTACTGGAAAATACGTTTCGCAGCGTTAACATAGCTCTTGTTAACGAGGTTGCCATTATATGTAATAAACTAAAATTGAATGTCTGGGAGGTTATCGAAGCTGCTGCTACCAAACCTTTCGGATATATGTCTTTCTATCCAGGACCTGGACTGGGCGGACATTGCCTGCCCATAGATCCTTCTTATCTATCCTGGAAACTGAGAACCTTGGATTACAGGGCAAGATTTATTGAATTAGCAAGTGAGATAAATACAGAAATGCCTTACTTTGTAACCAACAAGATAACAGATGGTTTAAATGTATCCAGAAAGAGTGTCAATGGCTCTAATATCTTAGTATTAGGGGTAGCCTACAAGAAAGACATCGACGATATCCGGGAATCTCCAGCACTGGATATAATAAAGATACTCAAGGAAAAGGGTGCAGAAGTAATATTTAATGACCCCAACGTTCCATTTATAAAGACCGATGAGCTTAAGATGTCATCCGTGGTCATTGATGAAGAACTATTAAAAAAAATGGATTGTGTAGTGATTACTACTGATCACAGTGGTTATAATTGGGAATGGATTACAGAAAATGCCAATCTAATAGTTGACACAAGAAATGCAACCAGAGGAATAAACGAAGATAAGATAATCAGACTTTAGCGGTTATCGGGAACCAGTACCTGGGAGAGAGGTCACCCATTTACCCCTAGCTGCCACCTCCTTCCTGCATCAACCGCTTGACGATGGCTAGAAACTCTTCCTCTATCTTAACTGCCTGCTCACTATCCTCCGACGATACGTGGCTGGTGACACCATAATCGCCGATCCCTCGCAATTCAAACAGCCAGTTCAACTCCTTGCCATATCTCTTGTCCAACCGCCCCCTCCTTACAAAGTGGAGAAATCCAGGGTTTTTCCACAGGCTCAATGTCAAAGCTCACCTGGGCGCCAATTCTGGCACATCCGGTGATTTATTATGTGCTTTATAACTATTCGACTTCAAAATTCTCAGATTTAAAATTACTATAATACCTGCCATTTTGTGCTGTGAACTTGAGTACGCAATAATCAGGGTCGGTTACACCTTTTGGGTAGTACATATCATCCCCATCTTTCCATATCATCTCTTTTGTTTTGCTATCATGTAAGACTTCCATGATTCCCTTAAGCATGACGCCTCTAAAAAATCTCTTATCAAAGAAATATATACAAGATTTTTTATTGGCAGTGTATTGCTTTACTCTCATAGAAGATGTGTTGGTTGTAAAGTACAAATGTTTTATCCCTTCCCTTTTTCTTGGAGGAAGCATTGCTTTTATATTAGGAAAACCCGCTTCGTCAATAGAACTTATTATTGAAACAGTTGTTTTATCAATCATGTTGCCAATAGTCTGCACAGCATCTCTCATTTGGTTTTCTCCTTTATTTTTTGTACTAGCTCAATAATTCGGTAACTTTTTACAGTTTATCAAAAGGCATCTCATCGTTCAAGCCACCATGCTTTCTCAGGTGGTTATATTCGGCTTCTATCTTGCTGTTGGTCTGTGGTCTATAAGGTTTTGTATATGATACATAATACTACTTATTCTTGAAGATATGCCATCTTTTTGTTAAAGGGAGAGAACAAATTCCCCTTGAAAAGCTTTTGTATTTGTGGTATCTGAAGTCTTGTAGACTTCATAAGTTTAAGTTGTCGGAGGATTCTCGATGGAAGACAGATACAACCCCCACCAGATAGAGGAGAAGTGGCAGAGATACTGGGGGGAGAAAGGGTTATTTGAGGTAGTTGAAGACCCTGCAAAGAAAAAATACTATATCCTTGAGATGTTTCCTTACCCCTCGGGAAAGATCCATATGGGCCACGTTAGAAACTATTCTATAGGCGATGTAGTTGCCCGCTACAAAATGATGCAGGGCTATAATGTGCTTCATCCAATGGGATGGGATGCGTTCGGACTGCCTGCTGAGAATGCTGCCATTGGACACAAGGTGCATCCGGCAAAATGGACATATGACAATATCGACTATATGAGAAGGCAGATGAAAAGGATGGGGTTCAGCTACGATTGGGACAGGGAGATTGCCTCCTGCCATCCCGGATACTATAAGTGGAATCAGTGGTTCTTTCTCAAGATGTACGAGAGAGGACTGGCCTACAGGAAAAAATCCTTTGTGAATTGGTGTGAATCATGTAAAACTGTTTTGGCCAATGAACAGGTTGAAGCTGGCCTTTGCTGGCGCTGTAGTACAGAGGTTACACAAAAGGAATTGGAACAGTGGTTTCTAAAGATTACCAAGTATGCAGAGGAACTGTTGAAGGGGTGCGATGAACTCTCTGATGGATGGCCTGAAAAGGTTTTAACCATGCAGAGAAACTGGATTGGCAAGAGCTATGGGGCTGAGGTGGATTTTCCGGTGGCAGATTCGGATAAGGCAATCAGGATATTTACCACAAGGCAGGATACTCTTTATGGAGCAACGTTTATGAGCCTTGCTCCGGAACATCCCTTTTCTAAAGAGTTGTCAGCCGGCACCAGTCAAGAAAAAGAGGTCTTAGACTTTATCTCTCAGGTATCCAGGGAAGACAAGATAGAGCGTTCGGCCGAAGACGTAGAGAAGAGGGGAGTCTTTACCGGCAGGTATGCTGTTAACCCCTTCACAAATGATAAGATTCCGATATGGGTAGCCAACTTCGTCTTGATGGAGTACGGTACCGGCGCCGTTATGGCAGTACCTGCCCATGATCAGAGGGATCTTGACTTTGCCAGAAAATACAATATCCCTGTGAAGGTAGTAATCCATCCTTACGACGGCACACTGGATGAAGATACCATGACCGAAGCCTATATAGAAGAGGGGTATCTGGTAAATTCAGGTCAATTCAATGGGATGAATAGTATAGAGGCATTGGACAAGATAGCAGAATACCTGGGGGAAAAAGGAATCGGCAAAAGGACTGTGAATTATCGCATCAGGGACTGGGGAGTTTCCAGGCAGAGATATTGGGGAACACCGATCCCTATGATTTACTGTGATGAATGTGGCACCGTTCCTGTTCCGTATGAACAGCTTCCCGTCATATTGCCTGTTGATATAGAATTCAGAGGAGATGGCAGATCTCCTCTGCCTGAAACAGAGTCTTTCCTTTTTACCGATTGTCCCAAGTGTAACAGCAGGGCCAGAAGGGAGACGGATACACTGGATACCTTTGTCTGCTCCTCGTGGTATTTCGATAGATATACCTGTCCGAGATACGATAAAGGCCCTCTAGACAAAAAGGCTGTAAATTATTGGATGCCCGTTGATCAGTATATTGGTGGAATTGAGCATGCCATCCTACACCTGTTATACTCCCGTTTCTTCACTATGGTCCTTCGGGACATAGGTGTTCTGGAGGTGGGAGAGCCGTATAATAGCCTTCTAACACAGGGGATGGTTATAAAGGATGGGGCGAAGATGGCCAAATCCAAGGGCAATGTGGTTGATCCTAACGACATAATAGAAAAGTATGGTGCGGACACAACCCGATTGTTCATACTCTTTACATCCCCTCCGGAGAGAGACCTTGATTGGAGTGACCAGGGGGTAGAAGGAGCATTTAGATTTATCAACAGGGTCTGGCGAATGGTTATGGGGAATCTGGAAAAGGTCAGGGATATTCCCCCTTATGCTGATGGGGAAACCATCCCTGATAATTTGAGGAATCTGCGACGTAAAACCCATCAGACAATAAAGAAGGTAACAGAGGACATTGAAGACAGGTTTCACTTTAACACAGCGATCAGCGCTATTATGGAACTGGTCAATACCATTTACCAGTTCGACATTGCGAACGAAAAAGAATATCTATATCTTACCCTCTCTGTACTGAGAGAGGCAATAGAGACTGTGATTACACTCCTTTCCCCAGTAGCACCGCACATTTGTGAAGAATTGTGGGAGAAGCTGGGGGGGAAACAGAGTGTTATTAAATCCCAGTGGCCATCTTACAATGAAGAAATTATCAGGGAGGATGAAATACTGATAGTTGTCCAGATAAACGGTAAGCTAAGAAGCAGGATCAGTGTAAGTGCCTCCTCTTCAGAAGATGAGATCAAGAAAGCGGCCATTAATGCCCCTAGGGTAAAAGAACTCTTGAGGGATAATGAGATAAAAAGGATTGTCTATATTCCAGGTAAATTGGTAAATATAGTAACGAAGTAGCTCCAAACTTCAATGGAGGTTAAGACTATGAAGGCAAGATTTTTAAATATCCTGCTCCTTTTATTGATCTTTACCATCTCTGGTTGTGTATCCACCCAAAATACCCAGATCGCCCCTCAGATTACCGAGCTTTTTAAAGGAAAGTACAAAGTAAGCGATTATATGGAAGGACACCAGCCAAAGACAGTAGCTGTCCTGCCTTTTGTAAATAAGACCGGGAGCCAGGAGGCCTTTGAGATAGTAAGAAAGAGCTTCTACAACCACTTTAGTTCTCTGCCTTACGTTGATCGAGAGCTATATAAGGTTGATGACCTATTAAAGAAGGCAGGCATTGATACCCCTGAGAAGGTAGCTCAGACCGATAGTAAAAAGCTTGGGGACATATTAAATACTGATGCTGTCATCTATGGAGAGATAACCCACTATGACAGGATATTTGCTGGAGTTTATTCCCAGATAGCTGTAGGAGCTCATGTGCGGATGGTTGACGTAAAGACGAGCAATCTTCTCTGGGAAGCCGAGAATGTCTCCAGAAAACACCAGGGAGGCATATCCGTCACCCCCGTAGGACTTATATTAACAGCTATTTCTGCTGCTATGAATCTTCGACAAATCGAGCTTCTTCGGGCGGGAGATGACCTTTTCAGGGACATGGTAAAGACCCTCCCTGCACCGACCATAGCAGAATCATTAAGACCTCCGATAATAACTATATTAGTTCAGGATACCGCAGGTCTTCCTAAAAAAGTTGGAGATACTATAAAGGTTGCCATGGAAGGAGACAGTAAGAAACAGGCATCATTTGACATAGGGGATTTCAGGAAGGGAATAACCATGAGGGAGGTAGAGCCCGGGAGCTATGTGGGAACCTATCAGGTAATGCCCAAGGATAATGTCACTGATGCTATAATAACCGGTTACTTATCCGATGATGCAGGAAATACAGCCAAATGGATAGATGTATTGGGTACGGTAACCATTGATACTGACCCCCCGGCAATACCAAAGGAGCTTTCATCCTTTGGAAGGGATGGGTTGGTTAGCCTGAAATGGGATAAGAATACTGAAAACGACCTTGCCAGGTATAAGGTATACAGGAGCACATCCCCGTTAAGTGGCTACACAGAAGTTGTACCCACTGAATTCACAGACTTTCAGGACAAAGGTCTTCAAAATCTTACGACTTATTACTATAAAATCACTGCCTTAGATAAGACCGGTAATGAAAGCAAGATGTCAGACTATATAATAGGGGTGCCAGTAAGCCCGGGGCCTACGCCGGTTATGGGAAACATTTCCCAGGATACAATATGGTATGCCGGTGCGAGCCCTTATATAATAGAAAATGAAATCACGGTTATGGATAAGGCAACCTTAACCATTGAACCTGGAACCATTGTAAAATCAAAGGGACCAGGCATCCATATCTATGGAAGGCTCAGTGTTAAGGGCAATCCAAACGGCATGATTACCTTTGACGGAATAGACACAAATCGGTGGGGTGGGATTGTCTTTCAGAAGACCAAAGAGAAGGATAGTGTCATTGAATATACACAGATAAAGGGTGCAATTACAGGGATAACCCTCTTCTCATCCTCGCCCAAAATATCCAATAATGACATCTCTAAAAACGATACCGGTTTAAGTATAAGCGACCCGTTTTCTAAACCAGAGATCAAAAACAACGCTATTTCAAGAAACAATGAGGCAGGTGTTCTCATCCTGGCAGGTGCAAATCCTGTATTAGAAGACAACAAAATAGTACACAACGGTAAGGAAGGCATAGTCTCTGAAAACTCTTCGCCAATTATCTCCCACAACACGATCTCAAACAACGGAACCTACGGGATAAAGGCTTCTTTGTCATCTCCAAAGGTTACAGAGAACAATATACACGATAACGGTAAGAAGGAGATATATAACTCAGATCCAAAAGGAGAGGTAATCGATGCCAATAATAACTGGTGGGGGAGCCGTAATATCTCAAAGATAGTATCCGGTATTTCCGGTAAGGTGGATTACAAGAGCTCCCTGGATGCCCCATATCCTGATGGCAAACCCTTTGAGTTATCAATATTAAAAGGGCCTTTGAGTGGTAACATAACCAAGGACTCATACCTGACAGTTGCCAACAGCCCCTATGTAATTGAGGGTAAACTCGTTATAGACAATGGTGCTAACTTAACCGTTGAACAAGGTGTTACCCTTAAATACAACAGCGGTGATGTGAGCATAATAGTTAAAAATGGAGCTATAAATGCCAAAGGCACCAAAGAAGAGATGATTACCTTTACCTCCAACAGTTCCTCACCCTCTGCAGGTGATTATAGCAGTGCAATAAGATTTGAAGAAAAGACAACACTTTCCAGCTTCTTCAAATACTGCGTCTTTGAGTATGCAGCTATTGCCTTTGTAATCCATTATGGGACACCAGATATAACATACAGCCTGATTACAAATAATTCCCAGAGCGGGATAAATATAATGAACGATTCCGCCCCCAAGATATTCTACAATACCATATCCAACAATACGGGTACCGGCGGGATTGTGTCCATGGGCATGTCAAAGCCAAAAATAAACAACAACAACATTATTGACAATCCATTTGCGATCCAGAGCTCTTCTACCATCTTTATAGATGCAAGAAAAAACTGGTGGGGATCATCTCCACCGAATGAATCGTTGTTTTTGGGCAATATCAACTATAAACCATGGTTGAATGAGACCGAAAAAGAGGCATTCTCTGGGAGGCAAAAATGAAAAGAATAACTGCTTTTTTGATTCCATTTTTCATAATTTTATTTTGCAGTAATATCTTCGGTAGTGAAGTTGAGCTCATAGAACCCATTGGAACCAATGGCAGTATAAACTGGACATCTGGTATTATCACTGCAAAGGGCAATGGCGCTCCATCTCCAGAGGCACTGAACCCTGCTCAAGGGAGGATATTGGCCAAGAGGGCTGCTATATCTGATGCCAGGAGAAATCTTCTGGAAACATTGGAAGGGGTGAGAGTTACTTCCACTTCTGTTGTAAAAGAATATATGGTAGAAAATGATGTTATAAAAACCAGGGTGCACGGGATTGTAAAAGGGTCAGAGCTTACAGATACAAAGTATATGTCTGATGGATCAGTGGAAGTTACAGTAAGTATGAGTATAAAAGGAGATTTGTTAAGCCTATTTTTAAAGCCCACAGAAAAGAAGGCAGTAACACCGGTAAAGGTCATAAAGGGAGATATCCCTAAACCAGAAGTAATGCCTGAAAAACCATTTGCGCCTGCTCCTGATGTTAAAGAACCACCAGTAACTAAGTCACCTAAGACCGAAGAACCGAAGGCAGAGGAACCCCCTCCTTTAAAACTGCCGGATTATACCGGGCTCGTTGTAGACGCTAGAGCATTAAAGTTGAAGCCTGCGCTAATCCCCAGAATTCTTGAATCATCAGGAAAAGAACTTTACCAGTCCGATGTGGTATCCCCGGAGGGTGCTGCTGAAAATGGAGTGGCTTTGTACTCAAGAGATCTAACCGCTGCCCAGACCAATTCAAGGGTTACAAATAATCCTATTACCCTGAAAGCAGAAAAGGTAAGCGATAAAAGCCCATCTGACATCGTGATGAGTGACAAGGATGCGGAAATACTGAAGGCTATAATCAAACAGAAGGGCTTCTTAAGGCAATGCAGGGTAATGATTGTAATTGATTAAACTGCAGTAACTACTCAGGCACAAAGTGGCAAAGGTTCACCCTGTTTAAATAGGGTTCCCTTCGGGAAATTTAACAGGGCAGGCATAGGCACAAAGCAGAAAGGCTTACTCCTCCGACTCGCCTTGGCGACTCGCCACCACGAAGTGCTTTGGTAAAACAGGGTCGTTTCGTTGTTTTTTCCTACTTTGTGCCTTTGGTGCTCTGTGCCTCTGTGCCTACCTGAATAGGACTACATTATGCAACTCTCCATAGAAGGACGGATATACAGATTCTCCTTAATTGCAATATTGATAATATTCCTCTCTGCTTGCGGATACCATTTTACCGGTAAAAGGGGAACGCTAACATCGGATATCAAAACAATAGCCGTTCCATTCTTTACCAATAAGACTTTTGAACCCAGGATTGAAAACCTTTTTACAGATGCCCTTATCGAAGAATTTTTAAAAAGGGGAGATGTGGATGTTTCAAAAGGAGACAACTCTGATGCAACTATAATCGGAACAATTAAATCATTTAAAGAGTCTCCCGTATCCTTTGACAGAAACGACAAGGTATTGGAATACAGGGCAACTGTTACACTGGATATATCCCTGAAAAGAAATGATAATGGGATAATCATATGGAAAACCTCAGGTCTCTCGGGTTACCACGAATATACAGTTTCATCAAACACAGCCACCACTTACAACAATAAGATAGAGGCTATAAAAAAGATAGCAGAAGATATGGCAGAGAATATCCACAACATGATCTTTGAAGATTTTTAGCGCACCCAAACCACTATGCGTCCAACTATAACCCCCCATGAACTCAGCAGACATTTGGAAAAAGAAGAAGTCTTTCCAGTCTATTATCTTTATGGTGACGAAACATACCTGATTGAAGAGGCTATCAGAAATATCGAAGAAAGGGTGATCCTCCCCGGTTTTAAAGACTTCAATTACGAAATCTTTTATGGCAGCGAAAATGGAGCACCAGAGATCATTAATGCTGCCCAGACTATACCTGCAGTATCAGAAAAGAGGCTTATTGTTGTCAAAGATGCCAATCAATTATCAGCAAAAGATTTGGAACAGCTCACATCTTATATCTCTGACCCATCTCCTTTCGCATGTCTGGTTTTCATTGGTGAAAAGGTAAATCCTAGAGCAAAATTCTTCATTAATCTCTCCAAGTTTGGCGCTATTGCCCAATTAAACCATCCAAAAGATAGAGAATTGCCCTATTGGATTCAAAGATTGGCAAAAAGGTCATGTAAGAAGATCAGTAAAGATGCAGTAGCTTTTTTGATGGAGCTGGTCGGTAATAATCTCCAGCAGATACATAATGAAACAGAAAAGGTCTCCATATTTATAGGGGAAAAACAGACCATAGAGATAGAAGATCTGGAAGCAGTAGTTACAGATATTAAGGTAGAAAGTATTTTTACTCTGATAGACTACGTGGGGAATAAGGATAGAGAAAAGGCGTTAAACATACTTATAAAGATTCTGGCTTCTGGGGAAGATCCCTTGAAGATTCTGGGAATGATAATACGTCAATTTCGTTTAATATTAAGGGCAAAGGAGATGTTGCAGCAGGGCTTAACACCTTCTGAGGTAGGTGAGAGGCTGGGGATCAGGAAATTTTTCCTCAAAGGATTCTTGAAACAGGTAGATCAATTTTCCTTTGATGAATTGAAGAAGGCATTTGATCAGTTTCTCAGTACCGATCTGGCTCTTAAATCCAGCAGAGTTGCCAAGAGATTGATATTGGAAAGGTTGATATTGGATATTGCAAAAATAGAAAAATAGAACAAAATGAACAAGTGGACTAGCTCGCTAATTCGGTAACTTTTTTAAATCTGTCCCTTTTTTCTGAGCCTGTTCGATTTTATTTATACTAGGTTTGATGGACTTGTAAAAAGTCAAAATTGGGATGGCAAAGCAAAAAGCTCCAGATGCAAGGCGCGCAAATCCGAAGGAGTGAGGCGTACTTAGGGGTGCGCCGCAACGACGAAGGATGCAGTGGAACGCCGCAGATGGACTTTTTGCGAGGCCATCAGGTTTAAATAAGATAAAAGACACTGAACTTAGGATAGCACCTTCCTTTCCGCTTTCCCAAGTGTTGCACTTCATTATTGAACTGATGTTTGAATAAAAACTGTTCACTTTTCAAGTTTAGATTACATTTCTGGTTAAAATTGTTGACAAAAATATAGTATTATGTTAAATGAAACAACAAATGAATATTCATTCATTTTTGTATTGTCTTTTTAGGAAAGTCCAATTGTTACAATGACAGTAGCTGATCAATGGAAAATAAGAGAAAACTTTTCAGGCTGATCGGTAGATACAGTACAATTGGGCTGGAAATGGTTATCTCGGTTGTTATTGGCATTCTCTTTGGATGGTGGTTAGACAGGTTGTTCAATACTAAACCATGGTTAACAATAATCTTCATGCTGTTTGGTATCGTAGCCGGGTTCAGAAGTCTATTTAGGTTACTGAAGGATATAGAAAAGGATGGCGGAATTAGCTAGGAGTGATTGTGTGAATGAAGTTAAAGAAGTTAAAGAAGAATCAAGGCTTACTTCTATTCAGAGAAATAATATTATAATACTTCTGGTTCTTACCTTGGGCAGCATAGTCTATAAATCATCTGCTGTTACTCTGGGAGTGTTTTTAGGAGGGGCTATAGTCATCCTAAATTTTTGGTTTCTTCGCAAGATTATTGAGGGTGGTTTTAAAAAGGGAGATAATGCTGCGGCTTTCGCATTGAGTTATTTTTTTAAATTTGCTGCCCTGGTTGCAATTATATTTGTGGTTATCTATTCTGGTATTGTGAATACGCTTAGTCTAATAATAGGACTCTCGACGGTATTCATCGGTATTGCTCTGGATGGATTTGTTAAAGTATTAAAGAAATCATAGGGGAGAAGACAGATCATGGGACATGATTTTACATGGGTTTCAACATTACCGTTCTTTGGTTTTTTTACATCTCTTTTGGGTCATGAGCATGACGCTAATGCTGTTTATCATGGAATACTGGTATTTTTGGTTCTAACTATTCTTGTCCTTATAGGTTATGCAAGAAAGTCTAAAGACCTTATTCCTGAAGGCAAAGCTAGTATTGCGAATTTTCTGGAGGTGCTTGTTGAAGCAGTCCTTGGATTGGTAGAAAACACATTAGGACATGAGGGAAGAAGGTTTTTGCCTTTGATCGGTACCCTTGCCATATTTATATTATTCTGTAATCTGTTGGGGCTTTTCCCAGGGTTTTTGCCGCCAACAGACAACATCAATACAACGGCCGCATGTGCACTAACTGTATTCTTCTACTATCATTATGTAGGGATTAAGAGACATGGATGGAAGTATGTGAAACAGTTTACCGGGCCTTTTTGGCCTATAGCTCCGCTGATGCTTCCTATTGAGGTTATAAGTCATTTAGCCCGTCCATTATCATTATCCCTTAGGTTATTCGGAAATATTACAGGGGATCATTTGGTTCTAGTGATCTTTTCTGGTTTGATACCCCTGATTGTTCCGATCTTTGCATTGGGTCTTGGCATTTTTGTTTCCGTCATTCAATCTTTAGTGTTTATTCTTCTTTCAATGATGTACATATCAGGTGCTCTTTCTGAAGAACATTAAGGAGTGATAAAAGAGTAAGGTCTAAGTGTTGTCCATGATATTTAATCTCTAAATAGAAAGGAGGATTGCGGATGAGGCGAAGGGCAAGAATAATTTTGTTTTTTCTAGTTGTTACCTTATTTTCCATTGTACCTATGGCTTTTGCAGCAGAAGGAAGTGGAGTTTTGGATTCCACTACGAAGAGTGCTATAGCCATAGCGAGTGGATTTGCCATTGGGATTGCCGCCTTCGGTGGTGGATTAGGGCAGGGCAGAGCCATTGCAGCCGGGCTTGAAGGTATTGCTAGGAATCCAGGTGCTTCAGGTCAGATAATGACACCAATGATTATTGGTCTTGCTTTGATTGAGTCCCTGGTTATCTATGCTTTTGTAATATCCTTTATGCTGTATATGAAGCTGTAAATATGTTTCGTTCAATCATTGTTTTTTCGTAACTACTCAGGCACAAAGTGGCAAAGGCACATAGGCACAAAGCAGAGCAGGGTCGTTTCATCGTTTTTTTCCTACTTTGTGCCTTTGGTGCCTCTGTGCCTACCTGAATAGGTACTACTAACTTTAGTTGATTACCTTTTTTAAAAATTGACCGGTGTAAGATTCACTTATGCATGTTAGTTCTTCCGGGGTTCCACATGCCACTACTTCCCCACCTTTTTCTCCACCCTCTGGCCCTAAATCAATTATAAAGTCTGCGGTTTTTATTACCTCAAGGTTATGCTCGATTACAATAACCGTATTCCCTGCATCGACCAGTTTATTTAAAACATGGAGTAACTTTTGAATGTCAGCGAAATGAAGACCTGTAGTTGGTTCATCCAGAACATAGAGGGTCTTCCCCGTGCTCCTTTTGCTTAATTCTTTTGCCAACCTTACCCTTTGAGCTTCTCCACCCGAGAGGGTAGTAGCTGACTGTCCTAATTTTATATAATTTAAGCCCACGTCAGAAAGGGTCTGAAGTTTTGCCTTGATCTTTGGGATTCTGTTTAAAAAAGCAAATGCCTGATCTACCGTCATGTCTAAGATATCAGCAATATTCTTTCCTTTGTATTGTATTTCTAATGTTTCCCTGTTGTATCTTCTCCCCTTACATACCTCACAGGTAACATAAACATCAGGAAGGAAATGCATCTCGATCTTTATGGTTCCGTCACCTCTGCATGCTTCACACCTTCCTCCCTTGACATTAAAACTGTATCTTCCTGGCCTATATCCCCGTGCTCTTGATTCTGGGAGTTTGGAGAATATATCTCGGATATGAGTAAAAACCCCGGTATAGGTAGCTGGATTAGAACGAGGGGTTCTTCCTATGGGGCTCTGGTCTATATCTATAACTTTATCTATATACTCAAGCCCTTGAATCTCCGTAACCTTTCCAGCCCGCTCTTTGGTATGGTAGAGTTTTTGAGCTAAAACCTTGCATATTGTATCAATTACCAATGTACTTTTCCCTGAACCGGAAACCCCGGTCACACAATTAAACAGGCCCAGGGGTATCTTAACTGATATATTTTTCAAGTTGTTTTCAGTAGCCCCCTTTACAACGAAGTATCTTTTGTCAGGCCTGCGTCGTTTAATAGGTACTGGAATTGTTAACTCCCTTGAGAGGTACTTTCCTGTCAGGGAATCCTCATCTTTAACTATTTCTTGTGGTGTTCCACAAAATACTACCTTTCCGCCGTCAACCCCTGCGCCCGGACCCATATCCACAATATAGTCAGATGAAAGAATGGTTTCTTCATCGTGTTCTACAACCAATACAGTGTTGCCTATATCGCGTAATCTCTTTAAGGTTTCAAGGAGTCTGATATTGTCCCTTTGATGCAATCCTATACTGGGTTCATCCAATATATAGAGAACTCCTACCAGGCTCGAACCAATCTGAGTAGCAAGCCTGATACGTTGCCCCTCCCCCCCAGATAGAGTAGCTGATGACCGATCTAAGGTTAAATAATCCACACCAACATTTATCAGGAATCCCAACCTTTCCTGAATCTCTTTTAATATTCGCGCTGCTATCTCCATATCCCGATCACTTAGCCAAATGCTAGAGAATAGTTTAGAGGCTTCTTTTATTGAAAGGTTTGTTATGTCACATATTGACCTGCCGTCTACCTTAACGAAAAGGCTTTCCTGACGCAATCTGTTTCCGTGACAGGTAGGACAGGGATTATTGTTCATATATCTCTCTAACTCTTCTCGAATGAAGTCGGAATCGGTTTCTCTATATCGGCGTTCAAGGTTAGTTATAATCCCTTCAAACTCTTTATGATGAAATATCTTCCGTCCATTTAATTCAAAGTAAAATTTTATCTTTTCTTCCCCGGAACCATGGAGGAGAGCGTGTTGAACCGTAGGAGACAAGTCCTTGAAGGGGGTGTAGATATCTATCTCATAGTGCTCACTCAAAGCATCTAACATCTGATGGAAATAGCTGGAGTTTCTTCTGGCCCAGGGCAAAATTGCCCCTTCCCTTAGAGACAGATTGAGGTTGGGCACAACAAGATCAGGGTCGAAGTGCATGGTAGTCCCTAACCCTCCACAAGTAGGACAGGCTCCGTATGGGTTATTAAAGGAGAACATCCTTGGGGTTATTTCTGGGTAACTGATACCACAGTCTATACAGGCAAACTTTTCACTGAATGTTAGTTCCTCACCACCAATTATCTCTACTTTAACTATTCCTTCGGAGAGGTTAAGAGCAGTCTCGAGAGAGTCTGCAAGCCTCTTCTTTATATCTTCCTTAATGATAAGCCGGTCTATTATGACATCTAAATGGTGCTTCTTATTTTTATCCAGGACGATCTCTTCGCTCAGGTCTCTTACCTTCCCATCAATTTTAACCCTCACATAACCATCCTTTCGTAGTTGATTCAGCTCTCTTCTATATTCTCCCTTTCTTCCCCTAACTATTGGTGATAAGATGACGATCCTGGTTTCATCCGGTAAATCAATTATTTGGTCAACGATTTGCTGAACAGTTTGAGAGAGAATCTCTTCGCCGCATTTATAGCAAAAAGGTTTACCGACCCTGGCAAACAGTACTCGCAGATAGTCGTATATCTCAGTAACCGTTGCGACAGTCGAACGAGGATTTTTACTAATTGCTTTTTGTTCAATAGAGATAGCCGGCGAAAGACCCTCAATGGATTCTACGTCAGGCTTTTCCATCTGTTCCAAGAACTGCCGGGCATAAGCAGAAAGAGACTCCACATATCTTCGCTGTCCTTCAGCATAAATAGTATCGAATGCAAGGGTTGATTTTCCAGAACCGCTTAATCCTGTAATTACTACCAATTTATCCCTGGGAATATTAACATCAATATTCTTAAGGTTATGTTCTCTGGCTCCTTTGATTATTATTTTGTTGCTTACCATGATTTTCTAATCCTAGATTTTATCTTTAGGGTACCAGGATGAAGATAGGAGAATTTTTTATTTTAATTTATCCTGGCTTAAATTGCAAAGCAAATTTAATTTTGTGTCAACCACAATTAGAAATGTCCTAAACAGCCTCTCTATCCTTCCCTTAGCCTGGGGCGAAAGGGCATGTATAAATCTTGCCCCTAACTCCTCCTGGGTAGCCATGACAATGTCCTTTCTTGCCATTATGCCCTCCTCTTTGATCTAAAAAAGAGGGTGGTATGGCATCTGTAAATTAGAACATTTCTACTTTGGCTAAATAGGACATTATAATCTTGGTGTTACAGGGGGAAATAGGTTTAAGAAGATAATTTGAGGATATGGGGAATCATGGGGTCAGGGATGATAATACATTCTCCCATCCAATAAAAAGCCCAACCTGACTATATTGGGCATAGGATATTAGAGACTGTTCCGAAAAAAACTGAAAATCTCACTTTTTAAAAGTCAAAAGTCATCTGGGTTTGTAATCTTTTCATCGTCCTTTTTGCTTTTGATTTTGTGTTAGTTTTCATATCAGCAAATAGAAGGAGGATCTGACAAGCATCC
>JACQWO010000033.1 GCA_016209225.1 Desulfobacterales bacterium
CATTTCTTCCTCTTTAACCAATCTATCTCCTGTGGGTGGATATGCCGCATTACTGCTTAGCCAGATAAACTTTTTTACTTTTGCAAAATACGCGGCCTCCAGCATCTGCGAGTTCATAATGATATTCGGAGTAACATGCACCAAGGGAGTGGTGGCGATAACCGCAGCACCCGAAGTGTTGGCGGCGCATAGGAAGGCATAGTCTATATCCTTAACCGCTTTTCTACAATGTTCCATATCCAGCAGATCACATTTTATGTATTCGAGCCTGGTATCCGTAATCACAGCATCCTTATTGTGCAGGGTAGCCCTGACATTAGCTCCAAGTGATAGCAATCTGACTATTAGGTTTACACCGACGAACCCGGTCCCGCCTGCAACCAACACATTAGCATTCTTAAATATTTTCATTCCCCTCATCTCTTCTTGAAAGTATCGGATTTTTTATAGGCCACCAAATATTCAGTTTTTTATCATTCCATAATACAGTAAACTGACCGGCACGGTTATAACTTGTAGACTGTTTATAACGGAAAATTGCCTGCTCGCTTAAAACAAGATGACCATTCCCAAACTTGGGTGGGACTAAAACCTGTAAGCGATTATGTTCAGACAAGACAAAGGATTGCCATTCACCAAATTGTGGTGAGCTTTCATCCCAATTGAGCACAACCAGATAAAACTTGCCATACAGACAGGAAATCAGCTTCCATGTTTCACTATCTCCATGTATACCTCTAAGTACATGCTTCGAAGATACGGATATATCATCCTGTATGAACTTCACATCAATGTCATATTTTCTGTAAAGGTCTTCGTTGTATATTTCAACATACCGGCCGCGGTGGTCTTCAAAGATACTCGGCTTTATCAGTAGAACCCCATCCAGTTTTGTTCGTTCAACATCAATCATAACGTTATACTCCTTCGTTTAATTACACTATATTTATGAATCAGACTATTTTATTTTTATACTTTTTGTGCCATTCTACCGTTTTTTCAATTCCGGTCCTGAAAGGAGTTCTTTTTCTGTCACCGAAGAGTTGAAGATATCTTGAATTGTCAACAGCTCGGTATGGTATTGCAGAAGGCTTTTCCGGGTTGAAATATATTTCGGTTTTATAATTGCAAACTTCCAATATAATTTCAGTTGCCTCCTTTATCGTCATCGGTGCGCCGCTGCAAATATTTATCTGTAGCCTATGCACATCCACCTCACCTTTGAGTATGGATAATATATCACCAACCAGGTCATCAACAAAAATAAAGTCCCGCACCACACCGGGCGCCCCCCATACCTCGAAGGGATCTTCCCTATTTAAAGCTCTCCGTATGAGGGATGGAACGACATGCGCTCTTTCTTCATCAAACTTGTCAAAAGGGCCGTAAATATTTGTAGGCCGAAGAATGCTAATTTTTATGCCGTAGGTTTCAGAATATAACGCAGCCAACTGTTCTAGGTAGCGGTATGTCCAGCCTACTCCAAAATACCCGAAATAGGGGGATTGGTTTAAGTCAAGAGCATCTTCCCTGATGGGAAAATCAACAGGCTGGTATATAGTTGAACTGCTCAACATAATCACTGTCCCAACATTATTACGAGCGGAGGCTTCCAATAGGCCTGCAACTATTTTCAGGTTAGGAAGTATGGAGGCAGTGGGCAAAGAAGACTTTGTGGAATTATCTTTCACGAGTCAGGCCGGTCGTATACATCATATCGCATGTCCGAGATGTCTTTATGCTCCCGATACCAGTCCATGGTCTCCTTGATGCCCTGTTCCAAAGATATCTTTGGCTCAAATCCCAAACCTTTGGCCCTCGACACATTCAATACGCGCTGATCATCTCCCCTTGCCTTTGACTCATCCCATAGAACTTCTGGTTTTTCAGGCAAGTTTGAGATAATAATTTCTGTTAGCGTCTTGATTGAAACCCCAACGCCGCTGCCAAGATTGACAGGTTTTTCAGGCATTTTTTCCGCAACTAACAACATTCCCCAGGCAACGTCTCTAGCGTGAATAAAATCTCGCACCGCTGTGCCATCACCCCAGACCCTTAACGGATTCTCTTCTGATATTGCCCGTTTAATAAGGGAGGGCACAACCATTGCATTCTCTCTTCCAAAATTGTCATAAGGCCCGTATACGTTAGCCGGCCGAACTACAGCTATCCGGTCCCAGCCGTATTCCTTCCTGTAGGCATCAACCTGAAGTTCTCCTATGCGTTTGGACCAGCCTGTAAACCAGTCATTAGGGGACGGAAATGTTTTCCAGACATCATCTTCATTTAATATTTCTGCCGGCGCATATACCCCAACCGAGCTTGTCAGCAGATAGCCGGATACACCTTCGCGGTATGCCGCCTCAAGCATATTCATTTCCATCAATACCGTTGAATACATGAAACGCGCAGGCTTGTTAGATGCGATATCGGGTGAAGCTTTCACTCCTAAAAGATTAAATACAAAATCCATACCGTGGCATACATCAAGACAGTTATCAAGGCGAGTAAGATCCTTACACATAAATTCAGCTTCAGGGTGTGCTCTGGAAGAGTCATCCAGCGAAGCAATCCGAACTGATGCCTCCAACTTAGCGAGTATTTTAACAAGCTGGATGCCTATCATACCTGTCCCGCCGGCAACCAGCACTTTTTTACCTGAAAAAAAATTTGACATCTATCTCCTTATTATTTGTGTAAATTTATTATTTGTGTAAATACGTTAATTATTTTTTTAAGAAAGAATATAAATAATCCCCTTTCTTTGTTCCAAACCAGACTACCTCTTTACACCAATCAAACCACGAATTCCATTTGTCTTGACTGCGTATAATTTCATAATGAAAGCTTCCCTCTTTCAAAGGGATATCCTCCCCTAATAAAGCGCCCTGATAGCATTCCAGTATATTATAATTTAATTCGATTTTTTTATTTTCCGTTATAAAAGGTTGCTTTATTAATTCAAGATTTAAATTAACAGCATTATTAAGCAAACTTTCCGGCATTGAAATGTTAGACTTTTGTAAGTTCTGAAAAATAACTCTTTTGGCTTCCTCGTAAAATTTTAATAAGTTATTTTCACCACATAGTTTTATAAAAATAAATTCATCAGCGGGCCAGTATATATTCAACCATTCTCTAGATGGAATAAATTCAGTCTCACCGGACTGGATCGATAAAGCTTTTTCATTAAACAGTGATACTATTTTCGAAATTATCGGATATTCCTTATCGCATATTAAAAACCACTCTATTAATTGTTTATAGCTTAGAGAGCAGGTTTTGTTTAAAATAACAAACAGAATCTGAAGCAGCTTATTGAAATGCAACAAGGAAATCATCCAGCAGAAAACCCGCGTCTTGACCCAGTCCTGCATGGGCATTGCCTGGGTGCCAATAACCAATACCTGTGTTTCCGGGATATCATTATCAGTGCTAATACTAGTATGATGTGAAACCATTTTACATTCTCGTGAAATTAACCCGAATTTTTCTATGTATTCAGGGGTGGCCATTTCAGTGTTCTCAAGTATAGACAAGTTTATGAATTGGATTCTGTTATGCTGACCGCCCTTAATCACATTAGAAACTCCGTCTATAAAAGTGTGATAGGATTCATCGGGCAGACCTAAAATCATATCAGTAAATGTCGCAATGCCAGCATCAGTAAACATTTTTTGAAGATCCTGAAACTTCTCAGAAGAGATATTGCTGCGGTTAATGCTCCTTAAGGTTTGCTTATTAACAGACTGCAGCGCTAAGTTCACTCCTTTTTGCAAACCAACTGAATTTAATCTTTTTTGAAGCTCAAAAATTGTTCGAGTTGCGTTTTTCGTGCTTTGAACAGAAAAAGCTTTAGGATATCCAAACTTTTTCTTGTTTTCCACTGCTTTGTCGACAATCTCCATGTCTCTTTTTTTGAACAACCCGAAGTTGGCGTCACAGCAGAAAATGAATTCGATTTTGTTATTACTAAACCAGTCCAGTTCCCCGAAAAGCCGTTCCATATCATATTTATAAATAGTTCTTTTAGAGTCCTTCCCCCAGGCACAGTAAGAACAGGAAAACGGACACCCCCTGTTGCTCTCCCACATAGCTGCCCATGATTCCTCAGGGTTAGCCTTCATCAGCGGTTCAAAAATTCCGCCTAAATACGGTGAAGGGATTTGATTTAGATCAGAAATTCGGTCGGCGCTATCGTTTCTCGCAAAGGAATTGTCCGGCTTAATGTATCCTATTGAAGACACCTTAAACCACGCTTTTTCTTGGAAGTTTTCCAGTATCTGCACAAATGGGATTTCTCCTTCCCCATAGCACCCAATATCAATAAACGGATATCTGCGCAGCAGACGTTCCAGTGCTTTAGGAGTATCGGGTATCTGAGGCCCGCCAAAAACAATACAGCAATCCGGATTATTCAGTTTTATTTTTTTTGCAATTTCCAAACTGAAATTGAAGTTCCACATATATACGCTGAAAAAAATTATATTGACATCTTTAAAATATAAAACAATTTCTTCCATCGGCATTCCCTTGTAAAGCGGTGGCAGGAAGTGGTAATCGTTATAGTTTGTTAAATGCCTTTGGGCATATGCATGCAACAACCCTACTGAATACGGCAGATAATACTGTCCGCTAAAATTCTCACCTATTTGAACTAGTCCGACTCTGATCTCTTGAGATGCACATTTCATATAATATCCCCGATCAGCTAAAGCATTTTTGCAAAAGATACCTTCCAATAACCGCTGCAGGAACACTTACATATATCTTCCCAGAAATCAACATCCTTTTTAGTTCCTTAAAGCGATAACATCCGACACTCTCAATTTCATCGTCATGCTGACTTCTAAAATCATATTCTGCTTGAGAAAGAACTATATGATAAATGTAGGTCAGCGTTGGGGTTCTATTAGGAGAATTAGAAATAGGAGCCTCTACTATAAACCTCCTCGTGTCCTCAATCTCGATACCAGTTTCTTCAGCAAATTCCCGGGCAGCCGCAGCTAACGGTGGCTCGTTTCTTTTTACACTCCCTGCCGGGAGCTCCAATGTACTGTCCGCAATCACCGGTCTTTTCACTCGTACCATCAATATGGAATGGTTATCTATTATGGGTAGTATAATGACCTGAGGCTGTTTGTATTCCACAGTGAAATATCCACCACGATCTTGGACCACAAACCATGGGTTTATATGAACGGTCCTAACTGGTGTAAGCGAAACACATTGAGGGTCCGACAATCTCGGGTCATCAATTCTCACTGGCATATTTATCTTGTAAGGAGCCTCTTTCCAGAAGCAACCTGTCCTCGCCAATAGTCCAATAAATCCTGCATGGTTTTCTCAAAAGGTATCTGTGGCTCCCAGCCGGTATGTTTTTTAAACTTTGTTGTATCCGGCACTTGAAGGTCAGCATCCAAAGGACGAAGTCTTGTTTTTTCTTGCTCAACTTTAATCAAATCCTTATGAGTAGAAACGGAAATCAGATATTTAAGCATATCCCCGACAGTGCATGAAAATGTGCCGCCGATATTATAATATTCTCCCGGCACAGGGTTCACAGTAACCAGCATATAGTATGCTCTCACCGCATCACGCACATCAGACCAAGTGCGCAGAGAGTTAAGATTGCCTGTTTTTACAACCGGAGGGATCATTCCCTGTTCAATCATGGCGATCTGCTTAGCAAAGGTCGATTCAGCAAAGACATCGCCTCGTCTGGGGCCGGTGTGGGTAAACATCCGAGTCACGACTACTCTTTGCCCATAAGCCTCAGCGTGAAACCTGCCTGCCAGATCCGTGCCGATTTTTGAGATAGCATAAGGCGACGCCGGATGGAACGAGCATTCCTCGTTGATAGGAAGTTTTTCCCGGGGCACCCTCCCGAACACCTCTGAAGAGGAACATACATGAATTACAGGATCAATTCCTTTGCACTTTCGCAGGGCCTCAAGCAGGCGTTCCGTTCCCAAGATGTTCGTGTCAAGCGTCTGGAGCGGAGAGGTGAAGCTTGTCATGGGGTAGCTTTGTGCGGCTAGGTGAAACACATAGTCAGGCTTACTTTCCTCAACAACATTCTGGAGCGAGATATAGTCGCAAAGGTCGCCATAAATGAAATCTATTCGATCCTTTTTGTTTGCCCTGGACAACAGATGCTCTATATTATCCAAAGGGCTACGCCAGCGACACATTCCGTAAATAATCCAGTCTGTGTTTTCCAGTAAGAAGTCGACAAGATGCGAACCAACCATACCAGTAATACCGGTAATAAGCGCTTTTGTTTTCATAATTCTATAACCTTATTTGTTAGAAATGTTTTAAATCTTACCGATAACAACATCGGGTTCACTGCGGGGTATACACCCGATGTTTACAACTCTTGATTTTCTAAAGTCCGGATAGCAATGAGGCTTGTAATCCATATAAACTTCCATTGCATTAGATTTATCCTCAATCCGTATCAAGTGGTAGCCGGGGCTGAGGAGCTCAAAGATCTCTTTTATGCGCTTCTTCTCCCATAACTCTTCTATGAATTCAAATACAATATAAGGACGGTGGCTTCTGATGGTCCACTCAGCCCCTTTAATAACATTGAATTCATGCCCCTCCACATCAATTTTTATAAGGTCGGGTGATAAGTTGTGAGAACGGCAATATGAATCCAGAGTAACACACTTAACGTTTATTTCCTCCAGTTCCCTGTCCCTATCCAGTACATCAAAAAACTCTAAAGAACTCGTGGGTCCGCAGCCTTTAGTATGCCTGTAAAATACCTTGTCTTCGGTTGTGTTTGATACGGCAAGATTTTCAATTATTACATTTGACTGCTTCATGTTTTTCCTTAGCTGCATTGCAATTACCGGGTTCGGCTCGAAAGAATACACAACTCCCTGCTTTCCCACAGCTTTCAACAACGAATAAGCGTAAGTGCCCTGGTTTGCGCCAATATCCATTACACAGTCACCTCTTTTTATGTGCTTTACCATGAATTTAACAACGCAATCATGGAATATTCCTTTTAATCCTACATTCACAAGAAGCTTATATATTTTGAAATGTAAGCTTGGGTGTATCCTGTAAGGCACACCACTGACAAAAGTATAAATTGATGATAGTGAAAAAGCCATCGTCCTTTCCCTTCTTCTTTTTTTAATGAGTTAAAACAAAATTCTGTGTGAGGATTGCATGTTATGAAACTACGTTCCGGCCAAACCCATTTAAGGCCATCTCTCCCTAACGACTATTTTTTATGGATTTTATTATAACACATTCTTTCTATTTATTGACCTTTGATCTTTTTGCATTATTTAATTAGAGGGACATCCCAGAGTTGTGCAACAGTCTCAATCCGAAGGTTATTTTGACAACAGCCCTTTAATACCAGATATATAATGTCTTATCTTATCAAACTTAAAATGCTTAATTTCATTTAAAACAAACCTGGGTCTTAAATAAAATCTTTTCATCGCATATTTTTGCAAATACATCAATTTCTCATAGGTTAGCCCATCGGGCACATAAACAGGAGTTCCTCCAGAATATGTGGGATACGATGTAAAATCACTCCATCTTTTAAAGCTGATCTTGTTCAGTTTTGTAAGTATGTCCCAAAGTTCACAGCCAGGGTAGGGAACAAAAATATTAAAAATTGCATAGCGAGCATTTAGTTCTACAGCAAAATTATCGTTTGCCTTATCGTGTCTTCTGTCTCTCCCGGAAGCCCTATCATAAACATCCCATCCACCTCAATGTCTGCCTTCTTAGCCGTTTTTACGGCTGCTCTCACATTATCAGTGGTAAAATTCTTCTTGAGCATCCTAAGAATATCGTTATTCCCGGATTCAATGCCAAAGTTTACGCGCATGCATCCTGCCTTCTTCATAAGCATAAGCATTTCATCATCAAGCGGCTTAACCCTGCATTCTGTAACCCAGCAAATCTCTCTATTTCCCCTTCTCTTTATGATTTCATTGCACAACTCAGTTGCATGTTTTTTAACAAGAGGAAAAGCGAGGTCCATAAAACTAAAAACTTTACTCCCAAAATTATCATGCATGTATAGCATCTCATCAACAACAAACTTAGGCTCTCTCATCCTATATTTAGTACCAAGGCTTCTTTCCGTTCTTGACGAGCAAAAAGTACATTGATTTGGGCATCCCCTCGTGGCAAGAATTTGCATCTCAACAATGCCCTTTTTCACCTCTGTTCTTGGGTCTGTCGAATATCTTTCGAGAGGGAAAATGTCCCATGCAGGAAATGGCAAATCATCCAAGTTTTCTATATGGGCCATTAATGGATTATTTATTACATTTTCACCATCCAAAAAAGAAATACCTTTTACCTCACCGAGCGGACTATTATTTTTGATGGCATTCAAAAGCTCCAGCGTTGTATATTCACCCTCTCTATGCACTACATAATCAGCATAACCTTTGGATAAAATCTCTTCAGAAAATAAGGATGCATGCATGTTCCCCATCACAATTTTAATATTAGAAAAAGCCTGACGTATATTCCTTGATGTCTCATATACTACCTCAGCGGAAGGAGTCAGAACGCTTATGCCCACGATATCAGGAGCAAACTGGCTTATTATATCCATAATCTCCTGTAGGCTATACTCATTGACATATGAATCAGCCACCCTCACCTCATATCCATTTTTGCGCAAAAGCGCTGCAATGTAAGCTATGCCTATAGACGGTTGTGGATTGGAAAATTTTTTCAACTTACCATAGGATTTTGTTAAATTAGTTGGAGGTATTAGTAAGAATACTTTCATATCTATGTCTTATACTGTTTTTTTTTTTTTTTTTATATTCCCTTTTTTTATGCGAAGCCGTCTGCCTAATACAATCCATTTAAACCAAAAACCAAAAACATCTAAGACAGAATTGTATATAGCCTTTAACTTTGTTCCTTTAGCCTTGCCCTTTCCTCTCGGAATAAAACTTATGGGCACCTCCTTTATAGATTTACCACTCCAGTAGGACTTAATAAGCCCTTCGGGGTTTGCAAAAGAACTTTTTGCTTCAAAATTAATGGATTGAATCCACTTTGTCTGGTAAAAAGTCACATTTTGAAAATCAGACAACGGTACCCTGAAAAGAACCCTTATAAGAATATAATTAATTACTGAAACAACAGCTTTTTTTATTGTATCAGAGCGTCTCGTTAAATGTTTTATGCCAAAAAGTTTCAGCAAACCAAAAATTGGCTTCAGAAGTTTTATCTTAACTTTAACTGGCTTTCTTCTTACACCCTGAACAATATCATACTTCTTTAAATATTCAAGAAACAGCCTTAAATTTGTAATATCATAGCACCAGTCAATTGTTTGCCAGAACAGATATTCCTTTGATGCCATCTGGATTGCCCGCTGACTTGAAATACCAACATTTAAGTTCTTTTCATTTCTAAAAATTTTCAATCGAGGGTCTTTATCTTGGAATGCCTTGGCTGTTTCATATGTTTTATCAGTGCTTCCATCATCTATAAGTATAATCTCATAATCCTCAACTGCCGAATCCATAAGCTGTGTTGCTTTTTCAAAATATTCATGGATAGAGTCCTCTTCGTTATAGGCCCAGCAAAGAAGGGAGACACTTCTGTCAAATTTAGATTTTAGTTCCATGCAGCTTTTTAATGTAATTCTTTTTTGCCTCTCTTAGTAATAATCGGGACAGCCCTCATCCATAATTGTTTTTCCCACCATGCCCTATTTTCTTTATACCATTGGATTGTTCTACTTAATCCATCTCCCCATGCAACTTTTGGTTCCCATCCCAGCAAATTTTTCACTTTATTTATATCACCGGTATGCCTAAAAACCTGTCCGGGCCGTTCTCCGGCAAATGTTATTATAGATTCATCTTTGCCCATCATTCTGACAATATCCTGAGCTATGGAAAGGATAGAACGGTGGACTTCCGTAGCAAGATTGAAAACTTCTCCTTTTACTTTTTCCAAATCAGCGTGCAGAACCGTATCTATAGCCCTGCATACATCTTCAACAAATACATAATCCCTTGCTGCGCTTCCGTCCCCATGGACACGGATCGGCTCATCAAGAATGCAACTTGTTATAAACCTTGGAACTGCCTTTTCGAGATGCTGATACGGACCATAGTTATTAAAAGGACGAATAATTATAACCGGTATCTCATACGTAGCCCAGTAGGAATAAACAAGCCTATCCGCTCCTGCCTTTGCAGATGCATAAGGACTTAACGGCATCAACGGGTGTTTTTCATCTATCCGTTCTGTTTGAGCCGTGCCATATACCTCAGAGGTAGATATATGTATAAATTTTTCGATATGTTCTTTATATTTGACTACTGCAGTGGCAACGGTTTGGGTTCCTATAACATCTGTTTCAAAAAATATATAGTTGTCATAAATTGATCTTGTCACATGCGACTCTGCTGCAAAGTGCACAACAATATCCGATTGAGACATAAGCGTGTCTACAAGTTCGGCGTTCCTTACATTCCCATACCAAAAAATAAATCTGTCCCCGTTGTTTTCGTTGATATTCATTGGAAGATTCTCGATATTGCCGGCATAAGTTAGCGCGTCAAGGACTATTATCCTGTAATCTGGATATTTATTGTAAATATGTCTGACAAAATTGCTCCCTATAAAACCTGCTCCGCCTGTTACTAAAATAGTTTTCTTCATTTATTTACTAACCTCCGCTGACCTCTTATTTGTCAAAATGGAAAGGCTTTCATCGCCATGATTAAAAAGCAGATCAACTACAGATAGATATGGCATAAAATCTCCGTATAGTTGTTTGTATACTGGATGATTATAATTTTGATACTCTATTCTTATACCCTGACTATTAAATAAGTTCTCGTCAATATAATTTTTACCGGCAGAGCCTTCATAAAAAACATCCACGCTAAACATTTTGCAGATTTTTATAAGGCGATCTGTCTTCTCTCCAGTTATATTCAGTGTTGAAGACCTGATTATTTTTTTACTACTAAGCCCAAGACATCTCGACAATTCTAATATAAAATGCATGTTTATATCTATAAGATTTCCCCACATTCTCGAATATGCATCCTCGAATATATCAATGTATTTTGAGAAAAAAGGCGACTTCGAATAATTGATCTTCAGAGAAAGCAAATGTTTTTTCCCCCAGTTTGTCTTATTGTCTATTTTAATGTTGCTTACAAGCGGATGATCTTCAAATTTACAATGAACCGGGATCGTAAGCCATTGCATTCCATTGGCAGTTTTTATCCTGTTTCTGTTCCGCCAACCGTTTCTATCATACTGCACATCATCATAAATTACGAACACATCACTCCTATAAAGCTGCTCAAAAAAACCAAGCCACGGAAGATATCCCGGCTGCAATATCCCGATGACCGAAGTTTTTTTTGCGCTTGTGGCGCAATTCTTTTCAATATTGTCCGACACTATTATGAGACGATTCCAGACTTCTTGCTTACAGGATAAATCCTCCTCTTCAGATCATCAATCAACAGCATAAATTGTTTATATCCCGCTTGGTACAATAATTTATTCGTCAGATTATATCTTATAGTTCTGTAAGTTCCTATTCTGTTGATTGCTTTAAGATAGCGAACGGTAACCGAAAAAGGAACTTTTTCGTTAAAGTACCATTTCGGATCGTAATGAGTTAACGCTAGCTCTTGATAATCTATTTTTTTTGGGTCAATTTTACCCGATAGCAGCAGTTCATTCCAGAACTGGGTGCCGGGAAGGGGCTTAATTAAGTAAGCAGCCACGTTATGGATATTGTTACGCCTTATAAATCTCATCGTCTTGTTTATATCATCAATTGTTTCATCGGGCGCCCCCAATATGAAGGTACCGGATATTTTGATCCCTTTCGCATTGAGTAGCCTTAACGCCCTCTCGTGGTCCTGCAGCGATATACGACCACGCTTAAGCCTCTCCAAAACCGATTCTGCTCCACTCTCAAATCCAATGGCCACATACTGGGCTCGCAACAGCTTCAGCATATCTACAGTTTCGTTTTGAACAAATTTCGAACTGGATGTGCAGGAAACCATTATATTTCCAATCATTTTTTTACTCTCAAGCAACCTGATTAAATCCTCCAATCTCCTGCGGCTTGCCAGAAAGTTATCATCAATAAATTTAAAGTTTTTTATTTCATATTCTTTATATAAATATTCCATCTCCTCGACAATATGCTCCGCCGAATAAAGTCTCAGTACCGGATTGATCACCTTTGCAGAGCAAAAAAAGCAGTTATGGGGACAACCCAATGAGCTGAGGAGGTTTGCACGAATTTTATTCGGCTGCAAGTAATACTTGTACGGCGAAGGCAAATAATCAATCGTAATCCTTTGATTGGAAGGTTTGTTTATTCTTACTTCATCGCCATCGTAAAAGGCAACTCCGCTGATTTGGGAGAGTTCTGAGGCAGGGAGTTGTTTTGAATGCAAATAGATTTCGACAATTCTCTTTAAAACAAACTCCCCGGGGCCTATGCATCCAGCGGAAAAGTACCGTCCCAAGGACTGGGGAACACTTGTGATGTGCGGACCTCCGACAATGGTCACTACTCCAAATTCGTGCATTGTGGCAGCGACCTCGCATGCCTGATTCCATGATTGCGTTGTCGAGTATATCCCGCATAAATCATACATCTTTCTCCCGACATAATCGAGATAATTATGCGAATATGCGAAATCAAATTCAAAGTCAACATATGGCATACTATCCTTCAGAAAGGTTGCAAGCATATATAATGAAAGATTTTCGTCCGTGGGCAGTTTTAAGCTGTCAAAATATCTTGCCTCTATAAACAATATTTTTATAGTCATATTACGGCCTTTCATATCCAACTCAGCTATTCAGGCTTCCTCTGCTTCGTTGTCTCTTTTCTCTGACGCATCTCGGTCAATATTTTTTAATCTGTTTCTCTCCGAGTTCTTTACGAGTTTCCAATAATTATGCTTCCATGAGCGATACTTCCAATCAGGACAATTTTTGCAGAGTTCAATTTCACTCCCCTTCTTATTTAGGTGTTTTTGCCTGTAGAATTTGAAGCCATCTCCATGCCATATATCCTTTATGCTCTTTTCATGCACATTTCCCATATCCGTAAATGCCGCGACATCAAAGCCGCATACCATTACTTTCCCGCGGGAATCAATATTAAGCCTCTCAAAAATAAAAGGGCATGGAACCATTTGTTCCGGAGGCAAATATGGTTCGGGATCCGCCGACTTCGAAGCGTCATTAATTCCCCATGTAAGATATTTTCGTTTTTGAAAATTATCCACTATGGGCTCCCAGAATTTTGCAATTTTGTCTATGTCTACTCCTACTTGATTGACCCCGCTCGCTATTATCTTTGTTGAACTCTTCAATTCGTTTCTCAATCTAACCATTCTCTTTACATTTTCAATGAGGGTATCCCAGTTAAGCCCCTTTCTTACAACCGAATACGTCTCAGTATCAGCAGCATCAACACTGAATTCTATCATGTCAGTTCCTGCCTCAAGCAATCTTACACTGCTCTCTTCAGTGAACCTTGAGCCATTTGTTATGATCCCGACCTTGGCGCCCACCTTTTTTGCATATTCCATCAGTTCAACAGCATTAGGGTGAAGCATCGGCTCCCCGCCTCCGGATATACGCACCCATGCCCCATATTCGCCACACTGGTCAGCAATTATCTTAAAGGTTTCCTCTTTTATAAATGGTGTGTCAATGTAGTCGGACCTGATATCAGAATTCGTATAAGGGCAGCTCGGGCACAAGGCATTGCAGATATAGCTTAATCCTATTACAGACATCAGGGGAAATTCCAGAGCGGTTGCCCTAACACCGTATTTTTCTTCTATATTTTTCATAAAATTATTTCCTCTTAGATTTAATTCTGATCCGAGAGCCAGCGGCCAGCCTTCAGGCTCTTTGGAAAAATCTCCGGCAACCCTACCACAGCACATTGCCTTAATACAATATCTATAGGATATTCAATGCGGTAAAACTCCGGCTTCCAATCCGCAGAGTCTAAAAGCACGTAAGAGGTCTTCGGGTCGCCGTCTCTCGGAAATCCGCAACTGCCTGGATTCACGGCCATAAAACCCCGAGAGCATTCTTCTTTAAAAAATTGCTTATGAGAATGTCCAAAAAAATAGATTCCATGTCGCAAAGAGCCGTCTTCCCAGAATGGTTCCTTCCCGGCCAGAGGATCAGCCGGAGTGCCGTGGAACAAGAATACTTGGGAACCATCTATTTCGGATGTTACGGTTTTAGGCAAATTCATGATAAATCTCATAGTTGAATCAGACGCTGTCCTGCGCTGCATGACCAGAGCTGCATCAGCGCTTCTGCTACCAGTTGTTTCAGAACTGTTGATCAGGACATAGTCATGATTACCCATAACGCAAATCAGGTTGTTCATAGACGAGATAATCTCTATAACCTCGTTCACATAAGGGAAATATCCTGCCAGATCTCCCAGGCAAATCACTTTATCCACTTTTCCAGCACTTTTCAGGACAGCTTGCAGCGCGGGTAAATTCCCGTGTATATCCGAGATAACCAGCATCTTCATATATAGGTCACACAATCAGAGATATACCTTAAACATCTGCCCTTCTTTAAATCCAGTTTTACAGGCGATTCACCCAACAGGAAACTTTTGACAGCCATAAGAGATTCATTAAATCCAAATGCGCTCTTTATAGAGGTGGAAGATGAAAACCTTGGATTGATTTCCAGTAGAAAAAACTCATCTCCGGCCTTTCTGAACTGAAAATTGGTCGGCCCCGCAATTTTCAGTCTCTCCGCTATTTGCGTAACTATCCCAGAGAGTTCCTGACTTTCGAATGTCTCTGCCTCAAAAGTGCTTCCATAGTTGAGTTTGCGCTTCAAAGCGAACGGCGGTGAAAGTCTGCCGTCGTGATAGCCGAAAATGCTGACCGTATACTCCTCATCATCAGTGCCTACAAACTCCTGAAGCATATAATCACCTTTTTTTATAACATTTAACTGGGACTCCATCTCTCTTTCACACTCAATCTTGTATATACCCTTCCCTGCCATCCCCCTCCTGGGCTTAAGAATCAAGGGATAAACGAAATCCTGATTCGACTCGACCACGCTCACAAGTTGTGTCTTTGGGACTTTTATATTATTCCTCACCGCATAATCATAAAGTTCCCATTTATCAAAGCCGAGCTTCAGTGCCTCAGGTGAATTAAGGAGAGGGAGGGCTCCTGTTTCAGCAATAATTTTGCTTCTATTTCTAATCAGTGCCTTCACATCCTGTTCGATACCCGGAAATATAAGGGCAACCTTTTCTTCCTTGCAAATATCGGTTATACAGCCAGCCCAGGCAGGGTCATCCGTCCTTGGCACTGTATAATGTATGTCCACCCATTTGAATCCGACGGAAAACGGATTAGCGTCGATCCCTACCAAGCGGAACCCTGCTCCCGCTTCTTTGAGAGATTTTACGATACCCTGGCCTATGATAGCACCCACCCCAGTGATCATCAAAGACTTGTTTATAGCCATTTCATTTCTCTAATTCTCTTTTATAGTCCGCTAACCCGTCCTTAAGTGAATATTGCGGGGCAAAGCCCAACTCATGCCGGGCTTTTCCGATATCCATATAGAAGCTGCTGCATGAATCAGTAATGGCCGGGCTGAATTCAACCATGGATATTCCCTCTCCGAAGACCTCTGATATAGTCTCAGCCAGTTCTTTTATGCTGGTTCCTCTCCCTGAGCCTATATTGAAGACACCGATTGCCCTGGAGTTTAGTGCTTTTATAACAGCCTGTGCGGCGTCTTTCACATACAGTAAGTCCTTTTCTTCTTTTCCCGAACCATGGACCAAGAGAGGCAATCCTTTAGTCGCCTTCTCTATAAAATTAGTCAGAACAAAACCCGGATTCTCTCCGGCACCAAATATCCCTACAAATCTGAGAGATATCACATCCAGATTCAAAGCCTCTTGGAGAGATAGGCAATATTTCTCCCCTATAGCTTTGGTTATTCCGTAATCAGTAGTCGGCACCAATGGATGTGCCTCATCGACAGGGAGATAGAAGGCCTTTTCTACAACCATCTGTGTCGAAGCGTAAATGAATCTCTTGCAGCCCCTTTTAGATACTGCTTTAAGCAGCCTCTCTACCCCGCAGGCATTTACATCCATAAACCTTGAAAAAGATATTGTTTCATTCTTTTTTGGTATAAGTGCTGCAAGATGAATGACGGTATCAATCCTATCTGGCAGGTTATTGAAGCTATCCTTTTCCTCAAGGTTTAAATAATTGAATGTAAGATTGCCGTCTTTTCCACATGCATTTTTATTGCCGGTAGTAAGGAAAAGCGGCTCATCCAATCTGGACAGTTCCCTGAGGCAGTATCTGCCTAAAAATCCCCTCGCTCCTGTAACAAGAATCATAACTTCCTAAAAATGATTGAAAACGTATTCTGGGATTCCACCATCTTATCCAGAATAAAAGCGAAAATTCCGAATGCCCTTGTTGCGAATTTATCGAACCGAAGGATTTCACCTTTGCCTTCAAGGTGCCCTATTATTGCCAGCGGGTCTACCCCGCCTAATGTGGTCTGGTAATCAGCAATGCTTTTTTCATAGCTCACACCTATTTTCAATCCCGACATTTTTAAGTACGCATTGAAAAACACAACATCCAGTGTCCTGAAAAATCTGTGTAAGGCAAATTTCAATCTGCTGTCTATAGGCTGTTTAAGTGGTTCATAGGCGATATAAAACAACCCGTTTGGCTTAAGGTTCTTGATAGCCAAATCAAGGAGCTCTTTTATATCAGTTAAATGGTGCAGAAAGGCCGATGCCGTTATTAAATCATATCTCGTATTATCTCCTTGAAGGAATGCTGTTGCCTCTTTATTTATCAAGGCTACCCTGCCTTGTGGAAAAGAAGATAATTTCTTCTCAAGTTGCATTAGCATATCTTTTGAGAGGTCGACGGCAATAATGTCAGCTTTTTGCTTCTGAAGCATCTTGGTAGTTAAAAAGCCGGTACCGCAGCCTAAATCCAGCACACGGAGGTCTGTTCGCGAATCCATCAAATCAAAAAGGAAATTAATGTCATCCCAACTCTTGGCATTGTGATACCAGTTGAAAAGCTGGGGATGAATTTTTTCGTAAACGGAGGCTTCCTCTCTGTGTACCTTAACGTTCTCTTCTATTACCAGTTCCTTGAGTTTCTTTGATTCATCCATTTTTATCAGTCCTTGGGTTTCAAATAATTACGCTCTGTAGTCTGCCAATCCATGCAACCCTTGCAGACCTCCGGCAGGTCCTGCCATCTCTTATCGAGGTGAGTCTGCCTGAACGCTTTATGAGTCGTGTTCCATATCTCTTTTATTGTAAACTCACTGACATTACCGGCTGTGTACAAACCCTCGGAATCCACCCCACAGGCTACAAGGCTCCCATCCCACAGGATAGCACCGTGGTTCAATGCCCATTTACACGGAACCCTTTCTCTATTCGGGTCAAGGTTCGGAGCTGAAATCCTTCCTGCCCAGCTTGCCTTGGGCCTATTCTTTACATAAGCCCCTTTACTCTCCCAGAATTCATTAAAAGCTTGAACCTCATGCTCATTCTCCTTCATTACAGAAAATTGCATTTCAAACTTGGGGCATGCCCCTTTTCGCTCTTTCAGCATCTTAAGAAACTGGAGGGCGTTATTTAATACCACCTCATACTTGCCGCCCACACGAATTTTCTCGTAGACCTCTTTTGAAAATCCGTCCATGCTTATAATAAACCTGTCCAGACCGGAATCCAGTATCATCTCGGACATTTCCTTGTCAAGGAGCATCCCGTTGGTATTGAGGAATACTCTCGTAAGCCCCCGTTTCTTTGCATAATGTATCATATAAAAAAGCTTATACTTAAGCACCAGGGCCTCCCCGTAGTAAGTCATCCAAACCTCTGAGCCGGGGGACTCGACGGCGATCTCATCTATTATCTTTTTGTATAAATGCATATCCATATGGCCTTTTTTCCGCTCAAGAGTCTTGTGGGCGCAATGTATGCATCTTTGCGTACAAAATGCGGTAGTTTCTATTATTATCTGATTTGGAAATTCTGTCATCATATCTATCTCTTACTCGAAATACCTCTCCCACCAAACCTGGAACATCATCAGATTCCAGACCCTGCCTGCATTGCTTCTGTTTCCGGAATGATAACTCTGCATAATATTTCCAACAACCTCCGGATTGAACAGGTTGTGCCTTTTCAACCTTTCCTCGGAAAGCACGCTCATACTGTATCCCTTCAGTTTTTCGACCATCCACTCAAAGACAGGCAAAACAAATCCTTCCTTGGGCCGATTTGTTATCCCCTGAGGCAGTAAATCATCAACTGTTTTTTTCAAAATATCTTTTACGTTTCCATTCTTTATCTTCATGCTCCCAGGGACAGTGGCCACGAATTCTACAAGCCTGTAATCAAGAAACGGAGAGCGTATTTCCACCGAATGTGCCATAGACAAAAAATCCACAAAGGCAAGCACCTGGTCAGGCAACTGTGTATTCCATTCCATTTCGAGTATTCTGTTAAGGGCATTCTGCGCGGTGAGTCCTTTGAAGTTATTCTTCACAAGGTCAAATGATCTTGTCCCGTTAATCTGAGATTTAAATAAGTCTGTCATGAAGCTGCTCTTTTCTGCGTCTGTAAAAAGATAAAGGCTATATCTCCATTTTGCCTCATCACCCTCAGATTTGTCATAAAGGTCTTGCAAAAACTTAATATCGCATGGAGCAAAAAGATTTCTCTCTTTGTCTGTTAAAGTGTCACCTTTCACCTTGTCATACATCCTTGCAAAATGATGCATTGGCTGCGCAGTCCTGTGTGAAAGGTAACTGCCAAAAAGTTCATCTGCGCCGTCCCCCGAGAGCGCCACCTTCACATGCCTGCAGATTAACTTTGTAAGAAAATATGTAGAGATTGTTCCTGAAAACGGCTGGTCAAAGGCAGCAATCACGTTTTCTATATCCTCAACCATTTCCCTGTGAGACATGATATATTCATGATGCTCTGTATTGTACGCTTCCGAGACTTTTCGCGCATAATACAGGTCTGCTTCTTTATTTTTCAATTCATCCTCATAGCCGAGGGAAAAGGTCTTTACAGGTTTATCTGAAAACCTTGTCATTAAAGCGACAATAGAACTCGAATCAACGCCCCCGCTCAGATAAGCGCCAAAGGGCACATCGCTCCTCATACGGAGTCTTGTAGCATCTTCTAATAAGGCAAGGAGTTTTGTGGTTACATATTTTTCATCATAATCTTCTCTCTCATTAAAGTTGATTTTCCACCATCTCTTTTTGCTTATCTGACCATTGGCAAAGGTAAGCATCTCTCCTGGCAAAAGTGAATATATGCCTTTAAATGCAGTAAAAGGGGCGGGTATATTCTTAAAGGTAAAGTAGTGATATAATGCCTCATAGTTTATATCCTTCTTATAGATACTATTAGCCAGAATCGCTTTGATTTCAGAACCAAAGATTAGTTGATTATTTACCTCTGCATAAAAAATAGGTTTAACACCCATCCTATCTCTTATGAGGAAAAGATTCTTATTATTCTTATCCCAGATGGCAATAGCAAACATGCCATTCAACTTATGAACAAACTCTACTCCATATTCTTCAAAGAGATGAACAATAACCTCTGTATCAGAGTGGTCTGTATAAAAATCATGACCATTTTTTCCTAATTCCTCTCTTAACTCCTTATAGTTATATATCTCGCCATTAAAGATAGTCCAGATGGATTTATCCTCATTATGAACAGGCTGATGTCCTGTAGCAACATCAATGATAGAGAGCCGCCTCATGCCAAGGTTTACGCTTCCGTCAGAATAAAAACCATCTTCATCAGGGCCGCGATGAAAGATGGAATCGGTCATTCTTTTAAGGGAAGTTTTGTCTGGTATGCCTGTGAATCCACAAATACCGCACATTTTAAGAATTCACCGAGTAATAGTTAGCCCTCGCAGATTGCCAGTCTCTGCAATTTCTGCAATTTTCAGGAAGGCCTCTAAATCTCTTAGAGATATGCATCTGCCTTAATTCTTTAAGGCTGCCATTCCAAACCTCTTTTAAAGACTGTTTATTTACATCCCCTGCTACAAACTTCGCATCCAGATCAACAGCACATGTTACTACTTTGCCGGTATCAGTGATAGACATGGTCTGCATTGCCCAATGGCACAACCACCTGTCTCCATTGCCTAAAACAAGATTTGGGGCATCTATCATTCCAGCCCAGCTTACCTTTGGCCTTATCTTTGCTATTGCCCCGTGTTCATTCCAAAACTGAATGAAATCATCCTTTTCATCCTTATTAATATCCATCTCTACAAACTGGACAACCACCTTAGGATTAGCAGCATTAAGCAATTTCTTAAGTTCAATCAAATTGATGACATTTTGCACTGTCTTTCCATAATTTCCGCCTACCCTGATCTTTGCATAGGTCTCCGGTTTAAATGCGTCTATACCTATATAAATGGCATCTAGTCCGCATTTGATCAAATCAGCCGCTGCCTCTTTATCAAGAAGGTTTGCATTTGAGTTTATGACTACATCTGTCAGCCCCTTTTCTTTTGCATATGCAATCATGTTAAATATGGTGGGCTTCCTTTTTTTTAGCATCAATGCCTCGCCAAAAAATACATCCCATACTCTTACATTTTTGTCTGTTTCAGCGATTTCATCAATAATCTTTGTATAAAGCCCCCATGACATAATGCCTTTTTTTCTTGTCATGTCCTTATGAACACACATGGAGCAGCGCAGGTTGCAGAAGCTGATCGTATCAATAAGCACAACCTTCGGAAAATCACCCGCTTCCTCAAGCCTACCTTGTTTAATCTGGTTTTCGTAGACCTCGGTTCTTATTTGGGATGAGCTTCTATTCATTCTCAACCACCTCTATTACGGTGTTAATGACATAATTTACTTCTTCATCGGTTAACAGGGGGTAAAGTGGAAGGGAGATGGTTCTCTTTCCTATCCCTTCCGCAACAGGAAAATCCCCTTCTTTATATCCAAACCTTTCCCTATAAAATTTCAAAAGATGTATTGCCCGATAATTGACCGCTACGCCAATACCTTTTTCTTGTAAAAAAGTGAGC
>JACQWO010000045.1 GCA_016209225.1 Desulfobacterales bacterium
CCGCAAAACCCTTATTACTCAATACCCTGGTTATCGCTGAAGTCAATGTCGTCTTACCATGATCAACATGACCTATTGTGCCTATGTTAACATGCGGCTTAGTCCTCTCAAACTTCTTCTTTGACATGCCTATATCCTCCTTATCAGGATTTTTCCCCTGACATACCTATCCCAAGATACTCTCAGCAATGGAAGCTGGAACCGGTTCATAATGGGAAAACTGCATAGTATAAGTCGCTCTACCTTGTGTAGCCGATCGCAAGTCGGTCGAATAACCAAACATATTAGCCAGCGGCACTCTACTTTCTATAATCTTCCAGATTGTCCTAACATTCATATCTAAAACTTTCCCTCTTCTAGAAATAAGATTGCTGACAACCTCACCAATAAATTCCTCTGGAACCATTACTTGAACAGCCATAATAGGTTCCAATAAAATCGGCTGGGCCTTCTTTGCCCCTTCTTTAAAACCTATAGAGCCGGCAATCTTAAATGCCAATTCTGAAGAATCAACATCATGGTAAGAACCATCATATAGTGTAACCTTTACATCTACTACAGGATATCCAGCTAACCCCCCCCTCCCCATAGCCTCCATTACACCTTTTTCTATTGCAGGGATATATTCTTTAGGAATACTCCCCCCTATAATTTTATTAACAAACTCGAAACCTGCCCCCCGTTCTCGAGGCTCTAATTCAAGCCGCACATCTCCGTATTGGCCACGTCCTCCGGACTGACGAATAAATTTACCATCTGATTTAACGGACTTAGTAATAGTTTCTTTAAAAGCCACTTGAGGTTTACCAACATTAGCAGCCACCTTAAATTCCCTAAGCAATCTGTCAACAATTATCTCTAAGTGTAACTCACCCATCCCAGAAATAATAGTCTGATTTGTTTCCTCATCTATACGGACCTTGAAAGATGGATCTTCTATGGTTAATCTATGAAGTGACTCTGCCAGTTTTTCTTGATCAGCCGTTGTCTTAGGCTCAATTGCAACAGACATCACCGGATCAGGGAACTCCATGGATTCTAAAACTACCGGATCGTTTTTATCACAAAGAGTATCACCTGTAGTAGTATTTTTTAAACCAATGGCAACGGCAATGTCCCCTGCATAGACCTCTTTAACTTCCTCCCTTTTGTTGGAATGAACCTTTAAAAGCCTACCAATCCTCTCCTTCTTATCCTTAGTCGAATTATATACATATAAACCCTTCTCAATAAACCCAGAATAAACTCTAAAGAAGTACTGCTGCCCTACAAATGGATCATTCATAATTTTAAAGACCAAAGCTGAAAAAGGGGCTTTATTGTCTGCCTCTCTTATAACTTCTTCACCATCAGGGTTCATCCCTTTAACTGGTGGAACATCTTTAGGAGAAGGAAGATAGTCAATAATACCATCTAATAAAGGTTGGATACCTTTGTTCTTAAATGCTGCACCGCAGAATACGGGAACAAGCTTATTAGCTATAGTTTCACTCCTAATTACTTGATTAAGTTCTTCGTTGGTGATAATTTTCCCTTCCAGGTATTTACCCATTAATATATCATCTTGCTCAGCCACAGACTCAATAAGCTTCTCTCGATATTCCAAAGCAAAATCAGTTAAATCTGGGGGTATCTCCTCTTCTTTAAATTCTGCTCCTAGAGTGCTTTCATCATAAACTATGGCCTTCATTTTAATCAGATCAACAACACCCCTGAAGTTTTCCTCCTTGCCAATAGGCAACTGTAGAATTATGGGATTGGCCTGTAGTTTATTTTTCATCATATCGACCACATGGAAAAAATCAGAACCTACCCTATCCATCTTATTGATAAAAGCAATCCTTGGGATATGATACTTGTCCGCTTGCCCCCAAACAGTCTCTGATTGGGGTTCAACCCCTCCTACCGAGCAAAATGTAACCACAGCTCCATCTAAAATGCGTAAAGATCTTTCAACCTCTATAGTAAAATCAACATGTCCAGGGGTATCTATAATATTAATCCTATTACTATTCCAGAAACAAGTTGTAGCCGCAGAGGTTATGGTTATACCTCTCTCTTGTTCCTGCTCCATCCAGTCCATGATGGCTGCTCCATCATGGACTTCACCCATCTTATAAGAAACACCAGTATAATATAGTATTCTTTCCGTAGTTGTAGTTTTACCTGCGTCTATATGCGCCATAATCCCTATATTTCTTGTCTTTTCTAACGGAACTGGTATTGCCAAATTTATGCCAACCTCTAAAACATAAAAAAAAACTTAAACTAAGGATTGAATAGGCAAAAAACACTAACACTCCTTCTATCAATAAGTCTAAGTCTGATCCTAAGATTAAGTGCCCTTTAACCACACCAATTTGTGAAACTGGGTATTATCTTTGATGGAAAGACCTACGTCCTCTTTCTACCAACGGTAATGGGCAAAAGCCTTGTTGGCTTCAGCCATCTTATGAGTGTCTTCCTTCTTTTTGAATGCTGCACCCCTGCTATTTGCGGCATCAAGAATTTCCGCAGCCAATTTTTCTGCCATTGTCTTTTCTTGTCTTTTTTTGGCGAAATTTATTAACCAGCGTATCCCCAAAGCAACTCGTCGCTCAGATCTAACTTCCATGGGTACTTGGTATGTCGACCCACCAACACGGCGAGATTTAACTTCAATAACTGGTTTAACATTATCTAAAGCCTTTTGAAAAATTTTGATAGGGTCAGACTTTGTTTTCTCCCTAATGATATCAAAGAAGCCGTAGGTTATGGATTCGGCTAAACTCTTTTTCCCCTTGAGCATAATTGTGTTGATAAACTTTGCTACGTTTATATCCTTATACTTAGGATCCGGCAAGATATTTCTTTTAGGTACTTCCCTTCTTCTAGGCATCTCTCTACCCCACAGGTTTTGAATAACTAAAACATTTATCGCTAAAACTTACTTCGGTTTCTTTGCCCCGTATTTAGAACGGCTCCTTCTCCTGTCCACAACTCCTCCAGAATCTAGAGTCCCCCTAATAACATGATATCTGACGCCGGGCAAGTCTTTAACCCTTCCACCTCTAATTAAAATCACAGAGTGCTCTTGAAGGTTATGCCCGACTCCCGGTATATAAGAAGTAACCTCTATACCATTGGTCAGCCTAACTCTAGCTACTTTTCTCAGTGCTGAATTGGGTTTTTTAGGCGTAGAGGTATAAACTCGAGTACAAACACCCCTTTTCTGTGGCGAGTTCCCTAAAGCAGGGGCATCCGTTTTCTTCTTGTCCCTTTTACGCCCCTTTCTGACCAATTGGTTTATAGTAGGCACATTAACTCCCTTCTAAAATTGTTAACCATAAAATTGGATATATTCTCAATAATCGCTTTATTTGTCAAGCTTTTATTTGCTTTTTATTTGCTAACACTATTTTTCTTCCAAGTGAATTACCCCGCCCACAGGGCGGGGCATCTTAAAACAATTTTAATTGCTTCGGAGATTTCTCTTGTTCACGATGATACTTAATATAATTTCTGATCACATCTGCCGTCACTTTGTCTCCAACTGTGCGAGCAAAATA
>JACQWO010000015.1 GCA_016209225.1 Desulfobacterales bacterium
TTATCCTGTTCCAGGAGTATTTCTAAGAATACATTCGTATCAACTAAAAGCATTATCTCCACTCCAAAGCATTGTGTTGTAATTCAACAGAAGTGAAATTCTCTCTTATCTCTGAGAGCCCCCCTTCCCAGTCAAACTTGAATTTCCTCCTAGCAGTTTCTCTGTCTTGGTATTTGCTTAGCAGAAAGTCCACATAATCTAAAACCTCTCTCCTCAAATCCTCAGAAAGCTTCCGCATTTTCACCTCAATTTCCTTTTCATGCATGATTTTCGCCTCCTTTTGCTTTGTCAGCAGATAGAAGAAAATTCTTGTGTATAATGATATTCTCAAATACTACAAATACCTGTGCCTGTCAAATCTTTTTCCCAGGCAGAAATGGGACGTTGTCCAATACCAGCAAGTTACATGTAATTACATGAAAGCATTAGGGATAAGATGAAGCCGGTCAATTTTAAATAAACTTTTCATTATTTAACCTCCAAAAGAAGGCCGTATCCTTTTCAAGTTGGGATACAGCCTTTTAGTTTTCGGTTCTCCTCCAAATTGGGGCATCAAGGGACAAGGGACAACCTCCATATTTTTTTCTATTCTTTACTTTTCCTTATGTACCGCCCCGCTGTTGCGATCAGGTTGAACCTGTTGTTCCCCCTTCGCTTCGCTCAGGGGGAACGCGGCGCTGAGCAGTTGTGCCTGCCCTCCGCTTCGCTCCGGGAGAACCAGGCACAGGAGACGGATGTCCCTTCGGGACACCGCTCAGCGCCGCGTTAGCTTCCGATAAATATCACGTCTGTGTCCTATCTTTACAACCCAAATAGTAAGTTCTTTGTCCTGGACGGAGTACACGATACGATAATTTCCTTGACGAATTCGGTACCGTTCATATCCGGAAAGCTTTTCGCAACCGAAAGGACGTGGATCATGTGCAAGAGATTTAATGCGATTGATTATGCGTTTAAGATCTTTCTTGGGAATGTGATCAAGTTCTTTGGTGACTGAACGACGTAAAAGGATCTTATATTCGGCCATGTTCTTTAAGCTCTTTTAATACGTCTTCAAAGGCTATCAGGGGCTCGTTTTCACGTTCTTTGAAGGCTGCAAGATCTTCTACATCTTCTGCCATAATGGATTTTACTGCTTCGTTTACAAGATCGGATATTGACCGAGACGTTTCGGCCGACTTAAGCCGCAATGCTCTGTGCAACATTGGATCCAAATATATAGTTGCTCTTTTTGTTAACATACTCATAATATTACCTCCATTTTTATAGTACTATAACATTACAACGCTATAACGTCAAACTAGAATATAGAAGGTCAGGGAAGTCAAGCATTGCTGATAAGGTGAATCTCAATAAATAGCGATTCTTCACCCCCACCCTGCCCCTCCTCCATCAAGTGGGAGGGAATATTTATAGCAATTAATAGTGACAACAATAGCAACAACAGCGCACTCAACAACAGCGTACTTAAGTGCGCTGTTTAAAGGGACATTCCACTAGTTAGGATTTTTGAATTGCAGTAAGGGATTTAGTATGATATACATATCCAATAACTTTATCTTAAGGGGGGAATATGGAAAAGGACATTGAAAAATTGACCGTTCCAGAATTACGAGAAGAAGCAAAAAAGCATCCAGAAATAACCGGCGTTACTGCAATGAAAAAAGCTGAATTGATTGAAGCCATTAGAGAAGCCTCAGGGAAACCCAAAAAGGAAAAGCCCAAAAAGGTAGAGCCTAAGAAGGATAAAAAAGCAACAAAAGAAAAGCCTTTAAAATCAAAGGCAGATATAAAAAAAGAGTTAAGAGATCTTAAAGCTCAGAAACAAAAGGCTTTAGAAAATAAGGATAAAAAAGCATTAAAGAGTCTTAAAAACAGGATAAAAAAACTGAAGAGAAAGACAAAAAGGCTGGGAAATGCGATCAGCAGGAGTTCTTAGATGAAGACGAAATTGATCTTCGTGACAGGGGGGGTACTCTCATCTTTGGGGAAAGGTTTAGCATCAGCTTCAATTGGGGCATTGCTGGAATGCAGGGGATTAAGGGTTGCTATCCAGAAACTAGATCCTTACATAAATGTAGACCCCGGGACCATGAACCCTTTTCAACACGGTGAAGTCTTTGTAACTGATGACGGCACTGAGACTGATTTGGACCTAGGCCACTATGAAAGATTTACTACCGCCAAATTGAGCAAAAAGAATAATTTCACTACCGGACAGATATACGATTCTGTGATTTCCAAAGAGAGAAGGGGAGATTATCTTGGCAAGACAGTACAGGTAATACCCCACATTACTGATGAAATAAAGGAAAACATACTGAAAGTTGCCAATGGCGTTGATGTCGCCATCATCGAGATAGGAGGCACGGTAGGAGACATCGAGAGTCTCCCGTTTATGGAGGCTATAAGGCAATTCAAAACTGATCTGGGAAGGGACAATGTCCTTTATATTCACCTGACCCTGGTTCCGTTTATCCCTACCGCTGGTCAATTAAAAACCAAACCAACCCAGCACAGCGTAAAGATGTTACAGGAAATAGGTATTCAACCAGATATTCTCCTGTGTCGTACCGATCGACTTCTACCCCCTGAGATAAAGTCTAAGATAGCCCTCTTCTGTAATGTGGAGAAGGATGCAGTGATTACTGCTAAGGATGTTGACAGTATCTATGAAGTGCCTGTGGTTTTCCATAGTGAAGGATTAGATGAGAAAATTGTTGAGATGCTTCATATGTGGACCAGGGCTCCTGTTTTAGATGAATGGGAAAAGATGGTAAAAAAGATAAAGGACCCCAAAAGGCAAACAGAGATTGCTATAGTGGGAAAATATGTAACGCTGCAAGACTCCTATAAGAGCCTGAACGAAGCCCTTGTCCACGGTGGAATTGCCAATTACTGCAAGGTAAACCTGAAATATGTGGATTCAGAAGATATAGCGAAAGATAACCCGGATAAACTTTTGGCCAATGTACGTGGAATTCTGGTACCAGGTGGATTCGGTGATCGAGGGATTGAAGGAAAGATCAAGGCTATTAGATATGCTAGAGAGCGGAAGATCCCATTCTTTGGAATATGTCTGGGTATGCAACTGGCTGCAGTTGAGTTTGCAAGAAATGTTTGTGGATTGAAAGATGCCCATAGTTCAGAGTTCGACAAAGAAACCCTGCACCCAATAATAGGTCTACTGAAAGAGTGGATTGACTATAAGGACAACACAATCCAGCAAAGAGATGAAAATACGGATTTAGGCGGTACAATGAGATTAGGAGCCTACCCCTGCAGATTAACAAAGGATAGCTTTGCCTATAGAGCGTATCAGCAGGAACTCATTTCTGAAAGGCATAGACATAGATATGAATTTAATAATAAATACAGAGAAGAGTTGGTTAAGAAAGGGCTTAGGACAAGTGGTGTTTCCCCTGATGGAGAACTTGTTGAGATAATAGAAATCGAGTCTCACCCCTGGTTTTTGGGCTGCCAATTTCATCCAGAGTTCAAATCACGTCCTATGACCCCACACCCTCTATTCAGGGAATTTATTAAGGCATCTCTTTCGTCGGATAAGAGTGAAGAATGAAAAATGAAGAGTGAAGAGTGAAGAGTGAAGAGTGAAGTATTAACACTGAACAGTGGACAGTAAAAGAAGGAAGGTCGGGATTGACAAAGGCAATTAATATAGATAGTCTCCTTGGTGGGGATATTATCAAAATAGGCGGTGGTAATCCTTTAGTTTTATTCGCAGGGCCTTGTGTAATCGAGGGTCATGAGAAGACAATACGCACAGCAGAACGGCTAAAAGATATAGCCTCCGAATCATCTATTGCATTGATATTTAAGTCTTCCTATGATAAAGCAAATAGGACTTCCCTTCATTCTTACCGCGGCCCTGGTATCTCAGAAGGTCTGAGTATACTTAACGAGGTCAAAATGAAAGTGGGGATCCCCATCTTATCTGATATTCATCGCTTTGAAGAGATTGATCAGGCTGCACAGGTTCTGGATGTTCTTCAGATACCTGCCTTTCTTTGCCGGCAGACAGATTTTATTATCGAGACTGCCAAAACTGGAAAGGTAATAAACCTGAAGAAGGGACAGTTCCTGTCTCCCTGGGATATGAAGAATATTATTGAAAAGGTAGAATCGGTTGGCAATGAAAAGATATTACTAACTGAAAGGGGCACTTCATTCGGATACAATAACCTTGTAGCCGATATGCGTTCTCTATCTATTATGAGAGGGTTTGGATACCCTGTAGTTTTCGATGCTACTCACAGTATCCAACTGCCAGGAGGAAAAGGTACAGCTTCTGACGGACAGAGAGAGTTTGTCCCTAATATCTCCAGGGCTGCTGTTGCAGTTGGGATAGATGCCATATTCATGGAGGTTCATGAAGACCCTGATCAAGCGTTATGCGACGGTCCCAATTCTATAAGCCTGGATTCTCTGCCCGAATTACTAATGCAAATCAAAAAGATTGACGATATTGTTAAGGGCACCTGACACCATAAAATTAGAGGAGTCAGAATCCAGGAGTCAGAATCCAGAATAGAGATTGGTTAACCCTATGCCTTGAGCCACGAACAAAACGAGCAGAAATTGTCTTTTCATTCTGACTTCTGACTTCTGAATTTAGTTGAAAGGAGGGGTTAAAATAATCAAGGGAAATAGGATTCAAGATAGGATAATTGAGAAGGCAAAGGGTATAAAACTCGTTATCCTTGATGTAGACGGGGTTTTGACCGACGGCAGGGTAATCTATGATGATAAAGGTGGGGAGTTAAAATGCTTTGATGTCAAAGACGGACATGGCATAAAGCTGCTAATGCGGTCAGGGATTGAGGTAGGAATTATCAGCGGAAGAGAATCCAGGGCTGTTGGGCATCGTGCTAGAGAGTTAGGCATTTCTATTTTATATCAAAGGATATTCGATAAAGTAAGGGTATATGAAAAGATATTGGAAGAGAAAGGGTTGGCTGATAACCAGGTATGTTTCATTGGTGACGATCTTGTTGATATGCCCTTGTTAAAAAGAGTCGGTTTTTCTGTGGCAGTGGTTGATGGGTCTGAATATCTCAAAGAGGTGGTTGATTATGTTACCGTGAAGAATGGTGGAAACGGGGCGGTCAGAGAGGTATGTGAATTGATCTTGAAGGCACAAGATAAATGGGGTATGCTTACAGAAAAGTACTTTGGAACATAATAGCTAAAGCCAAGAGATGAAAAAGACAAAATTATTCATTATCTCAGTGATCGTCTTAGCAATCTTCGCTGTCATAATAATATTTATAACTAATTATGGAGAGCATTGGAACCAAGTAGAAATTATAGATTCGGTCAGAAGTAAAGCTGATGTGACAATTAAAAACGTTCATTACGTAAAAACCAATCGAGGTATTAAAGAATGGGAGATTAAGGCAAGTTCAGGGCAGTACTTTAAAAACAAAGACATGGGAACCCTCAAGGATGTCATGGTTAAGGTATTCTTTAAAGATGCCAAACCTATAACATTGCTCGGAAATGAGGGAAAGGTTATAACTAACACCAGAGACATCGAAATATGGGGAAATGTGGTTGTAAGTTCAGAAGATCGATATCAATTCCATACTCAGTCATTAAAATACAGCTCAAAAAAAAGGGAAATCTATACTCCGGACAAGATTGAGTTTACCGGTTATGGGATGAAACTCAGCGGTGTAGGAATGACCATTGATATTGACAGAGAAAGGTTCTTTGTGCTAAATAATGTTTCAACAACAGTGAAAAATCTTAAGGCGGATTGATTGAACCATTATGGTAAAATTACAGATACAAAAAAAAGACTTGATTTTAACAATTGTTATAGCTTTGGTACTGTCCTTTAATATATATCCATCCATGGGTCTTGATACCTCCTCAGTACCGAATAAAGGAGACAAGTTTCAACTAAAGGATAATGACCAGCCTATAGTAATCAATTCAGATCATCTTGAAGGGGACAATAAGAAAAACATTGTAAAATTTACCGGGAATGTAGTTGCTAAAAGAGGAGAGCTCACAATAAGTTCGAAAAGTATATCTGTAATCTATGACAAGACGAACAAGAAGGTGATGGAGGTTGTTGCGGAGGGAGATGTAAGGATAAATCAGGGGAACAAAAAGGCCCGTGGGGAAAAAGCCGTGTTTATGAATTCTCAGGATAAAATTATACTTACAGGAAATCCTAGAGTTTGGGAAGGAGACAATCTAATAAAGGGGGAAAAGATAACTCTCTTTTTGGCCGAAGATAGGGGTGTGGTAGAAGGAAATAAAAATACAAGGGTAAACGCTACAATTCATATAGAGAAGGATGAAGGAGAAAAAAGACACTAAATGCGGACTCTATCGGCCAAAGGTCTGACAAAGGTATTTGGGGATAGAAAGGTTGTTGATGATATAACCCTGGAAATCAATACAGAAGAAGTTATTGGATTGTTGGGTCCCAACGGAGCTGGGAAGACAACCATCTTCTTTATGATGGTTGGTTTAATTAAACCGGATCAAGGAAGGGTATTCTTGGACGAGGAAGATATCACAGAGTATCCTATCTATCTACGGGCAAGGAAAGGAATCAATTATCTTCCCCAGGAATCATCGATATTCCGTAAATTAACAGTAGAAGAGAATATTTTGGCAATTCTGGAAACGTTAAAGTTGTCAAAAGAAGAAAGAAAAGAAAGGTTACATGACCTTTTAGATGAGTTAAACATAGCTTCTATCGCTAAAAATAAGGCATATTCACTTTCCGGAGGAGAACGTAGGAGGGTAGAGATTAGCAGGGCACTTGTAACCTCCCCTGCTTTTATTTTACTCGATGAACCCTTTGCCGGAATAGACCCTATAGCAGTTATTGATATTCAAAATATTATAAGACAATTGAGATCCAGAGGTATGGGGGTTGTTATTTCCGATCATAATGTCCGAGAAACTCTAGGTGTTTGTGATAAAGCCTATATTATAGATCAGGGTAAAATCCTGGAATTTGGAGACCCTCAACAAATTACTGATAGTAAAAAGGCCCGAAAGATATACTTGGGTGAAAAGTTTAAATTATAAGTTTTTAGACTGGATATATTATGGCTTTAGAAATTAAACAGAGCTTAAAACTGGTCCAGCAGACAATTATGACGCCGCAACTGCAGCAGTCAATAAAATTGTTGCAGCTCTCAAGATTAGAACTGAGTGATCTTATTCAAAAGGAGATCGTAGAGAATCCAGTCCTAGAAGAGGTTCAAGATTTTTCTAATGGAGACAATTCCAACAAAAGTGACGAGGTAAGAGAATTTGAATCCGACAAAACAAACGAAGTAACATTTGATAATCAAGACACAAACATGGGTATTAAATGGGAAAATTATGCAGGTGGCTTTATTCCAGATGGTTCTGGTTCCGGCATTGAAGACGATGAGAACCTTTCATTAGAGAACAGATTAACAAAAAAAATGACCCTCTATGATCATCTAACGTTACAGCTCCGTCTCTCAAATTTTACCGAAACAGAAGATTTAATAGGCAGCTTGATCATTGGTAATATTGATGGAGATGGTTATCTTCGGGTTAGTTTAGCCGATATTGCTGAGACCAGCGGGACAGACAAAGCTGTGGTTGATAATGTCTTGAGGCAGATTCAAGAATTTGACCCTCTAGGTGTTGGAGCCAGAGATCTGAAAGAGTGTTTACTTATTCAAGCAAAACACCGTATTGGAGATAGTCCTATTGTAGAAGAAATCCTAGCCAATCATATGCCTGATTTGGAAAACAAAAGGCTTCAAATAATCGCTAAAAAATTGGGGGTCCCTTTGGAAAAGGTTGTGGAGGCTGCAAGGTTAATCTGTGAATTGGGCCCCAATCCTGGCAGACATTTCAATGAGGAGGAAGCCCAATACATTACCCCTGATATATATGTCTACAATGTGGGAAATGAATTTTTTATAGTCTTGAATGAAGACGGTATGCCCAAATTGAGGATAAGTTCCTTTTATCGCAATGCCCTCTCTCAGGGAGACCTAACATCAAAAATAACAAAGGAATACATACAAGAAAAGATCCGTTCTGCGGTATGGTTGATAAAGAGTATCCATCAGAGACAGAGAACCATACATAAGGTTATGAAAAGCATTATTAAATTTCAGCGGGATTTCTTTGAGAAAAATACAGGGCATCTGAAACCTCTGGTACTTAGAGACGTAGCTGAAGACATTGGTATGCATGAATCAACTATTAGCCGAGTTACAACAAATAAATATGTACATACCCCTCAAGGAATCTTTGAGCTGAAATACTTTTTTAACAGCGGGATCGCCTATTCAAGAGGAGAAAGTATAGCCTCTGAGAGCGTCAAAGATAAGATCAAACAGATTATTCTTGATGAAAACCCCAAGAAACCTTATAGCGACCAGAAAATTGTTAATATCCTGAAGGAATTAAAAATAAATATCGCACGGAGAACAGTAACTAAATACCGTGAAATGTTAAATATTTTACCTTCGTCAAAAAGAAAAAGGGTTTTTTAGTAGGAGGAGTGAGAAATGCAGATAACTGTGACCTTTCGACATATGGATGCTGTTGAGGACTTTAAAAAGTATGTTGAAGAAAAAGTGGCTAGAGTGAAGAAATACATTGACAGACCTATTGAAGCAAATGTTGTCCTATCAGTAGAAAAACACAGGAATATAGCAGACATCAGTCTTGTCGCTAACAGGATAGTAATAAAGGGTAAAGAAGAAACAGACAATATGTATTCTTCAATCGATCTGGTTATAGATAAGATTGAGAGGCAGCTTCGTAAGTACAAAGAAAGGTTGAAGAAACATAAAACTATAAATTCTAATTTAGGGAATTTATCGGGCAGAATCAATGTGTTAACAGCAGATAGTCTTGAAGGAGGAGGGGAACCAAAGGTTATAAGAAGCGAAAACCTCTCCATAAAGCCTATGTTTGTAGAAGAGGCAGCAATGCAGTTGGAATCGTCGAATTATGAATTTTTGGTCTTTACCAATGCTTCCTCAGAAAAGGTGAATGTGATCTATCGGAGAAGAGACGGGAATTATGGTTTAATTGAGCCTGAGTATTAATACAAGCGCGTCCGAAGGGGAAACTGATGAAGATTGCTGATATTTTAAGCGGAGATTTAATAATTCCTGAGTTAACCTCTAAAAATAAGAAGGAGGTTTTGGCGGAACTTGTTAGTGTTATTGTCAAACAAAACAAACTAATAAATAAAGAAGAACTCATAGAGGTTCTCTTAGAAAGAGAAAAATTGGGAAGTACAGGTATTGGAGATGGCATAGCCATACCTCATGGAAAACTCAAAAATATTGATGCCATGTTAGCCTCTTTTGGGAAAAGTATAGACGGAGTCGATTTCGACTCTATGGATGGAAAACCAACCCATCTCTTCTTTTTACTGGTTGCACCTGAAAATTCTGCGGGTATCCACTTGAAAGCATTGGCCAGAATCTCACGTCTGTTGAAAGACAGTTCTTTCAAGCAAGACTTAATGGAAGCTAAATTAAAAGATGACCTCTTTAAGACTATTATTGAGAGGGATGAGAATTCTCAATGATGTGTGATGAGGTTAGGTCTCACCTCCAAGTTAAATGAAGAATATTCGGATTGTTATTATAAGCGGTCTTTCAGGCTCAGGAAAAAGCACAGCAATAAAGGCTTTAGAGGATATCGGATTTTTCTGTGTAGACAACCTGCCAGTTATTTTACTTCCAAAATTCTTAGAGTTGCGTCTTCAATCTCCAGGAGAAATCTCTAGGGTAGCCTTTGTAATGGATATTAGGGAGAGGGGTTTCCTAAAGGAATACCCCCGAATCTTTGAGGAGTTGAAAAAGGAAGGCTATCTAATGGAAACAATATTCCTGGAGTGCTCTGATGAAATCCTGCTCAGGCGCTTCAGTGAGACCCGGAGGTCTCATCCTCTGGCAGAAGGCAAATCGGTCATTGAAGGGATTAAATTAGAAAGAGAACGTCTTTCAAATTTAAAGAGCACGGCAGATAAGGTTATAGACACCTCTAATTATAATGTTCATCAGTTAAAGGACGCTATTTACAAATATTTTAGTGAAGTCTCCTCCTTAAAGAAGATGACTATAAATTTACTCTCCTTTGGATTCAAATATGGATTGCCATATGATGCTGATTTAACAATGGATGTGAGATTTTTACCAAATCCATACTTTATTGAAGAGTTAAAGAACCTCACGGGTGAAAATAAAGAGGTCTCTACTTATGTCTTAAAAAGAAGCGAAACGAAAAAATTTATAAAGAAATTTTCTAATCTAATCCACTTTTTGGTTCCTCTATATGAAAAAGAAGGGAGAGTATACCTGACTATCGCTATTGGTTGTACAGGAGGAAAGCACCGTTCTGTAACTATTATCAATGAACTGGCCAAGTCTCTTGACAAAGAAAAATATGTGGTTAGTATCAGGCACAGGGATATAGAAGCTAGTTGATCAATATTTGTAACTACTCAGGTTGTCAGGTTCACGGTTGGCTATCTTCATCGCTCTCTAACCGTGAACCTTGGAACTTTGAACCCGAGTAATTACCAATACTTTTAGTATGGAGGAAGAATGGTCGGGATTCTGGTGATAACTCATTACAATTTAGGCACTGAGTTGGTTGCGGCTGCTGATATGATGGGTGGCAAGATAGATAGTATTCAAGCCATATCTGTTGACCCCAAGAAAGACACAGAGAAATTGAGGAAAGAGATATCAATGGCTATTAAAAGGTTGGATAATGGTGAAGGTGTCTTGATAATAACTGATATGTTTGGTGGCACACCTTCTAATCTGAGTCTCTCTTTTTTGGAAGAAGGAAAGGTAGAGGTATTAACAGGAGTAAACCTACCCATGCTTATTAAGCTTTCTACTTACCGAGAAGACAAAACATTAAACGAATTGGCTATGCAGCTGAAATCTTTTGGACAGAAGAATATTAACTTGGCCAGCGAGATTATGAACAAAAAGGTTGTTTAGTAGTAACTGCTTAGGTGGATAGGCTGTAGTTTAGGCTATAGACTATTAGCCTATAGACTATTAGCCTGTAGACTATTAGCCTACTTCAGCCTACAGCCTACAGCCTATTAGGCTACTAACGACATCCTATGGACTTAATTTCCCAAGATATTCAGAGAAACTCTCTTCAGGTAACAGACTTAGAGATAGTAGAGATGGAGGGTGAAGATATTGACGAGGTTTTGGATATTGAAAATCTATGCTTCAAATCCCCTTGGACCAGAGATGCCTTTGAACAAGAACTGGATATTGAGTGGTCAAAGGTTTTTGTTGCCAAAAAATCCACTCCCCACAAAAAGAGGATAGCTGGTTATATATGTCTCTGGGTGGTAACCAATGAAGTTCACATCTTAAATCTTGCCACTCACCCCAATTTTCACCGCCATGGAATTGCAACCAGTCTTCTTATCTTTGGCCTTAAGTTTTCTATACTTGCAGGTGCAGAGCTTGCAACTTTAGAGGTCCGAAAATCAAATCTTCCTGCGATATCATTATATAAAAAATTCGCTTTTGAAGCCACGGGGGTACGACGCCGATATTACTCAGACAACTATGAAGATGCTATTGTGATGTACTCAAAGCTAACGGCTTGAGGCACAAAGGCACAAAGTGAGATAGGCACAAAGTCATGTTATTCTTTTCTTTGTACCTACGTGCCTTTGCAACTTTGTACCTGTATCATCCGCATAACATCGAGCTGAAGTCTTCGCCTAAAAGCGAGGGTTTCTCTCCCATTCTCTGAATGAGACGATAAATGCACCAGATGTTATCAAAAATTCTCTTTAATATAGAGGTGTCCCCAACTTATTATAAGATGGGGATAGACTGTCCGGAGATAGCCTCCAGAGCAGCTCCCGGTCAATTCATTATGGTAAGAGTCAGCAACCAGTTGGACCCTCTCTTACGGCGTCCTTTTGTAATACACCGGATTCAAAGAGCAAATACAGGCAGCTATTCTCAGGTAGAGATACTCTATAAGATAGTGGGTAAAGGGACAGAGATAATGTCTGAGATGAAGGAGTATGATGATATTGATCTTTTGGGCCCGGTGGGCAATGGATATAAAATAGATAACAATATTAGAACAGCAGTCTTGGTTGGGGGGGGAATCGGAGCAGCCCCCCTTCTTAGCCTGGCAGAGAGAATAATTTCACAGTGTTCAAAGCTTAAATCCCTTATTCTCCTCCTGGGTGGAAAGGGAAGGGCCGACGTTTTATGTGTGGAAGAGTTTGAAAGATTAGGTGTTGAGGTTAGAGTAGCTACAGAAGACGGGAGTCTGGAGCATCGAGGATTAGTTGTTGATCTATTGTTGGATTATCTTGAGTCCGGAGATTATAGTCCAGGTTCTTCTACCCATTGCTTTGCATGCGGCCCAGACACCATGTTAAAAGAGGTATCAAAGATAATTGCCGAAAAGGGCATATCATGCCAGATATCTCTGGAGTCCAGAATGGCCTGTGCTGTGGGTGCTTGTTTGGGGTGTGTAGTTAGGACAAAGGCTGGTGGGGATGTTTATAAAAAAGTCTGTAAAGATGGCCCTGTCTTTGACAGCAATGAGATATTTTGGGATGAGTCAACTACTATCGGCTAAAGCCGATAGCTTGAGGCACAAAGGCACAGAGTGACATAGGCACAAAGTCATGTTATTCTCTTCTTTGTGCCTATGTGCCTTTGCAACTTTGTGCCTGCATCATCCGCACAATATTCCAACTGAAGGCGAGGGTTTTTCTCTCGTTCCCCGAATGAGACAATAAAAATGGACTTATCCGTAAATATTGGTGGTATTCAATTAAAGAATCCGGTAATGACTGCCTCGGGCACCTTTGGTTATGGTGAAGAGTATGCCCCCTATGTGGGCTTAGATAAACTGGGGGCGATTGTAGTAAAAGGTATCTCGTTAAAACCAAGACCTGGCAATCCGCCTCCCCGAATCGTTGAGACAACAGGGGGAATGTTAAACTCCATCGGCTTAGAGAATATTGGAGTAGACCGTTTTATTGGAGAAAAGCTCCCCTACTTGATAGACAGCGGTGCCACGATAATCGTAAATATCTTTGGCAGCAGCATAGAAGAGTATGGTGATGTGGCGAATAAGCTGGATGACACTCATGGCATTTCAGGGTTGGAGATCAATATATCCTGTCCGAATGTTAAAGAAGGGGGAATAATCTTTGGAAGTGATCCCCATATGGCATTCGAGGTAGTAAATTTTGTGCGACAATCAACCAAACTCCCATTGATCATAAAGCTTTCTCCTAATGTGACTGATATAGCAGAGATTGCCAGAAGCGTTCAGGACGCTGGTGCAGATGCCTTATCTTTAATTAATACTATAAAAGGGATGGCGATAGACATCGAAACGAAAACCCCTAAATTGGCTAATATAACCGGCGGGCTATCAGGCCCTGCAATAAAACCCATCGCTTTGAGAATGGTGTGGGAGGTGGCAAGGGTTACGAAAATTCCTGTAATCGGTATCGGAGGGATAATGAATGCCTATGATGCGCTGGAGTTTATCATTGCCGGTGCTTCAGCTATCCAGGTGGGAACGGCAAACTTCGTTAACCCTAAGGCTACTGTAGACATTCTTTCAGGTATTGAAAAATACCTGAGTGACCACAGAATCGGTGATATAAAAAGCCTCATAGGGACACTAAGTCGTGAATAGTAAGTCGTGAATCGGTTTATTCTATTTACGACTTACTATTCACGACTTAAAGTACCACCCTCTTAAATATTTCTGCATATTGCATATTACCTCTTTTACCAAACTCTATGGCCATCCCTATCATCCTTTCCTTCCAATTTGGGTGAATCTCAATCTGACTCTTGTGCTGTTCTATAGCCTCCAATTTTTTATCCAGGGTCTCTGTAATATCAACAAAAAGGTCAGGGTTTTCTGAAAACGTAAAGTGGATTTCACGGGGAGAATGGGCATCAAACCCCGCATACGTCTGTGCAGGCAGGAAGAGATGATCTCTGGAGGCAACTACAGCATCGGATGTTGTAAAGCCGACTGCCCTGTGGTCCGGGTGCAGAAGATATGGTCTCCATGGGTCATGGGTTACTATAACATGGGGCTTGTACTGACGGATAAGAAGGGCCAGTTCGCCTCGAAAAGCGAGGTTTACTTCCAGTTCGCCATCTCTGTGACGCAGAAAGGTCACACTTTTAACACCCAACACCTGAGCAGATCTAAGCTGTTCATCTTCTCGTATCTCTGCCAGGCGATGGGGGGAAAGTTCTCGGTCTTTGGTCCCTTTGTCTCCATTGGTACAGACCACGTATCGAACCTCATTACCCTCTTTTATCCACTTTGCTATTGTTCCTCCACACCCCATCTCCGCATCGTCCGGGTGTGCCATGATTACCATTATTCTATCTGTTTCCATTGAGTTCCCTTCTACTATTTAGTTCATCTCCCAAAGAGTTGGTCGATGAAAAGGATTCAAGGGGTCAAGGAGTCGAGGATTCGGGTGGAATAAATAAGCGCTTGAACCCTTGAATCCTGGAATCCTCGAATCCTATACCACTTTCTCCTAACTAATTGGGAGAAGAACCAAACTTTTCAACTTGCCAGTTGAGAGTACAGACTAATCACTTTATTAACAATCAAAGACCACTCAAACCTCTCCGCCCTTTTAACGGCATCTCTGCCGAATTTTTCCTTTATAAAGGGGTTGGCAACTATCCAGCCTATTCTCTCAGCCAGTATCTCAGTATCCCCTACGGGCACTAAAAACCCTGCATCTTCATCTCCCATAAGATATGAAAGCCCTCCAACTTCAGAAGCTATCACAGGGGTCCCACATGCCATAGCCTCTAAGGCAACTATTCCAAAGGATTCATACCTGGAGGGAAGAACGCATACCTCGGCACCGGAATAATAATAAGGTAATAAATCCTGTCTCTTAGTACCAAGGAATTCTACTTGATCTTCAAGATTCAACTCCGAGGTCAACTTCATCAAGTTTCTGAATTCGCTTTCTTCTGCATGAGTTTTATCAGGCAGGGTGCCGCCGATAATCAATAATCTTAAACCGTTACCATTGTTTCCATCATCCTTTTTCAGTATATTCATAGCCCTTATGAGGTTGTCTATGCCTTTGATGGGATCAATCCGTCCCACAAAGAGTATAAATCTCTGACCATTTAACCCCAGATGAAGCTTTGCCTCCTCTGATTTCCACGGTTTAAAAAGATTGGAATCTACCCCACAGGGAATCACCTCAATCCTATCAAGAGGTATGTCAAATTCTCTATTTATCTGGTTTTTTTCCAACGGAGTTGCGGCAACTATCCTATCAGCAGCCCTGAGAACCTTAATCTCATTCTCTAAGCGCAAAGGAGTTTCCTTTTCATCATCACTCCTTGCTGCCTGGTTTTTCAGAAAACCCAGAGTGTGGGACATATGAACCGTTGGGATTCCCCATTCTTGACCTAGCTTACCGGCTATCCATCCAGATAGCCAGTAATGACTATGGATCAAATTGTAAGTTATCTCCTCTTCCCGGGCAAAACTGAAGATACCCTCCAGAAACTCCGGCAAATAGTTCCAGATCAGGTTTTTATGATAAGGTTCCTCTATACCTGCCTTTATATGTACAACCCGCACCTTTTCATCCATGTAAACTACCTTAGGTACAGACGGATCCTTGGATCGGGTAAAGATATCCACCTTAATACCCCTTTCACCAAGCTTTCGGCTGAGTTCCCGGACATATACGTTCATACCCCCGGTATCCCTTCCTCCTAATACATCCAGGGGGCAGCTATGAACAGATAGCATAATCACCCTACTTAACGACATATAGTTCATCTCCCAAAGAGTCGGCCGATAAAAAGGATTCAAGGGGTCAAGGATTCAAGGATTCGGGTGGAATGAATTTTTACGAAGCCATCTTCCTTATAATCATCCTGTATATTTTGGAATCCTTAGCCCCAAGGCGATATTTATAATCTTCCTTCCCCCTTAAGAAGTCGAATTCACTCCGCCCCGATTCAATTGCCTCCCGGACCAAATGAGCCACAAGGACTATGCCCGGACTTAAGTAGGAATACTCTGGATCATAACCCGAGTTGTACAGGTATACTTTGTTCTGGTAATCGAAACACATTGAAGATGCCATACAAGTTCCATCCATATCTAAAAAAGACAACTTCAACCAATTTTCCGGGAAGAGAATATTGGCAATATCTTGGAAAAACAGCTCCATATCACTATTCATAAAGTCTTCCTTCTGTACATTACTTTTACGGTGTAATAACAGAAAATGTTCGATACCCTCAGTTAGGGAATCATAATTTTTAACACCATAATCATTTGCAGATTGAGATACTCTTTCAACCCGTCTAATCTTACGCCGCAGTTCGTGACGGTCTTTCTTGTCTAAGGATTCCAGATACTCCCCCCATGAGGGAGGCAGACTGACTCTGGGGCACACATCTTCTACGGAAACCTCAGCATAGTATCCATTCTCATTAAGAAGTTGCTTTAAAATATTCAATGTGATTGAGGTCTCTTTTAAACAGTGAAGGTCAATAAAATCCCACTCATCTTCTGTGGATTTCCAAAAATCCACTGTATTTCTACAGACATCTTCCTCATACCCGGATTTAGCAATAATATCAAGATAATCGGTCACATCAGTTCCCCCCAGAAATCTCATTACCCTACTGCCGTCAGGGGATGATTCGATAGAGAATGAAGCCAGACCCAAAATGTCGCCTTTTTCCTGGCGAAAAGTCACAAGCCTTAGAGCTTTATCCTTCTCAAAATGACTCCACCAGGTACTCTGCCACTGGCAGGTAAGGAAGACCTCATTGGCTGAACTCTTATTTATAAGTTCTCTCCAATCCTCTTTCAATATGCCAAACGCACTGCCTTCAGCATACAGCTCTGTTTTCACATTCATACGCCCCTATCAACTCCTTATAACACCAAAGGGTCTCTAAGTCAAAATGTTTCACTGAGCCTTTGTACAACCTGCCGAGAGCTTTGAAGAAGTCCCCTGAGAGCGAATTCATAGATTTTTTGGGGAACCCTTCTTAGCGAGCGGAATATAGAAAATTCACATGTCTGAACCCGAAGGGCGAGTTTGTGAATTTTCAATGGAGCGAGCTTAGATGGGTCAAAAAATGTATGCTGAAGCGAAAAGGGGTACTTTTTCAAAGCTCTCCTCACTGACTCCAAAGTAGAAGCAAAGAAGGGTAATAGATATAAAAAAACCCATTAAAACATGGTTGTTTTAGATGGGTTTTTCATAACGATTCACGACTTACGATTCACGACTTTCAGGCGCTTAAGGAAGGCTCATACCAGCATCTAGGGTCTTCAGCCATCATATCTCCAGAGTAGTAATAGGCTACCCCTCTATTGCCACCACAAACAAACTTATATTCGCACCTACCACATTTGCCCTGAAGGGCTTCTCTTTTCCTTAACTTCTCGATTCTCTCAGAATTCCTCCAGATCTCCCTGAAAGGCTTCTCTCTTAGGTCACCTATTTCTATTCTAAGGGTAGGGAAAGGTATCACTTTGCCGTTTGGCTTTATTCCGTAGTTGAGTATCCCGCCGGCATCTCCAATTACCATTACATCGCTGTAAGGGTCGAAGCAGTTTTCCATAAATTCTTCATTGTATGTTATAGACCAGAAGGGATCATCCGGCAAAGAAGCTACAGGAGATTCTGCCCTAAACCTCCTCTCTGAAAGGTACTCACACATCCACTTTCTCTGCTCTTTTGTCAGGGTTTGATCTGATATGTTCTCCCCCCTTCCAAATGGGAGAAAATCCATCGCCTCAAAACAGTTTATCTCAAAATCCTGAGTCAGCTTCAAGAGATCGGGGAGTTCATGAATGTTTGCCCTGGAAACCGTATGCATAACACACACCTGAAGGCCTGCTTCAAGGCAGTTTTTTATGCCTTTTACAGCCTTCTCAAAGGTTCCGGCTCCTCTCATGGAATCATGGGTTTTGGCTGTTGCCCCTTCCAAACTTACACCCATCACCCAGATGCCCGCTTCCTTGAGATTCTTAGCGTATTCCATGTCTATTAGTACGCCATTGGTACACACAGCCAATTCAAATCTTCTCCCGGCATATTCTGCTATTTCAAGAAAATCCTTCCTTAAAAGGGGTTCTCCACCGAGGATCATCAAAACCCTCGTATCCGATTCTGAGATATTATCTATTAAAGCCAGGGCACCTTCTGTATTAAGTTCATCGCTCTTGGGTTTCCCGGCAGCTAATCCGCAGTGGCTACATCTTAGATTACATGAATGGGTAATTTCCCAGAAGGCAAAATGGGGTTCTCTAAACCTAAGAAGTTCTTTCTGGTACTTACTATGGGTGAAGTCAAGTATATCCTCTGGTGAGAATTCTAATTTCTTTTTTGGAGCTACTGACTGACATGATTGACACATGATGTGTCCTCCTGTATTAGGATGCCTTGAAAATATGGTTCTTCTCCAATTTCGTTGCCAAAAAGGATTCCAGGATTCAAGGGTTCAAGTGCTTATTTATTCCACTCGAATCCTCGACTCCTTGAATCCTTATTACCCTACCAACTTTTTGGGAGATGATCAGAAAGTGTTAATCAATAAGTGACAACCACCGTTTTTTTATATATAACATCCTTCTATTAAAAATTCAACCTTTTTGTCAGACATTTCGCCTTATTGAACAATATGATGTCCCCCACCCTCCCTGTTCAGTAAGAATGTCTGGGCTGCTTCCTTCAGCCTTCATATTTTTCTTGACAGAAAATATCTTTTGGATCAATGTATAACTACATGACTAATTGGTAAAGTTATCAAATAGTAAAATACGGCAGGTGACAAGAACATGGAAAAGATATATTCATTGAGAGCAGAGATATTCAAGGCACTCTCCCACCCTATTCGACTGAAGATAGTTGAATGTGTATCAATAGGAGAAAAGGGCGTGGGAGAGATTGTAAAATGTGTAAACGCAGAGGCATCTAATGTTTCCAGGCATCTGGCCCTGCTGAAAAAAGCAGGTATCCTCTCAGACAGAAAAGAGGGCTTGAATATCTATTACCGCCTGGAAATTCCCTGTGTTATGGATTTCTTTAGCTGTGTGAACAAGGTGGTTAAAACTCGCCTGGAATTGAACAGGGATCTGCTTAAGAAAATATAAATTTTTTGTCTAATAGTTGACTATATTACAAATTAGTCAAATAGCTTTGCATAGTGCAGTCCGCAAAGAGGAGGATTGTAAATGAAGGAGAGAAGCAAATTAGGAACAAAGAAGACACTGGTTTACGCCTCCCTTGTGGTAGTGATGGCTACCATATCGGGGATGATTTATGGAAATATAGTAAGTTAACAGGAGGGAAGGAAAATGAAGATCGAGATTTTAGGGACGGGCTGTCCCAAGTGCAAAAAGCTTTTGGCCAATACTCAAGAGGCTCTCAATATTCTGGGCATAGGCGCAGATGTAAAAAAAGTAGAGGATATGAAGGAGATTATGAAATACGGGGTGATGATTACCCCTGCCCTAGTTGTAGACGGTGAGGTGAAATCGACTGGAAAAGTACTCTCAGTTGAGGATATCAAAAAAATTATCGGTTAGGAGGATAAAATGAAGAAAATAGGAACATTAATATCTGTGATTTCCATTCTCAGTCTTATTGTCGCCACTGAATCTTTTGCCCAGCGAGGAATGAATTGGAGGGGAAGTGGAGGCTGGGGTCAGGGAGGCCAATACGGTAGGATGTATGACCCCAAAACCGTTGAAACCATCAGCGGGGAGGTAGTCAGCATTGAAAGGATTACCCCAATAAAAGGGATGTGCTACGGCGCACATCTGATGGTGAAAACAGGCAAAGAAACAATTCCGATTCATTTGGGTCCGGGATGGTACATCGAAAACCAGGACATCAAGATTCAGCCGAAGGACAAGATTGAGGTCAAAGGCTCAAGAATAACCTTTCAAGGAACACCGGCTATCATTGCCGCTGAAGTAAAAAAAGGAGACGAAATACTGAGGCTTCGCGATGAAAAAGGTTTTCCTGTTTGGGCCGGTTGGAGAAGACGTTAGTAAGCAACACCCTCACTTCTCTTCTTATAGCAGTCCGGCAAGTGTTAAGAGAGTTTTTGTGAGAGACAAAGAAAGAGGCACTGGGCAAAAAGGTGAGGAAAAACCGGATGGATTATGGAAGTTGCTGAATAAACAATATGGAGAAAGCTATATGACTAAAAGATGCATCATCTCAATGCTCTTGATACTTTTTCTCGCCTGTGCAGGAGGTATAGTTAGCCCTGCTCACTCCAAGGAGTCTAGCAGGGGCAAAAAATATGAAATCACCTTTATAGAACTTGGATCGGTAGGATGCATACCATGCCGCATGATGCAGCCCGTAATGGAAAGGCTGGAAAAGAACTTCGCAGGTAAAGTAAGGGTCGTATTCTACGATGTCTGGACAAGAGAGGGGGAACCGTATGCAAGGCAATACAGAATAGGAGCAATTCCTACCCAGGTCTTCCTCGACAAAAACGGCAATGAGTTCTATCGTCATGTAGGATACTTTCCATATGAAGAAATTGTGGAATTGCTGAAAAAATATTCTGTAAAACCGGTTAAGTGACAACAGCATGACACTGGGGCTTCTGCATTCTACTAAAGGAACGATTTTTGTTTGATTGATATGAGACCTGGCACAGCATATAATAATCTGGTGAGGATGGGTCAATGTTTGAAAGCTTTTTCATAACTGTTAATGCGTGGATTGGGAGCGGAACAGCTATTGCCGGTCTGGGCTGTTTTCTCTGGGGGATGATCAGCGTCCTCTTCAGCCCCTGTCACCTGGCTTCCATACCCTTGATAGTGGCCTATGTAGGCGGTCAAGAGAAGGTATTGAAACCCAGACAGGCTGGGTACTATTCGGTTGCTTTTACCCTGGGACTCTTTATTACAATAGCCCTGATTGGAATTATCTGCGCCCTTTTGGGCCGAATGCTCGGTGATGTCGGAAACTACTGGCAGATTCCTATCGGATTAATCCTGGTCTGGGTTGCTCTGGGTATGCTTGGTGTTGAAAAATGCTCGATGTCGGGCAGTCTCTTGCAACGTCTTAACCTGAAAGGCATCTTCGGGGCACTTGCACTGGGACTGGCATATGGAGTCCTTTCCGGTTCCTGCACCTTTGGATTCATAGCCCCAATCCTTGCTATCATCACCATACAGCAGAAGATAATCAGCGGGATTATCTTTATCCTGCTTTTTGCGATCGGGCATTGCCTGCCTATCGTGGCGGCAGGCAGTTCTACAGCATTAGTGAGAGGAATACTTGAGAATCAATCCTGGCAGAAGAGCAGTAATTGGTTTCGCAAGGGCGCAGGCGTGCTTATCGGACTTCTGGGGATCTATTTTACCGTCAATCCATTTTTCGGTACATGAATATATTGTAAAGGTGTTTTCCCTCAAGCAGTGGAAGCTCCTGCAAGGATCAGTTATTTGACCAGCATTCCGTGATGGAGGAATGATATGTTACTTAAAAAATATACAAAAGAAATTTTCAGGGCAAAATGTAATCCAAGCTTTCAGTCCGTGCATTGTATTGCCCACCTGGACGATGATATTGGAGAGGTACTCCCCTACCTCAATTCTGTGCTCGGGGGGTTTACCTACCTAAAGGATCCCCCGGCCGTAACCTTTAAAATACACGGTAAACTCATCACTGTTTATCCCCGCGAGATTGCTGTTAATGCCCTCAGGGACGAAGAAGAAGCCGATAATATACTGGAGTGGCTAAAAAAGGAGATCAACGAGACATGGGAAAAACGGGCGGAAATCGAACCGAGATATGAAGGTGTGCCAAGACCCAAAGTGCTTGAAATTCTGAAGCTTTTGCCCAGAAGAACCAATTGTAGTGAATGCGGGCAGCCTACCTGCATGGTGTTTGCCACTCTGGTGGCTGCTGGAGCGAAAGGACCTGATGATTGCCCACCACTGATTGAGGAGAACAAAAGAAGACTTGAGGAATACATGAGCTAATTTCGATTGGATTTTTAGCGTATATGGAGGGAATCATGAAAGAGTGGCATAAATTTCTTATTCTTATGGGCAGCTTTTTAGCGGCCTATTTTATCCCCTTTGACAACGTCCATGTGCAGAAGGCGATCCTTGAATCTTTTTATATGATTCAGGACTATGCGCAGAAGCATGTGCTTTTGTGTCTCGTTCCGGCCTTCTTTATAGCCGGGGCAATATCCGTCTTTGTTTCCCAGGCTGCCGTCATGAAGTATCTGGGTCCGGCGGCACACAAGCTCCTTTCCTACTCCGTGGCGTCCGTATCAGGAGCAGTCCTGGCGGTATGCTCCTGCACGGTGCTCCCGCTTTTTGCGGGGATTTACCGGATGGGGGCGGGGATCGGGCCCGCATCGGCATTCCTCTATTCCGGACCGGCTATCAACGTCCTAGCCATCGTCCTTTCGGCGAAGGTTCTGGGCTGGCAGATCGGTCTGGCGCGGGCCATCGGCGCAGTAGTCTTCGCTTACATCATCGGGCTTCTTATGGCATTTACCTTCCGGGAGGAGGAAAAGAACAAGCAGCCCATCGTCATGCCCGGGGCAGATGAGCCGAAGAGGAAACTCTGGCAGGACACTGTCTATATGGCATCTATGGTGGGCATCCTGGTCTTTGCAAACTGGGGAAGACCTCTGGAAACCGAAGGCATCTGGTACGCGCTCTATGCTGCAAAGTGGTATCTGACTGGACTTTTCGGCCTTCTTTTCGGGTATGTGATTGTCAGATGGTTCGGAGCGAAGGTGCTTCCCACGATAATTGCCAGTGTTGTGGTACTTCTTTTGGCGCTTACCTTTCCTCAGTGGCCGCTTCTCGCCTTTTCGGCAGGCATTGCCGGGCTTGTCTGGGTGACAGGGACCTCGTCGGATGAGACAAAAAACTGGCTTGACTCCACCTGGACATATACGCTCATGATCGCCCCGCTGCTTTTGGGCGGCGTCCTCATCGCCGGTTTTCTCCTTGGCATGCCTGGCACGGATAATGGGATCATTCCTTCCCGCTGGATTGCCATGCTTGTCGGCGGAAACAGCTTCACGGCCAACTTTTTCGCATCCGTCGTGGGCGCCTTCATGTACTTTGCCACCCTGACCGAAGTGCCCATTGTGCAGGGTCTTTTAGGTTCCGGCATGGGGAAGGGACCGTCCCTGGCCCTGCTTCTGGCTGGGCCGGCGCTTTCGCTGCCGAGTATGATCGTGATTCGGAGCATCCTGGGGACAAAAAAAGCCGTAGTTTTCATTTCATACGTGATTATACTGTCAACGGTAGCGGGTATGTTCTTTGGATGGATCATGGGATAATCTTGGGATAACTATGGTCAATAACGCCGTTATATTTATCATTGTTTCAGTTGTGCTCACTGCGGTCTCTTTTGTTCTGGACCGGCGAAAAACAATCATGGGCCTGAAAAAAGGCTTGAACATGTTTCGGAATATTGCCGTTCCTTTTTTAAATATCCTGATTTTAGTAAGCTTGGTATTGTACATTGTGCCTCCCTCATTGATCGTGAAATACCTGGGCGCCGAATCCGGTTTCTGGGGGTTGGCTATCGCCGCCCTTGTCGGTTCAATAACGTTGATCCCCGGATTTATTTCCTATCCGATTGCCTCCGTCTTAATCAAACAAGGGGCGTCATACACCACCGTGGCTACTTTTATGACGACCTTGATGATGGTCGGTGTTGTTACCTTACCGTTGGAAATCAAGTATTTTGGTAGAAACGTAGCAATATTAAGGAATGTTTTGAATTTCATCGCCGCTATCGTTATAGGTGTATTCGTAGGGTTGGTTTTATGAAAAAGGTTCTGGAAAAACATAAGCAGTATATCTGGCTTGCGGTTTATTTCGTGTTGACTGTTGCTTCTTTCCTGGTCGGCTTTAACCCGGGCAAGGAAGTTTTTAGTAATTTTACCAAATTCTTCATTGAAATGGTGACTTTCATTCCCTTTTTATTCATCATTGTCGGCCTGTTCGATGTCTGGTTTCCCAAAGAGAAGGTTGAAAAACACGTTGGGCAAGAATCGGGTTTAAAAGGCATGTTTCTGGTTATCATTTTAGCGATGCTTCAGGCAGGTCCTCTGTATGGTGCGTTTCCCGTCGCCTACATTCTCTACAAGAAAGGCGCAAGCATTAAAAACATATTTATTTACCTGGGCGCCTTTTCTTCCTTGAAGATACCCATGCTGGGTATAGAAATCGGCTATCTGGGCGTGCAATTCACCCTGGCCAGAACGCTGGTGTCGTTGCCCTTGTTCATCGCCGCCGGGTATTTGATGGAATGGTATTTAAAGGACAGAAATTTTAAAGTTAATCAATTATGACGCACTCGTAAAAATTTTGTATGACGACCAATCTTATCATCCTGGCGCTTAATCTGGTGGATGGGAATGGTGGTTCGGTGGATAGAACGTCCAGAGTGCGTTCGGAGGCGCCAATGTACTTGAACAGCATCAATATTGCCAGGCCCTGATGAAGGCGCGTTATGGTAAAAGGGCAACAGCCCGTGAAGGAGGAAACTTATGTCTTCATCTGTGACCAAGCGTCTCTCTTTTCTCGACCGTTTTTTGACCTTATGGATATTTCTTGGTATGTTCGTTGGGGTGATGTGGGGTTATTTATTCCCGGGCGTCAGAGAGGTGATCAACCTTTTTCAGATTGACACAACGAATATTCCTATTGCCATCGGTTTGATCTTGATGATGTATCCCCCCCTTGCCAAAGTAAAGTACGAGCAATTGGGCAAGGTATTTCGTAATGTCAAGGTTCTCGCCCTTTCCCTTGTCCAAAACTGGATTATCGGACCCATCCTGATGTTCCTTCTGGCAATCCTCTTTCTCTCTGGACACCATGAATACATGGTAGGCCTAATCTTGATCGGTCTGGCGCGTTGTATCGCCATGGTGATAGTCTGGAACGACTTAGCAGCAGGAGACAGGGAATACTGTGCAGGACTGGTAGCATTTAACTCCATATTCCAGGTGCTCTTTTTCTCTGTCTATGCATACATCTTTATCACCATGGTTCCTCAATGGATGGGATTGAAAGGAGCCATTGTGGCTATCTCCATCGGTCAGATAGCCAAAAGCGTCTTTATTTACCTGGGTATCCCTTTTATCGGGGGTATGATTACAAGATTTATTGGACTCAAGGTAAAAGGACGCAGATGGTACGAAGAAAAGTTTATCCCCAAGATCAGCCCCCTCACCCTGATTGCCCTGCTCTTTACCATACTGGTTATGTTCTCCCTCAAAGGTGAATATATCGTCCAGCTTCCTTTAGACGTGGTGCGGGTGGCAATCCCCCTCTGCTTCTATTTTGTGATCATGTTCCTCGTTTCCTTTTATCTGTCAATGAAAGTGGGCGCCACTTATGAGCAATCTACAACCCTGAGTTTTACCGCAGCATCAAACAATTTTGAACTGGCTATCGCTGTAGCTGTCGCTGTTTTTGGAATAGACTCAGGTCAGGCCTTTGCAGCGGTAATAGGCCCACTGGTAGAGGTGCCGGTGCTTATCAGTCTCGTCAACGTCGCGTTGTGGTTTAAGAGGAAGTATTTCTCATAGTTCAGCAAACAGCCCGTCCATCCCATCTGCAACTGCATCAAGCGGCACAGCGTGGATATTATCCGTCAGGGCATACCGCCGCGTCCCCGGATAGACCACGGCAATCCTTTCCAGCTTCAGGAGTTATTTGAATCCGGGGCGACAAACTCCCTCGCGATGGTGGTCTTGCCGCACTGCCTTGGGCCGACCAGAGAAACAACTCTGCTGCGGTGGAGAGATTCCTTAAGTTGCTGCATTAACTCGTTTCGCGGTATCATGGATACATAGTTACCATGAAAATAGAAAATGTCAATTCCTAATTTCGTGGAAGACTATCTTTAAACCTCCCACATTATCTGGCCGCAATCTCTTAAATCATAACCGCCTAGGGTTTTTACTGCCTGATGGAAAGCAGGAGAGGCTATCACATCTAAAATCCGCTGGATATACGGAGTATCCCAATATTCCTTCAGTATACAGAGATCGTACCTTTCCTCTGTCACGTAGATAAAATCCAGCCCCAAAGCACAGGCAGCAGCCCGGATGCCTAAGCCGGCATCAGCAGAGCCCCCGGCTACCGCAGCAGCTATCGCCATATGAGTAAACTCTTCTCTTTCATAGCCCTGGATTTGTCTGGCATCCAGACCAAGTTCCTTTAAACGATAATCCAGCAATACCCGGGTTCCAGCTCCCCGCTGCCGATTAATAAACCTTACCTCAGAACACACCAGATCTTCAATCCCATGGATATTTTTAGGATTTCCTGCTGCTGCCATCAGACCCTGCTCACGATAAACCAGATTTACCAGGATTACCGGCCGGTCAGGCAAAAATCTTTTAATATAAGAAATATTATACTCACCTGTCTCCTCATCCAGGAGATGAGTTCCTGCACAGTGAGCTTCCCCCCTTTTTAAAGCCATCAGACCACCCAGGCTGCCTACATGGGAAGATGAAAGGGTTGCAGATGGGTATTTCTGGCGCAGGTAACTGGCCAGTACATCCAGAGCCACATCATGGCTGCCTATAATTACCGTTGTTTCTTTAATCTCCTTTAGTGGCCGAAGCAATTCAACCGTTGCTTCAGCTCCAGCCTCTATTCCCTCAGATAAACGAGGGAGACGCAATATCCCATCAGCCTTAATCAGTGAGGTGATCAAGCCGGCCGCGCGCGCCAGAGGGGTAGCGACAATCCTGTCCCCAACCTGGCCCAGTTTAACCCTGAGGAATTCTTCCATCCCTAAAACAGAGACTATCCGCTGGGAAATAACCGCTGTTGTCTTCTCCTGCTCTGGCAGAGTGCTTCCCTGTTTCATATATATGATCGGTTTTACAAAAAGCTCTGTAGATAGTATAGCAGAAACCGGGTAGCCTGGAACACCAACCACCGGCTTACCATTCACAGACCCCAAAACCACCGGCTTACCAGGCCTGGTAGCGACCCCGTGTACAAGCACAATTCCCATCTCCCGAATTAAGGCAGCAGTGAAGTCCTCCCGTCCGGCAGAAGAACCTGCGTTAATCAAGACCAGATCAGCCTCTTTCAGCGCTTCGGCCAGGGCTTTTTTCAGCAATTCAAAATTATCAGGAACTTGCCCTTTTCTAATGGCCAGCCCACCCCATTCGGCTACTAAAGCCCCTAAAACACGGGTATTGTATTCAATAATGCTGCCCGCTATTAACTCTCCTCCCGGCTCTACCAGCTCGTTTCCAGTTGCCAGCAGAGCTAACCGTGGGCGGGGATGAACCTTTATCTCCGTTACCCCACCGGCCAGTATTCCACCTAAATCAACAGGGCGGATCCTGTGGTTGGCAGGTAAGATCATTTCCGTAGCCACTATATCTTCCCCAATGGGACGCACGTTTTGCCAGGGAGAAAAAGCGCTTATAATTTCAAAGGCATCCTCACTTACAAAATGGACATCTTCGATCATAATAACCGTATCGTATCCTTCCGGCAGAGGCTCTCCTGTGTCTATTAATACAGCCTGTTCCCCAAGCTGTAACCTCAGCGGGGCGGCATCAGATGCCCCAAAGGTAGAAGATGCCCTAACCGCCACTCCGTCCATAGCAGCAGCGTGGTAATGGGGAGATGAAATGCAGGCAAATACCGGCTCAGCCGTTATCCGTCCCACTGCATCTTCAGCAGGAACTCGCTCCGGCAGGCCAGGCTTTAAAGCCCCCTGTTCTTCCAAAAAATCAAGGTATTTTTTCAGCGCCTCTTCCCAGGGCTGGTCATCCAGATAAACATCCCTTTTCATTTATATATCCTTCTGTCTAAAATACTTTAACCTTTACCTCTTCTCCAGCCTCAATTCCTTCCCGGCTGGCCGGGATTTTTGCCAGGCCATCTGCTTTTACCATAGTAGCAATTAAACCCGACTTGCCAAGAACCGGTTCTGCACACAGCCTTCCACCTTTCTCGGACAACTTAACCCGCATGTAATCTTCCCGCCCAGCCGCAGAACGGACATTTCTGGTAAGGTAAGCCCGCAGTGGAAACTCAAGATTATTTCCTTTTTCATCAGGATAGCAGTTATATTTAATCAAGGGTTTTACCAACAGATCGAAGACCACCATAGCTGAAACCGGATGCCCTGGCAAGCCGAAAACCGGTTTACCCTCAACCACTGCCCCAATAGCAGGCTTTCCTGGACGTATAGATATACCATGAAACAAAACTCCAGGTTTACCCAAAGAGGCAATCACCCCTCTTGCAACATCCCTTGCCCCCACTGAACTGCCACCGGAAATCAACACCAGATCGTTTTCCTCTAAAGCCTTCATCATCAAACCCTGTAAAGCAGTAAATTCATCAGGAACAACACCGTAGAGAATTGGCAGACCTCCGCTTTCTATTACCAGACCATAGAGTGTATACGAATTTACATCCCGCACCTGTCCTGGCTGCGGGGTCTCCTTAACATCCACCACTTCATCACCTGTAGAGATAATACCTGCCCGTATCGGGTTTCTTACCTCTACTGCTGTTATACCCAATGCTGCCAGTAACCCAATATCCTGAGGTCTCAGTCTATGACCCGACCGGAGAATAAGTGATCCTTTTGACACGTCTTCGCCCCTGCGAACAACGTTTTCACCTGGGGCCACCGGCCTGGTAATACCAATTGTATATTCATTCAGCTCCTCGGTATATTCCAGCATAACAACTGCATCTGCCCCTGAAGGCAGCATACCACCGGTAGGGATTGCCCACACCTCTCCTGTCTCAAGAAAACCAATGGCCTCCTGCCCCATAAGAATTTCACCAGCCATCTTCAGGTAAGCAGGCAGGCTGACGGATGCCCCAAAGGTATCGCCGGCACGAACTGCAAAACCATCCATTGTAGAACGATCAAAGGATGGAATATCTTCCGGCGCCAGAACGTCTTTTAAAAGATATCGCCCATAAGCTTCATGGAGAAACACCTTTTCTCCGTCCTGCCTCCATTTAAGGTGCTGCATTAAGGATGCCCTTGCATCTTCAACTGTAAGGGTTTGAAAAAGCTCCATGTCTGACCCCAAATCCATTAGATAAAAAACTGCAAAACATACCTGATAGCCAGGGAGGTTATAATCAACCCCAGCATCAGTTTGATGAATTTCTGTGGAACGAACTTCTGTAATCGCGCCCCGCAGTACATCCCGGCAAACCCGCCGGCCCCAAACAGGAAACCCAGGAGCCAGTCCGGCCTTGTAGAGAAACCTGTCTCTATTGGGATTACGCTGTAAAAGAAGACACCTGCAATAGATGTAAGAAAGGTGGCCATCAGTGCGGCACCAGCCACCGTATACACAGGCAGATTAAAGACCGCCACACAAAAAGGGGCGATAATCGCCCCGCCGCCTATCCCATAAGTCCCTCCAATGATGCCCACAATGAAGGCCAGTATAAACATGCCCACTGTATTGAAGGAAAAACAATGACCCCAGAATTCATATTCCACCCGGGTGGAGGAAAAAGATATGGTCTTGACCACAGCCTCTGCGGGAAGACCCGACGAGATCCTGGTTTTCTGCTCCTGTTTCAGCCTTTTAACATGCCGGTTGAATTTCTCATCCAGGTCATTCATCTCCTTTTTTCCTTTTTGTGAGCGCGGGGTCATCTCGTAGAGAAGACGTCCCCCGATATACAGGAGCACACATCCGACAAACAGCTTAAAAGCGCTTGGGTCAGGCAGGTAAAAGACCCTGAGATAGTAGCCTATAAAAACCCCAGGCAGAGTCCCAACGATCACAACCCAGGTCAGCGGCCAGGCCATGCGCCCTTCTTTCAGGTAGCGATAAACCCCGCTTGGTATGGCCACGATGTTAAACACAAAATTGGTGGCGCTGACCGATGGCGAGGTAAAATGGAGAAAGCTGACCTGAAATGGTAAGAGTAGAAAAGCCCCGGAAACACCGCCCATAGAAGTGAAAAAAGAGACAATGAATGCCACCAATGGAGGCACAAAAACCCAGGTATCAACACCAGAGACAGGGAAGTGCATTCTCAGAAGGTCCATAACTTTCTCCTTGTTTTATCGGCGACGTAAGTAGAGAAGTCAGGAGTCAGAAGTCAGAAGTCAGAATGAAAAGACAATTTCTGCTCGTTTTGTTCGTGGCTCAAGGCATAGGGTTAACCAATCTCTATTCTGGATTCTGACTCCTGACTTCTAACCTACCATATCTCTACGGTAAAAGTAATAAAAAAGTTAATCAAAAAACCCTTGCAACCTTTTATAATAAAAAGGTAATATATAAAGTAGCTACTCAGGTAGGCACAAAGGCACAGAGCACCAAAGGCACAAAGTTAGGAAAAAAACAACGAAACGACCCTGCTCTGCTTTGTGCCTATGTGCCTTTGTCTCTTTGTGCCTGAATAGTTACAAACCTTTTTAAAAGGAGGGATGTACCAATGAATCCAATTAACCATCTGAGAGACTATATCGAACAGCTCAAAAAAGAGGGGTCTATAAGGACAGATCTGCCGCCCAGAAAAGAAGAGAGATTCTATAACCCAGCCATTGAGACCTTGCCACGGGATAAGATAGAGGCAATAAGGGACAGCCATATATGCTATATGGTCAAGTGGGCATACGAGAAATCCGAGTTCTATCGCAGGCTGTGGGACGAGAAAGGAATCAAACCATCTGATATCAATTGCTATGAAGACCTGGAGAAACTGCCTATATGGAGAAGGGATTCTATACTGAAAGACCAGAAAGATAACCCCCCGTATGGTACCAGGGTAGCTAATGACCTTCTGCCATATATCAACAAGCTGCACAAATCTGTAGAGAGTTCCGGAACCAGGGTTTTGCTGCCCTGGACATTGGAAGAGTGGAGCATATTTCTTCAGGAGGTTTGGGGAAGAGCGTTCTGGATATGCGGATGGAGGCCAGGTGGAGTATATATAGTCCATGTCCCATTAGAAAAAGGTGATACAAGCGATTCTCTCACTATGCTAAGCCTGAAGAGGTTGGGAATCTTAACGTATGCGGAAGATTATGTAGGATTTATGAGGAACAGGGAAGATGCAATTAATTTTACCTCTCTTTTGAAAACGAACTTCAAACCGGTATGTACCCTTCTTAGCCCAAATTTTTTCTTGAAGCTGGGACACCAATTCGAAAGGATAGGGGTTGATTCCCCCTTTGATATAGTAAATGTCAAAGGGAAGGCTATCACACCAAAAATGCGTCAGGAGATAGCAGCACTCCACAAAAAGGCAATGCTGAATTACGTATATGAGACAACGGAACTTATCCTCTTCCCGGAGTGTTCATGGTCAGCGGAAAGGGGACTGAGTCAGATACATGAGCCCGAGGATCTGTATGTATCAGAATCTGCTGATCCGGAGACCGGCAAAAAGGTCTGTCAAGGAAAGAGAGGAGAATTAGTAGTAACATCTCTCTTTCATCATACTATGCCCCTTATCCGGTTCGGGACAGAAGATGTTATCCCCAATAAGTGGACTACAGAGCCCTGTGGATGTGGGATAACACATAAGAGATGGCTTGCACCGGTTATTGGGTCTGTAAAAAATATCTTTAAGGTTAGAGGCAAAGAATTTCTACCATGGGATGTAGAGTTGATCATTGCTGACATACCCAGTACAACTATGGTCTATCAACTAATATTAGATGATTGGGATATGGACACTCTTAAATTAAAGGTGGAGACCTTCAGAGACCTTCCCAATCAAGATTACGAAAGGGAAGTAAAGAAGATATTAGAAGAAAAACTGGGGGTGCCCGTTGACTTGGAACTGGTTCCATCCAGGACAATTCCTGTATATCCCGGCAGTTTTAAATTTGAAAATGTTGTTGACGTCAGAGGGAGAAGATAAGGGACACCTGGGGTAGATTGAACAACAGATAAAAGGGAGGATATTAATGGAGGATAAGTTTGAAAAACTCGCAAAGGCATACAAAGAGGGGGCTAGCCGACTTAAAACATGGTCAGGATTTGAGGTAAAAGAGGTCTATAAGCCTGAAGACATGGAAGGAATTGATTACAAGAAGGATATAGGCTCCCCTGGTGAGTATCCTTTTACGCGCGGGATACACTCCGATATGTTCAGGGGAAGAATCTGGACCAAACGGGAAGTCTGCGGCTACGGCACCCCTGAAGACGTTAATGGTAGGGTTAAGTACCTGATTGAACAGGGGCAGACAGGGTTGAACGTGATCTTCGATTTGCCTACAAATTTTGGAATTGATTCCGACCACCCCTTTGCTGAAGGGGATGTTGGAGTCCTGGGTATGCCATACAACTCATTGGCCGATATGGAAAAACTGATGGAAGGTATCCCCATGGAGACAGTAAGCATGTCTCTCATTGCATCATCCTGTAGCGCCCCTGTGGTAATGTCTCAGTACGTGGCGCTGGGTAAGAATAGAGGACTGGATATATCGAAGTTTAGAGGCACTATACAGAATGATCCGGCCCACCACTATTACAGCGGCTATAGGGACAAATTTTTGCCCATTGATGTTATGGTCGAAAATGCCATAGATATCGTAGAGTACTGTGCGAGATACATGCCATCATGGTATACAATGAATATAAATATGTATGACTTGCGTGAGCAGGGGATAAATGCTGCCCAGGAGATAGCCTTTGGCTCAGCTTTTGGTATTGATTACATAAAGAAGAGTTTAGAGCGGGGGCTGGATATAGACAGTTTTGCTCCAAGGATTGCCTTTTACTGCTCTGCTCATCTGGACTTCTTTGAAGAGATAGCAAAGCTTCGGGCTGCACGGAGGGTTTGGGCAAGAATCATGAAGGAGAGATTCGGTGCAAAAGATCCCAGGTCATGGAAGTTCAAATTCGGTGTTCATACTGCCGGCTGTTCACTTGTTCCTCAACAGCCATTAAATAATATAATTCGGGTAGCCTACGAAGCGATGGCTGCTGTGTTGGGAGGGGTGCAGTCCCTGCACTGCTGTTCCTACGATGAACCTATCTGCCTGCCTACGGAGCAGTCTCACAGACTGGCATTGAGAACCCAGCAAATTCTAGCCTATGAAACAGGGGTAGCAAGCGTGGCAGACCCTCTGGCAGGTTCATATTATATTGAAAACCTAACTAACAGGATCGAGGAAGAGGCAGTAAGCATTATGAAGGAGATTGAGGAGATGGGCGGTATGATAGAAGCGGTAAAGAAGGGTTGGTATGAAAAGGAGATAGAAAAGGCCTCCCTGGAGTATCAGAAAGAGGTAGAGACTAAGGAACGAGTTGTAGTCGGGGTAAATGAATTTACCATACCGCCTGAAGATGATACAAAAGAGGAGGTTCATGTAACCCCGCCTGAATCAATCACAAAACAGATAGCGAATGTGAAGGAGCTTAAGAAAACAAGGGACAAGGAAAGGGTTAAGAAACAGTTAGACATTTTGTATAAAAAGGCAAAGGAGAAAGAGAAAAGGGAGAATCTGCTTCCCTTCATAATAGATGCCACATCTTCCTACGCTACTATAGGTGAGATATTGGGGACTATCAGGATGGCCAACGGTCTGAGTTATGATCCCCTTAATATAGTGAAACCGCCGTTTTAGGCAATAGAGTTGAGGAGTATATAATCGCTATGAATTCAAAGAAAAAGATAAAGGTCTTAATTGCCAAGGTTGGTTTAGATGGTCATGATAGAGGAGCCAGGGTAATAAGTCAGATGTTGAGAGATAAAGGAATGGAAGTAGTCTACACAGGCACTCTTCAAACGCCCCAGACGGTTGTTAAAACCGCTGAGGAAGAAGATGTGGATGTTATTGGGCTAAGCTTTTTAGCCGGCGGGCATATTACCCATACCAAAAGCATAATAGACCTTCTTAATGAGAAAAAGCTGGATGATATTCTTATAATACTTGGAGGGGTAATCCCAAAACAGGATATTCCCATCCTTAAAAAACTCGGCGTAAGTGAGGTCTTCAGGGCAGATTCGGGGATAGAATCGATAGCCAAACATATCCATGACTACACAGGTTGCCAGGTTCAGGGTTCAAGGTTCAGGGTTCAGGGTTAACAGGTAACCGTTAACGGTTCTCAGTTAACAGTTTACGGCAATTACAACAGCAGGCATCACAACAGCAAGCTTAAGCTTGCTGTTATTATATAAAGCTTGAATCATTTTTGCCAACTGTTAACTGCAAACCGTAAACTGTTAACTGATACCCCTACTCATGGACAATAATTTTATCGCCTCCTAAGTGTTTCGCAGTGTACATCGCTTTATCCGCATGTTTAACGAATGTTTCCAGGTCATATTCTTTGCGGTATTCTATCAAACCCACACTAAGAGTAACATCAACCAATCCAGCAGTATTAAAGGATGTTCTTATCCTTTCAGCAGCTGAGAATGCCTGATCTTTGTTGGTCTCTGGCAAAATAACCACAAATTCATCCCCGCCATACCTGTATCCTGAATCAACATTTACACGGATACTTTCAGAAACTACCCGACCTACCTTATTTAAAGCTTTATCGCCTTGTAAATGACCATATGTATCATTGTAAGACTTAAACCCATCAATATCGAATAATAACAGGGAAAGGGGATGATTGAGTCGTTTAGCCCTTTCTGTCTCTCTCTTCAATTCATTATAGAAATGTCTTTGGTTATAGAGTCCTGTTAAGTTATCTGTTATGGACAGCCTTCCTAATTCCCTTTCCAGCCTTTTATTTTGAGTAATGTCCCTAAATACCCCTAAAGTGCCCATAGCTTCTCCTTTATTGTTTTTTAACAGGGAGACAGAAACACTAACAGGTACCAACCGGTCTCCTTTTGCTATAAACTCCGTTTCATAGTTTTTTAACCTGCCCTCTCTCTCCCTTAAGATTCTATCTATCTTCCTGGCTTCTTCTATCCCTCCCACATAGTATTCTGAAACATGGGTTCCCACCGTCTCTTCAAGTTTATATCCCATCAAATCTGTTGTTCCCCTATTGGCAAAGGTAATAACCCCTTTGATACTGGTAGTAACTATGGCATCTATTGAGCCTTCAATCATGTTCTCCAAAAAATCTTTGGTTTCTTTTAATTCTGTCTCTAACCTTTTCTTTTCTGAAATGTCCTGGCTTATACCCAATGTCCCGATTACCTTTCCATCTTGATCCTTCATAAGGGATGCAGATACATTTGCCAAGACAGTTCCTCCACCCTTCTTTATGAATTCTACCTCATAATTCTGAACCTCACCCTTTTCCCTCAATAACCTCCCCAACTTACCTGCCACCTCAGGACCTCCTGCATAGTATTTCATAGCTGGCGTTCCTATCCGCTCTTCCCTACTAAAACCCACTAGATCTTCAGAATACCTGTTTACATAAGTAATCCTTCCCTTCTCATCAGTAACAACTATCGAATTTGGCGAACTCTCAAGGATACTCTCCAGAAAACTCTTTGTACCCTTCAACTCGTCTTCCAATGTCTTTCTTTTTGTTATGTCCTTGCATATCCCCAGCGTACCTATAACATCCCCTCTGTCATTTCTCATAAGCGATATGGAAGCTATTGCATAAAACAGGGTTCCATCCTTTTTTATGAATTGTGTCTCATAATTACGCATAATACCCCCCTCATTCAATAACCCCATGAGCTTCTTTGCCTCCCCCATCCCACCATAATAAACAATGGATATGTGCTTGCCGATTATCTCTGTATTATAACCAAATACCTCCGTAAACCCCTTATTTATAGATGTAACTATTCCCCCTCTGTCTGTAGTTACAAAAGGATCGGTAATACTTTCTAATGTATTTTCAAGAAAATCCTTGGCATGCTTTAACTCCTCCTCCAATCTCTTCCTTTCCGTTATGTCCTTGCATATCCCCAGGGTTCCTATAACTTCTCCACTTTTATCCCTGAGCAAGGACATGGAAACTATGGCAGGAAACAGACTGCCATCCTTTTTTATAAATTGTGTCTCATGATTACGCACAATACCCTGCTCACTTAATAACCCCATCATCTTCTTGGCATATTCTATACCATCAGCATAAATGAAGGATATACGCTTGCCTACAGCATCTTCTCTCTCATAACCTACCAGCTCTGTTAAGGCATTGTTGATAGACGTAACTATTCCCTTCGTGTCCGTGGTTACAATAGGATCTGTGATGCCTTCAATAACACTTTCAAGGGAGTCTTTGGTTTGTATCAGCTCTCTTTCTATCCTCTTCTTTTCTGTTACATCCTTACCTACTGCGACCATCCCAATTATTATACCCTTGTCATCCCTTAAAAGATCATAGGACATACTGAGGGTAATTCCCGTCCCGTCTTTTTTTAGGAAGTCTATTTCCCCAAAATGCAACCTGCCCTCTTCCTTGACAATCTTACCGACCTTTTTTGCCTCCTCCAATCCGTGAGCATAATACTGTGATATATGGGTCCCAATTGCCTCCCCTTTTTCATAACCAAATATCACCTCTGCTCCAGCATTTACGAAGGTAATCTTTCCATCCATATCAGTGGTAACTATGGAATCTGCTGAACTCTCTAAGATTCTCTCCAGAAAATCCTTTGTCTCCCTTAACTCATCCTCCAGCCTTTTTATCTTTGAGATGTCTTTGGCTATCCCCAGTGTACCTGTTATCTTGCCTTCAGCATCCCTTAAGAAGGATGCCGAAAGCAGGGAGGGGATTCCCCTCCCATCCCTGGACACAAAGATCGTCTCATAGTTCTCCAGTTTCCCGTCTTTCTCCAAGACCTTCATTATCCTTTTTGCCTCTTCTTTACCATCTCTGTATACTAGCGATACATGTCTCCCGATCATATCCTGACTCTCATACCCCAAAAATTCTTGCACCCCTTCCCTGAAGGAGGTTATTATCCCTCTTGTATCCGTAGTCACCATAGGATCCACCAGACTATTTATCATGCTTTCCATGTATTCTTTAGCCTGTATTAACTCTTCTTTCGTCTTATTTACATCCTCCAGTATATTTAATGTAGCAGTTTTGGTCCTTGTTAATTCCGCTATGGTTTCTTCCAGCTCTCTGGTCCTCTCCTTTACGGTATCCTCCAAAGCTGCTTTTATCTCCTCCATATCTTTAACAAGGCTGTCTGAATGGGCTTTTGCCCGGCTTATTTCTTTAACCTGGGCGTCAAGTACTCTTATCAGGTATCCGGTTAAGATTGCCATCCCTACAAATACGGCTACAATAATCATACTGAAGGTCAAAATGTAAGCGGTATCCTGAAATGCATTTGCCCCGAAGATTTTAAAGATTTGAATGTGAGGTATTATTCGGTAGTACTCTAACCATATCTCTGTAATGTAAGCCACACCACCTGAGAGAAGTACGAACAGGGAGTGTTTAAACGGAAGAACTATGGCTGACATTATAAAGACTATCCCAAGAAGGATAAAAAAGGGACTCTCTATCCCTCCGCCGTAATGGACGGCAATGGCGATCAGTACTATGTCTATCATTAATCTGAGAAAGAATACCCTCCTTGGATAAAAATTTCTCTTAATTAATGCCAAGGAGATTTGGGCACTGATATAAAAGGTGACCAACAGGATAACTATTGGTATAAGTGGATAGGGTATGCCTTTAATGTAGGCTACTACAATAATGCCAAATAGAAGTGGGAGTAAGACAAGTCGTACTATCTTATCGGCAAAGAGAGCCCTTTCGATAATCCTTTCATCTTCACTGTACTCTTTCATGGCAAGAAATCCTTTTTTGAGTTATAAGTTATCCTTATTATTTTCGGACAGTTAAACTCGATTCTTCAGTTGATTAACTCTATACTATAAAGTGGATCCTTTCAAGCCAAAAATTTTTGACAAAAGAAGGTTGTCATGATAGTTAGAGGTAAAATCTATATGAGTCAGGTATTCCAGAAAAAGGGGTTTTTAGAAAATGAATAAAAGGTTACTGGATATTATAAACCTTGAGACCCATTTCATCACAGACCAAGGGGTTGTAAGGGCAGTTGACGGGGTGAGCTTATATCTAAATGAGGGAGATACCCTTGGCTTAGTAGGAGAATCAGGGTGTGGAAAGAGTGTAACTGCCCTTTCTATTATGCGGTTGATCCCTAACCCACCGGGAAAGATTGTGGGAGGTGAAGCAATTTTTCAAGGCCATGACCTCTTTAAGCTCAAAGAGGCTGAGATGCGTAAGATCAGGGGAAACAAGATATCCATGATATTCCAGGAGCCCATGACCTCTTTAAACCCCGTCTTCAAGATTGGAGATCAAATCTCAGAGGTTGTGAGGCTTCATCAGGGGGTTTCAAAAAAAGATGCCATTGATATATCCGTGAGTATGTTAAAACTGGTTGGCTTCCCATCACCAGAGATCAGGATAAAGGAATATCCCCACCAGATGAGTGGAGGAATGCGGCAGAGGGTAATGATTGCTATGGCTCTATCATGTAAGCCAAAATTAATGATTGCTGACGAACCGACTACCGCCCTCGATGTAACAATCCAGGCCCAAATTATGGATCTGATGAATCGGCTTAAAGCAGAAATGGGGATGTCAATTATACTCATTACCCACGACTTGGGAGTAATCGCAGAGGCTGCGGAGTCCGTGGCTGTAATGTATGCCGGTAAAGTAGTAGAATACTCTAACGTAGTCAACCTTTTCGAAAACCCCAAACACCCCTATACCAGGGGGCTTATGACCTCATTGCCAAGAATAAATGGAGGTGGAACGGGCAAAAAAAGATTGGAGGTTATACCGGGAATGGTACCCGGGCTATCAGATCTTCCTAAAGGATGCAGGTTTTCGCCGAGGTGTAAGTATGTTATGCCCGTGTGTGCTGAACAGCATCCTATGCTAAAAGAGGACACAGAGGAACATCTAGTAAGCTGCTGGATGTATCTCTCTTAGAACCTCCCCTGCCCCTTTGTCCAACAGTTTTTCAGCCAGTTTCTCACCCAATATAACCGGATTATGAGGGTTTCCTTCTACACTGTCTCTCAATATTACCCTGCCATCTATACTGCCCACTATCCCACAAAGAGTCAAAACCCCGTCATTGATTTCAGCCAGGGCGGCTATTGGAACCTGACAACCTCCCTCTAACCTTCTCAGGAATGTCCTTTCTGCTATAATTGTGGTTTCCGAATCAGGAGAATTTAGAAAATCTACGATATTATTGCTTCTATCATCGTCAACCCTGGTTTCAATCCCAAGAGCCCCCTGCCCTATAGCCGGAAGCATAATCTCAGGCGGGATATACTCTGATATCCTATCCTCCCAACCCATCCGTTTTAACCCCGCGGCAGCCACAATAATGGCATCCAAAGGATGGGTATTTAACTTTTTTAATCTTGTGTCCAGATTACCCCTCAGGGCTACCACGTTAAAACCTTTGCAGAAATGCAGAAGTTGTGCCTGCCTCCTCAAGCTGCTCGTTCCTATCCTGGAATTTAGAGGCAAATCTCCAAGTTTTATATTATCCATTGAGATTAGAGCATCTCTAAAATCTTCTCTTTCTGTTATTGCCCTTATAATTAAGCCCTCTGGAAGAATGGTAGGAACGTCTTTCATGCTATGAACGGCAATATCTATCTTGCCATTTAAGAGAGCATCTTCAATCTCTTTTAAAAAAAGCCCCTTACCCCCCACCTTTGCCAATGGAACATCCGTTATTTTATCCCCTCTGGTCTTTATTTTTTCTAAACTGCATTTTATCCCCGGGTATCTCTTCTCTAATTGCCCCTTTACCCAATTAGTCTGCCATAATGCAAGCCGGCTTGAACGGGTACCGATCCTTATTCTATCCTTTACCATAGTCCTTCCATAACCGTTCAGCGGTCAGCATTCAGCCATCAGCAAGATAAAGAAAAGCAATCTTTTCTCTCGAATCCTTGACCCCTTGAATCCTTTATTTCAGTTTTACCTTATTATTGGAAAGCAAGTATGCCTCAATTAACTGATCGATACCTCCATCCAATACAGCGTCTACATTACCTATCTCTTTGTTTGTCCTATGATCCTTGACCATCCTGTAGGGATGCAGTATGTAGGAACGTATCTGACTTCCCCATGCAATCCCCTTCTTATTGTTATGGAGTTCACTTATCTCCTCAGCCCTCTTTTCCATCTCAGCCTCGTAAAGCTTGGATTTAAGAACCTTCATGGCCATAGCCTTGTTTTTATGCTGAGATCTCAAATTCTGGCACTGTACCACAATACCTGTTGGGAGGTGTGTAATCCTCACCGCCGAATCGGTTTTATTGACATGCTGTCCACCGGCTCCGCTGGCTCTAAATGTATCGATTCTCAGATCATCCTCATTTATCTCCACATCGAACTCATCTTCAATGTCAGGATATACGAATACGGAGGCAAAGGAGGTATGGCGCCTCCCACCGGCATCAAAAGGTGATATTCTAACCAGCCTGTGTATCCCTATCTCTGCCTTCAGAAGACCGTAGGCATAATCTCCCTCCATAGTAAAGGTTACACTCTTTAGCCCGGCCTCATCGGCCCCCATGTAATCTATAATCTCTGTCTTAAACCCCTTACTTTCAGCCCACCGTAAATACATCCTCATTAACATCTCTGCCCAATCCTGGGCTTCAGTGCCACCAGCCCCGGCATGGATGCTGACAATAGCGTTATTAAAATCATTCTCTCCTCCCAGCATCCGCTTGACCTCCATCTCCAATGCCTCTTTTTCTACCCTGTCAAGGCTTGCTTCGATCTCAGCAACAGTATCTTCATCACCCTCCTCTTCCACAAGTTCCAGGAGTACCCCCACATCCTCGAGTTTGGTTCTCTGGTCTTCCCACTGGTTTACCAGATTATGAAGAGACTTACCCTCTTTTAGAACCAGCTGTGCCGTCTCTTTATCATCCCAAAAATCAGGTTTTGCCATCAATTTTTCTATATCCCCTAAACGTAAATTTATCGCAGCTATATCAAAGATGACCTCGAAGATCATCCATTCTCTTCTCCAGCTCTTTAAACCTCTCTTGAACGTCGTTTAACACTTTTGGTTCTCCTCCCATTTAGTTGCAAAAAAGGATTCGAGGATTCAAGGATTCCAGTGGTCAAGTGAATATTATTAACCCTTAAATACTCGACTCCTTGAAACCTTATCTTAAGACTTCTGCCAGACCTTTAACTCTTTACAATCTTTCAGCATTTCACTTGAATCCTTGACCCCTTAACCCCTTGAATCCCTTCCTCGTAATTATTATTATGTTAAACAGGGTTCGAGGATTCAAGGATTCGAGGGTTCAAGTGTTTGTTTTCTAAGGATTAAATAAGTGTCCTGTAGTTTTTTAACATTTCACTTGAATCCTTGACCCCTTGAGTCCTTGAATCCTTTCCTCGTAATTATTATTAATGTAATCCCCAAACATATTTTGGCAAAAATGTCTCCATATCTCGTATAAAAGGTATGGATATTTACTAAGGGAATCCTATCTACAAGAAACCCTTCTGTAAATATCTCCGTTGTAGCTCTTATCTTTCCTGTAGCATCGATAAATGAACTGATGCCTGTATTAGCAGCTCTGGCTACAAAGACCCTGTTTTCAACTGCCCGAAAAGTCACCATAGAAAGATGCTGATATGGAGCGGATGTCTCACCAAACCAAGCATCATTGGTTATATTTACTAAAATATTTGCCCCTTTTTTGACGAATTTCCTAACCAGGTCAGGAAAGATAGCCTCATAACATATAAAAACGCCAAGTTTTCCCAGGGGAAATTCCAATGGCGCAACCCTTTTTCCTGAGGAAAAATCGCCGATCCCTTCAACAATCTTATCAACAAAATACAGATACTTACCAAGGGGTACGTACTCCCCTAGTGGAACTAAATGGGTCTTGTCGTATCTCCCAAATACATTGTTATCGGGGGAAATTAAAAAGGCGCTGTTGAAATACTCTATCTCCCCCCTACCCTTCTGATAGGCGGGGCTTCCGAATAGAAGGTATGAATCGGTTTCTTTAGAGATGTCAATGATCAGCTTTCTATACTTATCATAAGATTGAAAGAAAAAAGGGGCTGCTGCCTCCGGCCAAACGATCAGACTGGGATTGGACTTAGCAGCCTCAAAACTCAAGTCTCTGTATATTTTAAAAGTACTGTCCTGAAATGCAGAATCCCATTTCTTACTCTGATCGATATTGCCCTGTATAAGCGCAACCTTTATATTTGAGAATGTTTGAGTCTTCTTACTAACATCAGACAGCCGCCACCATCCGTAACTAAAAGTTATGACTAATAGAAGAAAGGTGAAGGCAGTCTCTTTATAAAACCCTTTCTCTCTCTTTGAAAATAGGCTGTAAGATATGTTAAACAATAAAGCATTTACCAGGACGATTAAGAAACTTATCCCATAGACCCCGGTAATATCAGAGACCTGGATAAGGGGCAGAATTAAAAACTGAGAGTAACCCAAACTCTCCCATGGGAAACCTGTAAACAGGAAAGACCTGATATATTCTAAAGAAACCCAGATAAAAGGGGCTGCAGTGACTTCCTTTAAACCAACTCTGCTCTCAATATATCTTACTAAGAATGCAAAAGTGCCAATGAAAAGACTTAAATAAGATACAAGAAGCAATAGAACAAAGACACTGAGTATATAGTTAAGGTTGCCATAACGAGAAACCGCAATGAAAACCCAGTATATCAGACCCAAAAAGAATACAAAACCGGTGATTGATCCTAGATAAAAACTATGGTGCAGTCTCTTTCCCTGAATTGCATAGAACAAGGGGATGAGGGAAAACCAGGCAATTATTTCCAGGTTAAACCTGGGAAATATAGCAATGAGCAATAAACCAGAGGATACAGCCAGTGATATATCTCTCGATGTTATAGATGATTTATCCTTAACCACTGCCCTTCTTTATGTCCTTTCCTCTACTCATCCTACCTTTTCGCCTTACTTCATCCTGGGAAATTTCCTTTTCATTTTTCAGGATGAGACTTTGCATAACCTATCGAGAGCTTTGAAGAAGTACCCCTGAGAGTGAATTCATAGATTTTTTGGGGAACCCAGCTTAGCGAGCGGAATGTAGAAAATTCACATGTTTGAGCACAAAGGGCGAGTTTGTGAATTTCCAATGAAGCGAGCTTAGATGGGTCAAAAAATGGATGCTGAAGCGAAAAGGGGTAGTTTTTCAAAGCTCTCAGGATGAGCTACTTAGCTTTATTTTCGAATTTATCTTCCATTATCTGATGAAATAGTTTAACGGCTTTATCCATCTGACTTTTTGAAAAGTATTTAGCCCTTTCGTGAAAATACTGACAGGCAGAATAGCGTATCCTAAAATCCGACACATCCTTCTCAATTGATTCAATCTCTTTAATAAAATCATCTTCTTTCATCTAAAGATAGCTCCTGTTTCAGAAATCCAAATGTCAAAATGTCAAAATGTCAGAATTTTTGTTTCTATCATTTGAACTTTGGGCTTGATTTGACATTTGAGCTTTGTCATTTGTCATTTATATCAAGCTTGATTTAAACTCTCACTATTTTCATGCTTCTTTGAGGCCCAGAGGGTCGGAGGGGTTCACCTACGTTGATTTTATCCACTTACTACCGATACTACCACATAGCCATTATCCTCAATAGCTTTGGCGATAGGGTTTATATCATCCGTATCCAGACGAAAATAGTAAATCCTTTTCTCCTTTCCTTCATGGGGTGACATACCAACGCTTATAATCTCAGCGCCATTTTCTCTGATTATTTTAGAGACATTTTGGAATGCTTCAGCATCTTCACCTAAAGCTACATCTACCCTTGAACTGTACTTAATAACCCCCATAATCTCTATAAATACCTCTAATATATCGGTTCCTGTAATCATCCCAACCAGCTTATCACCTTCCACAACAGGCAGTCCTCCAATCTTATAATGCTGGAGAAGTGTTGCTGCCTCTTCTACGTCGGTCTGTGGAGTAACTGTAATAGTGCCTTTTGTCATAATCTCACCCACAGTAGAGAATTTTGATGTAAAATAGTATGTCTGTTCTGCTCCTTCAGATTTTGACGGTATTAAAACCTGGCGAAGATCAGTATTCGTTATGATTCCTACGAGTTTTCCGCCGTCTAATACAGGGATATGACGTATTTTTTTGGACTTCATGAGTTCAAAAGCCTTCTTAACATCGTCCTTAATATTAATTGTTATAACTTTCCCCGATATTATGTCTCCCACTAACATGACAGTTACCTCACTATCTTAAGTTTTGTTATTTATCTTTCTAGCGTCTCTGGTCTCTGTTGCTGTTGTGATATTTTATTCTAATGGCTATATTTTGTCAATGCTTATAAAATCTTTGCTGCTTGACATAGAAGGCAAAATCTTTTAGAATCTTTCTGAAATTCTTAGATCAAATCTGCCTTTCTAGTGGTTTGCCTCATAAATATAGCGGCAACAGAGTACTTAACAACAGCGCACTTAAGTGCGCTGTTTAAGGGGACATTCCACTAAATAGGATTCAGCAAGAAAGATGAGGTTAATATGACTCCCTTAGGAATAGCCCTTGTTGTCTTTGCCTACCTTTTTGGATCCATACCTACGGGCGTTATCCTTTCCGGATATTTTGGTAAAATAGACATCAGAAAGGAAGGCAGCGGAAATATAGGAGCAACCAATGTATACAGAACTCTGGGAAAGACGCTGGGAGCATTAACCCTTTTAGGGGATGTATTAAAGGGAATGATCCCTGTAATTATTGCCATCTGGCTATTGAAATCAGAGGGCTGGATAGGTCTAACAGCCCTTTCAGCCTTCATAGGTCATATCTACCCAGTCTTCCTGAAGTTCAAGGGGGGCAAAGGAATAGCTACAACCCTGGGTGTCTTCGTAATCATTGTTCCGTGGGCTATTCTATTGGCTTTTCTCGCGTTTGCAGGCACGGTCTACAAATGGCGATATGTATCTCTTGGCTCAATGGTAGCCGCAGTAAGTCTCCCTATCTGGATCATTCTACTATCCTATTCAAATATCTACACGATTTATAGTATTATTATAGCCTGTTTAGTAGTTTACCGGCATAAAGAAAATATTCAACGACTAATCAAGGGAGAAGAATCGAAAATGGGAGGGGAATAGCGTGAAAGGAGCATATATATGAATCTTCCAGAGGAGTTGAAATACGCTAAGGAACATGAGTGGGCAAAGTTTGAAAAGAGCTATGTTACCATAGGAATTACCGATTTCGCTCAGAGTCAACTTGGAGAAGTAGTATACATCGAACTCCCGGCAAAGGGAACACACGTACAGAAAAACAAACCCTTTGGCATAATAGAATCGGTAAAGGCAGTCTCTGATCTGTATTCTCCTGTGAGTGGTGAGGTAACAGAAGTGAATAGCGGATTAGAAGAATCCCCGGAAATAGTGAATGATGACCCTTATGGGGAAGGATGGATGATAAAGATCATGCCTTCAGATAAATCTGAACTGGATACCCTCCTTTCCGCTAAGGAATACGAGGAGTTTTTAAAAGAGGAAAAGTAGGAGCACGATGCATCGTGCCGTTAAATATATAGTATAGGAATTTCCATTTTAAATAACTTTAGGCACTTTAAACTTTAGCTCACTTTAGGCACTTAACTTGAATTTTATCTCTCTGTTCCGTTACCATCGAGGATGGGAGGAAGATAACCACATGGTAAATCCTGATAAAAAAACCCCGTTAGACTGGTTACATTATTGGCCATTATATTACTTGTATTCTTTGCAACAGTGTTTTATAGTATCGATTCGAAGACAGTAAACTCATACAAATCCTGTATAAAAGGATAGTAACTACTCAGCGACAGATTCACACAGATGAACGCAGATAGGTTTAAATACAAAGAAATCACAGATATTATTCGCAGTTCGCACCCTTGGACCCTGCACATGAAGCTCAATTAATCAATTACTTGAAGGCAACAAATATTGAAGTTGGCTTATTATTGAATTTCGGCAGAAAACCAGAATTCAAAAGATTTGTATACGATAATAAAAGAAAAATATCAGTGATGATCAGCGTAGATCGGTGGCTGAGTAGTTACTATAAAAGGATAATACGAACAAATGAAAAAAAACCTCTTCTTAAAAAATGCAGGCCGGCTAAGATTTTTATCCCTTATATGCGGGTTAATCTTATTGGCCAACTTGGGTACTGCCAAAGCGGAGACAAAATACCCAAAGCCCACAGGGGCAGTTAATGACTTTGCCGGTGTTATCTCTCCGGATTACGAAAGAAAGATGGAATCATTGTCTCATGAGGTTTTGGAAAAGACAGGAACCTCGATTGTCGTAGCCACCATGGAGACTATCGGGGATAACGACCCTGATGATTATGCCAACAGGTTATATGGTGACTGGGGTATCGGAAAGAAAGGGGAAGACAAAGGAGTCCTGATTTTTCTTGCTGTCAGGGAAAGGAGGGTCAGGATTGAGACGGGATACGGGGTGGAAGGTATTCTCCCTGACGGACTCGTGGGCGAGATTCTCGACAAATACGTAACCCCTCTTCTTAAAACCGGAGATTATGGCAAGGGGCTTGCAAACGCCATGATCGCCGTATCGGCTGTTGTCGCAAAGGCGGCGGATGTTTCCCTGACGGGGAGTCCTACCATCAGTCAGCCGGTAACAAAAAGAGCAAGACGGGGCGGCAGTTTGTTCCCCCTGCTTCTTCTGCTCTTCATCATGATTCCCCTCCTCGGTACAAGGCAGGGACGGGCCATACTTCCCCTGCTTCTCCTGATGTTTTTAAGTGGCGGTGGCAGAGGAGGTGGAAGCGGATTTGGAAGCTTTGGCGGCGGTTTCGGTGGGTTTGGCGGCGGCATGAGTGGTGGTGGTGGAAGCGGCCGCAGCTTCTAAAAGGCAAAAAAAGGAGATGGAGCGATGGTAAGAATACCAAAGGATCCTAAGGAGATATTTAAAGAAATAACAGAGGATTACCAGAGAATCTTTGGTAATGACCTTCTGTCTATAGCCCTCTATGGCAGTGGAGCTACTGGAGATTATGTACCAAAAAAATCCGATTTGAACTTTCTGATAGTTCTAACTGAAGAGGGGATAAATACCTTAGAGAAGGCTTTTAAGGTTGTATCAAAGTGGCGGAAAAGGAAGGTAAGTATCCCTCTCTTTTTAACAAAGTCTTATATAACATCTTCCCTTGACACGTTTCCTGTCGAATTCTTGAATATGAAGTTGAACCATACATTAGTCTTTGGAGAAGACGTGCTCGCGAACCTCTCTTTTGAAAAAGGAGACCTGAGGGTACAGTGTGAAAGAGAATTGAAGGCGAAACTCCTTCACTTGAGGAAAGGATACCTGGAAACCTCTCAAAGAGCAGTAAATATACGACTCCTTATAGCTCACTCAATCCCGGCATTCATCGCCATATTCAGGGCATTACTCTGTCTAAAAGACATAGAAGTGCCTGCCAAAAGAGAAGAGACAGTCTCTCGTGTCTGTGAAGAATTCGATCTGGACCATGGGCTATTTTCAACCCTCCTCAGTGTTAAGGATAGGGAAAAGAGATTGTCAAAAGGAGAAATGGATTGGTTAATACAGAGATACATAAGTGAGGTAAGACGGCTCTCGTCAATTGTCGATAAGATGGATATGTGATCCAGACATTAAGACTATAGACATCAGACATTAGGCTGAAGGCTGAATAGTTACAACTAATCTTAGTTTAACAGGAGGAAAAAATGACTAAAACAGGTAAGATATCGCTTATAGTAATAGCAATCATAGCAATCTTTCTTATCTCAACCTATTCTTTTGTAAAGGGGACGTATAATAGATTCGTAACCCTCGAAGAAGGAATAAAAGGGGCGTGGGCTCAGGTGGAAAATCAGCTTCAGAGACGCTATGATCTAATCCCTAATTATGTGGAAACCGTAAAGGGCTATGCTAAACATGAAAGAGAGGTCTTAATCCAGGTAACTGAGGCCAGAGCGAGCGTTGGAGGAGCAAAAACCGTCCAGGATAAAATTCAGGCAAATAACCAATTATCCACGGCTTTAAGCAGGCTCTTGGTAGTTGTAGAAAGGTATCCCGATTTAAAGGCCAACCAAAACTTCATCCGCCTACAGGATGAACTTGCTGGAACCGAAAACAGGATTGCCGTAGAACGAATGAGATATAACGAGGCGGTCAAGGTATTCAACATCAGGATAAGATCATTTCCAGACAACATTCTGGCAAACATGTTTGGTTTTAAAGAGGCAGCCTTCTTTAAGACTCCGGAAGAGGCAAAGGCAGCCCCCAAAGTAAAATTCTAAAACTACTCAGGTTGTCAGGTTCACAGTTCACGGTTGGTTGCTCTAACCTTGAACCGTGAACCCTGGAACCTTGAACCTGAGCAGTTGCTGAAGAACTATGGACAAAAGGTCAGGAGAGTTTGAGAATACTCCAGGGGCTAATTTCTTACATAGAAAAGTCTGATGTCTAAAGTCTTGAGTCCAGTGTCTGAATTGCAGATCCAGGACATTTTATCTTGACTTTTCAAAACAAAGTAAAATAAAATGTAACTACTCAGCCGCCGATCTACGCCGATCATCACTGATATTTTTTCTTAACTGCTTAGGTTCAAAGTTCCGGGGTTCACGGTTCAAGGTTAATGAAGTCGTAAAATAAGCTTCATGAAAACTTCTAAGAATACTATCTGTGTTCATCTGTGTGAATCTGTGGCTGAATAGTAACAATAAAATAGCCTCTTTAAAAAAGTCGCCATTCATTGTCTTGAAAAGGAGATTTCATGAAAAAGCTCGAGGTGCATAAACTTAGGAATATAGGTATCGCAGCCCACGGTGGAGCCGGTAAAACTTCCCTAGCAGAAGCAATGCTTTTCAATGCAAAAATGACTGACCGTATGGGAAGGGTTGATAATGGAACTTCGGTAATGGATTATGAACCTGAAGAGATAAAGAGGAAAATTACTATCAGCTCATCCCTGCACCATTTTGATTGGGAAAAACACAACGTAAATATAATAGACACTCCTGGAGATACAAATTTCAGCAACGACGCCAAAAACTCTCTATATGTGGCAGATGGGGCGGTAGTGGTTATTGATGCAATCTCAGGCATAAAAGTACAGACTGAAAGGCTCTGGCAGTATTGTGATGACTTCAGACTTCCCAGGATAATCTTCATAAATAAGATGGACAGGGAAAGGGCATCTTATTCCAACCTCCTTGATAATATAAATAAAATTCTTGGAAAGAAAGCTGTAATTACTCATATCCCGATCGGTGCCGAAGAGTCCTTTAGAGGTCTTGTAGATCTGATGAAGATGAAAGCCCTGGTTTATGAAAACGACGGCAGTGGAAACTATACTGAAGAAGAAATCCCTGAAGAACTCAGTGAGGAGGCTCTAAATCTGAGGGGAAAGATGATAGAAGATATAGCAGAGACATCAGATAAGTTATTAGAGAAGTATTTAGAAGGTGAAGGTCTGAGCTATGAAGACATATATCAGGGGTTGAAGGAGGGGACACTTGATATGAAGTTCGTCCCTGTAATATGTGGTTCAGCCCTGAAAAACATTGGAATTCAACCCCTGATGGATGAGATTGTTCACTGTCTCCCTTCCCCACTGGAAAAGGGGGACCACAAAGGCAAAAATTTCCTCACAAAGGCGGAAGATGTCCGCAAGCCCGATGAGGAAGAGCCCTTCTCTGCCCTGGTTTTCAAGACAATAGCTGACCCGTATATAGGAAAATTAACATTATTTCGTATATATTCCGGTACGCTGAACTCTGATTCAACGGCATACAATTCTTCCAGGAAAGTAAAAGAAAGAATTGGACAGATATTCCGGATAGAAGGGAAAAGTCAAAAACCAATAGACTCTGCCGGTGTTGGCGAGTTAGTGGCAATAGCAAAACTTAAAGATACCAGTACGGGAAACAGCCTCTGCGATGAAAATGCCCCTATAATCTTTGAAGGAGTCACCCCTTCACCACCGATAATATCTTTTGCTATTGAGCCAAAGACCAAGGGAGATGAAGAAAAGGCTACTATATCCTTAAATAAGCTTACAGAGGAGGACCCCACCATCAGAATACATCGAGATGAACATACCAAAGAAATCATACTATCAGGAATGGGACAGGTTCATTTAGAGGTTATTTTGGAGAAGTTAAAGAGAAAATTCGGCGTAGAGGTAGGGTTAAAATCGCCTAAAGTTCCTTATAAGGAGACAATCCGTGGAAAAGCAAAGGTCCAGGGAAAATACAAGAAACAGTCCGGAGGGAGAGGACAGTATGGAGATGCATGGTTAGAAGTGGAACCCATGCCCAGAGGAGCAGGTTTTGAATTCGCTGATAAGATAGTGGGGGGCGTAATCCCGAGACAGTATATCCCGGCAGTAGAGAAGGGGATTATTGAGACCATGAATGAAGGTGTACTGGCAGGATGCCCGGTAGTAGATGTTAAAGCCTCATTGGTCTTTGGATCTTTCCATACTGTGGACTCATCTGAGATGGCATTTAAGATAGCCGGTTCCATGGCATTTAAGAAAGCAACCCTGGAAGCCGGTCCGGTTCTGTTAGAGCCTATCATGAGTATGAATATTATCGTTCCGGATGAAAACATGGGCGATATTATTGGAGACTTAAACAGCAGGAGAGGTAAGGTCTTAGGTGTAGAAGGAGCAGCTAATAGCCAAGTAATAAGAGCTCATGTTCCCATGGCTGAGGTCTTAACGTATGCCCCTGATTTGAGTTCAATGACAGGAGATAGAGGAACGTTTACTATAGAGTTCTCTCATTATGAGGAAGCGCCGGCCCATATCAGCGAAAAGGTTGTCACAGCCGCTAAAAAACAGTGACACAGGATGTTCTATCTCCATCTAAGAACCCTTGCTTCTACCAATCTCAGTATCCTGTCCATCAGGTACCCCAACAACCCTATTATCGCCATACCGGCCAGGATCTCATCAGGTCGTTGGATGTCTCGCGCTGTCATAATCATGTAGCCCAATCCATAGCCTGTCTTAACCCCTGTGAATTCAGCTGCTACTAACGTCATCCATCCAATGCCCAATCCAATCCTGAGTCCTGTTAAGATTGAAGGCATAGCCCCTGGCGCCAAAACCTTCAAGAGAACTTCCTTCCCTTTTGCTCCTAAACTACGGGAGGCCTCAATCAGCACAACATCCACAGACACTACTCCAGCTATGGTACTTAATAAAATTGGGAAGAATGCCCCTAAAAATATGATAAAGGCTGCCGATTTTATACCAATCCCAAACCACAGTACGGAAATCGGAATCCATGCGAGCGGTGGGACAGGCCTTAACATCTCTATTATAGGATCTACCATCCCCTTGAGGAGCTTTGACCAGCCCATAATTATGCCAAGGGGTATCCCGATCATTGCTGCAAATAAAAAACCCCAGAAGACACGATTGAGACTCTCCAGTATGTGCTGCATAAGCCTGTACCCTGGCGGCAACCCCACTATAAAAAGATCTCTAATCCCCAAAAGTACATCTATTGGAGATGGGACTTTATACTTTGGAATAACACCAAAGTAAGAAAGAAGCTGCCAGATAACTATCAGGCCAACCAATAATATATATCTCGAAAGCCTCACCTCTGCCTCATCTCTGTAAAATCTCCTCAATGACCCTTGAATTAATGAACATATCTGTAAATGCCTTTGGATCTCCGATCTTTATATAGCCCAGTCTATTTAAAAAATCCACATACTCTATCTGACCTTCTACGCTGGGTTGATAATCAAACACTATATTCTTCATCGCCTGCCTGACCGTGGCTTCATCCATTCCGGTATACTTTATCCCTATCTTTACAGCCTCTTCAGGGTGGTTTTTTATATAATTCGTTGCATCCACGTGGACCTTTACTATCTTTCTTACCAATTCAGGGTGTTTCTCCATGAATTTGAGGTCAGCCACTAATACACAACAGGGGTGGTGTTCCCAGATATCATGAGAAGTCATGAGTATTCTTCCTATCCCTTTTGTAACGGCTTTAGCCACATGAGGCTCCCAGGCAATAAAGGCATCAATGTCTCCAGAATCCAATGCCCATATCATCTCCGGTGGTTTAACCACTATGGTCTTCACTTCCTTCAATCCTATACCACTCCTGATCAATGCCTTTTTCAAGAGAAAATCCTGGACAGTGGAGTGGCCTGGAATGGCAATGGTCTTTGTTAGGAGGTCCTTGATGCTCTTGATATTAGAGTCCTTACTTACTACCACTGCTGATCCTTCTTTATTGGCCTGAGCCAAAACCCTTACATTGGCTGTCTTATTGGCTACGGCTGTTGTAGCAGGGGCTACACCTACATAACCAATATCCAAACTGCCTGCAGCGAATGCGCTCATCTCCTCCGGACCGGCCTTAAATATACCACCAATTTCAATATCAACACCCTCTTTTTTGAAAAGACCCCTTTCTAAAGCGACAAAAGCGGCTAACTGATGCAAATCACCCTGAAGGTATCCCATCCTCACCTTTACTTCAGTCTTTTTTTTGCTCGTGCCTGAGAAGACTAATACAGGCAAAAGGAGTAATGTGAGGGTTATTACAAAACATTTAAAGTTCCTGCTGTTAATCCAACCCATTTTTCAAACCTCCTTATAGGTAAGCTTTCAGTTTTAAGCTTGACAATTAATGTCCCTCAAATTCTCCTTATATTTATTTTAAAGCGAGAAGAAAGGCAACACTTTTCTTAAATTGTCGTACCTCGCAGGTGGGCACCTGAAGGAAACACAGCTAAGGGGATAAAAACCAGATTATCTTCCGCTTCGTCAAGATGGGTGCCTCAAAAATCCTGCTCATGATCGCTCCAAAGGGAATTTTTCATTTTTCAGGATGAACTACTTAAGCAACTAGAAATCAAGCTGCTTTTAAATCATCCTCAAAACTCAGAGCGCTTTTTGGACATTTTTCTGCACAATACGAGCATTTCAGGCAATCACCATGCTGCACCTTTCCTGCCACACGGTAACTACCAGGGTAAATCTGCATGCGGCACACCTGTTCACAGGCACCGCAACCGGTACAGGCATCACTTACCTTAAGGGACTTTCTTCCCCTCCCCAGCCAGTTAGCCATAGTTCCCATAGGACAAAACATACACCATATTCGCTGGTTGTAAATCACACCCAGCACCAGGCCAATTACAGTGGTCACCGTTAAAATCATTACAAACGGGCGCCCCATCAGATAGACATCTCCCCATAGCGGCACCAAGTTGACTACCAGCATGCTCATAAGAAGCCCCAACCAGAACAGGCGGAAGAGATTACTGCGAAAAAACGAAGGAACTTTAGTCCGTCGGCTAAAAATGTCAAGATACCTGTCCCAAAAACTGCCCCGCGGACACATCCAGTCACACCACCACCTGCCCTTAAAAATACCAATCCCCATAGCCATAACCATGCAAAAAATCATAAAATAACCCAACGGGTAATAAAACCATCCTCCCACTAAAAGCATCATAAAGAATACTCCGTTAAAAACCTGAAAGCGAGCATTTCTTTTCATTAAACCTCCAGCAACCATACTACTTTACCCTCCCTGTTTTGTTTGTCTGTAGTTGCTAATCTTATGTTATTCATGAAAAATTAACCCTGGATACCCCGTGCGGGAGCACAGGGAAATTTATTTCCTAACTAATTCTGTTTCGAGTGGGATTGGATTAACTAAGCAATACACCCCCGGACATCTTTCATGGGCCATCCTTTCAAGTTCTTTGAGCTCTTCCTCTTTCGCATCGCTTTTTACGATCGTGGTAATCTTCACCTTCTCCACAATCGGGTTATTTGTTAGCCCCAAAGTTTTGCTAAGATCGACAAAATTCTCTGCAGAAACTCTGATGTCCTGGATTTTGATTCCCATCATCGTAGCCATTGACATAAATGTCCCGGCAAAACAGGCGGCCAGACCAAAAAGGCAATATTGAATCGGGTCCGGCGCTAAACCCTCTCCCCCCATAAACGGGGCAAAGTCCGATCGAAGAATGGTTTCACCTCGGGGATGCTGCACTTTCGACTCAATTTGATGCTTCCCCTCATCGAAATTCCATGTACATTCGATCCTTTTGCTCTTTTTTGCTTTTGAGTAATCCTCTTTAACCTCCTCCATAAATATTTTTACCCCTTCCAAATTCATGTGATTCAGACTCATTTTTATTCCTCCCTTTTAGAGTTTTGAAAAAGTATGCCTTTTTGCTTTTTGTTCGCCCTTTTGTCCAGTTGACAAGAACTCCCTTAAAAAAGTCAAATCGAATAAACTTCAGGATATTCTGTATCAGCATTGAGGCAGAACATAAAGAAAAGTAAGCATTAGAATACAATTACCTTGTCCGCTTCAAGAGTGTGCCTTGTCAATTCGTCAAGATTGCTCCGTTTGCAGCCGTCCACAAGTTCCTCATCCTTTATGCCCCGTGCATCCATGCATGTTCCGCAAAGGAGCACTTCTCCCTTTTGTATTACAGGCTTGAGCATCCTCCCAAGATTATAATACCCGTTTGGCGTTGACTGACCTGACTTTGCGCATAGAACAGAGTCCCCGACAAGAAAGATAGTAAGTTCCAGGTCTTTATCCATTTTAAGCAAGTTTAAAGCAAGCCTTAAACCATTGAAACAGCGTTCTGTCCCGTATGGTGGATCGTTGAAAATCATCAAAAGCTTCGACATTTTTAACCTCCAAATCCGAGAAATGCGCTGAAGACAAGAACTGCAACAGCAAACTTCAGACAGGTCTCACAGAGAGCCTTGCGCTTTGATCTCTTCTGGAAGAATTCCTTCTCCAGTTCAGGGGCAGGTGTTTTTGAAGGCTCAAATTTTGCGAAGATTTCCTTCAGTCGCGGGTTTATCCCCCAAAAGATCTTTCCCATAATTACAAACATACCCAAAAAAGATGCAAGTTTTAACACAAGGGCAACCATTGCCACAGGATGCAGTTGTTTCAGGCTGCCGTGAAACAGGTAGTAGTTAAGGGGCATGCCTATTCCTGTTAAAAGGAGAACGGCGACAAAGACCATGCAATACGGGGCGTTCCCCTGAAGTGTGTCTTCAACTACTTTATCAAGTTCGTAGTGAAGTTTTGGTCCGTACTGTGCCCTTGTATTTACAAGATTGCGGTTGTAAAAAGGGGCGGCAGCGCAACCAACAAGTGCCATGTTGTGCAAAGCAAGAATGATGGAGTAGATTATCTGTTCTGTCAACATAATATTACCTCCTTAAAATTTTTTGAACACAGCCCTCCTGATCTTGCAGGCTGTATCATAGTTTCAGCCGGCGGAGATTCCTGTCTCCACCGGCATATCTGCCGATCTCCACTCAGGGAACCCTTCTTCAAGCCTGAATACCTTAAAACCCGCATCTCTCAGGATTGCGACTGCCTCTACAGCAAGGACACAGTATGGCCCACGGCAGTAAACGATTACCTCCTTACCTGAAGGGAGTTCCTTGAGCTTCTTTTTTAGTTCATGTAATGGAATGGATACGGCTCCTCTGACATGTCCTGATACATACTCGTCTTGAGGCCTTACATCGAGCGCCACTGCCTCACCTTTTTTGATGCGTCTCAGAAGTTCATCTTTTGAAATGGTTTCCATGCCTGCCCTGTCCCCATAAAAACGCTGCACAGTATCCCGCACTTCTGGAAGCAGGTTCTCTGCAAGGGACTGTAAATTCTTCCAGCAGTTATATACGGCAGTGTCTGAGACCCGGTAAAAGGTTCTGACCCCGTCTTTCCTAAAATCCACAAGATGAGCATTCTTCAGGACCTGGAGATGTCGGGATGTATTTGCAACAGTCAGATTTGTTTCTCTTGCAATGGTCTCAACATCCCTTTCGCCCTGAATCAGGATATCTATAATCTCAAGGCGCTTTGGACTGCACATGGCCTGTGCGAGCCGTGCAAACTGGTTGAAAACAGCATCCTTAAATTCCCTTGGCTTCATTTATGGCCTCCCTCTTTTTCAAATACATAATTGATTAATTGATAAATATAATATATTAAAGACTTTGTCAAGTAAAAAATTTAGGTTCTTTCACCTGAAAATACCCCCTCACCCTAACCCTCTCCCACAAGGGGAGAGGGGATTGAAAAATTACCCACTCAAGACGAGAAATAGCCGAAGAATACCCAAAAAGGATTGAATGGCAAATAATTTCTGCCCTAAAAACCTTCCAAATTCTTCTTGACATCGTCTGATGATGGCATATACTTCCACCAGTTCCTGACTTCTTTTTGGGTTCCGGGTGAGCAAAACACTAAGCCATAGAGGGAAAGAGTTGAGTCCCATGGAGAATAATCTTACAACGGGAAGGGTTATTGCTGTCTGCATCAGCAAAGATAAGGGTACTAAGAAGGAAAATGTAAATAGAGGCAAGTTCATTCAAGGCTTTGGCTTGGAGGGCGATGCTCATGCTGGCGATTGGCATCGTCAAGTTAGTCTACTCTCTATTGAGAGTATCCAAAAGATGAGAGATAAAGGCTTAGATGTCGGCCCTGGAGATTTTGCTGAAAACATAACAACACAAGGAATCGATTTATTAAAGCTGCCTATTGGAGCGAAACTCACCATAGGCAAACATGCCCTGCTGGAGGTGACCCAGATTGGTAAGGTCTGTCATGCCAGGTGTGCTATCTTTTACGAGGCTGGCGACTGTGTGATGCCAAAGGAAGGGATATTTGCAAGGGTGCTAATAGGTGGCATAATAGAGATTGAGGATGAAATAAAGGTGGTGAAGTGATATGAGATTAGTGGATGAGACAAAATTTGATAAAAAGGGGCTGGTACCTGCCATCATCCAGGATTACAAAAATAATGAAGTGCTAATGCTTGGTTATATGAATAGAGAGGCACTTAGTAGAACCCTAGAATCCGGCAAAGTCCATTTCTGGAGCCGCTCGAGAAGCAAGATGTGGGTGAAAGGAGAAACCTCAGGGCATACCCAAAGGGTCATGGATATATTCTTCGACTGTGATATGGATACAATACTAGTAAAGGTAGATCAGAAAGTAGCAGCATGTCATACTGGATACAGGAGCTGTTTTTACAGAAAGACAAAGGGAGATGACTTGATAATCTGTAGTGAAAAGGTATTTGAGGAGAAAGAGGTCTATCAAAAATAAACCAAAACTATCATGATATAATTTCTTTAGACCTACCCCCCCTGCCAGGTTTGTTTTAGCTCTACAATATTAAGAACTTGTGCTGTAGCTCTATTTGCGAGGCAACTTAAGGACCTGGGTTGCTATCACCGTTCGTTGGATCTCTGAAGAACCGCCCCATATAGTTAAACTTGTTGAGTTAATCCAGCCCATGGTTGCCTGGTGTATGGAATTATCAAATTCCTCAAGGTTATACCAGGACTGGCCATAGGGTCCTAGCGCTTCTATATTCAAGTCCATTACACGCCGATAAAGCTCGGAACCGTAGACCTTCAGAAACGATGCCTCGGGACCGGGTGCCGAGCCGACCTTTAACTGCGACAGTATTCGGAAGAAGGTATATAAAAGGGAATTACAGTCTACCTCCAATGCGGCCAATTTCCTTCTGAAGACGGGATCCTGTATCAGAGGTTTTCCTCTATAAATGGTTTTTTCTGATTTTTTGCGGACTGTCTCAATGGCATAAATCAGTTCGCCGACCGGAAAAGCGTTTAACCGTTCATGTTGCAGAAGCGCACCGGCAAGTTTCCAGCCTTCACCCATCTTTCCCACTAAATTTTCTTTCGGGACCCGAACATCATCAAAGAAAACTTCACAGAAAGGCGCGTGGTCCGTCAATGCCTCAATGGGACGTATAGTTATGCCAGGGGTTTTTAAGTCTGCAAGCAAGAAACTGATACCTTCCTGCTTTTTTCCTGATGAATCCGTTCGCACAAGCAAGAAAATCCAATCTGCATGGTCCGCCATGCTTGTCCATGTCTTCTGCCCGTTGAGAACAAAGTGATCCCCTTCAAGGACAGCCTTCATATTCAGACTCGCCAGGTCCGATCCGGCATTGGGTTCCGAAAATCCCTGACACCAAATGGTCTTACCGGACAACATGTCGGGGATAAACCTATCCTGTTGTTCTTTGGTTCCATGCTGCAAAAGTAACGGGGCCAACATTCCGAGCGAAACGAGTTTGGTTTTAAGCCTGGGCGCACCGCAATTGCTATACTCATAATTGAAGATAAATTGTTCCGTCTCGCTCAAACCTGCGCCGCCCAACTCTTTAGGAAACTCGGGAACAATCCACCCTTTCTCATAAAGGGTCTTGTGCCACTTAAACATCAAACCGTGTTCAAGGGTGCTTCCTCCAAGCGTTTGGTCCTTAACATCAGGAGGGGTATTATCTTCAAACCATTTCCTCACTTCCTCCCTGAATCTTTCTTCATCACTCGAATAGGAAACTTTCATCTTTTTAACCCTCCTCTAATAACCGCTTAGTCTTGTGTACCGATCGAGATGGTAATTGGTATCTCCAAAAAGGATTTCAGATACCTTTGCCCGCTTTAGGAAAAAACCGATATCCCCTTCATTCGTAAATCCAATCCCTCCAAATAGTTGAATAGCCGCCTTGGTTATCTCCATATAGGCGGAAGAACACTTTGCCTTTGCTATGGATACGGCCAATGCCCTCTCGTCGGTCTTTTCATCTATGGATGCGATGGCATAATATACGGAAGAGAGAGCCAATTCCTTCTGGATAAACATGTCCGCAGCCTTGTGCTGAGGCGTCTGGAATGTCCCGATCGGCTTCCCGAACTGCGTTCTCTCGGAAAGATACGCAACCGTCAAATCGATACTAGCCTGCATCCCCCCTACCATCTCCGCACAAAGGCCTGCGGTGGCTTGATCAATAGCCTCGGACAGCAGAGGATATCCTCTACCCACTTCACCGATGACATTGCTGCCAGGGGCTGAGACATCCTTTAATTCCAGGATACATGCGTTACGTCCATCCATGGTCTTCAACGGCGTCAGTTCAACACCCTCTTCCTGAGGGGAAACCATGAAAAGAGTGATGCCGTCTTTATCTGCCACGGACTCCGAGGTGCGGGTTGTGACCACGAACCTGTCCGCGGAGAGGCCGTCGAGCACGAATATTTTCTTGCCCGAAATGAAATATGCATCGCCTCTTTGCTCGGCTGAGGTTGCACAGAAATTGATATCGTATCGTCCATCATTTTCCAGATACGCAGCGGTTATCATCAAGTCACCGGAAACTACACCGGGTAGTACCTCATGCTTTTGGGATTCAGAACCGCCCATCAGCACAAGGTTTCCCCCGAGCAATACATTTGATATCCAGGGTTCCGGTAGAAGTCCTCTGCCGAATTCCTCCAACAACACCATTACAAAAGCAAAATCCAGTTCAAGCCCACCATATTCTTCGGGGTATATGAGCCCCATCCACCCCAGTTCGGCCATCTTTTTCCATACCTCTTTGGAATATCCCAACGGATCATTACGCAGGTCTCTCAAACGATCAAATGAATGGTCTTTTTTGACGAAGGAAGCAACGCTTTCCTTCAAACTTAGGTGCTCGCTACTGAGTTGAAAATCCATACCTTATCCCCTCTATCTATATCGTAAGCATTCTCTCTCCGCCTCACCCGACCCCTCCATGCCGCTCAAATAAGGGGCACTTCTCCAGCTTGACCCCTTTTATTTGTTGAAATCGTTCCTTGAAGAAAGAAACACTAACTACAAGGGTTACAGCCCTATTTACCTAAGGGAGGGGATTTGGTGAAGGGAAGATAAACCGTTAGGCATCGCCTACTTCACTATTACCTTTGTTCTTGTCCGCAAGTATTCTTCGTAATCTTTTTCTCTAAACCTCAAGAATTGGGGCTCTCTCTTCTCGAAAAAAGCTTTCTGCGCTTCTTGTTGTTCCTCACTCCGCATAAAAGACGGGAAGAGTTTTCCTTGCAATGCCATCGGCACATCCCATCTCATGTAATTGAACTCTTCGTCAAAAGAGGCCTTGAGCACCTGGATACATGTGGGGCTCTTCTCCAGTATTTCACCGCACCATTTGTCTACCTCATCGTCAATCTTATCCAAAGGGACGGCCACGTTGGCTAGACCCATTTCCACGGCTTCTTGCGCACTGTATCTCCTGCAGAGCATCCACATCTCTCTTGCCTTCTTCGCCCCAAGCACCCTGATCGCGTATTGAATAGGCCAACCGCTTGCAGGACTACCAACACGGGGACCGTTCTGGGCAAATCTAGCGTTGTCTGCAGCGATTGTAAAATCGCAGCAGTATGCCATATGGTTGCCACCGCCTACACACCATCCCTTGACAACGGCAATGATCGGTTTCTTGCAGGCCACGAGAAGGCTATTGCAGCTTATGAATATAGCGTCCTCCAACTCGCCTTCAGCCTCGACACCGACGTCGCCGCCGGTACAGAATGCCTTGTCACCCTTTCCGGTCAGGATCACAACCCCTATAGACGGATCAGCATTTATGTCGTGAACACATTCCCACATATGACGAATCGTCGCCCCGGTGAAGGAGTTAAGTTTGTCGGGACGATTAATCGTCATCCTGGCAACTCCCCCTGTTCCGAAATATTTTTTCTCATAAATCAGGTCATCGTAACCATAACCTTCCACTTTCCTCCATTCCGCATGAGTCGGTACTCCCATAACTCCACCTCCATTTTTTGATTTATTTGCCTTATATTTATTTTGAAGCGGTGAGAAAGTCAAGACTTTTCTTAACTAAAGTCTTCTTAAATTGTCCTACATCGCAAGCAGTAATCCTAGAAAAAGACAGCTCTGGGGACAAAAACCTACCTATGGATGGAAACTACATAGGAAGGAAAGGATTGTAAAACTTTTCCTTTATTATCGTTGAGGAAGAGGAATTACCATAGTTGTGTCCAGGCCATACTATTGTCTCACTTGGTAATACCAACAGCCTGTTTTTTATTGAGTCCAATAATACCCTCATAGACCCACCAGGCAGGTCAGTTCTCCCGATTCCCCCGACAAATAGGGTGTCTCCTGTAAAGAGATTATTCTCCCCATAAAGGCAGATTCCCCCTCTTGAATGTCCGGGGGTATGAATAACCCCCAAGGTTGAATTGCCTATCTTTATACTATCACCGTCTTTAACCAGGATGTCCGGCGGCGGAGATGGTCTTCCTCCCAGCAGTATATTCAAAAGTCCTTTGTGAATACGGGTTAGAGATTTTCCCTCTAGTTCATGGATGACTAGTTTCGCTCCTGTTTCCTTTACAACCCCTGCATTCCCGCATATATGATCAACATGAGAGTGAGTATTGACAATATATTTTATTTGGACATCTTCTTCATTTGCAGCCTGCAAAATCTTTCTTGGACTGCCGCCAGGATCGATTATAAGCCCTTCCCTGCTTTCTCTATCAGCCACTATATAACAAAAAATCCCTAATTTCCCTACTTCTAATTGCTTTACAACCAGGTTCCCGGGCATCTTGTCCATTACAAATTCTTTGATTAAGGTTTGAGGAGATTTGCGTAGTTTACTCATTATTGATAGCTAAAGTCAAAGATTAAGTTATAAACCTTTCTCTGGTAAAGATTTTCAACTGTTTGTTAAGATAGCTATTGCCATAAAAAAAACTCAATTGTATAATAGGGAAAATAGACTATTTAGTTCATCCTGAAAAATGAAAAATTTCCTTTGGAGCAAACATGAGCAGGATTTTTGGGGAACCCATCTTGACGAAGCGTAAGATAAGCATTTTCAGGTGTTTGAGCCCGAAGGGCGAGTTCCTGAAAATGCCTGAAGCGAGTCATAGATGGGTCAAAAAACCTGCACTAGAGAGCGGAAAAAAAGGGGGGGCAGTGTGAACTATTTAGCTCTTTAATTTGAGAAGGTTATGAAGATACTTTACACATCCGATCTCCATGTAAATGAGAGACACTACCAAAGACTTTTGGAATTACAGAAAAATCAGAGGATAGACTGCCTCATTATTGGTGGAGACTTAATCCCAAATAGGTCTGGTTTTGATGACCGCATTCATAACCAAAGGGACTTTATAAAGCAGTTTCTTTATCCCTATATTTCAAAACTAAAAACCACTAAACCAAACCTGGGTATTTATCTAATGATGGGAAATGATGATACGGCAGCCAATATGGATCTTCTTGAAGGAATGGAAGAGGAAGGGATAATAAACCTTCTTCACAAAAGGCACCATGCCTTAGATGCAGAAATTCACCTTGTGGGATACGGATATGTGCCTATTACACCTTTTTCCTTGAAAGATTGGGAACGATTTGACACCGGCGAGAAGGTTGTTGTTGAAAGCCCTCGAAGATCTTTACTCAGCACCAAACAGGGTATGCACCAAATAGACCTCTATGAGGTATTAGGGAAGGAAAAAACCATAGAAGAAGACATGAAATATTTAGCTCAAATAAGTGACCCAAAAAAGACCATATATGTTATGCACGCCCCCCCTTATAATACCGCTTTAGATAGGCTTTTCAACGGAACCCCGTGTGGAAGCAAATCAATAAGAAATTTCATTGAGAGGCACCAGCCATATCTCACCCTTCACGGTCATATCCATGAATCACCTATGGTTTCAGGAATATTTATGGAAGAGATAGGGAATACCATCTCTGTCAACCCGGGACAAGAACCAGACAGATTACATGCTGTTATCTTTGATACAGGAGACGTTAAGGGGACTCTTGATTATTTTCGCTAGCATCCAAAGGATGCCCTGAGATTGAGATTTAAAGCGCGTTTGGACCCCCTTGTTTGTCTAGACGGATATAGGGATTAAAGTAAAAATAATTTGACAAAAATGCTTGCCAATTTGATCTAAATTTAGTTAAATATTAACCTTCTCTTCTATAAAAACTAAGAAGGATAAACTTAATGGTCAGTAAGTTAGCGGTATTAGATATTTTGATCCTGTTTCTGGCAACCCATTCTGAACTTTTCATATATCTTGCCTTATTTTCTGTCCTGATGATAGCAGGATTGGGAGCACCTATTCCGGAAGATATAGCTCTTATTGGGGGTGGATTCTTAGCATATGCGGGATTCAGCAACTTGACTGTCACCATTATAGTCTGTTTTTTCGGTGTTATACTGGGAGATCTAGTAGTGTTCTCTTTGGGGAGAAGATGGGGTGATAGCATAACAAAACATCGCCATTTTGTGAGGTTAATCTCTGAGAAAAAGCTAAATCGGGCAAAAAAATTTTTTAAAGAGCATGGTAGCAAAACAGTTTTCCTGGCACGATTCATCCTAGGGTTCCGTGTTGTTGCCTTTACTACTGCAGGAATTCTAAAGATGAAGGCTTCCCATTTTATTACCATAAATACAATAGCCGCTATAATAAGCGTTCCAATATGGGTGTTTATAGGGTATATATTTGGTGCCAATCTCGACGTAGTAGTCAAAGTAGTTAAGAGAGCCGATTTCCTGATTATCATCTCTCTTTCTTTAGTGATCGGTTTAACTGTAACATATTACCTTTGGAAGAAGAGAAAGAAAAGCAGTCTATGATATACCTCACATTAGATGCCTATTTCAGAACCATTACCTTTGATAAAAGGTCGTCACCGTATACAATAGGGTCCCCATGCCCGGGGTAAAGACTTTTCACGTTGAGATAAGCCCCCCTTAAATCATTGAAAGATTCCTTTATTTGGGTGTAGTTACAGCAAAAAAGGTTCAATTCCCCCTTTCCATCCATATTGAGGATAGTGTCACCCGAAATAAGAATATTTTTCTTTTCGTGCCACAGACAAGTACTGTCAGTGGTGTGTCCAGGGGTTGAGATAACCCTCCAATTCGGGGCATAGGGTATAGTATCGCCATCCCCAAGCCAATAATGGACATCATATCTCACCGATACCTTTTCTCTCAAGAATGGCAAAGGTATCCCCACTTTATCATCCAATTTAATTTCGAGGAGAGAGGGGATGTGACGGTCCAATCTTAGATAGACAGGAGGAAGGTTTCCAAACCAGGCCCCAACAGGGGGAATGCATAACTTTTCTTTTCGACTGAAAAAATCTTTAACCTTTTTATAGAAGGCTACTTCAGCGCCAGGTAATTTATCTAACAGATAGGATATCCCTGCCACATGGTCTATATGAAAATGGGTTGAGAATATGACGACCGGGTGTCCTTCTTTAGGAGAAAGTCCATCAACGTATCTAACTATATTTTTCACCTCTTCAGAAGATCCTACGTCAACAAAGATTAAAACATTTTCCTCTGAGATAAGGTAACAATTTGAGAACCCACCCTTTATTAAAGTTACATAATCCACTAGACAATTTCCTTTAAGAGTCTAAGGATCAATTAATTAGACTACCTTTAGCCCCATCTGTCTGGCAATGATATTCCGTTGCATCTGAGAAGATCCGGCACTTACCGTGATTATCCTAGCATCCCTGAAGTATCTCTGCATGTCATACTCCATTGAATAGCCGTACCCGCCCATTATCTGCATACCCTGGTTGGTCAGTCGGGCTAGGGACTCAGAGCCAAAAAGCTTTGCCATAGACACTTCCCTTATACAAGGAATCCCCTGTTCAACCATCCATGCAGCACGATAGGTCAAAAGTCTGGCTGCATCCACTTCTGTCTGCATATCCGCAAGCATATGGCCAATAGCCTGAAACGTTCCAATGGGACGACCAAACTGTACCCTCTGTTTTGCATGCTCCAGGGCATCATCCACTACAGTCTGGGCATTTCCAACATATCCCGCACAGGCAAAGAGCCTTTCTAACTCCAGACCTGACATGAGAACTGCCCAGCCCCCGTTTAATTCACCGATAAGGTTCCCCTTAGGAACCCTAACATCTTCAAGAAACAGCTCGGTAGCATGAATGATTTTTCTTCCAAGGGTCTTGATTACACGAATATCTATTCCAGGGGATTTTGGGTCAACGAGGAGCATGCTGATCCCTTTGTGCCTGGGGAGATCTTTGTCTGTTCTCACAGCCATGGTCATTATATTCGCCACATCTGCGCCAGTAATGAAGACCTTTTGGCCATTTACAACAAATTCATCTCCTTCAGGAACGGCCGATGTAACCAGGGAAGCCACGTCAGAACCTGCATTGGGCTCAGTCAAGGCAATTGACCACATCATCTCTCCATTAACTACTTTAGGAATATACCGGTTTTTCTGTTCTTCCGAGCCATGGTGCAAGAGGGTCAACGCGTTGAAGATAGGCACTCCGTATCCTGCTCCTATCTCATAAGAATATCTACATAGTTCCTCACCAACCATTATGAAGTCTACAGGGCCGCAGCCACTGCCGCCGTACTCTTCCGGGAAAGGGAGACCATACCAACCCAATTTCGCCATCTTCTTGTACAGTTCAAATGGAAATTCCTCTTTCTCATCCAGCTCTCTAACGTATTCTCGAGGACATTCCTTGTCCATAAAATTACGTACAGACTTTTTCAGTATCTCCTGCTCTTCAGTGAACTTGAAATCCATATACCACCCTCCTTGTTTATTAAATTTCCATCAGTCTACTCATTCACTTACCCATTTTTTGTCTGGTTGTCAAGATAATAAGACTCTGATAGTTTCCTTTTTATTATAGTCATAAAAAAGTTGCTTTTTTTGCTACAATGAGTAAAATTGGTGGACTCGCAAGTCAAAATTGGGATGGCAAAGTAAAAAGCTCCAGATGCAAGGCGCGCAAATCCTGAGGAGTGAGGCGTACTTAGGGGTACGCCGCAACGACGAAGGATGCAGTGCAACGCCGCAGATGGACTTTTTACGAAGCCATCAACCATCAAAATTAGTAAGCTGATATATGCCCAAATTTAAGAAAGTTTAATCACATGAAAGGTGAATAATATGCTTGACCTAATGAGGAAACATGCTAGATCCTGGTTTATACAGATAGCCCTATTTGCTGTAATATTGGTTTTCGTCTTTTGGGGGATCGGGAGTTTTAGCGAGGACAAAGGCAATAGGATAGCCACTGTCAATAATCAACACATAACAATCCGTGAATACAGAGAAACCTATGAAAACCTGTTAAAGAGATATCAGGATATTTACAAGAATGACATCTCTGAAAAATTGATTAATCAGCTAAATCTCAAAGAAACGGCTCTGGAAGGTTTAATAGAAAGGGCTCTTTTGATACAGGAAGCAGATAGGCTGGATTTAAAAGTAACCCAGGAAGAACTCAAAGAATCAATTATGAATCACCCTGCCTTTCAGACAGACGGGAGGTTTAATCATTACCAGTATATGAACTTATTGAGATACAACAGGATGACACCCGAGGAATTTGAAGCATCTCAAAAAAGGGACCTCTTGATAAAGAAGGTTGAAGGGGTCATAAAAGATACTGCTAAAATATCTGACAAGGAAGCACTAGATGTCTACACCTTAGAGGATGAAAGCGTTAATATCGAGTTTGTAAGTTTAATGGCAGCATCCTTTATCGGCAAGGCAAGTGTGTCAGATGAGGAGATAAAGGATTATTTTTCAAAGCATAAACAAGAGTACCAAATACCAGTGAAGGTGAGTGTGCAGTATTTGAGTTTTAATCCAAAGAATTATGAATCGAAAGTCGAGATTACGGAAGAGAATATAAATGACTACTACCAAATGAACAAAGAAAAGTTTACTTTACCGGAAAAGATACAGGCAAGACATATATTAATCAAGAGTCTCCCTGATGATGATTCTGAATCGCTTAAGAAGGCGGGAAAGAAAGCGGAAAAGGTCCTTTCTGAGATACAAAAGGGGGCAGATTTTGCCACATTAGCCAGGGTATACTCAGATGATCCTTCGGCAAAGAAAGGCGGAGAGTTAGGGTATATAGAGAGAAAAAATTTGATGGGGCAGATCAGAGAGGCTATATCATCCCTTAAGGCAGGAGAAGTTAGCCCGATTATTAAGGGTCCTTTCGGCTTTCATATACTAAAGATTGAAAAGGTTCTAAATCCAAGAACCATGCCTTTAAAGGAGGTTAGACCTCAGATTGTTTCTATTTTGAGACAGGAAAGGGCACAGGATTTGGCAGACGAGAAAGCAGAAGATGTTAATGCAAGGATTATTGAAGGAGGAAATCTTAAGAAACTTCCATCCAATATAAAGATGGATTTACATGAGACAGGCCTCTTCGCTATAGAGGAAAGTATAAAGGAACTGGGTAGAAATAAGCCTTTTTCTGATGCCGCCTTTTCTCTCAAAAAGGGTGAGATAAGTCAGATAATAAAATCCACGGGTGTAAACTACATCCTGCAGGTGATTGAAAGGGTAGAACCTCGAATACCCGAACTCCATGAGGTCAAAGATAGGGTAAAAAAAGACGTGCAAAGTGAAAAAGGAAATGCTATGGCCAAAGCAACAGCAGAGGGATTAGCAGAAGGGGTACGAATGGGGAGGAAATGGGAACATCTAATCTCTGAAAACAAATTAAGGGTTGAAGAAACAGGGTTTTTTAGAAGAGGGGACAGTATCATACCAAAGATTGGATACGCTGAAGAGATCAAAAAACATGTATTCTCTTTAACCCCAAATAATCCTTATGCTGATAGGGCTTTCCATATTAACGATACTTACCTTATAGTTAAATTGAAAAGCAAAAAGGATGCAGACAAAGAAAAATTTAATTTGGTGAAGGATAGGCTCAAGAAAGCGCTTATTGAACAGAAGAAGGAAGAGATTTTTCAAGCATGGATTAATAGTCTAAAAGCCCGTGCAGAGATTGTAAAAGATTTAAGCCACATTAGGTAATGAAATACCGTAGCACATGCTATTTTTTCTTGACACAAAACCCTCATTTCGCTATAAAGGATGCTATATTAAATGATCCGTATAGTTAATTTAGTCGCTTCGTAGGTCGGTTACACTCACAAAGATTGTCCCTTTGTCAGAGTTGCGACCTGAATTTTGGGATCATAGAAGTTTTGATGAACTCTTAAAAAGCTCCAGATGCAAGGCGCGCAAATCATTAGGAGTGAGGCGTACTTAGGGGTACGCCGTAACGACGAAGGATGCAGCGCAACGCCGCAGATGGACTTTTTACGAAGCCATCAAGTTTTATAAAGGAGGCTATTGCTTTGGTAGAGGGAACTGTAAAGTGGTTTAGTGACAAAAAGGGGTATGGTTTTATCAGTCAGGATGAAGGTGGAGATATTTTTGTCCACTATTCATCCATCAACACGACCGGATTCAAGAGTCTTGCTGAAGGTGACCGGGTAAGTTTTGATATTGAAGATAGCAACCGGGGACCTGTGGCTAAAAACGTCAGCAAGGTTTAGTTTGCTGCAATACCATTATTAATAAGCATCTCATTGAAGTTAGACAAGACCTTCCTTTTATTTGATTGTAACTACTAAGGTGGATAGGCTGAAGACTGTTAGGACACTTCAGCCCTCGGTTTTCAGACTAAACATAAATACCTCAGGTAGATACATAGCTTCTTTCTTCGAGCAATGCTGAGGTAAGCTCCTCTGCACCACCGATAACGTAAATCCTTCCTTTTCCAATCCTGGAAATCTCTCTCATAAGCCATGGATTTGCCGACTTCTCGTTAATGCAGATACATGATAAAGTTATGCCTTTTCTAATAGTCTTGGAAGCTTCCTCCAGACAGTATCTTTCAGGAAAAGGCTTGGGTGCATTCGCATCTCCATCAGAAACAAGAACTATATGCTGTTTCACTTCCCCCCTTTTGTGCTGAGTTAAAAGGGAACGGGCCTTTGAAAGTCCATAACCGATGTTGGTAAAGGCATTTTCATGAAGTTCCAGGTCTAAGACCTTCTTTGCAACCAGATACGGATTACCGGTAATTTCCACTATGATATCGGCCATATTAGAGAAAGTTACCACACCAATCCTGTCTTTATAATGGGTGCAGGCTAAGGCAAGTGCAATAGCACTCTCTTTTGCATACCAGAGCTTGTCCAGTTGAGACATTGTCCCTGAAAGGTCTATGGTTATGGCTATCTCTAACTTCTTTCTAATATCCTTTTTGTTCACCATTATATCTTCTCTGGCTATCTGATCCCGCCGATTTCTAATGGCTTCTCTGATAGTACCCTTTATAGACACATCCCTGTATCTGTCACCAAACCTGTATCTCCTAAGACCTACTATCCTTCCGTCACCAAAGTTCAACCTCTTCCCGGTTTTGTGCCGCCCATCTCCTGATGAATTGTAATAATCCCAGTATTTCGGGACCAACTTTTCAAGGAGCATGGTGACTGCTTTCCTGGTCATATCCCATCCTTGAGCACTCTTTTCAAGGACGTTTTTGTCCTCAAGCATATCCAGGGTCTCCTTAAGGGCAAGTTCTTCCAGCCTTTTCTTATACTCTTCAAACAACTTGTCCTTGTTTTTGCGCATATCTTCTATCTCCCAGAGGAGGTCTTCCGTTATATCCTTTCTGTTCCCTGATTGAATATCCTCCTCCAGTTGATCTGCCGCCTTCTTGTGTATTTTAGCGAGTTGTGATTCTGGAAACCTATGGATCCTTTTTAGTAATAAGTCAAAATACCCCAGTTTTAGAGGTTGCTTGAACCTCTCGACCCGCATTATCTCCTCTATAAGATTTCTAACCTCTTCCTCGGTCAGAACGATACCATATTGCTTTTTATCGCTGCCATATAGGACTTCATCCACTATCTCCCCAATAATCTCATCAGGGGACATTATGGCTTCTGCATGAGGAGCTATGGTTATTCTGTGGGGCAAAGAGACTTTTGAAGCTGCCCTAAGTATCTCGTTGTCCTTTTTTGAACTTATACGCTTATAGATCGGGAGCAACTCGGCAAATTTGATTTCCCCTCTTGTACTCACGCCTCTTTTTATATCGGGATGATCCCTCGTTTTGTGGACAACGCTCATTATGTTATCCCTCAGAGTATCATCCAAATCCTTCCCGCGAAAGAGAACCTGTCCTTCTATTTCACGGTCTTGAAGATAATGTAGTTCTACAATATCAAAGTGATCAATCATATCTATAGGCAGAGACCTCAATGCCCCTTCTCCACCGGTAGCAATGATTAAGGTATCCAGGGGAACCTTCTCTTCGTAGCCACCGATATTTATGGAATCTTCCAGAGCGTTGAGAACAACATTCAATACCCTTTCCGGTATTCTGTCTACAAAGTCTAAAAGCAAAAATCCCCCATTGGACCTCAGGAGTTTACCCGGTGTAAATGCCCTTATGTCATGGAGCCCGTAGATAAGGGCAGCCTCGGGATCTAGCCCCCCTATCAAGTCTTCTGGAAGCAACTCAGGACTCCCCTGAACCCTCTTTACTCTCTGAGAACCAGACATAATCTGAAGTTCCGTTTCCGATTCCACCTTCATATTAACACACCAGGGGCAAAGGGGCCTTTGGGGATGACAATTCACAGGACAGTCTTTTATAACCTCCATGTCACCAAGAATACTGCTAATCTTCTCTGCCAGCACCGTCTTGCCACTTCCCGGAGGCCCAAGAATAAGCAAGTGGTGACCTGAATAAAGACTTGTTATTATATCTTCTTTCTTTTTATCCTCCAGATGAAAACCATCAAATAGCCACTTTTTAGTTTCTTTTAAAGGAGTGGCTTCCAGACGGTCTCTAATCTCACTTCGTAACAAATTAGGCTCCTTACTTTTAAACACAAAAGACTCTTACCGCAAAATATAAAATTACTTTATACGGCTAACCCCCTGGCGTTACCTCATCGCAGACACTTCCTTAGAGTATGGCATGTCTCTTGAATGCAATCATTGAGACCCATTTTATACAATATGTTTTCTTTTATTTTCTTATGCACTGGATTGTTACCTATGTATTTTACCCTTTATCGAGATGTAGCCTTTAGTAGTTCCAGATGCTTCCTCACACCCACTCTCTCCCACATGTAAATGCATGGATCCATCTGATACTCTGATGGATATAGGAGCCCATGCTTATGAACATCTTCGGGTTTTACCCCAGCTTCAAGCAAACCGATAAGACGTTGCTGTCGCTTGTTAATAATGTCCAAAAAATCATCCAATCGTGCTCGAAACTCAGATCGGGAAAACATCCCAGCCTGGTGTCCGGTAAGAAACCAGTCGGCGTCCAGTTGAGCAATCCGACGAGCTGAGGCAATAAACTCGTCAAAGTCTCCATCGGTACCACATGCCGGTCCAGAGCTAGTCAAGTCAAAGTCAGCCGTATAGACCAGGCCTTCGTCGGGGAAGTACGGGCAGCACGAACCACGTGTGTGACCGGGAGCGTGCACCATAATCACACGTGCCTGTCCAATCTGCCACTCTTTATTATATGGATACGTACGATCTGGAGATCGCGTTGAGAGCCACCATTCGTGACGATAGCATGGTGAAAACTCAGTTTGCGGAGTGTTGGGGTCGGCCACCTTCTCTATCCATTCGGTGACGCCACTGTCGCCATACACCTCCCTGACGCCAAACCATTCCGCCACTCGGCGCAAGTCCGAAAAGCCTTCAGCCTCAATGGGATTCATCCACAGTTGAGTTTCGGGAAACAGATAGTTTCCTGAAATGTGGTCGAAGTGCCAATGGGTGTTGATAACCATATCCACGAGACGTTCACCTATAGCAGCCTGTAAAGCCTCTGGCCCTGCACCGGGGTCAATCACTGCCATTGTATCTCCATCATCTACAAGAAGAGACGTACACGTAGGGAACCTGCTCTTACTGGGGCTGGGTACTACTCGAATGTGTCTAAATTTAACTGTCATCACATCCCTCCTGGGTTATGGAAAGTCCAACTGGTTCAAGATTAACTTGGCAGGCAAACTAGACCTCCGCTAGATCCCGTCCACTGTAAGTAAGAAGCTTCGCACCGTTATCGGTGATCAAGAACGTATCCTCCAGATCAACACCACCCCATCCCGGCACGATGAGCTTCGGCTCAAGGGCAATGGTAATACCTTCTTCAAGGAGTATATCAGCCCCCGGTGTAACAAGGGGCATCTCGTTCATCTCAATCCCGATACCATGACCGAGGTAGCTGACGCCAAATTGTTGATAACCCATAAACCAGTCGGAACATCCATGCTCCTCTATCACATCAAATGCAGCACCATAAACATCGCTTACCTTGTTGCCGGGCTTCATCACAGGGATCACCTGCTCGTAGATATCAAGAAGGATATTATACCTCTCAATTTGAGTCTTGTCCGGACTACCCACCACATACATCCGCGCCTCATCACTGTGATATCCCCGATACGGCACTCCGATGTCTACCATTACAAGATCACCTCTCCTGATCTTCCTGGAGGATGGACCGTACGAAAAAGCGCGGCTCAACCCAACACCCGTAATCGTAGCTCCGGGAAAACCGGAGGGTGTGTATAGATTCTCTCCTGATGCGATCAACTCGTAATGGAGGAATCCGTCCCATCTCCTTATATGAATAAACCCATTATGCCCTGCCTTTCTCATGGCATACTCAACCTCTGTTGCAAGCTCTATCTCGCTGATCCCATCAACAAGTGCCTTACGCACCATTTTGTGCCCCGCATTTGAGATCCGTGCGGCCTCCTCCATCATCGTTATTTCATACCGAGATTTAACCATCCTTGTAAGAAGTATTGAAGGAGTTACATCAGTCGTCTCTACATCTCCACCAATCCTTTTGAGGATGCTCTCATAGATGCTAACAGGCAATACGTCCTTCTCGATCCCTACCGAAGAGCCTCCCTTAATCAGCTCACATATCTCCTTAACACCTCCTTGACGGATATCTCCTATCCAGGTTTCACTCTCGCCCTTTTCGAGGTGCATCCTGAAGAATATTGTCGGATCACCGTCTTTTGGGACTAAGAGCATCGATGGCTGGGCAGTGCCTGCAAAATAGTAGATGTCCCTTAAATGGCAGAGGATCGCAAAATCACAGGGCATGCGGGATTTGAATGCCTCAACCCTTGCTTTAAACTCGCTATTTTCCGGATACAGCATCTTTATCGTACCTCCTATAACATTGTCTGCTTGAACTATATATCAAACGTTCAAAACCCTGTATGATCAGACTCGCTTTAATTCATATACAGTGTGTCAACAAATCCAGAACAAATTTTTAACAAATAATCAGGAAAAAATTCAGAAATGTTGGTTTTGCAGACATTAAGGGTAAATAAATGGTGGGTAGGTTTTCGACTGGCCTAAAGTGATTTTAGTTTTTCGTACAATATTTCAGTCTCTTTGCTTAATGGACTATCTAAATCCTCTATTATATTCTCTTTACATTTTTGAAAGGTCTTAACCAACATAGCCTTATTTCCCATTAGGGAATAATACGTCATCAACTGCTGATAGATATTCTCAGCATACTTATCAACAGTAAGATACTTCCTTGCATATTCGATGCATCTCGAATAGTCGCCTTTTCTCTCAAAATATTCCATGATTTTCGCTAATAGATCCAGATACTCTTTTTTGAGCCTCTCCCTCTCTTCTATGCACCAATCGAAATAAATGTCGTCTTCCAAAAAATCGCCGCGATAAATAGCCTCGGCATTCAGGTAATATGAGATTGACTTCTCCGGATTCTTCTCCTCTTCAGCCAGTTTCGATTCTTTTCTAAATTCATCCACATCAACCCAACCTCCATCTTCCAAGTGTAGTTTGTATGAATCCCCTTCTCTTAAGAGGTACGAAGATGGAATCCCCCTTGAAATCTCAGGTTCAAGGGTTTTTCTTAGTGAAGGAAGCACAGCATGAAGACGGGAGACCGTTTTAGTTGGATTCCCCTCCGGCCAGAGCAGCTCTATCAGTACATCTTTGGGCAAATAACCTCTTGATCGTACATGAACTAAGTATTTAAAAAGCGTCTTGGCCTTTTTACTCTTCCATCTCTCAGCCGGAATCTCTTCATCTCCCCGGAAAACCCTGAAATTCCCAAGACAGTATACCCTCAATCCGGGGGTAGGAGGTTTTGGCATTTCATCTAATATAGTTAAAGCTGCTTTCCTTATCTGTGGGTTCTTGCTTCTTTGTAAAAGGGCTAACCTCTCTTGGGCGGACAAACCCATCTTTTTGAATATGGTTAGCAGATAATCCTGCATTTCACCCTGAGCAAATATATCAACCAGTAGGGGCATTATCCATCGTTCTTCGGAGACAACCCAGACGTCATATTGATTCGATTCGCAAAGTCGGAGTCCTGACAGGAGTTTGTCTAAGGCAGATTCCTTTTGTTTCTGCTCATAATAAAATCGTGCATACAAAAAGTATATCCTGGTAAGAAACAACCTTGAATTCCCAAGGTTTTTTTCAGCGTCTTTCAGCAAAGGCCGGGCATCTTCCCATTGCCTCCTTTCAATGAGAGACTCTGCCAGACTCCCTTTCAGAAGACCCTCATTCAGAGGCAGTTTCATGCCTTCAATTACTGTTATACCAGTCTTTGCGCATTTCTCTGCTGCCAAATGGTCACCTAATTTCGTATATGCACCATGTAGTACATGACAAACGTATGCCTGCCCCCATCGACTTCCGAGATCTTCAAAAATTCTCAGACTCTCTTCGCCATTATTAATCGCTTCTGTTAGCTTTTCGAGTCCGGTGGCATTGAAAGCTGAGTCCATAAGAAGCCAGCCAAGGGAATGATCCTGAAATCATCTTTCTTCAACTAAGTCCAAACCTTTTCTGGCGTTTTCCAAACCTTTTGAAAAAAGACCCAGATGGTAATATGACCAGGAGATGAGATGATAACTCACGGCAAGCAAGTGATAATTTCTAAGATTTTCACACATCTCTTTTGTCTTTTCTCCTAACTCCAAAGCTTGAATAAAATCACCGGAAAAGCCATACCGAAAACCTTGATTGAAATAAAGCCATGCAAGAAGATCCTTATTTTTTAATCCAGACAATAATGACATGCCCTCATTGAAGTATCGGTCAGCAACGGTCATTTCCTCCAAAACGGACTTAATAAATATCAGACTTCCCAGAATATTTATGCGAAGGTTCAGGTTACCCTCATCATGCTTCAGCAGCTCTTGAAGCACCTCTTCCGCCCTTGGGAAATCGCCGGCATGAAAATAATTATGGCCTAGGGCATGCTGGCACAGACCTGTGCCCTTTGAAGACTCATCTTTACGAAAGGTATTGTGCGCTTTCTTGTAAGCCTGGATCGCCTCCTCTTGCTTGCCTGAAAACTCCATGCATCGGGCATGGGTATACTGAAGCCACGGTTCTTTATCCAGATAACTATTCGGTATCTTTCTGATATATGAACTAATCAGTTGTAGACGACCTTCCTTTAGCAATTTCTTTCCCAACCGACGTAACAACCTGCACGCCTCTTCGAACTCTTCCGCGTTCAGGTAATGTCCTAGTGCCTCCTCAGCCTCTCCCTGTTTTTCCCAGAGTGACCCTGCGTCCTTATTGAGCTTGAGTATAGCTTCTCTGTCCAACTCCTTATGAAGTTTTGTGTTCAGGAATTCCTGAAAGAGATGGTGATAAAAATACCACTGCCTTTTTTCATCATAAGGGAATGTAAAGAGATGGTTTTCTTCAAGTGCATTTAAGATATCTCTGGAATTGCTGATTCCCAAAAGCTCATCAGAGAACTCAGCGTTCATTCGGGAGAGGATTGATGTCTTAATCAGAAATCCTTTTATCTTATCTGCTTGAAGATCGAAGACATTTTCCTCCATATAGCTGGATATGACACGATGTGAGCCTTTTATCCCAATAAGGATTCTTTCAATCTCGCTGTGCCTCTTCCCGTGTAAAAAGTGATAGAAGAGTATCAAACCTGATATCCAACCGCTCGTCCTTTTATGAAGAATCTTAGTGCTTTCAGGTGGGAATGAAGCAAGAAACAATTCTAAATAAAGTTGTTCAATTTCAGGTATTGTAAAGGCAAGTTCTTCTTCCCTGATCTCAAGGAGTTCCCTGCCGACCCTAAATCGAGATAGATGGAAAGCAGGGTCCGTGCGACTGATTACAATAAGATGAACATTATGAGGTAGATTCTCAAGAAAAAACTCCAGGGTCTCATTTATCTCCTTGCTATCCTTTACAAGGTGATAATCATCAAGTACAATAATAATGTCATTTTTAACAAGTTTCTCTATTTCGCTTAAGAAAACAGTAAGAACCGCCTCACGTTCTCTACTCAAAATTTGAGCCTCTTCTATTCGGCAAAGCGTTTCTATCCCTAGTTCAGGGAAATACTTCTTTATTCCGGTAATAAGGTAACTGAGAAAGGTTGTAAAATCCCTGTCTGATTTATCGAGGCGATACCATACTGTATCCAATCCCGAACATTTACTAACCCCTGCGATAAAGGTAGTTTTTCCATAACCTGCCCCCGCTATTACAGTAGTGAGTCTCTTCTTTGTAATCTCCATCAATAAAGGTTCTAATCTCCGTCTTCTGATTGCGTCCGCTGAGCGTGGACTAAGAAGTTTAGAGTTTAATATTTTAATCCCTTGATACATCTCAGACCTCTTTTGCGAAGGTATTGTTTTGGGGGTGCCTGATTAATAAGCTTCAGAATGAACTAATTATGGCATTTGTGATGGTAGTGTCAACTTTTTTATGTAAAATTTATCGTTGACAGAAGGAAGGACATGATAATAATTCATAGATTCTTTGGAGAACCCTTTTTAGCAAGCGGAATGTAGAAAATTAATATGTTTGAGCCCAAAGGGCGAGTTTATGAAGGCAAGGAAGGGCTTAAAAAACTCTATTTTCCTAACCACCTCTTAAGATTTTCTTCAAATAGTTTAGAATTCCCTTTGGGTATTCTTATCAAATGCTTACCCGAGTGCAGATAATATCCTTGTATCTCAGGATTTAATTCTTTTATCTCCTTGAAAAACGAGTTTGCCGCCTCAGCAATTACCCTTATCTGGACATTAAAAGGTATATCAACCCACACTTCATCGGATTCAACAGGATGGTAATATTCATCTTCATCCAGGTGGAATCCATATTTCTCAGGGTTCGAAAGGATGATCTTCGCGGTAAGTATCCTGAAGACAAACCGTTCTGTCTCTAAAGGCAGGTTTAGCTTGTAATAGTTATTCACCCCCTGCTCTCTCATCTCCCTTTTAATCCTGCTTTCACCACAATTATAGGCAGCAAAGGCCAATGCCCAACTATCAAAGGTTTTATAAAGATAGACTAGATAGTCTATCGCTGCATTCGTTGATTTAGAAAAATTCAGCCTGTCGTCAAACCATTCATTAACTCTCAAATTGTACCTTTTCGCTGTTCCATCCATAAACTGCCACGACCCTGCTGCTCCTTTTGGAGAATAAGAGTATATCATTAAAGAACTTTCAATTACTGCCAGGTATTTTAAATCCTCTGGAAGACCTTTTTCTCTGAGTCTGGCTTCAATGTAGGGGAAATACCTTTTGGATCTTTTCAGCCACATCACGACTTGAGGTATATTCCCAACGGATACGACAAATTCTCTGTCTAACATTTCCCATACATTCTGATTGTCCAGAGGAACCATCTCGTTACATAGGGTGAGTTTCTTCGAATATCTGAATTCTTTCAAGGAATGGACAGGGTATTTAAATGAGTCCTCTGCATTTAAATGAGATGCGATAAAGATTAAAAACGTAACCAAGAATAATGTCTTCAGCTTCATCTTCAGATTAGATAGCCCCTTTTTCTTCCATCTCTTTTATGTCCTGGTCTTTATAGCCCAAACCCTTTAGAATTTCCTCTGTATGTTGACCTAATGTCGGGGATGGTGTCTTTATCCTCCCTGGTGTTTGAGAGAATTTAAATGGGAAGCCTACCGTCTTTACCTTGCCTTCTACAGGATGTTCCATCTCGAGCAACATCTCTCGATGCTTAACGTGGGGGTCAGCCATCAGATCTTCTGCGTCATTCACCGGGGCATAACATATATCCTTCCCTTCAAAGAGCCCTAACCACTCCTCCCTGGTCTTCGAGAGAAATATCCTCTGTAACTCATCCATGGCCTTTTTCTGATCTTCTCCTGTAGCAAACTGGCATTCTTTCAGGTCTTCTCGACCGATCAGTTCCAAAAGGTTAATCCAGAATTTGTCCTCAATATTGCCTAGAGAGATGAACTTCCCATCCTTTGTCTTAAATACGTTGTAGCAGGGGGTCTCTCCTGTAATACCCAGTGTCGCTAAACCATGAGATTGTTGGCTTGCAATAAGACCGGCAATATTTATCATATTGTAAGACACCATACAGTCAGTCATTGATACGTCAATGTACTGCCCTTTACCCGTTCTATCTCTAGCTATAATACCTGCTAAAATTGAAAAGGCAGAAAATATGCCTATGCTCATGTCGGCAATAGGTATCCCTGGTATTACCGGTGCTCCTGTATGTCGCCCTGTAGCCTCAAGGATACCAGCCACGCTGATATAGTTCATATCATGCCCCGGTCTATCCTTATAAGGGCCGTCTTGTCCATAACCCGTAGATGAACAAAAAACGAGTCTGGGATTTATTTCTTTCAGATCATCATAGCCTACCCCCAATCTCTTCATCACCCCAGGTCTAAAACTCTCAAACAGGACATCGTATTCCTTGACTAACCGGCGAAGTATATCCTTCCCCTTTTCCTCTCTGAGATTCAAGGTCATACTTTTCTTGTTACGATTGGCCATTAAAAATACTGCACTTTCTTTCTTCAATTTAGGGGGCATCCATCTCATATAATCCCCTATTTTCGGTTCTTCTATCTTAAGAACCTCAGCTCCCAAATCAGCCAGCATTAAGGTACAGTAATTAAAAGGTAATAATCTGGATACGTCCAGTATCTTTATTCCTTCCAGAGCAGAAGCCATCTTCATTTCCTTTCTCGTAACTACTCAGGTTCAAAGTTCCAAGGTTCACGGTTCACGGTTAGAGAGTGATGAAGATTAAACGGTTTGAAGATATTGAGGCTTGGCAACTAGCACGTGAATTGACTCGAAAAGTGTACCATCTAGCAAAGAAGCCAACCGTGAACCATGAACCGCGAACCTGACAACCTGAGTAGTTACTTTTTATCTAAAGACCAGCGATAGAGACACTGATGAGATTCATAGCCGGAAAACCACCCATATTGTGGGTAAGCCCTATCTTGGGGTCTTTTATCTGTCTTTCTCCTGCCTTTCCCTGGAGCTGCTTGTACACCTCATACATCATTCTCAGTCCGGTAGCCCCTATGGGGTGACCAAAACACTTCAAACCACCATCAGGCTGACAGGGAATCTTCCCGTCTAAATCGAAGAACCCGTCTCTAACATCGTCTCCTGCCTTGCCTCTGGGTGATATCTGCAGATCTTCATAGGTCACAAGTTCGGTAATAGAAAAACAGTCATGAACCTCCATCATGCTTACCTCTTCCCTGGGGTTCTTTATCCCTGCCTCTTTATATGCCCTTGCCGCACATCGGGTAGCCGTCTCAACATAGGTGCCGTCCCAATCGGTGTACATCATCTCCTCTCCCGAACTGATTGCAATCTGCATGGCCTTGATGCGTACAGGGTCGGGCCTGAAATTCTTTGCCATATCGGCACGGCAAACAATTGCCGCAGCAGATCCATCACTCACCCCGCAGCAGTCAAACAAACCCAGAGGCCAGGCAATCATGGGGGCTTTCAATACTTGCTCTTCTGTTATCTCCCTTCTCAGATGTGCCTTCGGATTCTTCACTCCATTCTTGTGGCTTTTGATAGATACCTTTGCCAGTATCTTTTTCCCCTCCTCCGGACTGATGCCGTATTTGGCAAAGTATCTCGTAGCCATCATGGCAAATCCTCCCGGTGCAGTTATGCCGGGAAATATCAGCCTGTTCTTTGTCCCCATGGCCGAGCTCATCTCCGGAAGACCACCATAACCCGTATCCTTCAGTTTCTCTACACCCAATGCCAGGCAAATATCGTAGGCCCCTGAAGCAACAGCATAGGCAGCCCCACGGAGAGCCTCCGAACCTGTCGCACAAAAGTTCTCTACCCTTGTAACAGGGAGAAAAGGCAACTTGAGCGCCAGACTTAAAGGTGTTGCGGCCTTTCCCACATTTACATCATCGAAACACGACCCAAACCAGGCCGCCTGAATATCCTTCTTTTCAATCCCTGCATCCTCAATAGCCTCTTGAAACGCCTCAACCATCAGATCTTCCGATCCCATCTCCCAACGTTCACCAAACTTGGTACAGCCCATACCAATAATAGCGACTTTATCCTTTATACCATCTGCCATTTCTTCCTCCTTTATAATTACGTGTCACAGAATTTCTATATCGAAACCCTTTGGTATCATTAGTCAATTGTTATAAAAATGACTACTGATCACAGGTATCTCGAAACGGGGCTAAAACTCTAGCCTATAACAGGTATTGCCTTCCAGAAGTACCCGTGGATGCCGCTTTTCGCATCAATGTACTTCTTACGGAAGCTCATCTCTACCGGCATATCCACCTTAACAGATTCCTGGTCAACATCGGTCATATCAAACCAATACCTCCCCCCCCCTTCAAAATCTACGATACCGTAAATTGCCGGCGGGTTCATGCTGAAGGCCAGCATATCTCCTGTATACGTAAAGAGATGCCCCCTCTTATCCGCAAAAAGATAGTCCTCCATCTGATCAATAGCCCCACAATCGGGCTTCACACATATTTTCTGGACTGGATACTGGGGAGTGCCACACACCTTGCATTTCGACCCGCAAAGGCCCAGTACCTGCCTGCGGCTCCTCCACAACTCTGAAAGGGCCGTCGGGGGTATCACTTCTCCACGAATTCCCTTTTCTACAGGGATGAGGTTTCGAAAACTTATCATTTTTTCATAGCTTGTTAGTTCTCTTTTCGCGGCAAGATGTTTCTTAATCCCTCTCCTGTTGCCTTTTACCTTCTCTATTTCATCAGTAACTTTAAACAGCAAAGCATCGCTGCCATTGCCAAAGCTTACAACTACGATGTTGTCACCCGCCTTAGCATCTTCAAGCGCCCCCACAAGCAACATGAGCGGATTGGACGTCCCGGTATAGCCCACATTATTCAACATAGGATCCTGTACCTGGGCGGGATCCAATCCCAATTTCTTCCCGATACCTTTGTGGTCACCTGCATAAAGACACGGGTAGGCTACCTTGGCTATATCTTTCACGTCCAGTTTGCATTTCTTGGCCAGACCGGAAATTGCTTCAATAATAAACCTGTTATAACCTATATCTCGTATAAATCTATCTTCCCACTGATGGTCAAATATTTCTCCATCTGCTCTCCAGTGGTCCACGAAATCATAAGAAACTGAATAAGAACCTTCCAGGCTCGCAATAACCCCGCTGTCACCGATCATTATGGATGCAGCGCCATCTCCGAAGATTTCTTCCTGTGAACTCCCTGCTTTACCCACGCGGCAATCAGCCGCACATACAATAACGTTTTTAGCTGACCCAGCCTTCACCGCATCGTATGCCGAGAGTAGAGCTGTAGTACCTGTTTTTACCGAATCCGTAAAGTCTGCAGTCCGTATATCTGGACGAAGATCAAAGGCAGTTGCGATTATTCCGGCAGACTGTCTCTCTTTGTATGGAGAAGTGGTTGTTGCGAAAAAGAGCGCATCTATTTCTTTCCGATCCATACCTGTTAAACAGTCTATACCCGCAGCCACTCCCATAGAAACGCTGTCCTCATCAAAATTAGCCACAGCTTTTTCCCCTGGCATATAGGTCGCAGGATTCAGCCATCCCATGGCTTTATAAATGCGTCCGCGATCTATTCGATACCTTGGTATATAAGCGCCGTATGAGGTTATACCTACCATATTAAAATCCTCCTTTTTGTATTGATTGTCCAAGAACTCTTCAAGTTAAGATATATCCCAGCTTTCCTACACTCTCATCAACGTATGAAACGTAAAACAAATACCACCTCCTTTACAGGAAAACCTATGAGAACTTTGAAGAAGTATGTTTTTTTAAAAAAGTATCCCTGTGAACGAATTCTCACCAGAACTCAATTTGAGTAATCGTTTCCTTTTCTTTAAGAATTCCAGCAAGCTCCGTTTTAGAATCTTCGTCAACTATAGTTTCTACCTCTGATACCGGTTTGCCAGTTTCATCCGTCTTGTTTTTCCATGCAACCACGTATCCAGGTATCAAGGCATATCTGCAACCACCAACCCCACAGCATGAATTGTCTATTGCAGCATGGCCTATTACATAGAGGACTTCTCTTCCGTTGTAATTGAGTCTTTTTTCCTCTTCCGGAATATAATATCCAGCTATAGATCTAACTTCCTTATTCAGATCTTCGTGGGTATAAATACGCCTCACTTTCAACACCCCTGATGTCTGAAAAAACGCCAACCAAGTGTACCTCAACTTAGTACACTTTGTAGAATCAATCACATACCAATACACTATTATAAACCAAAACACCCTGCCTTAAAAGACAGGCTGTTCTTTAATATGAATCTAGAGCACCAGACCGCCACTGCAAATAAGAAGTTCACCCGTTATATAATCGGAAAGGGGTGACGCTAAAAACAGTACAGGTCCAGCAGCTTCTTCGGGTGTACCTGTTCTTTTCAGTGGAATCATAGATTTCATAAAATCTCTCGAGGCCTTTGGAATACCTACATCTACCTCTTTATCCCCCACCTTGATTTTTGAGACCAGTTCCTTTTCTCCTGTCAATCTTGTATCTATAACACCATAAGCAACAACATTGACATTGATATTAAACGCTCCCCATTCCTTAGCCATTGTCTTGGTAATCCCAATAAGGGCTGCCTTCGCTGCTGAATAGTTTACCTGACCGGCGTTTCCATAGACACCGGCAACGGATGTGATATTCACTATCTTTCGGTGTATTCTCTTACCTTCTTTGAGTTCTTCCTTTGCTGCTTCTCTCATATATGGAGTTGCAGCTCTGATGATACGGAAAGGAGCCGTAGCGTGTATGTCAACCATAGCATACCATTGCTCATCCGTCATTTTTTGGATTACTGAATCCCATGTATAGCCTGCATTGTTAACCAGAATATCCAGTTTGCCCAATTCCTTAATAGTCGTGTTCATTAATCTTCCAGGAAAGTCTTTATCAGTCACGCTACCGGCACAAGCTACCGCTTTAACCCCCATCTTCCTGATCTCTTTAGCTGTTTCCTCAGCAGGTTCAGGATCCAAATCGTTTATTACAACAGATGCACCCTCTTTTGCAAAGAGAGTAGCTATTGCTTTCCCTATACCACGGCCAGATCCCGTGATGATTGCAACCTTACCTTCTAAAAGTGCCATGTTTTGCCTCCTTCAGGAAAATCGATCCTATCAGTTTATGACTTTGATGGCAGGGCAGCCGTTGCGTTGCCAGTTACGACCGTTTCCCCCCTTTGATTCTCTGCAACGAGATTTATATCTATACAGTTATTCCCTCCCTCTGTATATTTCTTAGCAACAACCCCTTTAACCGTTATGACATCCTTTGCCTTCGTAACCGTCCTGAAACTAACACCAAATTTCTTTAAAGCCTTGTTCCCCAACCAATCTGTAAGGCCTCGACCGACAACGGCCATACTGAGCATACCATGCCCAATAACACCCCCATAACCAACCATTTCGCCAAAGGAATGAACTGTATGAAGCGGGTTGAAATCACCGGATGCCCCTGCGTACATAACAAACTGAGTCTCCGTGAGGGGTTCTGACACAAACTCCGGCATGCTGCCTCCCTCATTAACATCTTCAAAGAATACCTGTTTTCCTGCCATGGTTTCACCTCTTTTCCATATTAATTTTTATCTTCTCTGTATCATGGTACTTGTGTCTACCAAAACCCTTTCCCCATTCTGATTGGTATAGGTAGTCTCCATAACGATAAAGTCCATTGTTCCGGCCTTGCCTGCTTTTTCAAAGGCATTGGCAATCCTTACTTTTCCTGTAACGGTATCCCCGGGTTTAATAGGCTTAAAGTACTCATATTGCTGTCCGCCGTGAAGTATCTTTGACAGATCAAGCTTCAAATCACCCAGCATCACCTCCATTAACCCCCCGGCCATAGCAAAGACAGTTGGAAATGAGGGGGGTAGAACAAGTCCCTCAAAGCCTGCCTCTTTAGCAGCCTTTTCATCATAGTACAGCGGATTTTTGTCTCCTATTGCCCTCGCAAACTCCTTTATTTTCCCTTTCTCCACCTCAAAAGTAAACTCAGGGTACTCCCTTCCAATTATGCTCTTATCTACCATTTTAGTCACCTCCTCATGTGTTACTTTAAACCTACCACCATGGTAAGTTTAATTGCTTGAATTTAAACCCACCAGATCTAAGCTGGTGGGTCTTTAGTTGGTTATTAATCCTTGAAAGCCGGCTCCCTGATATCGGTAATCGGTATAAAGGTCTGATTCTTTACATCCACTTTATACAATTTGTTTCCTATTCCGCCTTTATGATTGTTCTTGCTGTAACTTACCGGCACTGAAATTCCTCCGGTACTAAAGTTTTTAAAGGTTTCATAAGCCTCTACCAGAGTATCAGAATCCAGATTTTTACCTGCCCTCTTTAGCCCCTCTGCACAGATAGCCGAGATTACCCAACCATGGATATAATACAAGGTCTTCCTCTCACTGTCGGGTTGATACTTCTTGGTAATCTCTCTCAGTTCCGTCATCCCAGGGGTATTGTCACCCCAATAACCAATGGGACTTGCCACTATAGTATCCCTCATGGCATCTCCAGTAGCTTTTATATTATACTCCTCACCGATATAAAAAAACCCAAAGACTTTACTTCTTAAGTCATATCGTTTTGTAGCCCTATAGAACGAAATAAGACCACCAAGAACAGTATGGAGGATTATATAATCTGGATCTGATTTCTTTAAGGTCAATATCTGGGAGGTTGCATCAATCTCACCGAGGTTAATTACTGTCTTATTGCTCAATTTTAGGTTATACTTTGAAAGATACCCTTCTATAACCTGCAAACCGGTTTTACCGTACTCAACATCTGGATAGACGAATGCTATTTTCGGGTTTTCTGCTTTTAGATCCTTCATGATATAATCTATAGGAACCTTTATCATGTCATCATAACTCGCCGATGATGTAAATATGTACCTTTTCAGTGGAGTTGTTATTGCCTCTGCACAGCTATAGGGTATTACCGGAACTTTGTGGGTTTCAATCTGCCTTGCAAGAGCAAGGGTCTGACCTGTCCCTCCGCAGGCAAGAATGGTAAGAACTTCGTCTTTAAAGATCAGTTTCTTGAAAGCAGCGAAAGCAGCGGGGATTGTATAATGATCATCCTCAACAATGACCTTTACCTTCCTGCCATTGATTCCCCCCTGATCATTGATATGTCTAAAGTATGTCTTTACCCCATTAACCATGGGAACACCACCTTGAGCAATCACTCCTGTCTGGTCAATAATAACCCCGACCTTTATGGTGTCTTTCGTTACACCCCTAACATCTCTTGCATAACCTGACCTTGTAACTGCACATAAGAGGCAGATTAGTAACGAGATGAATAGAATGATCGGTATTTTTTTCATAGCCCCCCCTGTCTCAAAACAAATACAGTTTTTCAAAGCTCTCAATTACTAATGCAATCGGTAGCATAGATACCTTTTCAAATCAAGAAAAAAAATTTATGTTTGAACAGGTTTCTTAAGGGTTCTGATTAAGCCTTACCCCATTTTTGAATGTATTTCTCCTTTACCTCGGGATTCAGCCAGCCAACCGGCCATTCTCCCTTTAAAACCCGTGCTACCTCTCTAGCCGGACGGTGGGTGAGTTCTATAAAAGCCGGTATAGAGAAATGGGCAGAATGGGCCGTCACAATAAAGTTGTCCAACGTCAGTAAAGGATCGTCTTGAGCGATAGGTTCCGGTTCTGTAACATCAACAGCAGCCCCAGAGATTATGCCATCTTTAAGGGCTGTATATAAAGCCTTCCCGTCCACAATGGGACCCCGGGCAGTATTAACCAGGTTAGCAGTAGGCTTCATTTTTTTCAGTTCTTCCAGTCCCAGAATATGCTGCGTTTCCGGGGTAAGAGCACTGTGAATAGAGAGGATATCCGATTCCCTTAGGAGTTTATCCATATCTACCTTCTCGACTCCCAGTTTTGCAAAAACGCTCTCCGGGGTATAAGGATCACAAACTATAATCCTCATACCAAAGCCCTTCGCCTTAGGAATGAGCGTCTGCGGAATACGACCGAATCCAAGAAGTCCCAGGGTTTGTCCCTTTAGCCGGGACATCTTGGGCCATATCTGCTTTTGCATATCCGGGTCAGGTTCACCTTTCCACCCCCCACTCTTTACCGTCTCGTTCAATTTAACGATCCTTCTGGTGCAGGCAAGGATAAGGGCCATAGCGTGGTCTGACACCTCTTCCAGACAGTAATCAGGTATATTGGCCACCAGGACGCCATGTTCAGTCGCCGCGGCCACATCCAGCTTATCATAACCAATGCCCATACTCTGGATAAACCTGCACTTAGTCATCCCTTGAATTACCTTTTTCGAGAAGGGCTGAAAAGTAGCTACCCCTATTATGGCATCGGCATCGTGGGCAGTATCAATGATCTCCTCCTCGGACATACATAACTTTTTAACTACCTGAACATCCAATCCTTCCCCTTTAATCAGCTTTTCATAATCGGGCGCTAACGGAATATCAAAAACCTGAGCTACCTTAAAACCCATTTTGCTTTCCTCCTTTCATAATTTAAGAGGTTGCTAAAAACTTTTTCAAAGCTCTCTATTTACCTGAGCAAAGGCATGTAGATACCCATGTCAAAGAGCGTTATTTCTTAGCGGCATCCCTAGGATTTACAGTAAAAACATCTTCAACCTTAATTGTTCCAACCCCTTTAACATCCAACTTCATTTTTTCCTTTACGTTTTTTGCAAATTGATCAAAAAGTGGACCTGAGGTCTGAAATCCCTGAAATGTACCCTTCACCTGATACCCTGCCGGTGGAAATTTAAAGGACAGGGCAGTAGCTTTCTTTGTCTTCTCCAAATTTTTATTGGTTTTGCTCCCAAATATGTCTGCAAAGACTATGGTTTCTTCATCAATTGCTGACAGTGTTCCCTTGGGAGCAAGATTTACAGTCCCCTTTTCATCTAATGTAGCCAGTATCTTTGAGGCACCCTGGTCATTGAACATGTCCATAACTTCCTTTGACATCTTATCCATTGTTTCTCCTCCTTTCAAAATGGAAAATACACTAACCCTCCAATTTAAATGCCAGCGCTACTCCATCCCCTGCAGAAAATTTATCGCCTTTTACTACCTTGTGTCCGATTGACACTCTTTTTCCTATCAGGTCCATACCGGCTTTATCAGGATCAAGATCAACGATATTCCCCATAACCCACGGTCCTTCATCTAACTCTACCATACTAACGATATATGGAGCATCAAATCCTTCAGGGGGAACCCTTATCACAGTATAGGTCTTTATCTCTCCCCTGGCACTGAGCTCAACAACATCCATGTCTTCACTGCTACATTCCATACAAACCTTTTTGGGCGGTACTGTATACCCACCACATTTATTACACTTAAGACCACAAAACTTACCACTCGTTAAAGCCTCTTTGTATTTATTATACGTTAATTTGTATTCCACTTTCCTACCTCCTAAGAATCATATTGCATACTGTTGCAAGATCACCGCCAAGGGTATCTATCATGCCTATCTTTGCCCCTTTGACCTGTCTCTCACCGCACTCTTCCCGCAACTGTTTCACTATCTCGTAAGCCTGAGCAGCTCCGGTAGCTCCAATGGGATGGCCTTTTGCCTTCAACCCACCTGAGGGGTTTATAGGTATCTCGCCATTAAGGGATGTTTTACCTTCCTCAACAGCCTGACTTCCCTTTCCAAAATCAAAGAATCCCAGTCCTTCAGTTGCAAGTATTTCTGCTATTGTAAAGCAGTCATGCAGCTCACAGATATCTATGTCTTTTGGTCCGACGCCTGCTTGCATATATGATTGTTTGACGGCTGTCTCTCTTGCCCTTATCCTGGTAAAATCCTTTTGAGTATAAAGGGGGCCTGCTGATCCCTGCCCTACTCCTGCAATATAAATAGGCTTTTTAGTAAGCTCTTTTGCCTTGTCAACAGAGGCAAACACCAGGGCTGCTGCTCCATCGGAGAACGGACAGCAGTCAAGCAATTGCAAAGGGTCTGCAATAACAATACCGCTTAAAACCTTTTCCACTGTTATCTCTTTCCTGAATTGGGCCTTGGGGTTTAAGACACCATTCTTATGATTCTTAACAGCAACCATGGCCATCTGTTCTTTCAACTTTTGAAGGGGAATCCCATACTTCTTTGAATAAAGATGGGCTGCCATTCCAAACGCCCCAGGAAAGGTAATACCGGCAAAACCCTCATAACGGCTATCACTCCCCATAGCAAATGTCCTGGTAGCCATGGGGGTTCCCATAGCCATCGCCTTCTCTGTACCCCCTGTTAAGACTATGTCATAGAAGCCCGATGCAACCCAAAGGTAGGCGTTCCTCATTGCCACCGTAGCAGAGGCACATGCCCCCTCAAACCTTGTGGCGGGTATATTCGGTATTCCAATCTCGGCTGCACACATAGGTGCCATATTCATCTGACCTTCCTCAAAATCCCCAAGACCATTCCCCAAAAAGAGTGCCTGGATGTCTCTGGGTTCTATATTCGACTCGGTTATTGCATCCATTGCCGCCTCTGAGAACATCTCAACTTGAGTCTTTTCCGACATGCCAAACTGAGTCATGCCAACTCCAACTACTGCTACTTCTCTCATCTTCAATCCTCCTAGAAGAACTTTCTAATGTTTTCTCAACAAAAAACGGGTAATGTTTGAGCTAGAAGATACTCTTGGGGCAAATTAATGAAAAGTCCTAACCCATCAGGGTATTAGCAATAACTACTCTTTGAATCTGATTCGTACCCTCATAGAGCTGGGTTATCTTTGCATCCCTCATCATACGTTCCACAGGATACTCTCTTATGTAGCCATAGCCGCCAAGAACTTGAATGGCGTCCACAGTCACTTTCATGGCCGTATCAGAAGCGAAATTCTTTGACATGGATGAAAATCGAATCACCTCAGCAGGCAATCTGCTCATATCCTTAGCCTGCTTTTCAAGTAATGATGCCGTTTTGTATAAAAGCTGCCTTGCCGCCTCTACCTGAGTCGTCATATCAGCCAGCATAAACTGTATACCCTGAAAGGTAGAAATAGGTTTGCCAAATTGCTTTCTCTCCTTCGCATATCCAACAGCATAGTCAAGGGCACCCTGGGCTATGCCAAGGGCCTGAGCAGCTATACCCGGTCGGGAGAAGTCCAGGGTCTTCATACAGATTGCAAACCCCATCCCTTCGTCACCGAGAAGGTTCGCAGCCGGTATCCTGCAGTCCTCAAAGATTAGTTCCGTCGTATCACTTCCCCGAATCCCCAATTTTTTCTCGTGTTTGCCGACGGAAAATCCCGGGGATCCCTTTTCAACGACAAAAACACTCAAAGCCTTGGAAGACTTTGCTGTATCCGGGTCTGTCTTGGCAAAAACAGAGTAAACATTGGCAATACTGCCGTTTGTGATAAATATCTTGGTGCCATTCAGGATGTATGCATCTCCGTCTTTTACTGCCCTTGTCTGAATACTTCCCACATCGGAACCTGCACCTGGCTCGGTTATGGCACAGGCACTAAGATGTTCTCCGCTGGCTATCTTTTGAAGAAACTTTTGCTTCTGTTCCTCACTGCCTCCCAAAAGGATTGGCAGCAAACCCAATTCCTGAACAGCAGGGATGAGTCCGGTACTGGCACATGCCTTTGATAACTCTTCAATAATAATACACAATGCCAGGGGACCTGATCCCATACCACCATACACCTCAGGGACATCGGCACCCATAAGGGCGTTTTCCTTGAGGAGTTCCAAAATATCCCACGGGTATTCTTCTGTCTCATCTATTTCGGCTGCCCTAGGGGCAACCTTATCCACCGCGAGTTTCCTTACTGTCTGGCGGATCATCTCTTGTTCTTCAGTTAGATCATACTGCATTTTTCCCCTCCTTTGCGGCTATTTGGGTAATCCCTTTGACTAGGGTCTATCATCTTCCCTTGAATTGTGCCTTACGCTTCTCTAAAAATGCCTTTGCCCCTTCCTTTTGATCTTCGGTTGTAAAGAGTTCACCAAAGAGTTTCTTCTCTAATTTCAGACCTTCGTTCAGGGTCATATTAACACCCTCATCTATCGCCTTTTTAGCATACTTTATAGCTATGGGACCTTTCTCCATAATCTTCTTTGCCATGTTTTTTGCCTCTGAAACGGCTTCTCCTTTTGGGGCAATCCTATCCACAAGGCCGATTTCTTTTGCCTCAGAGGCAGTTATCATATCGCCGGTAAATATTAGTTCCTTAGCCTTACCTTTCGACACTAATCTTGGAAGTCTCTGGGTACCGCCTGCACCCGGAATAACGCCCAGGTTCACCTCTGGTTGTCCAAACTTTGCACTCTCAGAGGCAATCCTGATATCACAGGCCATAGCCAGTTCACAACCTCCTCCCAAAGCCATACCGTTAACCGCACAGATAACCACTTTCTCAAGACCCTCGATTTTGTCAAAAACCCCTTGGAGTTCCTGAGAAAATTCCTCACCCTCTTTTTGGCCCATTTGAGGGAACAGACTTATATCCGCTCCTGCTACAAATATCTTCTCTCCTGACCCGGTCAGTACAACGGTTTTTACGGCCTCATCCTTTGCCAATTCTTCAAAAACCTCGTCTAGTTCACAGGTAGTCTTGTTATCCAGTGCATTCGCCGGCGGATGGTTAATAGTAACAACGGCTATCCCTTCTTCGACCACATAACTCACAAGGTCCCGACTCATTATCTATCCTCCTCAATAATTTATGTCTGCTTTCAGTTAATGTTTCCAGTACAAACAAAGCCCGATAGGGTTTGATAATATTTCGTTTGTGCTGTGTTAGCGGAAGTACCCTATGCAGTTTCGTATTGAAGGACTTTTAACTGCTCCGGTTTTATTCTTGCACTCAGATTGAGCATTTCAACACCTACTACTTTGCCGTCTGCATTAAAGTCCAGAATTACGCCAGGTTGGACTTCCTCAGATTCTACGATGGATGCCTCATCCAATCGGAAATACAGGGCATCGTTTCCTTTGTCCACTTTTAACCTCATTTCTGCCTCCTTACCCTACGGTCAAAAAATACTGTAACTACTTTCTTCGGTGAAACATGGGGGTTTACAACCAGATGGAGAATCCGTCCCTCATGTTCAGTAATACCTTTTAAATAATGAATATTGTTGTCCTCTCCTATATTTTTCCAATCGGAATTATCAATGGTTCGCCATACCCATTCCTCTAGAATCTCACGCTCTTTCAACATGTCTTGAGTATGTGCAGATAATTCATAATCCATAATTAAAATCCTAAACCTATTTTACAAAATATAGGGCGTTTCAGATAATGTTCCAAGCGTATCTGAAACGCCAGGACACCTCTCTGTCTGACTTTTTTGCTACTTACCACATCCCTCTTTCATGTCTATACTATACAGTGGACTTCTGATTTTGCCCAAGCTCTTTGTACTTACATGGTTATAAATCAACATCGTTCCATCAAAAGGGTGAGATCAACACCCCCATAGTATCATAATGATAACCGAATGCCTCTCTTATTGTTCCATTTATCTCACCGACAGTTCCATATGCCTTCACTGCATCTATTATAAAGGGAAGGAGGTTTTCTCCTGATTTCTTCTCTGCAACTTTCCGAAGCCTCATCAGTGTGTCTTTCAACTTTTCGTTATCCCTGGTCTTTCTCAACTCTCTGAGGCCTTCAATTTGGGTCTTTGCCGCTTCACCTGAAATCTCATGGATATCACCTTCTATGTCCTCTTCAGGGGGTATTATGAACTCATTCACCCCAACAACTATTCTATCCTTGCTGTCTATTTCCTTCTGGTATTTATATGCTGCTTTTTCTATCTCATTGTCCAGCCATTTGCTGTCCATGGCAGCGGTTATTCCACCCATCTCTTCAATCTCATTGATTATCCTGGCAGCCTCCTCCTCTATCATATTTGTGAGGTTTTCAATATAGTAAGAACCTGCCAGAGGATCTGCCACATTGGCTACACCTGTTTCATAAGCAAGTACCTGCTGGGTTCTGAGGGCTATTCTGTGAGCCTCTTCAGTAGGTAGGGCTATTGGTTCGTCGTAAGAACAGCAGTGTAAAGACTGCACTCCGCTTAGAACAGCTGCCAGTGCCTCATAAGCAACCCGAATGATATTATTCATGGGCTGCTGGGGAACCAGTGAACAGCCGGCAGTATGAACCCCAAACCTGAATTTTATCGACCTGGGGTCCTTTGCCTCAAATTTCTCCTTCATTATCTTTGCCCACAGCCTTCTTGCGGCTCTCAGCTTGGCTACCTCCTCAAAGAAATCTATGTGCGAAGAACAATAAAATGCCATTCTGGGGGTAAATTCATCTATTTTCAGCCCCCTCTTCAGTGCCGCCTTGATGTATGCTATTGCCATAGAAAACCCGAACCCAATTTCCTGATATGCATTTATTCCTGTTTCCCTCAAGTCGTATAAATTAACATTTATTGTATACCAATTGGGCATATTTTTCGTACAGTATTCTATTATATCAACGGCCGACTGAAGGCACAGGTCTGTATGGGCTGTGTTGGGGCCAAACCCGCAGTATCGACCTTTTAAGGGTTCATTTTGAATGGTCCCCTTTACCGTGGATATATCAACCCCTCTGTTCTCTGCTAGGGCTATATATTGAGCCAGCACAATGGGGGCAGTACATGTGGAGACGACTATGGATACACTGACTTTATCTATGGGTATCCCTTCCATCAGACTCTCCATATCCTTTAGGGAGGAGAGAGGAACACCAATAACTCCGATCTCTCCTTCGGCCAGGGGATGGTCAGAGTCTATCCCAAGGGCAGTAGGCAGATCATTGATAAAATTCAACCCACTCTGCCCCTCCTCTGTCAGATATTTAAGTCTCTTATTTGTGTCTGCAGGGGTCCCAAACCCGCAAAGCTCCCGCTTAGTCCAGACTCTACCCCTGAACATGTTCGAATGAATCCCTCTGGTATAGGGGTAATCACCCGGATTACCTATATCTTTGGAATAGTCAACCCCACTGAGGTCATCAGGGGTATAGACTTCTTTCACTGGAAAACCGGACCAGGTCTTCAACCGTTTCGCGCCTTCATAGTATGCCTTCTCTAACTTCTCAAACTTGTCCTCCATCTTATGACCTCCCTGGGATCAATGCCGCCTTCTTTTTGCTTCGAAAATGTCTTTTCATTCTGACTCCTGACTTCTCTACATAATAATCCCGCCGTCAACCATTAATACCTGACCGGTTACATAGCAGGCATCGTCAGAAGCCAGAAAGGCAGCAACAAGAGCTACGTCTTCCGGCAGACCAAACCTTCCCAAAGGGATCTCAGAGATAAATTTCTCCCTGAACTTTGGATTTCCTCTGATTACTTCTGTCATAGCCGTTTCAATAACCCCAGGCGCTACGGCATTAACATTAATCCCATATTTGGCAAGCTCTCTCGCTGCTGATTTTGTGATTCCAATCACCCCTGCCTTTGCAGCTCCGTAGTTAATCTGGCCCATTGTCCCCCTTACACCTGCTACCGAGGTAACATTTACGATCTTCCCATACTTCCTTTCCATCATATGTGGAGCAACTGCTCGAATACAGTTGTAAACCCCTGTTAAATTCACGCTTATAACCTGATCCCATTCTTCCTGTGTCATTTTGTGAAGCATGGCAGTCCTCGTAATGCCCGCATTATTAACCAGTATGTCCACCTTACCAAACTTCTCTATGGCTGTATCTATGAGCTTTTGAGCCTCTTCTCTGCTGTTAACACCGGCCTTTACGGCAATTGCCTTTTTGCCCATTCCTTCTATCTCTTTTACTACCTTATTCGCATTATCTACATTCACATCATTTACCACAACATCGGCACCCTGTTTTGCAAATTCCAAAGCATAGGCCCTTCCAAGCCCCTGTCCTGCACCTGTAATAACAGCCACTTTCCCTTCCAGTCTCATTTCATTACCTCCTTATTGTAAATTTGATGAAGTCGTAAAAAGTCAAAAATCAGACGGCACAGTAAAAAGCTCCATATGCAAGGCGCGCAAATCCGAAGGAATGAGGCGTACTTACATGTACGCTGCAATGACTGAGGATGCAGCAGAACGCCGCAGATGGACTTTTTACGAAGCCGTCAAATTTAGCCATTGGCTCTTCTGTATCCAAGAGCATCCGTTCCAATTATCGTCTTCTGTATATTGGCAGCCCCCTCCACTATCTGGTAAATCTTTGCTTCCCGGTAGTACCTCTCTACAGGGTACTCTCCTGAAATTCCATAAGCTCCATAGAGCTTTATAGCTTGATCAGCTGCCTTTACGCCGTTCTCAGTTGCAAAGTACTTTGCCATACTGGTCTCCAGGGTATTGCGTCGCCCCTGGTCCTTCTGAACAGCACACCTGTGGGTTAGTAACCTGGCAGCCTCAGTCCCCACAATCATATCTGCTATTATCTCCTGGTTCATCTGAAACTTACCGATAAGCTGCCCGAACTGCTCCCTCTCATTACAGTACTTTACACAAGCATCTATACATGCCTGGGCAACTCCAACCGCACCAGCAGCACAGCTCAGACGGGTACAGTCGAGATCGGCCATAACTATGGCAAATCCTTGGCCTGTTTCCCCCAGCAGGTTTTCTTTTGGAACCTTAACGTCTTCCATAATAACCTCACCCGTAGGGCAGGCATGCCATCCAAACTTGTCCGAGATATCGGGGGTTGAAATCCCTGGAGATTTCATGTCCAGTATAAATGCTGACATGCCCTTGTGTTTGAGACTTCTGTCTGTATAGGCAAACATCACGGCCACATCTGCCACCGACGCATAGGTGATCCATGTCTTCGTGCCGTTTAAAATAAAATAATCTCCTTTTTCCACAGCGGTTGTCTTCATCGACGCTACATCTGATCCGGCATTTGGTTCTGTAATAGCAAAGGCGCCCAACGATTCAGCGCTCACCAATTTGGGGATATATTTCTTTTTCTGTTCCTCATTCCCAAACTTCAGTATTGTCATAGAAGTACCCATGGTTTGCATATTAAAAGGGGCTCTTAGGGAACCGCTGACTCTCGCAATCTCCTCTGTTACTATGGCATGTCCCAAAAATCCTACACCGGAACCACCGTACTCTTCAGGAATAGGACAGCCCAAGAACCCCAACTCCCCCATCTTTCTTACAATCTCCCTTTGAAACCTGTGGGCTTTTTCATCAGCATCAACCACAGGCGCAATCTCTTTGTCTGCAAAGTCCCTTGCCAATTTCTGCATCGCCAACTGTTCTTCCGTAAGATCGAAATTCATTATTTTGCCCCCTTAAGAATTTGTGTAAACGTTCACGGTTCTCAGTTTACAGTTTGTGTTCTAGTAACCGTTAACTGCAAACCGTAAACTGTGAACTATTACTCTTACTGAATGACTATTCATTTTAACGATTAACATACAGGCACTGTTTTGTCAAGGTTTTTAGTTCGATCGACAAAACCGTCATGGAGCAATTTGGCATGTCAATCTATCAGAGAGTGCCAGGAGGTCTTTAGACACTTCATTGTCTGTTTTTATCATGTGGAAAGGTATTGCATACTCCCTTCCTGAAAGTACAGCTGGCATTAACCGAGAGGTTCCAACCTTTAAATAGGAAGCAACATTATAAGCCATTCTTTGAGCAAGGGTAATGTCCTGATTATTAGGTGCTGCACCTCTGATGTCTCTTGAGAAAGGCTCACACACCACCCTTTTATTGATCTTTATACCTGTCTGTTTCAGTTCTTCGTAAAAATACTCTGCTGCATTCATCTTTTTCCCTTTTGCTTCCCTTTCTTCCCTTTTATAGCCTTCAGCTAGAACAATTACACATTCTTCTCTCTTGTTAATTGCCTCTACTACCTTTTTATGGTCTATTTCGCTGCTGGGAAGAACAGCCAGGTGGGCGCGTGCCCCAAGACAAGAATGTAAAGCGTGGAATCCGCCTCGAGCCCCCATCATTTCTACAATGTACACCCTTTTATGGGTTCTTGCATCTGCCATATATGACCTTATCTTTTCAGAACCAACCTCTATACCTGTATGCTGGCCTATACAATCGGTTCCAGATAAATCACTATCGATTGTGACTGGAATAAAAAATGTTTGAACAGAGGCTGGAATAAACTCGCACAGTGAGCACAACCCTCTAAGAGTACCATCGCCACCAATGGCAATAATGCTTTTTACCTTTTTCTTTCTGGCTGTTATGGCAGCTTTTTCTACAATCTCTTTATTTTTAAATTCACTGTATCGCTCACTCCTCAACATTGCACCCCTGGCTTCAGAAAGGGGAGCCACATGGTAAACTCCAGAGATATGATCCAGTTTCTTGAAAAGAACCGGATCATACACTAAACGGACAAAATCATCATCCCCCCCCAGCACCAATGATTTAAATCCTTCCCTGGCAGCATAGACTTCTCTTCCTTGGTCTTCAAGATGTTGGGTTATAAAAGCAGTAACAGGATTATATCCTGGGGCACATCCACCGTCCTCTATGAGCAAAACATCAAACTCAGAGAACATTCTTTTCCATTCAAAGGCTGATTTTTTAATCTTAGACATGACTTTCTGAGCCACCCTAAGCCTTACTTGAAGCTCCCCAGCATCAACTGGTGTGGTTAAATAGTCATCTGCGCCTTCATTCATAAATTTAATCATCTCTCCCTTCTCCTCTAAGGGGGCTGTGACTATGAAATATATACCGGAATATGCGGAGTCAGGATTATCTTTCAAACGTTTGCACAACTCCTTTGCGTCCATTCCTGGCATTTTAAGAGAGCAGATAACAATATCAGGAACTGCCTTTTCCGACATCTTTAATGCCTCTTTACTATTCTTTGCTTCCCACAATAAGTAATCCTTGTTTTTCCCAAGTTGGTTCATATACAGTTTTCGTGTTTCTGCATCATTTTCCACCACTAAAATACGACACTTTTCTATCATTTGTATCCCCCCTTCAATTTTAATCCCCTTATATCTTAAAATAGTTGACTAGATAGTCTTTTTTTGTTATTTGTTTGTGTAAATTCATTGAGCATTATTTATATCCATGGAGGTGAAAACAATGATGAAGGAACCAAAATACCTATTAGGGCCAATGCGCGTCCCTTTTCTCATCTTAACGCCAGCCTGCGTTTTATTGGGGTTTGGGACTGCCGTCTGGAGAACCCATGAGGTAAACATCCTTTACCTTGTCTTAGCCTTAATTGGGGCTGTTTGTGCACATATCAGTGTCAATGCTCTTAATGAATACTTTGATTTCAGGAGTGGTTTAGACTTCAAAACAGAGCGAACTCCCTTCAGCGGTGGCAGCGGAACCCTGCCTGAAAAACCTGACATGGCACGTTCAGCTTTGAAGACAGGACTGATAACCTTTGCCATTACAGGCATGATTGGGTTATACTTCGTTTATATAAGGGGTTTATTGCTTTTACCATTAGGCATTCTTGGACTGATCATTATATTTACCTATACTATCTGGATTACCCGTTATCCAATTCTGTGCCTGATTGCCCCTGGGTTGGGTTTCGGGACGCTTATGGTAATGGGTACGGATTTTGTCCTTACAGGCCAATATTCATGGACAGCGTTTATTGCCTCGCTCGTGCCATTCTTTTTGGTAAGCGACCTCTTGCTTTTAAACCAATTCCCAGACGCTGAGGCAGATCAAAGCATAGGCAGGAAGCACTTCCCAGTTCTTGTTGGCAGGCAAAAGAGCAGCCTTATCTACGGTCTATTTCTCCTGTTAGCCTATATAACTATCATATTTGGTGTTCACCTTGGATACTTGCCCAAGATCAGTCTCATAGGGCTTGCTACAATTGTCATAGCTGTGCCTGCCTTTGTTGGTGCATCCCGACATGCTGAAGACATAAAGAAGCTAACGCCTTATATGGGTTTGAATGTAATCATAAACATAGCAACGCCCATACTGGTTGCAACAGGACTGTTTATTGGATAGGCGTTTAGGGCATGTAGGACAGTCATCCCCTACTCTACCAACTCCCTGTATGCTTCAGCAATCCTTTTATAGACAGGGCCTGGGCTACCATCCCTTATCTTTTTATCGTTTACTTCAACGACCGGCATTACTTCCATTATAGAATTTGTTAAAAATACCTCATCTGATGTGAAGAGTTCTTCAGGGGTAATTCTTTTTTCAGCCACATTGAGTTGCAACTTAGGAATGATACCCAATACCGCCTCCCTTGTTACCCCGGGCAGAATATGGCTGGATACAGGGGGGGTAAAAATCCTCTCAGATTTTGCTATGAATATGTTGCTTGTGGCGCCCTCGGCCACCTCCCCCTCAGAATTCAACAGGATGGCTTCAAATACCCCTTTTATTCTCGCCTCTTCCTTTGCCAGGATGCTGTTAAGGTAGCTTAAGGATTTATGCTGAGACAAGGGAGAAAAGGAATTCTGTCTAATGCCTGATATTATCACCTTAACACCTTGAGTATAGTATTCTTGAGGATATGGGGAGATTTCCTTTGCCATTATTACTATGGTAGGGTCATAGCTATCATTAAAAGTCAGAGTGCCGCGGTGGAGCCCCCTGGATAAAGTAAGCCTTATATAGGCATCGGATAGGCGGTTGAGTTTTATCAATCTATCTATGGCCGATTTCAGTTCTTCTCTATCCTTCTTGAGAGGAATCCGTAACTTATAAAGGGAGTCGAATAATCGGGAGAGATGTTCGTCAAGCATAAAGACCCGGCCCGAATATGCCCTCATAGTCTCAAATAATCCATCTCCGTATAAAAATCCCCTATCGAATACAGATATCTTCGCTTCTTCCTTTGACACAAAATCCCCGTTTAGATATACGTAATTGTTCACAATATCAACTCTCCATTAATCGCGTGGATTCTGAAAAATGAAAAATTTCCTTTGGAGCGAACATTAGCAGGATTATTAAATCGTTTACAGTTCGCAGTTAACCGTGAACCGTGAACAGTTTTTAAAACCTGCTCCAGGTAGCGGAAAAGGGAATTTTTCAGGATGAGCTAAGTAGTCAAAGCTTCAATCAATGCCTTTGCCTTGTCAAGGGTCTCATCATATTCCCCTTCCAGGGTAGAATCAGCCACTACCCCCCCGCCCACCTGGAAATAGACGTCATCCCCCTTTATCAGAAAGGTACGAATAGCGATATTCAGGTCTATATGATTATTAAAACCCAAATATCCGATAGACCCTGTATATACGCTTCTGGCAGTAGGCTCCAGCTCATCTATGATCTCCATTGCCCGAATCTTTGGAGCGCCTGTTATAGACCCCCCGGGGAAACATGCCTTTAACAGGTCTATGCAATTGTATCTGGGGAGCAACCTTCCTTCTACCGTTGAAACCAGGTGAAAAACCGTAGCATAGGTTTCCGCAATAGCATGCTCCGTTACTTTGACTGAGCCATAGTCACATACCCGTCCCAGGTCATTCCGTTCCAGATCCACAATCATATTGAGCTCTGCCCTGTCCTTCTTGCTTGCCAGGAGCTCTTCTTTTAACCTTCTATCCTCATCATCATCTTTTCCCCTTGGTCGGGTCCCTTTTATGGGTCTTGTCTGTACCCTATCCCCTTCCACTTTTAGAAATCTCTCTGGTGAAGAGCTGACTATTGTGACATCATCGAAGTTCAGGTAACAGGCGAAGGGGGCAGGATTGATATTACGGAGTTTCTTATACAATTGATAATGCCCCATGGGAAGCTTTGCATGAAACCTCTGAGACAGGTTCACCTGGTATATATCCCCGGCAAAGATATACTCTTTGGCCTTTTCTATAGCCTTTAAATAGTCTTCTCTCGTGAAGTTTGATTCAAGGGCTGCTTTGGGTCTTGTTGCATTGATAGGGTCTAATTGTTGTATTCCAGGGTTATTCAGCAGGGTGAGTATCTCCTCTTCTGATTCTCTTACATGGTCTTCAGTCGTTTTTATGGATCGAGAGCCCTCTGTCCCGTCAAAATCAGTTACAGAGAGATACCATCTGTTCTCCTGATGGTCATAGGTTATAACCCTGTCATAGAAACAGAAATAACAATCGGGAAGACCCAGATCATCAACCACGGTTTTTGGTAACCTTTCAACAAAATGGCAGAGGTCATACGCAAAATAGCCAACCCCTCCACCGATGAAGGGGGAAATAGTCAGATCGGATTGAATCTTATAATGCCTGATGATGCTGTCAATGACATGGAAGGGATTGCCTATCCGTATGTACACATCGCCCCCAATAGTAATCTCAATCCTGTTACCTTTGCTTTTTAGTATTAAAAAAGGGGCATACCCCATAAACGAATACCTCCCCAGTTTATACCTGTCCATGCCGCTGTCCAGAAAGAAACTGAAAGGCTTCGAGTGAATCCTGTCAAAAACAGATTCAGGTGGAGAAGAGATACGAAGCTCTCTTACTACAGGCTTTCCAATCTTGACACCATTTAAAAAGTCCACAGTACATCCCTAAAGGTCTATAAAGTTCTTGACAATCTTTTTTCCCTCACCGGTAAGAAACGACTCCGGATGGAACTGCACCCCTTCAATGATATATTCCCTGTGCCTTGTGCCCATTATGATGTCATCTTCTGTCCTTGCCGTGATCTCAAGACAGGGGGGGAATCCATCGTTTGATACAACCAGAGAATGATACCTGGCGGCTTCAAAGGGGTTTCCTACACCTTTATAGATACCCTTCCCATCATGATAGATCATAGAGGTCTTGCCGTGCATAACGACATCGGCCCTTGTGATCTTCCCTCCAAAGACCTCTCCTATGCATTGATGGCCCAGACAAACGCCAAGTATCCATTTCTTCTCTCCAAAATGCCTGATGACGTCTTTTGATATGCCGGCATCATCCGGGGTGCCTGGGCCTGGGGAGATAACTATCTTATCCGGGTTTATATCTTCTATCCCTTCCAAGGTTATCTTATCGTTTCTTATTACCTTGAGCCTTACCCCCAACTCCCCGAAGTACTGAACCAGATTATAGGTGAAGGAATCGTAATTGTCGATCATCAGTATAAGCATCTATTTTTCCGCCAGTACTCAACTATACCATTTCTTCTTAAGTTTTTCAATAAATATTCAGCCCCCTTCCTTTCTCTTCCATTGATATTCCCTGTCTTTCCCCATTACTCTGCTATAGTAATTTGAAATCCTTCTCACATTTTGTATTTGACAAACCATATGGAAGATGTTAATAAAACATCCTCGCAAGTCATATCTCTCTCAAAGCTCTCGGCAGGTTGTGCAAAGGTCTCAAGGATTAAAAGATCGAGCCCCCGTAGCTCAGGTGGATAGAGCAAGGGATTCCTAATCCCTGTGCCACAGGTTCGAGTCCTGTCGGGGGCACTTTTTTATAACCTCCTCCAATTTTTCAATACTTACTCCCTTTGCCCACATTTTACATTATCCAGAATATTCCCTAAAATTCCCCTATGCCTGTCTTCAATAAGTGAGTTACAAAACACCCCTTCTTTCTTATCGAGTAATGTTTCTTGCGAATCACTTCACGGACTTGATCGAGGAGCTTGATACAACCTGCTGACTTTCATTATTTATCAGGTTCAATATCCCTTGACTAAATGCTTATGGGGTTGTATCTTAAGGTATTGATAAACGGTTCGAAATCTCGATGCTTATCACGAGGAATCAGGGGACAGAATGAAACTAAACGAAAATCAGCTGAAGGCAGTTACCCATGTGAACGGCCCACTCTTGATTATTGCCGGAGCAGGTACGGGTAAGACCAGTGTAATTGCCCATCGGATAGCCAATTTGATTCAAAACGAAGGCGTAAATCCAGCGAATATCCTAGCCCTGACCTTTTCCAATAAAGCGGCTGAGGAGATGAGAAACAGGGTTGAGGAACTTCTCGCATCAAGTCATGACGATATATGGATCAGCACCTTCCATTCCTTCTGTGCAGAGGTCTTAAGGGAAAATGCCCTGGAATTCGGTTTAAGTCCTTTTTTCAAACTCATCACCGAGGCAGAGCAGCTATCTATAATGGTTACAAATATCAATAGGCTGGATTTGAAGTATTATGAAATCAAAGGAACCCCTCACGGCTTTATGAAACAGATGCTGGACATTATCTCCCGCGCCAAAGATGAGATGATAACGGCAGATGATTATACCCGGTTTGCCAAAAGATTAGCCCGTTCAGATGGAAAAAAGGAATTGAATACACTGAAGATCAGTGAAGTGGCCGGTGTTTATTCTATCTATCAAAAACTCCTCCTGGAGCACGACTTTGTGGATTTTGGCGACCTCATCCTGTATACCCTTCAGGGTTTTAAGGAAAAACCCCATCTCCTTCTTCAATATCAGCAGAGATTTAAGTATCTACTGGTGGATGAATTTCAGGATACCAATTTTGCCCAGGGTCAGTTGTTGGATATCCTGTCAGCATCCCACAGGAACATCTGTGTGGTGGGCGACGATGACCAGAGTATTTACAGATTCCGGGGGGCCTCCATAAAGAACATCCTGGATTTTGAAACAAGGTACCCCGATGCCAGGATTGTAACCCTGGATGAGAATTACAGATCGCCCCAGGAGATACTGGATGCATCCCATGCCCTGATAGCCCATAACCGTTCCAGACTGGATAAAAGATTAAAGGCTGCTGCTGACAAGAACCTGCACAATACCAATCCTATCACGCACCTTTCCTTTAGCAATGATAAGGAACAGGCAGATTATCTCGTATCGGAGATCCAAAACCTTTTAGCGCAGGATAAAACCCTCGGTCTCTCTGACATAGCGGTCCTTATGAGAAGCATCAAGACCCAATCAAAACCTGTCATTGCTGCTCTGGAAAGGGCAGGAATCCCCTATAACCTCATTGGCGGTTCAGGGTTCTTTGAAAGAAAAGAGATAAGGGATATCCTCTCCTGGATGAAGGCCACAGATAACCCCTTTGACACAGAAAACCTTATAAGGGCTATACATACCTCGCCATTCAAGATAGCCCCCATCCATGTATGCCGTATATCAAATTGGGCAAGAAGCAATTCGGACATAAACCTCTATGATGCATTAAAGGATGTGGATTCTGTTGCAAATCTGGAGAATGGAGTAACCGAAGAAGTTCACTCCTTTCAACGCTTGCTTCAGGAATTGATAGATCAAAAAGAGGATTTGACAGCAGGGGAAATGGTCAGGCAGATAATCGATAAGATTGGGTACAGGGAGGGACTGCTACAGACAGGTACCAGGGAATATATGACCGGTTTGATCAATCTCCAAAAGCTGGAAAGAATGGCAGAGGACTACTCTTCTATTGAGGGTTATCCTAACCTGAGGTCTTTTCTCAGATACCTGACCTATATCATGCTTTCAAGTGAAAAGCCTCCCGATCTCCCTCTATTCGATGCAGTCAACGTGATGACCATTCACCAGGCCAAGGGTCTTGAGTTCAGGGTTGTGTTTGTGACGGATCTTGCCCAGTCCAGATTCCCCGGCAGAAGACGTTCCTTATCTATAGACCTTCCCGATGAACTTCTTAAAGAAGAGCTGCCTGACGCTTCATCCAGAGAACTCCATCTGAATGAAGAGAGACGCCTGTTTTATGTTGGAATGACCAGGGCTAAGGAGAAGCTTCGCCTCTTTCACGTAGAAAGGTATAAAGAAGATCAAAAGGAAAGCAAGCCCTCCCAGTTTCTGGGAGAGGCAATGGGAAAAAACGCTGAAACAGAGCATGTATTGAATAAGGATGATAAATTGGGGGGCAGGTTTCCGGACAAAGAGGATAAGGGTAAAAAAAAGCCCGTCCCCAAAGACCAGGAGTCTTATCTGGAGTTCCTGCCCATAACAGATGGGGGTCTGGATATTACCTTCTCTGCCCTGGATACCTACGACAAATGTCCTCTAAAGTTTAAGTATTCATTTATTTACAAAATCCCTCGGAAATCTACCATCAATATGAGGGTTGGCAGTCTATTGCATAGGGTTTTAGAGCACTTTCATAAAAACTATACCAGAAAAGAGGCTTCTGTGGAAGATATCTTGAGATTGTTTGAAGACGCATGGAAGATGGCCCGGCTGCCTGATTCGATTCAATGGAAACAATTCAAGGAAAAGGCAACAACAGGGTTAACCGACTATTTTGATGACTTTAAGCTGGACAACAATAAACCAGAGTATTTTGAAAGGCCATTTACCTTGAAGGTGGGAAAACACAGGGTTAAAGGCCGGGTGGACAGGATAGATATTACAGAAACAGGTGATTATGAATTGATAGACTATAAAACCGGCAGGACATGGACACAAAGGGAGGTGGACAGAGACCTCCAGCTTTCTGTTTACAGTCTTGGGGCAATCGAGGCATGGAACATTAAACCGGAAAAGGCAAGTTACTGCTTTTTGATTGAGAATAAGAGGGTTTCTGTCAGCCACAGGGATGAGCAGTTAGATGAGGCCAGGGAAAAGATATTGGAGTTGGCTGATGGTATCCTGGCTGAAAATTTTGAGCCTAAACCGGATTATCAAAACTGTAGATACTGCGATTACCAGATTCTCTGCGGAGTGGGAGAGATGGCGTAGAAACGCAAAAGGAGGTAAGATGATTGTAGAGTTTAATGGGAAGAAACCCCAGATAGACAACAGTTCTTTTATTGCCCCAAACTCCACCTTAATTGGAGACATCGTTATTTCTGAAAACACATTGATACTCTATGGGGCTATTTGCAGGGCCGATTTTAATCGCATCTTTATAGGCCCTGGCTCATGCGTACAGGAAAACGTTGTCTTAAATCCTATGCCGGATGAAGCGATAATAATAAAGGGGGAATCTATCATAGGATATGGTTGTATAATACATGGGGGAACAATTGAGAAAAACTCCTTTATAGGAGCAGGGTCAATAATCCTCCATGGCGTGGTTATAGGGACTGAATCTATTGTTGCAGCAGGGTCTATGATAACTGCCGGGACCAAAGTTCCTCCTCGCTCTCTGGTTATGGGGATACCTGGTAAAGTCGTCAGAAAGCTGGAAAACTCTGACGTTGCATGGATAAAGAACGGGGTCAATGGTTATCAAAAACTGTTGCCTGAGTACAAAAAGATCAATAGATGAGCATAATTAGTTCACACTGAAAAATTTCCTTTGGAGCGAACATCAGCAGGATTTTTGGGGTGCCCATCTTGACAAAGCGGAAAATAAGCATTTTCAGGTGGTTGAACCCGAAGGGCAAGTTTCTGAAAATGCCTGAAGTGAGTCATAGATGGGTCAAAAAACCCGCTCCAGAGAGCGGAAAAGGGAATTTTTCATTTTTCAGGATGAACTATTTAATTAAAGGATCATAAATGACAAATAAAGACTCAAATAGGTTACCCAACAAACAAAAGCCCAGCTACCCTAATTTGGTCGAAGCCATAGGCGGGTTAATCCATTCGGCTCGTTCCCGGGCCGTTCAAACCATTAACACGGAGATGGTGAATCTTTACTGGGAGATTGGTCAGCATATTGTTGAGTATGAGCAAGGGGGCAGTGATCGAGCAAGGTATGGAGAAAAACTCCTGGAACACCTATCCGAGGATTTAACCAAGCAGTTTGGTAAGGGTTTTTCTCTCCGCAATATAAGGAATTTTCGTTTACTATATCAAGCCTTTCCAATTCGGCAGGCAGTGCCTGCCGAATCTTCCCATGATAAAAAGAGCACATCACAGGCTCTTGAATTAAAAACCATTGATAAACGGCAATCAGTGGTTGCCGAATCCGACCCTAATATTAATTTGAAGGCATTACCTGCAAATCTATCCTGGACGCATCTCCTTCTCATACTTTGGGTCAAAGAACCTCTTGCCAGACGATTTTACATCAAACAATGCCAGTTGGAACAATGGTCAACAAGAGAACTGGAACGGCAGATTAATTCGATGCTTTTTGAAAGGATTGCTTTATCCAAAGACAAAAAAGGTGTACTCGAAATGGCAGAAAAAGGACAGCAGGTATCAAAACCGGAAGACCTGCTGAAAGATCCTTATGTATTCGAGTTCCTAAATTTGCCTGAAGATTACAGGCTTTCCGAGACCGATCTGGAGCAGAGACTAATTGATCATCTTCAACATTTTCTCTTAGAATTAGGCAGAGGATTTTGTTTTGTCGCCAGACAGAAGCGGATTACCGTGGGGACAGACCATTTCTACATTGATCTGGTGTTCTACCACCGTATCTTAAAATGCTACGTTCTAATTGATCTTAAGATGGAGGCTTTCAAACCAGCCGATGCAGGACAGATGAACTTTTACATAAATTACATGAAGGAAAATCAGAGCGAACCGGATGATAATCCACCCATTGGGATTCTTCTTTGCCTGGACCGCAATGAGTTATATGTAAAGTATGCTACCGCGGGAATGGACAATCTCATTCTTGCCGGGCGTTTTAAGCTGGCACTTCCGTCGGCAGAATTACTCAAAAAAGAGGTGCAGAAAGTTTTAGAGGGATAAAAGCTCTCACACGACATAATCGACAACCGCAACAAGAGGCTGGTGGATCATATTAAGAACTTGTCCGTAAATAATATTTGTTTAATTTAATCAATGGGGGAGTGGTGGATATTAGAGTGACTTCGCAATGCCCGAGAATGTTAAAGGAAAATAAATGAACAAAACGAAAAAAAGCAAACTTGAAAAAGCCCTCAAGACTTACTTCAGGGAAATCCACACAATTTATGTGGGTGGTAATTTCCGGGAGGAAAGCTTTTATCCCTCGTTAAAGGGGCTTATTGAAGAGTGTTTTCAACTTTTCTCCATGGAAGGCGGGGCAGGGGTGCTTGTTCAACCTAAGAAGACAGAGGCAGGAATCCCTGACTTTCTTATCCGAAAAGATGGAGATATCATAGGCTATATCGAAGCCAAGACGCCAGATACCAATCTTCTGGATGTTGAGGACAGTGAACAACTCAAAAGGTATAGAGCCTCCCTTCCGAACCTTATTCTAACCAATTTTTTAGAGTTTAGATTGTATAGAGAAGGCGAGCCTATAGATCGAGTGGAGGTGGGTCGTCAGTTTACCCTAAAGGATTTAAAGCATCCTCCTGTTCCTGAGAAGCTGGACATCTTCTCTGGACTCATGGAAAAATTCTTCTCCTTTTCCACTCCTGAAATAAAGACCTCCTCTGATCTCTCCATTGAACTTGCCAGGAGAACCCGCTTTCTTGAACACATTTTAGAGGAAGAGCTTTCAAGAAAAAACGAGGAAGTAACCAGATTTTACCATGCCTTTCAGGAAGAGCTTATAGACACTCTGACCAAAGAGCGGTTTGCCGACCTCTATGCTCAGACTATCACCTACGGACTTTTTGCTGCCAGGATGAGGGTTCCCACAACAGATGGATTCAGGAAGGAACTCGCCTGGCAGTCCATCCCTAAGAGTTTATCCCTGCTTAGAGAAATCTTCTATTCCTTCACCGGGCCCCATTTCCCTGAATCATTACTGTGGGTGGTTGACGACATAAGTCAAGTACTGGAAAAGGCGGATATCTCCTCGATTCTTAAGGAATTTAAGACTACAAGGTGGGACGAAGATCCGGTAATACACTTTTACGAAACCTTCCTTGCCACGTATAATCCCAGGGAAAGGCAGAGGCTGGGGGTTTACTACACACCCCTCCCTGTGGTTTCCTATATCGTAGAGTCAATCCACAGGCTTCTAAAGGAGCGATTTGGAAAACCCGAGGGTTTTGCCACCAGGGATGTAACCCTTCTTGATCCGGCAGCCGGGACGTTGACCTTTGTGGTTCAGGCCATCAAACAAGTGCAAAAAGAACTGAAGGAAAGGACAAAATCAGGGCTTATAAAATCCTATATACAGGAACACATTTTACGCCATTTCCATGCCTTTGAGATCCTGGTGGCTCCCTATACTATAGGGCATTTCAAGGTGTCAATGGTTCTGGAAGAGATGGGCTATAAGTTCAAGGATAATGAGCGATTCCAATTTTACCTGACCAATACCCTGGAGATAAAAGAGCCCAAACAGCTCAGCTTCCTCATTGACTTAGCCAAAGAGGGCCAGGAGGCAAAGAGGATAAAGGAAAAGGTGACAATCCTGGTTGTCCTGGGCAATCCACCTTATTCCGTGAGTTCGGAAAACAAGTCGGATTTTATCGAAGGTTTGATGAACGATTACAAAGAGGATGTCCGGGCTGAGCGAAATATCCAGCCTCTCTCTGATGACTATATAAAATTCATAAGGTTTGCCCACTGGAAGATAGACCAGGCGGGTAAAGGCATCCTGGGCTTCATTACCAATAATTCCTACCTTTCAGGGGTAATCCATCGTGGCATGAGAAGAAGGCTTCTTGAGACTTTTGATGAGATTTATATTTTAAACCTGCACGGCTCATCCAGGATTGGTGAAAAGACACCTGAAGGCAGTAAAGACGAGAATGTCTTTGACATCCAGCAAGGGGTGACCATTGCCCTTTATATAAAACTCACAGAACCGCTGCTTAAAGAGAAGCGGATTTACTATGCCGATCTCTGGGGGCTGAGAAATGAAAAATATGAGTACCTTCTGGAAAATGATATTGGAACTACCGGATGGCAGGCACTCAAGCCGGTTGCACCTTACTATTTCTTTGTCCCCAAGGATTTCGCCCTGCAGGAAGAGTATGGGAGATTCTGGAAGGTGACGGAGATTTTTGGGGATTTTCAGATAGGATTAATGACAGGACAAGATGATTTTTTTGTTGATACAAATCCTCTGGGGCTAAAAGCTAGAGTTTTAGCTGTGTTTAATAAAAGCTTAAACAATGAAAATCTTGAAACCCTATATAACCTTAAGACCCAAGCAGGCAAAAAAACTATAAGAGCGAGGAATTCAACGAATTTCAACGAAGACTTTATTCGTCCTTATTGTTATAGGCCTTTTGATATACGGTATGTTTATGGGGAAAACAAATTCTTATGGAGGTCCGTTGAAGCATTAAGGCAGCATTTTAACTTTGAAAACGTTGCACTAGTTACCACTCGTATCTTGGCAAAACCACCATTTAGTCATGTTTTTGTAGCTCAGTATGTTGGAGATAATACCTTTATCTCAGCACAAACTAAAGAAAGAAACTACTTCTTCCCCCTTTACCTCTACCCGGATCAAACTGAAGGGCTGTTATTTGCCAAGGATGAAGTGGAACGCACCTCCAACCTCACCGATAAGTTCTTGCAAGCCATAAGAGAGTCTCTGAACACAGAGCCAACTCCAGAGGAGATTTTCTATTACATCTATGCAGTGCTTTATTCTCCCACTTATCGCAAACGCTACGAGGAATTTCTGAAGATAGACTTTCCCCGGATTCCTATGCCTGCTGATTATGAATCTTTCAAGGCTTTGAGTAACCTCGGCAGAGAACTCATTGACCTCCATCTGCTAAAACATCATGCCCTTGATGAAACTGGGGTTGGTTTTCCACAAAGCGATTCCAATAAAGTAGAAAAGGTTTACTATGATGAAAAGACCCGGAGGGTCTACCTCAATAAAGAACAGTACTTTGAGGGCATCCCGAAGGCGGTATGGGAATACCGCATCGGCGCCTATCGGGTAATGGAGAAATACTTGAAGGATAGGAAAGGACGAAAACTATCCCTGGATGAGATCAACCACTATATGAAGGTAGCCAGGGCAATCAGACTTACGATTGATTTGCAAGAAAAGGTCGATGATATTTATAGAAAAGATTTTACCATGACCCTGTAGGAGGGGCAGGGCTTGCCCCTGCCCTCAAGAAAGGGCAACCACAAGGGTTGCCCCTACAATTTTAAGGAAGGAAAATTATCCGGTAAAGACCTTCTGGAGAGTAGCCGAAAAAACATAAAAGGAAATCTATGGATCAGGAAACAAAGCCTAAATTTAAGATAAGCATCCTGCTTTTTGTTGCAACTCTAGCTACAACAATGATTGCCGGTGCCATTCAGCAGGGGGTAAATCCCATAGAAACCCCTTTTCAAATCGTAAAAGGGTTACCTTTTGCTTTGACACTTATGCTGATTCTATTATCCCATGAACTGGGGCATTATATCATGTCCAAAAGACACCACATCAATGTTACCCTTCCCTACTTTATTCCAGCTCCATCGTTTATCGGAACCTTCGGGGCATTTATAAAGATGAAATCACCCTTACTGGACAGAAAGACCCTATTGGATGTAGGCGCCAGTGGCCCACTGGTTGGGACTATCGTCTCAATCCCCTTTCTCATCATAGGCTTGAAGCTGTCTGAAGTGAGGGTAGCAATAGAGCCTGCTGGTACAGCCCTGGGTTCTTCGATCCTTTTCTCCCTTATTGCCAAACTCACGCTGGGTTCTCTCCCGGAAACTAACGATATTATCCTGCATCCCATAGGGTTTGCCGGATGGATAGGGTTATTGATTACTTCACTGAACCTTCTACCAGTAGGACAGCTTGATGGAGGACACGTAGCATACGCAGTTCTGGGAGAAAAACACGAAAGGCTTTCTATAATAACCGTCTTCTTCCTCTTTGCCCTGGGATTCTTTGGCTGGAATGGATGGTTTGTCTGGGGGTTTTTACTCCTGGTAATGGGGATAAGACACCCTCGTCCACTGGATCAATGGACACCGCTGGATAGAAAAAGGAAAATCACTGGGTGGATAACCCTGATCACATTCATTTTAACCTTTACTCCAATGCCGTTTGCGTATATTTAGATTCTTACACAGTAACTATTCAGCCACAGATTCACACAGATGAACGCGGATAGATTTAAATACAAAGAAATATCAGAGATTATTCTCTAAATAACCTGAGTAATTACAATAAAAGAAAAAATATCAGTGATGATCAGTGATGATCAGCGTAGATCGGTGGCTAAGTAGTTACCTTACACATTCAATCTGAAAAATGAAAATATCAAAAGGATACCCTAAGATATTAGCCATCTCCATTATTGCCTTCTGGTTGGTAATGATGGGCTTGTTGGTCAAAAGGACCTACTTTAATATCCCGGAATTATCCCAGACCCCGGCTCTGGCAGATATTGATAAAGCCGACCTGATCTCAGGGGAAGAATGGATGGGCATTTATATGGGTAAGGATAAGATCGGATATAGTGTCACAAATATCCGGAAGGGAAATGACATCTATCTGGTCTCAGAGAGGACTTTAATGAGACTAAATGTGATGGGTAGCCCTCAGGAGATAACGATCCTTACAAATGCTATCCTTGACAGGGATTTTTCTATAAAATCATTTCGTTTTGATCTCCAGTCCGGCGTAGTTAAGTTTCAGTCCCAGGCAAAGGTCTCTAAAGGCGAGATGGAATTGAATATCACTTCAGGAGGACGTAAGACTAAAGAAACAATTCCCTTAAAAACAACTCCTTACCTGCCCAGCAGCTTAAGACTCATGCTGTTACAGCAAGGATTAAGCGTAGGAAAGGAGTTTAGTGTGGCCATCTTCGACCCTTCAACCATGAGCAATGAGGAAATAGTTGTCAAGGTTGAGGGAAAAGAAAAGCTCAAAATCGGCAATGAAAGGTTTTCTGCCTATCGCCTGAAAGAGACCTTCAAAGGTGTGGTGATTAGATCCTGGATCACTGAAGAAGGCAAGACACTGAAAGAGGAAAGCCCTATGGGAATGGTAATGGTAAGGGAGGCAGGGGAAGAGGCATTAACAAAGAACTGGGGTAAAGGTTCCGGTGTTGACATCATCTCATCTACTGCCATCCCGGCAAATATCCACATCGAAAAACCCCAATCTGTCAAGTACTTGAAGATAAAACTTAAAGCTATTCCCCTGAGTGATTTCAATTTGAGCAAGGGCAGACAGGTATTGAAAGGGGATATCCTGGAGATAACCCGAGAAGAGACCAAGACCATCAATACATATCTTTTACCCCTAAAGGAAAAGGGATTTGAGGAGTATCTTAAACCATCCCCTTTAGTTCAGAGCAACGATGCAAAGATAATAGAAGAAGCAAAGAGAATCGTTGGAGATGAGAGGGATGCCTTAAAGGCAGCAAAAAAAATAATGGAGTGGGTCTATCAAAGCATAGATAAGAAACCTACCATAAGTATCCCGAGCGCTCTTGAGGTACTGGAATCAAAGGTTGGAGATTGCAACGAACACACAACCCTTTTCACAGCATTGACCAGAGCAGTGGGGATACCAACCAGAATTATTACAGGCATTGTCTTATCCGATAATAATTTTTACTACCACGCATGGGCAGAAGTGTACGTAGGGAAGTGGGTGTCCATTGATCCAACTATGAACCAATTCCCTGCGGATGCCACCCATATAGGATTTGTGGAGGGCGGGCTGGATAAACAGGTTGAGATGATGAAGGTGATTGGACACCTAAAGGCAGAAATTCTGGGGTATAAATGATTCAACTCATCGATCTTACAAAAAAATACAGCAAGGTAAAAGCAATAGACGGTATCAATCTGGAGATAAAACCGGGAGAAATATTCGGGTTTCTTGGGCCTAATGGCGCCGGAAAAACCACCACCATTAAGATAATGGCAGGACTGCTTAAACCAACCTCCGGGAGAGTTATAATAGACGGGAACGACATTGCCAAAAACCCACTGGAAGCAAAGAAAGTGGTTGGTTTTATTCCAGATCGTCCGTTTCTCTATGGAAAACTGACAGGTAAAGAATTCCTTCGCTTTATGGCAGGTCTATACAGTATTGATACAAATAGCCATGAAAGTAAAATCTCTGAACTTTTAGGACTCTTTGAACTTACTGAATGGGGTGACGAACTGATAGAGGGGTATTCTCATGGGATGCAGCAGCGATTGGTAATGTCATCAGCCCTGATCCATAACCCTAAGGTAATAATAGTTGATGAACCCATGGTTGGGTTAGACCCTAAAGGCGCCAGACTGGTTAAAGAGATATTCAAGGCAATCTCATCGAAAGGGACCACTATCTTTATGTCAACCCATACTCTGGAGATTGCCGAAGAGATGTGTGACAGGATAGCAATCATTCAAGAAGGCAAGGTGATCGCATTGGGGACGATGGATGAGCTACGAAAGAAAGTGGACAGCGCTAAGGATCAGGGGCTGGAATCTGTCTTTCTGGCACTTACTGAGACCCTTGCACAACCTGCCGAGAGCTTTGAAGAAGTCCCCTGAGAGCGAATTCATAGATTTTTTGACCCAAAAATCCTGCTCATGTTCGCTCCACAGGAAATTTTTCATTTTTCAGGATGAACTAAATAGCTGAGGGAAAAATGGAAAATGTCGCTCTACTATTAACCCCAAGGATAATCTCTTTCAAAAACCGGGTACGCAGCCGGGATAAATGGGAAACGGCAAAAGCAATTATGCTTCTGCTGCTGGCTGTCTGTTTCTGGATCGGGATATTCATAGGGGTTTACAGGGTCTTAACATACTTTCAGGGCATTGAGATCATAGGGGATCTGCTGACAAGAAGGTTGCTTTCCATGGTCTTCCTTACCTTTTTCTCCATCCTATTATTCAGCAATGTAATAACCTCCCTATCCACCTTCTATCTTTCAGATGACCTCAATCTGATCCATTCAGCTCCTGTCCCCCTTGGCAAGATATACCTGGCAAGATTTATTGAGACGACTGTCGATAGTTCATGGATGGCACTCCTCTTTGGGTTACCGGTATTCATCGCCTATGGATTTGTATACAGCGCATCCTTTACATACTACTTGTGGTTAATGGTTGTAATAATCCCATTCCTTATCATCCCGGCAGGATTGGGGATAATCCTGACAATGGTTTTGGTAAACATATTCCCGGCGAAGAGGACGAAGGATATATTTCTGCTGCTCTCTATTGTAGCTGTAATAATACTCTACCTCCTTTTCCGGTTCCTTAGACCAGAGAAGCTCGTTGATCCGGAAACATTTTCCGCTGTAGCAGCCTACCTTACCGCATTAAAGACGCCTTCATCTCCTTTTCTCCCAAACCACTGGGCAACTGAGGCGATTCTTCCCCTTCTTCAAAACTATGAGGGCAGTCCTGTCTTCTTTTTCCTCCTCCTTTTAAGTACCGGATTGGCATTGATTGTAATCGGAAATTACCTTTCTTCCCATCTATACTATGACGGATGGTCAAAATCCCAAGAGGCTAAAAAATCCACCATATCAAAGACCAGGGTAATCGAAAGACTCATAACCTTTTTTACCAGATACTTCTCTCCCCAAACCAGGGCTTTAATGATAAAGGATATAAAGACCTTCTTCAGAGACACTACACAATGGTCACAGTTGTTCTTATTGGCTGCCTTGGTTGTGGTATATCTATACAACTTCAGTGTTCTCCCTCTGGACAGGTCCCCTATTCCTACCTTTTATCTGCAAAACCTAATCTCTTTCTTAAACATGGGGCTTGCAGGATTTGTCCTTTCTGCCGTAGCAGCGAGGTTTGCATTCCCCGCTGTGAGCCTGGAAGGACCATCATTCTGGATAATCGGCACCTCACCTATAACCATAAGGGGTTTTCTCTGGAGCAAGTTCTTCACCAACCTCCTGCCTTTGCTGGTACTAGCGGAGACCATTATAATCCTGTCAAATTATCTCCTGAAGGTTAGCAACTTTATGATGCTTCTGTCATCGCTTACCGTATTCTTTATGACCTTTGGTATAATCGGCATAGCCATTGGAATTGGCGCTTCTTATCCAAGATTCAATGTGGAAAATGTAGCCAAAATGGCAACCAGCTTTGGCGGAGCGGTCTATATGATATGCAGTATGATCTTTATTGGTCTGATAGTTATATTGGAGGCATGGCCGGTTTACACAGTATTTATGTCCCGGATAACCCATCGCCCCCTTGATCTTTCGCAATGGATAGCAATATGGCTATCATTCTTCGCCGTAGGGGTTATAAACATCCTTGCCGTTTTCCTGCCAATGAAGATTGGGGTAATGAAGCTATCTGAGATGGAAGAATATCCTTGAAATGTCTGTAAACAAGAGATATTATTATCACACTCTGTAGAGACCTTTGCACAACCTGCCGAGAGCTTTGAATAGATTTAGGGACACTGTATGAAATTTAGTGAGCTTGTTCGATTGTTGGAACAGAATGGATTTAGGATTATAAAGGAAAAGGGCTCTATCCGATATTATGGCAAGCCCGGTTGGAACAATTTGATTAGAGTTGATTACCATGGTTCAAAAGAAGTTCCAAAAGGTACTTGTCATGCAATTTTGAAGGATGCAGGGATAAAGAAATAAAGTGGATGGAGGTGCAAAGATGATAGATTTAGAATATTCATTGACGATTGAGGCGACCAAGGAACCTGATTTTTTTGGATTTTATTCCCCTGACTTACCAGGTTTTTCAGGTATCGGACATTCCGTTGAGGATTGTCTTTATAAAGCCAAATGGGGGATGATTGAACATATGAATTTATTAAAAGAACAAGGGTTGCCTATTCCGTCCAAAAATGTAAATCCAAAAATTATTATTCAAAATGAAGAGTCTTTAAAAGCTGCCTGAAAATTCAAGCTAGGGGTTCAACCGGCACTGGTGGGGAAAGAAGGTTCGGTGCGCGAGCTGGTTCCCATTGCCAACGAACACGGCTTTTTCTGGGGCGGGCACTACGCTAAGCGGCCGGACGGCATGCACTTCGAAGTCGCAGTGCTTTAGGTGTCCTTCCCTTGATTCGGGCAGGAGAGGTTATGCACGTGGACAAGGGAATGGGGTTTGGGATGGGGAGAGACAGAGAAAAAGGAATGAAAGAAGAAAAGGTATTCTTCGACTGCGGAGATATAAAGCTAGAGGGCATCCTCACATTGACAAAAACCCATAGTCCCGCCCCTGCGGTGGTGGTATGCCACCCTCATCCCGAGTACGGGGGAAATATGCACAATAACGTCGTTACAGGCATAACACATACCCTCTCCAAACAAGGTTTTATTACACTAAGGTTTAATTTTAGGGGGGTTGGCGATAGTGAGGGGACCTATGGCGGGGGTGTAGAGGAAATAAAGGATGTAAAAGGGGCAATTGATTTTCTTTCTGAAGGGGTTCAAAATTTTGAACCCCTATCGGAGACCAACAGTATCTTCCTCGTGGGGTATTCCTTCGGGGCAATGGTTGGTCTACAGGTTGCCGCTAAGGATGACAGAATCACGGGTTGGGTTGGAATATCCCCTCCTGTTGCCATGTATGACTTTAGTTTCCTTAAAGGGTCTTCTAAGCCTAAACTGCTCCTTCTTGGAGATTCGGATTTTGTATGTCCCAGGGAAGACATGGAAAAACTCTTTGATTCTTTACAAGAGCCAAAATCTATGAGTGTTATCCCTGGCGCTGACCACTTCTTCTGGGGGAAGGAAGATGCCGTTGCGGAGCATGTCTCGAATTTCTTTAGTACATCTTTTCTCAAATAATAGTTACAATAATGTCATTTCGAGTAAAACGAGAAATCATTTTTATCACAGTGAATAAGTTTTCAATAAGAAAGGATAAGTAAATGAAAGAGTTTAGTGTTGTTATTGAAAAAGATGAGGATGGTTGTTTCGTGGCTTCGGTACCAACTCTTCGAGGGTGCCATACTCAAGCAAAATCGCTTGATATCTTGATGAAGAGGATTAAAGAAGCTATTGAACTCTGCCTTGAAGTAGAGAAGCCAACATCGAATGAGTTTATTGGCGTCCAAAAAGTAGCGGTAAACGTATGAGCACGTTTCCATCTATTACAGGTAGCCGGCTCATTAGCGCATTAAGAAAAATGGGTTTTGAAGTTTTACGAACCAAAGGAAGTCATCACTTCCTACAACATCCTGATGGTCGGTGTACAGTGGTCCCTGTCCATCGTCGAGAAACCATAGGGCAAGGGCTTCTTGCCCAAATTTTAAGAGATTGTGATATTACACGGGAAGAATTACAAAAAATGCTTTGAGCGAACAACGGCATAGAACTGATTCCAAAAGCCTTGCGTTTTTTGGTTCAGGTGATGGTTGGATGTTGGAATGATAAAAAAATGGAGATTTCGCCATGTCTTTAGTTATACCCACCGCGAGTTCTACTTATGGAGATTCAAGCAAGACTGAAGGTCATGCCCTAAGCCGCAAGTACGTTCTTGCACAGTTCCGTTCGGCCGCAGATCTCGAATGGGTGCATCGCCTCCGAGCGATACTCGTCAAGGAGGAACTAAAATACATAGATTTTCGAGAAGCACGCCCTAAACTCAAAACTCAAAAAGAACTCTGGGGGCGAACTGAGTTAGGTGTAGGTCAGGCAACAATTGTTGTTATTGATCCAGATCCCCTTGAGATCGAAATTCGACAGTACATCAAATCCGAAAAACTGACGCCACAGGACGGCGCCACAGATAAAGTTATCATTGAGACCTGTGCGACCGCTATCATTTCCAGAACGCCTGTTGCATATCTTCCCAATGAGCTTTTCCATGCGGTTCCTTGGGGAATTTACACTCCTATTGCATCTCTTGAGGATTTCGCTCCAGAGGCTATAAAAGCTGAAATTGGAGGTGGTTTAAAGCATGCGATGATTTTTGCAGCACGAGCGCATGCTATGTTCGATTTGCAAAACATTGATTCTACAACTTCAACAACCTGGGATGTTTTCCGCTCACCACTTGCAAGGGTTCTATTGGCTGAACTTCTTGCTACAGAACGAAATTTTGACAAAGAAAATCCAAAAACAATTAAAGTGCTTAATCGTATGGCTGATGAGATCGCTGTTTCGCTTGGAGAACAGCTTCCTCTCGCTGGAAAGATAACTGACCAGCCGCTTGTGAAAGAGGTGGACTCTAGAGCTATTGATGAGATTCAAGCCGCTGACATAGCTGCTGGCTGGGCTCGTGAGATTTTGGAAACAAACGATCCTAAAACATTGGCATATAGATTCGAACGTGTTTGGATCAATGGTCAAAGGATTAAGTAGGGTTATCGGCCCAACATTTTACTTCACCAGACTCCCGGAATCTAGTGCTGGTAACCAATTCGTTATATGGTATAGATAATGAACCCAAAAGAAATAATAGAAACAATAAAGGCAGACATTAACTCGGCAAAAGAACAAGGTGCTTCTGCTATAGAGACCGAGAGGCTTATTAAATATCTAGATGCTTTATCAAATCAAGTAAATGAAGCAGGGAAAAACCTTGACAGAAATGCTGAATTAGAACGTATACGTGCACACTATGCTAATCAGCTAGCACATTATAACTGGCTCAAGGAACAAGATATTGAGCTTTTCAAATCAGTAATCACCAGTGGTCAAAATACGCTTAGGGCGAGCATGCTGCTTCATGGTGGAGCCGCAGTAGCCTTACTGGCATTTATTGGCCATCTTGTTGTTAATCCAAACACTAAAACATTGGTAAGCCAATTCGCTCCTATTATGACTTGTTTTTTAATAGGTGTTCTTACTGTTGTCGTATGTCACGGGATTACATATTTGACTCAATATTGTTATCATCATCAGCGAAATATTTTGGGCCATGTTCTAAATATTTCATCATCAGTGTTATCCGTATTTGGATACGGTCTTTTCGGTTATGCCTGTTATTTAAGTTATCAGGTGTTAAAGGCCATATAACATCGGGCTGGACAAGAATGCGTGAAAAAAGCCCGCGCACCTGTCAGCCCGGGCATTCCCCCATATAAAACAACAAAATAAGATTCTTTTATGACCATAAATAATGATTCGATAGAAAAAATGAATTAGAAGAAATAGAATATGAACCAATTCCCACAAAACCCATATCAGATTCTTGATCCGAATATTCGATGGGCGCCTTCGCAGGTAAATGATGTGTTAATAGTATGGAAAAAGAAATTTTAAAACAAGAGACATTATCAGAGGTATTCAAAGCAACACCACATCTGTTAAAATTTCCTGCTACCAAGATGTGGATAGACTATGACAAGGAAGCTGACGTGCTTTATATCGGTTTTGATCGCCCTCAGAACGCAACGGATTCTGAGATGGACAAAGACGGTATTCTGCATAGATATCGGGGTGAAAAACTTGTTGGAATAACCATACTCGAAGCATCAAAAAGACATTGAAAAGAAATGGTTTGAAAACATTTAACAATGCCATAAAATTATTTCTGCTCAGATGAAATATAATCCTGAAAAACACCACCGCCGTTCCATCCGTTTAAAGGGATATGATTATTCACAACAAGGCGGATATTATATGACCATTGTTACGCAAAACCGGGAATGTTTATTTGGGAATGTGGCGGATGGGAAAATGGTGTTGAATGATGCGGGATGGGTTGCACAAACATGTTGGTTGGAAATTCCAAATCATTTTCCAAACGTTCATTTGGATGCATTTATTATTATGCCAAACCATATCCATGGGATAATTTTTATAATTGATAATGAAATGGGAAAATCTGTAGGGGTTCAAAATTTTGAACCCCTACAACGTTCCAATCAAAATAAATATCAACAAATTATATCCCATTCAATAGGTTCGATTATCCGGGGATTTAAAATTGGTGTCACCAAATGGTTTCGCCACAACACCGATATTTATACCGTTTGGCAACGCAATTATTGGGAACACGTCATTCGGGATGAAAATGAATTAAACCACATTCGGGAATATATTATAAACAACCCATTAAAATGGGAATCGGACGATGAAAACCCAAATCGATGGTAACGGTAGGGGCAGACCTGCGTGTCTGCCCTATAAATAAATCGGGCGAACATCATTTGGGCGAACACCATTCGGGCAAACACACAGGTTAGCCCCTACGGAAATGACCATTTGGAGGATTAATAAAAACGGTTAAGAATAACAGTGAGATTATGATCCCTCATTCAAAACCAACCCTTGATCAGAGAGATTACAATGCTGTCCTTAGGGTATTGCAATCAGGACAGATATCTCAAGGGGAGTATGTGAAGAGGTTTGAAGCCAACCTCTATGAATTTATCGGGGTTAAGGGAGGGGTGGCGACAAACTCAGGGACTTCTGCCCTACACTTGGCATTGTTGGCTTTAGAGGTAGGCAAAGGAGATGAAATAATCCTTCCAAGCTATGTTTGTACCGCCTTGTTGAATGCGATAAACTATGTAGAGGCAACCCCAATCCTTGTAGGCATTGAACCAGACAGCTTCAACCTCGATGCAAAAAGGGTAAAAGAATCTCTTACTGAAAAAACAAAGGCAATTATTGTCCCTCATCTTTTTGGCCTGCCTGCTGACATGGAGGAACTACTGTCCTTTGGAATCCCGTTGATAGAAGACTGCGCTCAAGCCCTTGGCGCCACATATAAGGGAAAGCAGGCAGGCAGTTTCGGCACGCTCTCGATATTCTCCTTTTATGCTACTAAGGTGATAGCCTCGGGAGAAGGCGGGATGGTTCTTTCAGATTCTCCCCATCTGCTGGAAAGGGTGAGAGACCTACGAGATTACGATAACAGAGACGACTACAAAATCCGCTTTAACTATAAGATGACCGACCTTCAGGCTGCTCTGGGCATCAGTCAGATGGAGAGACTACCATCTTTTTTAGAAAGAAGGAGATACATCGCAAAGAGATACTCCACGGAGCTGGCAAATACACCTGCCCTTTTGCCCACGGGATACCCTGGCAAAGAGCATATCTTTTACCGTTATGTTATACGGGTTGAAGGAGACCTGGAAAGACTTTTAGAACAAATTAAAGAAGAAGGCATTTGTTGTGATCGCCCTGTGTACCGTCCATTACACCATTATCTAGGGCTATCCGATTTTCCTGAGACAGATAGGATGTGGGGCAGCGCCTTATCCATCCCTATTTATCCCTCTCTAACCTCTGATGAAGTGACGGAGGTTATTAGAGGTGTAAAAGGGGTGTTAGAAGGAGGGGGATAGATTTGAAAAATTCTAAGATAATTTTCTTCGGGGGAAAGGTCTTATATTTTCTGGTCCTCGCAGTTTTTATATTCTTATTGGTGCCATTTACGAGGAACTCTTTTTTCGGACAGGGTCATAGATGGTTCCTTATGCTTCTTCTCTCCTTTTCCATCTCCTTTACTGTAACCCCCTGGCTAAGATACCTTGCAAAAAAAGTAAATATCTTAGACTATCCGGACAACAGAAAAGTTCACCATCAGGCTACACCCCTCTTGGGAGGCATTGCTATTTATATTGCCTTTGTCAGCTCTATTTTTATTAACAATATCTATACAAAACCATTGCTCGGCATTTTAATAGGTGGAACCATAGTATTCTTAATTAGTGCGATAGACGACATAATAGAAATCCCGGCAGGGCCAAAGCTTCTGGCTCAATTTCTGGCCACATCCATCATTATTGGCTCAGGAATAGTATTGGACCTGTTCCCCAAAACACCACTGGGGGATGCAGGAAATGTATTCTTAACGCTTTTATGGGTAATTGGAATTACCAATTCCTTTAACTTCTTCGATGGAATGGATGGCTTAGCTTCGGGCCTGGGTATAATTACAGCCTTCTTCATCGGGATTATTTCCTTTCAAACAGATCAGCCTTTCCTGGGCTGGATAGCCATTTCCGTAATGGGCAGTTGCATTGGATTCTTCCCTTATAACTTCAGACTGAATAAGCCTGCTACTATATTCATGGGTGATTCCGGGAGTAACTTCCTGGGGTTTACACTGGCATCTCTTGCCATATTCGGTGAGTGGGCAGATAATAACCCCATAGTTTCAATGGCTACCCCTCTGCTTATCTTTTGGGTCTTTGTCTTTGATATGACACATATAACTTTAACAAGGATTGTTTCGGGAAAGGTTACCAATTTTAAGGAGTGGATCAACTATGTAGGGAAGGACCACCTACACCACCGTTTGGAGTTCTTATTAAAGAGCAAAAAACAAAGCGTCCTATTCATCTTCTTTCTCTGTGCATGTATGGGTATAAGCGCCATTGTACTACGCTATGCCCGAACCGTTGATGCAGTCCTTCTGGTAATCCAGGCAGTAATAATCGTCATCCTTGTGACTATCCTGGAAGCCAGAGCAAAAAAACAGGCAAACAAAGACTAGAAAACACTGGGTTAAATAAGATGACCATGGTGAAACTGCTCGATGAATTCCTGAACTACCTTGTAGTTGAGAGAGGATTATCTAAAAACACCCTGGAATCATACAGCAGAGACTTAAACAAATACCTTGATTATCTGGAAAAAAACAAGATCGCAGAGATTAAAGAGACCTCCGGCTCTCATATAATGGCTTTCATTTATACACTAAAGCAAAAGGGGCTGGCAACCAAGACCACTGCAAGAAACCTGGTGGCTATCAAGATGTTTTATAAGTTCCTGGTTAACGAGAATTATCTTGAGAAAAACCCTGCTATAAGAATTGACTCTCCAAAGACATGGGTCAAATTGCCAAATACCCTGGCACTAAACGAAGTGGAGATGTTGCTTGATCAACCCGATACGAAAAGCCCTTTAGGCATGAGGGATTCTGCTATGCTAGAACTGCTGTATGCCACCGGATTAAGGGTTTCTGAGCTCGTTTCTCTGTCCCTAAATAGTATTAACCTTGAGGTCGGTTATATTATTGCCTTTGGAAAGGGCAATAAGGAAAGAATCGTTCCCATAGGAAATCAGGCAACAGAAAAGGTGAGGGAGTATCTGGTATCCGCCAGAAAAAAACTACTTAAAAGCTCAAGCAGTCCTTCTCTTTTTGTAAATCGTTCAGGGAATTCTCTATCCCGTCAGGGTTTTTGGAAGATTATCAAAAAGTATACCTTTAAGGCGGGAATAAAGAAGAATATAACACCTCACACCTTAAGGCATTCTTTTGCCACTCATCTCCTGGAAAGGGGAGCAGACCTGCGTTCAGTGCAGACTATGCTGGGTCATGTTGATATCTCTACCACCCAGATATATACCCATGTGACAAGAGAAAGATTGAAGAAGCTCCATAATCAATTACATCCCAGGGCCTAGGCCTGTCAGTGGTCCGTATCAGGAGACCGACACCGATCAGTACGGGCGAGGTTATTCTCGCCCCTACGTAACACCGACACTGAATTTTTACGCCTTGCGGTGAGCTATTACGATGGAAGTAATTACTACACATGTAAATGCCGATTTTGATTCTCTTGCTTCGATGTTGGCGGCAAAAAAGCTGTATCCAGAGGCCCGGCTTGTCTTTCCCGGCTCCCAGGAAAAAAGCATAAGGGACTTTTTTATCCAGTCAACGATATACATCTTTGAAGTAGAAAAACTAAAGAACATGGACATTGAAAGCATCCATCGGCTTATCCTGGTTGATACAAGACAGGCAAGTCGGATAGGAAAATTCGCAGAGATTACAGATAGGACGAACTTAGATATCCATATATACGACCATCATCCACCTTCATCTGACGATATCTCAGGTTCCATAGAAATAATAAAAGAGGTAGGGTCCACTGCGACTATTTTAACCCAGATTTTAAAAGACCGGAATATTGAAATCAGTCCTGATGAGGCTACAATCATGACCCTGGGGATATACGAAGACACAGGTTCGTTCACCTTCTCTTCCACCACAAGCGATGATTACCTGGCTGCGGGTTATCTCCTTTCCAAAGGTGCCAACCTTAATATCGTTTCAGATATGCTTATCAAAGAATTAACAGCTGAAGAGGTCTCACTACTGAATGATCTTGTCCTTTCTGCTGTCACTCACAATATAAACGGTATTGACGTTGTAATAGCCAAGGCATCCACCGATAAATATATAGGGGATTTTGCAGTATTAGTCCATAAACTAAAAGACATGAAAAATATGAATATAGTCTTCGCATTGGCCAGAATGGAGGATCGGATATATCTGATTTGCAGAAGCAGAGTTGATTATGTCAACGTTGGTGAAATTGCCATGGAATTTGGAGGAGGGGGGCACTCGACTGCCGCATCTGCAACCATTAGGGATCTGACACTTATTCAAGTCGAAGAAAAACTGCTGGGTGTTATCCGTAACAAGATAGGAGCACAGGTACATGCAAAGGATATAATGGCCTTTCCGGTAAAGGTGGTGGAGTCAACAGAATCGTTACAAAGAGCAGGGAAGCTTTTGACAAGGTACAATATCAATGTATTGCCAGTGGTTAAAGAAAATAAACTTGTGGGCCTAATCTCCAGGCAAATAATTGAAAAAGCTGCTTACCATGGCCTGCAGGATCTACCTACTAAGGAGTATATGTCCACAGATTTTTCATCAGTAAACCCGGATTCCCCATTCCTTGCCGTCCAAAAAATTATCATAGAAAACAATCAAAGGTTTCTTCCGGTTGTGGAAAATGGCAGTATTGTGGGGGCGATCACCCGAACAGATCTGCTAAGGATAATGCAGCGTGATCTTTTAAAAGACCCTTCCTACCTGTATGCTTTTGATCGCGACCCTCGTCTCACAAGAAAAAAATCCGTTGCAAAACTTATAAAAGAACGGCTGGACCAAAGGACCCTTGAAATACTACAAATCATAGGTAAAAAGGCCGAAGACCTCCATTACAATGCCTATCTTGTGGGGGGGACCGTCAGGGATATTATCCTTCGGCGCGAGACCCTTGATATTGATGTTGTTATTGAAGGGGATGGCATTGAACTGGCAAAGCAGTTTGCTGTGGATTACCCCTGCAAGGTGAGATCTCATGAGAAATTCGGCACTGCCACATTGATCTTTCCTGACAATCTCAGGATAGACATAGCCACAGCCCGACTCGAATACTATAAATCCCCCGCAGCTCTCCCTACCGTTGAATTGAGTTCGATAAAACTGGACCTTTACCGCAGGGATTTCACAATGAACACCTTAGCAATACGGCTGAATCCCACAAGTTTTGGTGAACTGATAGACTCCTTCGGCGCCCAGAAAGATATCAAGGAAAAGACAATCAGGGTGATACATAATCTGAGTTTTGTCGAGGACCCGACAAGGATATTCAGGGCTATCCGTTTCGAACAGAGATTCGGCTTTCAGATAGGGAAGCACACCGCTAATCTTATAAACAACGCACTCAGGATGAATTTTCTCGACCAACTGGACGGTTACAGGTTTTTTTCTGAGTTAAAACTTATATTTCAGGAAGAAGACCCTGTACCGGTGATAAAGAGATTGGCTGAATTCGATATTCTAAGGTTTATCCATCCAAAGATAAAATTCAACGAGAAAATGAAGAAACACCTCCAAAACATTAAAGGAATTATTTCCTGGTTCAATCTCCTGTACTTAGAAGAAAAATATGAAAAGTGGCAAATCTATTTCTTTGGATTGATAGATTCCCTGAATAAACAAGAGATTCTTCAGGTCTGTCAAAGGTTATCTATAACTGAAAAAAATGAGGAGAAGGTTATTCTGGGTATTGAACAGGCGGAGACTATCCTTAAACAGATCGAAAAAAGAGATACAGCAGAGAGGAGTAAAATCTATAATCTTCTTAGACCCATATACACAGAGTCTCTGCTTTTCGCCATGGCAAAAACCGATAAAAACTATATAAAGATGACTATATCCCTTTATTTTACTCAACTGAAAAGGACTCATTGCCTTTTAAACGGCGAAGATCTCAAAAATCTGGGAATAGCGCCAGGGAAGATATTTAAAAGGATACTGGACGATCTTCTTGAAGCCAAACTGGATGGAAGGGTTAAAACTAAGAAGGAAGAAATCAATTTTATAAAAGAAAATTATACAGACAGTGTCACTATCTAAATTGACAACACCCTCCCTATCTGTTATATACCAAGAGAGCTTTGAAAAAGTACCCCTTTTCGCTTCAGCATACATTTTTTGACCCATCTAAGTTCACTCCATTGAAAATTCAAAACTCGCCCTTCGGGCTCAAACATGTGAATTTTCTACATTACGCTCGCCAAGATGGGTTCCCTAAAAAATCTATGAATTCGCTCTCAGGAATACTTCTTCAAAGCTCTCGGCAGGTTGTGCAAAAGGTCTTACCAAGAGTACAAAGGTATGCCCTGCTGACGTTGAACAGAAAAGGAGAAGCGCTATATGTCTAAAAAGAGAATATTGAGTGGTATGCGGCCCTCTGGCAAATTGCACCTTGGAAACTTTTTCGGAGCTTTAGACAGTTGGGTGAAACTTCAAGATGAGTATGAATGTTTCTACTTTGCCGCTGATTGGCATGCCCTGACCAGTGAGTATGAAAATACAGAGCTAATAAAAGAGAGTATCACGGATATGTTCCTCGATTGGTTGAGTGCAGGTATTGACCCCGAGAAAAGCACCATCTTTATACAGTCGAAGATACCGGAACATGCTGAACTCCATGTCTTACTCTCAATGATCACCCCTTTGTCCTGGCTTGAGCGGAATCCCACTTACAAAGAGCAGCAACAAGAACTGACAAACAAGGACATTTCTACCTATGGTTTTTTGGGCTATCCTGTCTTACAGGCAGCAGATATAATTATCTATAAAGCCCATAAGGTTCCTGTTGGGATAGACCAGGTGCCTCACCTTGAATTGACCCGAGAGATTGCCCGCCGTTTTAATTTTCTTTACAAGGAAACCTTCCCCCTCCCAGAGCCTATTTTGACCGAGACACCTAAACTGCTGGGCATAGATGGAAGGAAGATGAGCAAAACGTACAACAACGCTATATACCTATCAGACCCTCCAGAGGCAATCAACGAAAAGATAGATCAAATGTTCACAGATCCCCAAAGGGCAAGAAAATCCGACCCAGGAGACCCGAAAATTTGCAATGTCTTTTCCTTCCATAAGCTGTTTAGCCCCCCTGAGGAGGTTACTGAAATCTCCCACAGTTGTCGATCCGCCGGTATTGGATGTGTTGACTGCAAGAAAAGAATGGCATCCAGGGTAATTGCTTTTCTCTCTCCGCTTCAGATCAAAAGGGAATACTTCTTAACCCATGTTAAAAGGGTAGAAGAAATCATAGAAACGGGAATTAAAAAGGCTCAAGGTATAGCAAGAGAGACTATGAATGAGGTAAGGGAGACAATAGGGATTTAGTATTGCTAATTCTTAAAGGAAAGAAGGATAGTCTATAGGGTGTATAGACGACTATGTCGTCTACACCACTAAAATTTGAGAAAGGGCGACATTGTCGTCTGTGAACAAGTTAGGCGACATGTTTCTTCAGAAAAGGTTTAAAGGATTGGTATTATAAAATGAGATGGTTCAAGGATTTATATGACAGGAATGTGCGTCTTACTGATGAGCGCCTTGAACATTTTGAAAATGACCATCCAGAAATGGCTGGTCAAATTGACAAGGTTGCAGAAACATTATCACAGCCGGAGATTGTTGTCAGATCGAAGACAGATTCAGAAGCGGAACTTTTTTATCGCCATTACCTGACGACTCCTATTGGTGAGAAATATATATGTGTTGTCGTGAAGGTCAAGGTTGATGATGTTTTTATACTGACGGCATATTTTACGGACGCTATCAAAAAAGGAGATGCGTTATGGGAGAAGTAATAAAAGTTTGGTATGATAAAGAAGGGGATTATCTTGAAGTTCTCTTTGAACGAAAGACAGGGTATTTCAAAGAGACAGAAAATGACGCAGTGATGGAAAAAGTAGATAATGAAGGAAATGTTATTGGATTTTCCATATTGAAAGTCAGTGCGTTAAAAAAGCAAAGACCTCTATCAATTGAACTGAAGAAACACGTCGCCTAACACAGTGCAAACAGCTCACGCCCAAACCGCAAGGCTTTGTTTGCACTTGAACGTTATCTGAAAGCCGCCGTCAGTATATACTGTTGGAAAATCAAGAAACATGGTACGATTGTTTAAAATGTCAAAAGGGGGGCATTGTGAAACAATTTAAGATTGTTGTAAAAGCTTTTGAGATATTGGGTTTTCATATGGTTCGTGAAAGGGAGCATATCTACTATGGAACGAGAAAATCCAGACGGCAGCAAAACCCATCTGACCATGCCGCCAAATCATCCTAAAATAAAGGCTTCTACCTTAAGGACAATCTGCACGCAAGCGGGCATTTCAAGAGACGATTTCATAAAAGCATACGAAAAGACATGACGGCAGCCTTCAGATAACAGCTGCCGAAAAAACTGACGTCCAAACCCCAAGGGTTTCTTTTCCGCCTTGAACAATACCCAAAATGCCGCTCCGCTTGAACTCCCACAGGTGTTGACAGAAGCAATAGCTAAAAGAGTTGGATATATTAATAAATCCCAGGAATATATATAGAGTAAGACGGTGTTCACATTTTGGCTAACGGACTCATAAAAATGCTTTGCCTTTACATTCTTTTGTGGTATCATTTTAAGTATCAAATATAATATTAGAAAGGATGTGAATTGTAATGTCTCTCATTATTTCTGAAGACATAAAATCCGTTTCAGAGCTAAAAAAGAAGACGAACGAAATCTTCAGGCAAATGCACCATACCGGCAGACCTATTATCGTTACTGTCAATGGAAAACCTGATGCTGTTTTGCTGGATGTAGAGGTTTTTGAAAAGAAATTGAGATCACTAAATCTTGGTGTGCTGTTGGCTGAGGCGGAAAACGATGTTAGAGAAGACCGTACCAGAGATGCACGAGATTTTATGAAGGAGTTTCAGGAGGGTGCAAAAGTATCGGGTTGAGATCACGAAAGTTGCCGAATCAGATATACGGGAAATCTTCCAATATATTGCATCTGACAATGAGATCTCGGCAATAAAATTGATAAGCGAAATAGTGCTACAAATTGATTCATTAGAACAATTTCCTTTAAGGTGCCCGGTTATCCCCGAATCTCGCGAACTAGGAAGAGAATATCGGCATATTATCTATGGGAATTACAGAACCATCTTTAGAATTGATGGATCCAGGGTGATTATTATGCGGGTTATTCACGGTGCGCAGTTGCTGAGCTTAGAAATATTCGAAAAATAGAACAACGGAATGAGCCCTACTTCAGATAACAAGCGCTCAGGTTTTATTGGAGGAATTTTTAAGGGCTGACTGATTAAGGGAGTAGACCATGCCGTACAATGTTAAACTCAAGATATTGAGTTTTTGGATACTATAAATTCAGAAAAAAAGGAGGGAATGAATGGCTAAAAAAGGTGAAATAGTTATTGAGGAGAGTTTTTGTAAAGGGTGTGGGCTTTGCGAATTATTTTGCAGTAAAAAAAGCATCTCCATGGGGAAGATAGGCCCTGGCGGGTTCTCTATAGCGCATATTTCTGATCCTGAAACGTGCAATGGCTGTGGGATCTGCGGCTTGATGTGCCCTGATATGGCGATTGAAGTCTACAAATACGTTGCCGGGAGGTCGTTATGACAGAAAGGATTTTAAGCACTGGAAATGATGCAGTAGCGAGGGCTGCCATTTATGCGGGCTGTAAAAACTATTTTGGGTATCCGATTACCCCCCAGAGCGAAATTGCCCATTATATGGCCCGTGAACTTCCCAAAATAGGGGGGTGTTTTCTCCAAAGCGAAGGAGAATATGCGGCAGCATACATGTTGCTTGGGGCAGCGCTGTCAGGGGAAAGGGCGTTGACTTCTACCTCAAGCCCTGGGGTCGCTCTAATGCAAGAACCGCTCTCTATGATGATAACCGCTGAGATACCGGCAGTGGTTGTTGATACCCAGCGGCTTGGGCCTGGCACCGGCACAGGGGGACAGCAAGGCCAAACGGATTATTCCTTTGTTACCCGAGGGGTATATGGTGGTATACATTATCCTGTTCTTGCCCCATATTCTGTTTCAGAAATCTTTGAATTTGTCCAACTCGCTTTTCATATAGCCGATAAATATCGAGTCTTAACGATGGTATTGACCGACTTCATATTAGGAAGGATGACGGAATACCTGGAACTGAAAACCTTTGCTTTTGGTCCACTGCCGGAAAAGGATTGGGCATTAAAGGGAAAGGCTCATAAAGGAGGAAGAACCGATTTTTTACTAACTGTCACAGGCATGATGTTGGACATTCCTGGTTTCTTTGCGCACCAACAGGAAAAATCTAACAGGATTATAGATTCAGAAACAAGATATGAGACCTATAAGGCTGAAGATGCTGATTTACTTATCGTAGCCTATGGATACACGGCCAGGGTGTCTAAAAGGGCAGTCAATATGGCGCGGGAACAGGGCATCAAGGCAGGGTTGTTTAGACCGATAACCCTTTGGCCTTTTCCAAAAGAAGCTCTGAAGCGAGAAGCCTTAAAAGCTGGGAAAGTGCTGGTTGTAGAGGATAGTCCTGGTGGATTGGCAGAGGATGTAAAGTCGGCAGTAGAGGGTGTATCTCCTGTCCATTTTTTAGGCATTCAGGCTCGTCATACCGCCAGCCCAGAGGGTTTAATATTTCCAGAAAGAATTCTACAGGAAGTGAGGGAACTGCTATGAGTCAGAAAACTGCTATTACCAAAAAGCCGATCTGTAAGAGACCGACGTTCAGGATGTTACCCCTTGGGTTCTGTTCCGGATGTCATTATGGGATTATCTATCGCCTGCTGGATGAGGTCATTCAAGAGATGGGAGTTAAGGGAGATGCCATATGTATCGGCGGAGGGGGATGCAGCATGATAGGCGCTATGGCTATGGATATTGATACATTCGGAGGTCCTCATGGGCCTGGCGCTGCCATTGCTTCTGCACTGAAACGGGTGTCCCCCAATGCCTTCATCTTTGCTGTACAAGGTGATGGGGAGCAGGGGGCGATTGGATTAGGCAGTTTTGTTGCCACCGCTGCAAGAGGTGAAAATATCACCGTTATAACTATGAATAACGCCTGTTATGGGATGACAGGGGGACAGCTTGCGCCTACTACCTTGCTTGGGATGGTGACCCCCACTACCCCTGAAGGGAGAGACCATGGGATGTCAGGATATCCCATGCATGGGCCTGAGCTGGTGGCCCCGCTGAAGGGAGTGGCTTATGCAGCACGAGGAACCGTTCACACACCTGCCAACCGCCAGAAGTCTAAAAAGATGCTGAAAAACGCTTTCCAAAAACAACAACAACGATTGGGGTTTGGGGTAGTCGAGTTTCTCTCTGCCTGTCCTACCAACTGGAAACTTTCCCCCACTGATTGTATACAATTCATCGAAGAAAAGATGCTCCCTGAATTCCCTTTAGGTGAATTCAAGAATATAGAAAGGAAGGAGTAATCATGGCAGTCAAATATGATAAACGGGTTCGAGTAATTTTCGCCGGCCTGGGGGGACACGGGGCTTTGGCGTTTGGTGAGCTTTTAACCGAAGCAGCTGCAAGGAGTTATAAGTACGTCTCCTTTGTTCCCAATTATTCTCCAATGATGAGAGGTGGGGAGAGTGAAACCATGATAGCTGCCTCTCAAGAAGAGATTGATTCCCCTGTCTGGCGTGAGGCGGATGTCATCATAGTTACAAGCCCTACTGGATTCCGGGTAGCTGAGCAGAGGGTATCTCCTGGGGGAATCTTGATTGTTGATGATTCCGTAGTCCGTGAAAAGGCAGTGCGAGAAGACATAAAGGTGTTTTATATCCCTGCTCGCAGGATTGCCTGTGAGACAGGCGATCCTTTAACGGCCAACTTTATCCTTATGGGAGCATATCTTGAAGCGACAAAAGCCTTCCCTGTTGAGATATTGGAGGAAACAATAGAAAGCACATCAAAAGGCACTTCCAGAGAAAGGCTTTTATCTGCCAACAAAAGGGCTCTTCACGAAGGAATTAAGCTTATAGCCAATTACAGAGAAGAGCCTTCGTAGATATTCATCCGTCAGTTCATTTCAGCGTGAATTTTCAGGGCGGACTGATTAATGGTGTACTATGCCGTACAATGTTAAACTCAAGGTATTCGAGGGGCCTTTAGACCTCTTGCTACACCTGATTAAAAAAAATGAAGTGGACATATATGACATACCCATTGCCTCCATAACCGCACAGTACCTTGAATACCTGGACATTATGAAGACCTTAAACCTGGATATTGCCGGTGAATTTCTCGTAATGGCAGCAACCCTCATGCATATCAAATCCAGGATGCTCCTGCCTCCAGCAGAAGATGAAAGAGAAGAGTTTGAAAGAGAAGAAGATCCACGGGCTGAGCTGGCAAGACGGCTCATAGAATATCAGAGATTCAAAGATACCGCTGATAAACTGATGAGCTATGAAATCTTAAATAGAGATGTATTTACCAGGGGTTTAGCCGGTGAGGCTTCAGAAGAAAATGAAAAAGACCTGAACGAAATAAGCATTATTGAATTGATAGAGGCATTTAAAAGTGTTTTAAAAGAAGAACCTCCGGAAAAATTTTTCTATGTTGCCATTGAAAAGATGTCAGTTAATGACAAGATAACAGAGATCATTGAAAGAATGAAGCACACAGGAAACATTGTTTTTCAGTCTCTATTCACCGGGATCGCCGACAAACACGAAATAATACTTACCTTCCTCGCCTTGCTTGAGCTAATAAGGCTTAAGGTGGTAAGGGTTATACAGGCAACACCCTTTGGAACCATTAGAATCTGTCCCATAAATTTACAACTTCCAAAAGGACTCAGTGTCTGACAGCGCAAAGTATAAATAACATGGATAAAAAACATATAAAATCTATTATAGAGAGTCTGATATTCGCCTCTGATGCCCCTATCCCCATTAACAAACTCCAGGAAATCATTGAAGTGCCAGACAGGAAAACCATTAGGGGTTTGATAACGGAATTGATGGAAGAATACCAAACAATAAACAAAGGTTTCTTCTTAAAAGAAGTTGCCGGCGGATATCAATTCCGAACCAGACCAGAATATTCGGAGTGGGTTAAGAAGTTGAAGAAAAGCAAACCTCTAAAACTAAGCCAAGCAGCCCTGGAAACCCTCGCCATTATTGCATATAAACAGCCGGCTACCCGTTCTGAAATTGAATATATCAGGGGTGTTGATGTGGGAGGGATTTTGAGATCCCTTGCGGATAAGAAATTAATCAGAATTTTAGGGAAAAAGGAGGTTCCAGGAAGGCCTCTGATCTATGGGACATCTAAAAGGTTTCTGGAAGTATTCGCACTGAAAGATTTGTCAAGCCTTCCAACTTTACAAGAAGTTGAGGAATTATAAATCAAAGGAAGATATGAAAGAGCGGCTTCAAAAGATTATTGCAAAAGCCGGCCTAGCATCGCGCCGACAGGCAGAAAATCTTATTAGAGACGGCATGGTGAGAGTTAATGGAATAATCGTAACTGAGCTAGGCAGTAAGGCCGATCCCACTGAAGACAGCATCGAAGTTAATGGCAAGCCTATAACCAATCTGGAACCAAAGGTTTATGTAGTGCTGAATAAACCCAAAGGATATGTTACAACGCTGAAGGATCCTCAAAAAAGACCCATAGTTACAGACCTCTTAAAAGATATAAAATCAAGGGTTTTTCCCGTTGGAAGATTGGACTATAATACCGAAGGTCTACTCCTCTTTACTAACGATGGTGACGTAACTCAAAGGTTGATCCATCCTAGGAATAAGGTACTAAAGACATATTTGGTTGAGATGCATGGCATATTAACCTCAAGTGAAATCAATAAACTTGAATCTGGAATTGAACTGGACGATGGGTTTACCGCACCTGCTAAATTGAAATTCATAAAAAAGATAAAAGATAAAAGTTGGTGGGAGATCAGTATCCACGAAGGGAAAAAAAGACAGATTAAGAGAATGTTTGAAGGCATTATCAATTACGTAGAATAAGATTTGGCCCTTTAGAATTAGGAGAACTGACACCTGGAAAATACCGCTTTTTAACTGATCAAGAGATCAGGGAACTGGTTGGCTCCGCCTGAAAAAGCATAGAACAAGAAGTATTGATTCTTACAGCTATTCAAAAACTTTAGGGATAAGAGAGTACATAGTATTCCCTTTGATATTTATTTTTAGAATCCTTCTTGATCTTAGAGTTTTTCTCTAGTATAATTTTGTCTCTCGAAAGTGGTTTTTTGTCAACCTTTATTAAGAATAAGGAGAAGAGTTATGTCTATTATTACAATTTCAAGAGGCTCATATAGTAGGGGGAAAGAAGTGGCAGAGAAGGTGGCTAAAAAGCTTGGCTACGAGTGTATCGCTAGAGACGTCCTTCTTGAGGCATCGGAAGAATTCAATGTTCCTGAGACAAAGCTTAACCATGCCATCCAGGACGCTCCTTCCTTTCTGGATCGCTTCACCTATGGAAAGGAGAGGTATATCGCTTATGTCCAATCGGCTTTGTTAAGACATTTACAGAAAGATAACATAGTCTATCATGGTCTTGCTGGTCACTTCTTCGTCAAAGGCGTATCCCATGTGCTCAAAGTTAGGATCATTGCCGATCTGGAGGATCGTATCAGACTGGTGATGGACCGGGACAGGGTTTCTAGAAAAAAGGCATTGCAGTCTCTAAAAAAGATTGACGAACAACGAAGAAAATGGAGTATATCCCTCTATGGGATCGATACCTCGGACCCTGGCCTCTATGATATGGTTCTACATATCAGAAAAATCACTGTGAATGATGCAGTGGACATCATATGCCATACTGTGGGGTTGAAGGATTTTCAGACAATACCTGAGTCCCAAAAGGCAATGGATGATCTTTTACTTGCTTCTGAGGTTAAGGCTACCCTGATAGACCTGAAACCCGATGTCGAAGTCTATTCTGATAGTGGAAAGGTATCAGTAACAACCAGCGCTCGACTATCCCAGGAGGAAAAATTAATTCAAGATATAGAGGGGGTTGTTAAAAACATTCCAGGTGTTAAAGAGGTGACTGTTCATATACATCTGGACCCGATCGAGACATACGACTGAAGGACTGAGGGTCACCGACCTTTTCCAATCTTTGGTACACAGTTCCGAATCATTTCAAGTTAAGTGCCTAAAGTGAGCTAAAGTTTAAAGTGCCTAAAGTTATTTAAAAAGGAAATTCCTATACTATTAAATTAGGATGTCTTTTTCCATTCTATACCCCATATTAGATAATCCTCCATTAGTCCATTTGGGAACCCTCGAAGATAATCCCCAAAAAAGCAAGAGGATTCAAAGAGGAACTTTATGAAGAATGAAAGGGACCCAGATTCTAAAGATGAATTGAAGATAGTCAAGGAGACTCTCAAGAACTGGGAAGGAGACAAGAATATGATTGCCATGCTCCTCTCAATTCAGGATCACCTTGGTTATCTTCCAGAAGAAGGTATGATAGAAGTAGCCAGGTATCTGAATATCTCAGAAACAACCATTTATGGAGTGGCTACATTTTACAACCAATTTCGCTTTACCCCACCGGGCAAGAATCATATCCAGGTATGTATGGGTACGGCATGCCATGTAAAACGGGGTAACATCGTTCTGGAATCGTGGGAAAGACGTCTGGAAATAAAGGAAGGAGAAGTAACAGAAGATCGGGAATTCAGCTTGGAAAGGGTGAATTGTGTGGGATGTTGTGTCTTGGCACCTGTAACGGTTATCAATAAAGAGGTGCGTGGTCAGATGGATCCTACTAAAGTGGATGGTATCCTTCTAAAATATCAATTGGGAAAAGAAGACGAAACGAAAAGAAAGAAAGAATCTGAATCAAGGACAGAAGAAGGTTGCAAAGAATCAAATGATGGAAAGAACAGTTAGTGAAAGGTTCGAAGAACTTAAAAAAAACGCATTAAAAGATTTTCCAGGTATGGATGAAAAAAAAGGGATAACTATCTATGTGGGGACAGCTACATGCGGAAGGTCAGCCAGTTCTCTTGAAGTGCTTTCCTCTTTTGAGGGCATTTTAAAGACCCTCAACATCGAAGCCAGAATAATTAAGGTTGGATGCCACGGGCACTGCTATGCTGAACCCATGGCTGTTGTTTCCAAACCCGGATGGCCTCCCATAATGTATGGTTACCTCACCCCTAACCGAGCCCAAATACTCATAAGGAGATTTTTCAACGAAGAAGATCCTGCCCTTGAATGGGCTTTAGGAGCGATGGAAGAAAACGATATGGTCCCCACAGTTTACGAAACCCCAAGGTGGTACAGGGAACGGAGATGGCTGCTAAAAAACTGCGGCTGCATAGACCCAGAGGATATTAATCATTACATAGCAGTAGGTGGATATGAAGGTTTGACGTATGCCATTAAAATGGAACCCAGAGGGATAATAGAAGAGATAGAGGCTGCAGGGTTACGGGGACTGGGAGGCGCAGGTTTTGACACCTGGAAAAAGTGGGATATATGCCGAGATGCCCCTGAATTCCCGAAGTATCTTATATGCAATGCTGATGAAGGGGACCCTGGCGCCTTTATGGACAGGACAATACTGGAAAGCGACCCTCATTCCATTATAGAAGGAATGATTATAGCAGGTTATACAATCGGAGCTGAGTCTGGTTACATATACGTTAGAAAAGAGTATCCACAAGCAGTATCCGTATTAACAACGGCAGTCTGTCAGGCAAGAGAACTGGGGCTTTTGGGGAAGAATATCCTGGACAGCAAAATCAGCTTTGATATCAAAATAAACCAGGGTGCAGGGGCATTCGTTTGTGGTGAAGAAACGGCTCTGATAGCATCCATAGAGGGGAGAAGGGGGATGCCGAACCCCAGACCTCCTTATCCGGCAAACAGAGGACTCTGGGGAAAACCTACCCTGATAAACAATGTCAAAACCCTTGCCTCTATCCCCAAAATACTCGTCTATGGAGCTGAAAAGGTCTCCTCTGTGGGTATGAAAGGATGTATGGGTACAGCCGTCTTTGCCCTGGCCGGTAAGATAAAAAATGCGGGTTTAGTGGAAATTCCCTTTGGAACTACCTTAAGAGAAATCATATTTGATATTGGGGGTGGAGTTCCTTCCAGAATAAAGGTTTCAAACGTTGCAGGGGAACTCCCAAAAACCATTAAGAAACAATTTAAAGCAGTTCAAATAGGGGGGCCGTCAGGGGGGTGCCTTCCGGAATCACTTCTGGATACACCCGTATGCTTTGACACGATAGTTGATACAGGAGCTATTATGGGTTCCGGTGGGATGGTGGTCATGGACGAAGACAACTGTGCTGTAGAGACTGCTCGGTACTTTTTAGAATTTACCCAGAAAGAATCCTGTGGCAAGTGTACCTTCTGCCGGATTGGGACAAAACATATGCTGAATATCCTCACTGACATCACAAGAGGAGCAGGCATTATGGAAGACCTGGATATGCTTGAGGAATTGGCTGAAACCATTAAGAAGGGTTCTCTCTGTAACCTGGGAAAGACCGCCCCTAATCCCATACTTACAACCCTGTGTTATTTTAAGGAAGAATACGAGGCCCACATCTTAGATAAAAGATGTCCTTCACTGGAATGTAAGGATCTTATTGCATACTACATTTTACCTGAAAAATGTCGGCGGGCATGTGACGCCTGTGTTGGCAGCTGTCCAACAGAGGCTATCTATACCAGGAGGGATCGCCTGAAGGCTATAGAGCAGGAGAAATGCGTTAAGTGTGCGAGCTGTATGGATGCCTGTCCTGCCCAATATGATGCAGTAATAAAGATATCACCTATATCTCAGCTTCCTGAATCTGAACCTCGGGATGATGATGGAAAGAAAAAATAGAGCGCATCGGAATGAAATATGGAAACAGTATCTTTAACGATTAACGGGGAAAAGATAGTAACGGAAAAGGGAAAAAAGGTGCTATGGGCTGCCCTGGAAAATGGCATATTCATTCCTCATCTCTGTGCAATCGAAGAAAATCCTTCACCTTTTGGAAGTTGTAGACTCTGCTTTATTGAGATAGAAGGAAAAAAAGAGCCCGTGACGAGTTGCACTGAAGAGGTAACCGATGGGATGGTCGTAAATACAAGGACAGAGTCTGTATTGCGATTGGTACGAATGGGATTCGAATTGATCATGTCGAGACATCCGATAATATGCAAGGAGTGCCCGGCTAATAAGAAGTGCGCCCTTCAAGACATCTCCCGTGAGATGGGGTTTAAACTCAAACCTAAGAGGCTGCCCCAAATACTCCCTGACTTACCGGTAGACGACAGTCATTCTCTCTTTACCTATAACCCCAATCTATGTGTATTGTGCGGTCTCTGTGTCTATATCTGTAATGAAATTGTCAAAGAGGCGATCTTGGACTTTAACTTCCGAGGTTTTATAACCAAAGTAGGAACCTTCCAAAACAGACCCCTTGCCAAGGCTAAATGTAATTCCTGTTTAAAATGTGTAGCAGCATGTCCGGTAGGCGCTTTATCAAGGAAGTGACTAATGAGCTTGAATTCTGTGTATGAAAAGATAATAACTCACAGTGATTTTGATGGTATTGTAAGTGGAGCAATATGTTCAGTTGCCCTGGGTGTAAGAAAAATATATTTTGCAGGACCATCAACTATAACAAAATCCCTTATTCCAATATCTGAGAATGACATTGTCTGCGATCTTCCTTACCCACTGTGCTGTGGTCTCTGGTTCGATCATCATGAGGGTAACCTTCAGGAACTCCATCACAGGAAAATTGATCCGGCAACTATAAAAGGGAGAGCTGGTGCATCAAAAAGCTGTGCAAGAATAGTATTCGAGTATTTTTCAGAAAGGACAAGTCTCCCTGAATTCATAGAGGATGCTGTAAAGGAAGCTGACATCATTGATAGCTTTGAATACAGATCGATAGAAGATTGGAGAAAGGAGTCACCAGGAAAGATAATTGATAACTCATTGAATATAAAAGAGTCATCAAGGCATGCAATGGACTCGTACATGAGGGCGATACTCTTTCTTCTTACAGAGAGGTCAATTGAAGAGGTTGCCAATACACCGAAGGTAAGAGAGAGGTTCGAGAAGTATAAAAGAGAAGAGGAAGGTATGCTGAGGATAATAAAGGAGAGTTCAACCTTTATGCCAACTGATCAAGATTGTGAGATTGTTCTGCTTGATCTTACAAAATACAGCAGAAGGACATCACTCATAAAGAATCTTGCCTATCTTGTTTACCCTGATGCATTGGCTGTACTTCAAATATCAAACCTTTTTGAAAGAAATACAAAGAAAAATGATCTCAGCTTTTCGATGTCGTTAAGTATAGCCTTAAAATCCACTGCTCATGGTAAAGATGTAGGAGAAATCATGAGAACACTGAACATAGGTGATGGCCACAAAGGGGCAGGAGCAGGCACGGTACACAGTAAGTCAAAGCAGGAAATGCTTGAAAAGAAGGCATTGATAACAGAGAAAATCTTCAGACTATGGAAAAACCAGTTGGACCAGGGTGTGCCTTTAATCCAAACCAATACCCCCCCAAGGATATGAATAGTGTATACCATGTTCCATATTATAGTGAATGGCTTAAATAAGTTGATATTCAATGACTACTTTCTTTTGTCATTTACTAGATAAAACGGCTAAAATTTGTGTAACTGAACCATGGTATTGAACCTCCGTTTTTTGCTCCAAAGCTGCAACATTTCAAGTGTCTACTTTTCAAGTTTGATTGACTCGTAAAAAGTCTTAATTCCGTCACTCCGGCGTAAGCCGGAGTCCAGAACTCCTTGAAATTACTGGATTCCGGCTTACGCCGGAATGACAAAATAGGGAAAACTCGACTTTTTACGAAGCCATCAAGTTTAGATTGCAGGAAAAATAAATAGTTGACAATTTTACAAATAATGGAGAGAATGTCTTCGTATTTTTCCAATGATTTTTTAAGGAGGTGTTCTATGGCTAAGCGTACCATTGAGGACTTGGAAGAGCTGAAAACAATGGTGGGACAGGAGATTGGTGTAAGTGACTGGATTAAAGTAACGCAGGAAAGGGTTAACACATTTGCCGAGGCGACCGGGGACCATCAGTGGATTCATGTAGACCCGGAACGGGCTAAGAAAGAATCACCCTATGGGGGACCAATTGCCCACGGGTATTTAACCATGAGTTTGGCCCCTTATTTTCTTCAGCAGATTATGGAGATAAAAAAGAAGCGGATGGGGGTCAATTATGGGTTGAATAAGGTGCGTTTTCCTGCCCCTGTACCTGTTGGAGGTAAATTGCGGATGAAAGCCGAAGTGGCTGAAATTGAAGAGATCAAGGGAGGGATTCAGATTGTAATTAAGATGACCTTTGAGGTAGAAGGTCAGGAGAAGCCCTGTTGTATTGCCGAGGCCATCTATCGTTATTACAGCTGATTAACCCATTTTTTAAAAAAACAAATACGAAAGGAGAAAGACTATGTATGTAAAAGACATTATGACAACGAATGTTGTCACTGTTCCCAGCACTACATCTATTGCGGATGCAAAGAGGATAATGCAGGCCCACAGGTTTCGCAGGTTACCAGTGGTAGACAAGGGAAAGCTGGTAGGCATGGTTACCGAGCACAGATTGGAGAGTGTTTCGCCTTCCAAGGCAACATCCCTTACCGTTTGGGAAATTGGTTATCTTCTTGAAAAGACGACCGTAAAAGAGATTATGGAAAAGCATTTAATCACAGTAAAACCTGAGATGACCGTTGAGGAGGCAATATCTCTATCCCAGGAGAACAAGGTAGGCGCCTTGATAGTGCTTGAGGATGGTAGGGTAGTGGGAATACTTACTACCAATGACGTCTTCTACAAGATTGTAAACAAGGTGTTGGGTATAGGTAGTCCAGGCTCTAGGATCGAAGTCAGCCAGGCAGGAGAGGGGAAAGCCCTGGAAGAAGTGATTTCTTGCATCAATAAGCACGGGCTTCGGATCATAACACTTCATGTTATTACTCCGCCTGAAAAGGGGAAGAATGACCTTGTCATTCATGTAGATAGTGAAGATGCCGGCAAGGTTGTTGATGAGTTGAGGGGGAAAGGTTATGAGGTAACCTTGAGGAAAAGATAGCCTATTATTTATCAAAGAAGTTCAGATAAACTCTGTTAAAGATGCCATCTCTAGCGGGGTAAAAAATGAAAGCGGACTATTGAATAAATAGTCCGCTTTTTTATTTATACTTATATATTTCTACCTATATACAGTGTCAATAACAACCCTGGATGGCTACATTCCCAAGTTCAATATTAGCACTATATGTTGTGGTATAAATATAACTGTATACATTTTGTTGTATTTTTTTCCTTTACAAGGGGTAAAATTAATGCTAAACTAATCAAAAATTTTGTAGGTAAATTCAGATGTTAGTTAATTAACTGGCTGTAGGTAATTTAATTGTAGAGGAATTTCCTTTTTGGACGCAGATGGACGCAGATTTTAGAGATTTTAAATAGAAAAGGTTATAGGCACATAGATGACACAACAGGCAGCAAAATCAGCAACAATGAAGAGATTGAACAATGAAAGTGCTGCGCCTGTCGTATCTGAAGCAATTACTTACGTAGAGAAGTTGAATAGTGAAGCCGAAGCACGATGGGCAGACAAACTGCGGGTTGACAACTCGCTCACTCGCGCAATGGTGAGTTTTCAAGCTAACAAGGGCGAGTCCTTCTATCGTTGGTTCAAGTATAAGGAAGCCTTCTCTGTTGGTCTTATTGAGCACTTATTGGAGAGGCACCGTGCTCGATCCATTTTCAGGAATCGGGACGGCTTTGTTTGCGGCAGGTGGTCTGGGGATGAAGGCCGAGGGCATCGAACTGCTTCCGATAGGCCAAACCGTTATTACAACTAAGCAATTAATTGATTGGGAAATAAAGGATGTGGATGTTGAGCAGCTTGTCTATTGGAGAGATAAACATCCTTGGGAAAATGGCAAGCTTGCCAAATCCATAAATGAACTCAGAATTACTCGTGGAGCTTATTCAGCAGAAACGCTTGATGCAATGGGACGATTTCTCGACGTATCCGAACAAGAGGGGCAGCGAGTAAAATCTGTTCTGCTGTTTGCCTTACTTTGCATTCTTGAAAGTATCAGTTACACGAGAAAAGACGGACAGTATTTGCGATGGGATTATCGTTCTGACCGACGCCAAGGCAAAAAGATCTTCGACAAAGGTAAGATTTTGAGTTTTAACCAGGCAATCACAAGCAAACTTAACGAAATAGTTGTGGATTTGCGCTTTACTAACATGCCCATAGATTTATTCGGCACAATCCGTTCAAAGGCAGAGATTAAATTGCATAGTGGTTCATGTCTCAATATCCTGCCGAATCTCAAGCATCAGTCCTACGATGGCTTAATCACATCTCCGCCATACTGCAATCGCTACGACTATACGCGTACCTATGCGCTGGAACTTGCTCTCCTTGGTGTTGATGAGGAAGGGTTGGCCAAACTCAGGCAGGAGATGTTGAGTTGCACAGTTGAAAACCGGGCAAAAGATCTTTTGGCGATGAATCCGGAATGGAAGGCCGCCGTCACTGCTGCTGACCAACACCCGCTACTCCAAAGCATCATTGCTTACTTGGATTTACAAAAAGAACTTGACTTACTCAATAATAACGGAATCCCACGTATGGTTCGCGGTTACTTCTATGAGATGGCATGTGTCATTTTTGAGTCAGCGCGTGTATTAAAAAAGCATGCACCACTCATCATGGTAAACGACAATGTACGATACGCCGGTGCAAGCATCTCGGTGGACATCATTCTATCAGAGATTGCCGAGCATTTAGGTTTCAAGGCAGAGCAGATATTGGTACTGCCAAATGGCAAAGGAAATAGTAGCCAGCAAATGGGAATACATGGGCGAGAGGCGTTGCGAAAATGCGTGTATGTCTGGCGAAAGGAATAACAAAATGGCGAAACCATATCTTCAACACCTTACATCCGGCAAAAGCCTTGAGACAACCTACGAAGCTGTCCGCGCTGGATTTGTCGCTCTTGCGCTTGAAAAGAATCGGCGAGCTACACCCTTTGTAGCTCAGGCGCGAGCCTTGAAATCAGCCGCCAGTAAAGCCAAGTCGCCTGCTGGTTTACTGAAGATTTCCGGCATTCAAGCCGCCTTACTTACGGCTGCCGGCGTGTCGGATAAGGCGACAAACCACTTGCAGGACTCAGATAAACGCGAAGCCGTTAACGGTCTCATCAAAAACTTCCTCGAACCTTCAGGGGTCAATTTTGTTGAGGAACTCGTCTTCCGTTTTCTCCTGACTCGCGGCGATACGCTTGGCGGTTCAATGCGAAATGTCGGTGGCTTTATGGCTCAAAAGAAACTCACACGGGCTATCATTGCCTACCTGAAAGTTGCAGGATATAAGTGCCAGTGGCTTCACAGTGAAACCAATACATGGGCGGAACTACCTGATGATGACGCTGACGTGGAATTGACGCTACGTGGCCTCTGTTGGAATACGTTAAAAGGCCCACGAACGCTCCTATATAATCTCACTGTCCCGTTTTTCCGAAACAATGTGGATTTGTCGCTGTTCAATTGCTCTGCTATAGACCTGACACGAGAAGTCATCAAAACGCCTTCGGCCTATATCGCTCTCGGTGAATTGAAGGGCGGCATTGACCCTGCGGGAGCCGATGAACATTGGAAAACTGCTCGAACAGCACTAAATCGAATTCATAAAGCATTTTTAAAGCTGAAGCTCAAACCACACACTTTCTTCATTGGAGCTGCCATTGAAACCAAAACGGCAACGGAAATTTGGGATATGCTCAGGCGAGGTAGTTTGGAGAACGCCGCGAACCTTACAGACGAAGATCAAGTTGCTTCTGTTTCACAATGGCTTTGCTCACTTTGAGATAAAAGAAAAAGAATACAACATTAGCACTGAACCAGAACTTAAACGTAAGGCATTTGATAATTTGAGAAAATAGTTATCTGCGGGTATCGGCGAAAATCTGCGTCCTAATTAAATCCTTAGGTTGTAATAAGAGTTGAGGGGTTACCTGAAGAAGAAAGGCTTTTGGGTATGAAGATAAAAGAGGTGGAGGTTTTGGGATTTAAATCCTTTGCTGAAAAAACAACCCTTTCCTTCCAGCCCGGTATTACAGCTATAGTTGGACCAAATGGTTGTGGAAAGAGCAATGTTATAGATGCCATACGGTGGGCTATGGGGGAACTTAGTGCCAAACAGCTCAGGGGAGCTTTAATGGAAGATGTCATTTTCAACGGAAGTGAAGGGATAAAACCAACAGGAGTTGCAGAGGTTTCGTTGATCTTCTCAAACGATGACGGCATGGCCCCACCTGAATATCATGAGTTCAGCGAGATCCAGGTAACCAGACGTCTCTTTCGGTCAGGAGAAAGCGAATACTATATTAATAAGATTCCCTGTCGTCTCAAAGACGTTGCAGAGCTTTTTATGGACACGGGGCTGGGTACCAAGACTTATTCTATGGTCGAGCAGGGAAAGGTCGAGATGATTTTGAATTCTAAGCCCCAGGACAGAAGATTTCTGATTGAAGAGGCAGCCGGTGTGACAAAATATAAGAATAGAAAAAAAGAGGCGTTGAGTAAGATTGAATCTACAAAACAAAACCTGATAAGGTTGTCTGATATCATTGGAGAGATCAAAAGACAGATTAATTCACTGAAACGACAGGCAAAAAAGGCGGAAAAGTATAACTCTATTAAAAAAGATATAAAAGAGGTAGAACTAACCCTGGCATTAGGAGATTACAGAGAGATTTTAAGAGATAAGAAGGATAAAGAAGGCTTACTAGAGATATTAAAGGCTAAAGATGTTGAAATTTCCGCAAAAATACAGAGCAGCGAGAATCGAATTGAAGAAACTAAGATCAGATTGTTGGAAAAAGAAAAAGAGTTAATTGCTGTTCAAGAGAGGCTTCATAGCGCAGATAACTCTATCCAGAAGGATGAGAACATTATAGAATACGGCGGTAAGGAGTTGGAGACCCTTAGGAAACAGCAGTCCCGCTTCGGAGAAGACACTAAAAAGCTTAAGTTCCAACTGGAAGGCACAGAAAAAGAGATTCAGGGGTTAGAGAAGAACGAAAAGGGTTTACAAGATGCCCTGGTCACTGAAGAATTTAATCTAACCGAGAGAGAAAGCCAGTTCAAAAAGCTGGAAGAGCATTACGAAGCTGCATTAGAAAGGATCGAAGCAGAGAAGACCGATCTTATTGATATACTGACTGATATAACACATATAAAAAATTCTATAACTAATTTGACAGATCAACAGGCAGGCTTCCTTCGAAGGGAGGAGAAGAGTAAGGAAGAGTTGAAAAACGCCGCAGGAATGATTGAAGAACTGGAAGATAAGGCATCTAAGTTAAAGAAAGAGTTGGATGAGTTAAGTAGGTTGAAAGGGGTATTAGAGGAAGAGAAGGAAAAGAGGCTTGAAGAGATAGACAATCTTAAGCTGACGGTGGAAGGGAAAGAAAAAACCCTGAATGATCTCAAAGAGGAACTGAACAGAAAAACTGCCCGATTGAACTCTTTAAAAGAGTTTCAGAAGAACCTTGAGGGATACCAGGAAGGGGTTCGTTCAATAATGCTTAAAAGTGGCGACAACAATTCAAAGAAGAATGGGATCTATGGAGTGGTAGCCGACATAATTGAAACTGCGCCAAAATACGAGACAGCCCTGGAGTCCATTCTGGGAGAAAAGCTCCAGTACATTATTGTCAAAAGTCAAAATGAAGGTGTAGAGGCTATTGAGTATTTGAAGGAACAGGCTGCCGGTAGAAGCAGTTTTATCCCTCTCAACCTCAGAGAGGAGAAAGGCTCTTTACCGGCTGTTTACTCTGCGGAGGCTGATTATACCCCTTTGGCAAGTGTAGTTAAAGCAAGAGAAGGTTTTTACAATATCGCCAATTACCTGTTGGCAAATGTACTGGTAGTAGAGGACTTTGATAGGGCTATAAAATTATGGGAAAATAATGGCTACATAGGCACTTTGGTTACCCTGGATGGGGATGTAATAGACTCCTGTGGGGTTCTGACCGGTGGGAGTAAGTCTGCTGTTTCGAGTGGAGTGCTTCAAAAGAAGAGAGAAATTAGAGAATTGGAGCAGATAACAAAAAGTATAAGAGAAGAGTATAGTAGAGTTGAGAAGGAGTATAAACAGATTGTTGAGGAGACATCCTTAATACAAAAGCGTATAGAAAAATTGAGCCATGAGTTATATACCGGGGACGTTAAGATTCTTGCCCTTAAAAATGAACAGACCCAGGCTTATTCAGAGTTAAACCGACTTAAGGAAAAGATAGAGATATTAAGTTTTGAGAGAGAGCAATTGCAGGTAGAGAAGGAAAAAACGAAGGTGGATCTTTCAGCAAAAGGAGAGAAGTTACAGGGTCTAAACGACTTGAAAGACGAAAAAGAAAGGCTGGTAGGCAGTCTGCAAGGGGAAGATAAGAAGATAAAAGAAAAAATAGATGGGCTAAGAGCCGGTCTTACCAATTCAAAGATTACAATAAGCTCTGTTAAAGAAAGGCTGAAAGGCACATCTTCTAATATAAACCGCTTAAGGAGTGTCAGAGAAGAATTTACCAAGGGTATTGAAGAGAAAAGAAGGGAAAGTGAAGAAAGCGAAAAGGAGTGTCTTAGAATCGCTAAAAAGATAGAAGATTCTCAAAACAGGCTTGATGGATTGCTTAAAATCCATAAAGATCTCCATGACTCTTTAAGCATAAAGAAGGCTGAAACAGAAGAAGATGCCGAGGATTTAAGAAAAGAAGATCGCGCATGTAAAACCTACCTGAAGGAGCAAGAAGATATCCATAGAAGGTTAAGTGATTTGAATCTTAAAATAGTTGAGATAGAGCTCAACATCTCACATCTGAAAGACAGGGTAGAGGAAAAATACCGTATTAAATTAGAGTCTATGCCCAGCCTTCCTGTCAATAGGTTCTCTGGGGAAGAAGCAAAAGAAAGGCTTGCATATCTGAAAGAATCTCTGGAAAATATGGGTGAAGTAAATCTCTTGTCCATCGGTGAATACGAAGAATTGAAAGAAAGATACGAGTTCTTGACAGGTCAACAGGATGACCTGAACCAGTCTTTGGAATCTCTTCAGAAGACCATAAGTAAAATCAATCGAGCAACAAGAAAGAGGTTTAACGAGACCTTTCTGGCTGTCAATGGAAAGTTCAGGGAGATATTCCCTCGTCTCTTTGGGGGTGGTATGGGAGAACTTGTATTAACCGATGAAGATGATCTGTTAGAAACTGGAATAGAAATAGTTGCTCAGCCTCCTGGTAAGAAGCTCCAAAATATCAAACTCCTCTCCGGTGGAGAGAAGGCATTGGCAACTATCGCATTGATCTTTTCTATGTTTGCCATAAAACCCAGCCCTTTTTGTCTTTTGGATGAAGTAGATGCTGCCCTGGACGATGTCAATATAGACAGATTCAATGAACTGCTTTTAGAGACGTCTAAAAACTCCCAATTTATCCTTGTGACCCATAACAAACAGGCCATGGAGATAGTGGATACCCTTATAGGTGTGACCATGGAAAATCCCGGGGTATCCAAACTGGTTTCAGTGAAAATGAACTAAATCAATTGTTAATGCTCACTAAGTAGTTCCCCCTGAAAAATGCGGCATGAAACCCGCGTAAATATTGATACTGTTCTTTGAAAACTGAAGAAAGTTGTGGATTTTAGTTGTTTTTATCTGGGATTTATGCTATAAGCTATTGATATGAAAGTACAAATTC
>JACQWO010000050.1 GCA_016209225.1 Desulfobacterales bacterium
AAGCCAGGATAGCGAATCATAGGCAAGTATCCCCATAGGTCCAGGAAGTTCATCATTCTTTTCTTTATATCTTTTGAAAATATCCTTATATCTTTTTGTTGCCTTCGGGGAATCTGGGTCCAGGTATCCTACAATAGCCCCCTCCATGGCCTGGGGAGTGGCGAGTTTCAGCATAATCTCCGGTGGAAAGGCAGCAGCACAGAGGACCTTCCTTCCTTTATAACCCAGTTCAAGAAGCTGTTTCATAATTACAGGGGCATCAACACTGGCTCCAAAATCAATAAGATCGGGTTTTTTATCCATCATCTTCAATAGTATCGGCCTGAAGTCCTGTGTTCCCCGCTGATAAAACTCACTTACAAGTACCTTTATACCGGTCATCTTAGTAAACTCTGAACTGTATTTGGCTGTATTATGCCCTGTAACGTCATCCGGGTTTATCATAGCAACGGTCTTTATTGACTTATCATAGCTGTGTATCCACCTGTAGAACGCGGAAGCCCCTTCTATTGCCCCTACAAACATTCGGAAACTGAATGGTTTGTCTTTTCCAATGCCCTCAAGAGAGCTGGCCTGATGGATGATTATCACCTTGTTGGACTCGGTTATGGGTTGGGCTGCAAGGGTAGGAGCTGACCCTAAAGACCCTATTACAAAATTTACACCCTTCTTTAATATGAGTCTGTTGAAGGCAGCCACACCGCCGGCAGAGGTATACCCGTCATCAGCATAAACGATCTTTATAGTATATTTTTTACCTCCTACTGTCACACCACCAGCGTTGTTGATATCGTCAGCGGCCATATTTGCAGACCTGAGCATTGGATAAGTCAAAAAAGCAGCAGGACCTGACAGCGGTTGTATAATCCCAATATTTAATATGTTTGATTCAGCCTTGATTTGTCGCGGTGAATAACCAATTACCAATATCAAAAACAGGGCTAAAAAACCTATTACTTTAAAAAAGATTGACTTTTGCATTTTTTTACCCTCCTTGTGGAAAGAAAACCCTTTTACTTATGCTATCTGGCATTGTTCAACCGGTGATACATGGGTTATCCCCTTCACCTCCCTTCCTCTTTTACGATACATAGCTAGACACGGTTCTCATTTCGTGGCGTTTTGTAGACCCTCCGGCAATCAGCCAATCCCTCCGACTATTTTCTGTCAGCAAAATCAGGGGGTTTGTCAAGAGGAAAGATTTGGTTCTCTCCTTGCTGCATTAATCAATAAATACGTACTTTTTAACTTATTGTTTTTATTGAATATTCTTTTTTAAAAGGTCTTGAAAATGGTCTTTTTATACAGGCTCAACTGCCGAACTCAGCACCGCCTTTGGCGGTCGGCTGAGCGTTGTTAGGTGTTACTTCTCACACACAAGATAACTAAAGATTTCAGTATCTTCTGGGGTTTGGTTTTTAATATTTACAAAGCCTGATTCTTCACATATTGCTGACCACATATCAAGACTGATACAGTGTTCGCCGTCATTAAGCAAGTGTTTCTTGGCATTATCAAACATCCGATAAAGCACTTTATGCCCCAAGGCACCAACCAATACGGCTAACTCCTCGACAAGCCCATTCATAACTCGGTACAGCCTTTCAACATCATCTAAACTACCAGTGGTATCAAGATTTATCTCTCCAATAACCAGTTTTCCTTTAGGTTTTAAGATACGATAAATTTCTTTTACTGCTTTAGATTTTTCTTCTGGTGGCAAATGGTGTAGAGTAAAAGAAGAAGCAACAATATGAAAACTTTCATCCTCAAAAGGCAAATCAGTAGCTGTGCCAATTCGTATCTGGGTTCTTTCTTCAAACCGAGGCCCAATCTCTCCCAGTTTCTTCCTAAAGACAGCCACCATCTCCTCTGAAATATCAAGGCCAAATAGTTCACATTCAGCTTCTCCCAAAAATTTCAGACTCAAAAATCCTGTTCCACAACCAATGTCAAGCACACAGTCTCCATTTCTAACTCCAGCATCCTTAACCATTGCATCTGTCATCTTCTGATATACTGGTACTTTGGGCATTATCTCATCATACTCATTAGCCCACTTATTAAACCACTCTTTAGTTATTTCTTGACTCATCCTTTACACCCTCACCGAATCTATTCACTCTTAGAACGCTTAACGGCGCGAAGCGTCCGAGCCATCAAGGAATTCTCTAGTTCTGGTCAACAACCTGTTTTTATCATTTTTATAGTTGACTGTCAAGATAACACAATTTAAATTATTAAAATACCATAAAGATTATCAGGGCATCATTCAATATGTTGTATTCCCAGGATTTCAGGATTACTTTAGATATAACCTCCTCTCCTTGCTACCCCACGCCTGCCAGTTCGAGTCTGCCCTTCCATCTCTCCTTTAATATCTCTTTTAAGTATCTATGGGACGGATCAGTTAGGTTTGGGTCTATTTCTACTACCTCAAAGGCCTCTTTTCTTGCCTCCTGAAGCACCTTTATGTCCCTGACGATATTTGCCACCCTGAAGTCCGGCAGTCCAGATTGTCGGGTCCCCATGAAATCGCCCGGTCCTCTTATAGCCAGGTCCTCCTCAGATATCTTAAACCCATCAGCAGTGCTCTCCATTATTCTAAGCCGCCGCCTGGCATCGTCTGATTTGCTGTACTGGGCAAGAAGAAGACACAGGGATGCCTCCTCCCCTCTACCGACTCTCCCCCGCAATTGATGGAGCTGAGACAATCCAAACCTTTCAGCATGCTCTATCAGCATAACTGATGCATTGGGTATATCAATCCCCACTTCAATCACGGTTGTTGAGACTAAGATATCTATTGTTTTTTCCTTAAACGCCAACATAACATTATCTTTTTCCTCGTAGCTCATCCTCCCATGTAGCAGACCAATCTTACGCTCTGGGAAAACGTCTCTCTGGAAGCGCTCAGCCATCTGGGTTGCATCTTTCAAATCCAGCTTTTCAGATTCTTCCACCAGGGGATAGACTACATATGCCTGTCTACCTTTTTCTGTCTCCTTACGCACAATTTCGCATACCTTTTCTCGATCTCTTTCATGGTACAACTTTGTAACTACAGGTTTCCTGCCCGGGGGCATTTCATCAAGTATTGAAACATCCAGATCCCCGTATACAGTCAATGCCAGTGTCCTCGGTATTGGTGTTGCAGTCATTACCAATATATCAGGATTCTGTCCCTTCCGTTTCAACATCGCCCTTTGTATTACCCCAAATCTGTGCTGCTCATCAATAATTCCAAGCCCCAGCTTGTTAAACTCAACGCTTTCCTGTATAATAGCATGAGTACCTACAGTTATATCAATATTGCCCTCTTTAATGGCACTAAGAACCCTGTCTTTCTGTGTTTTTTTTATACTACTGGTAAGAAGAACCGCTTTTACACCGAATTCTTTGGTCAGATGTTGAATATTAGAGAAGTGCTGTTCAGCCAAAATCTCGGTGGGTGCCATAATACTGACCTGGTAACCATTCTCCACTGCTATTAAGGCTGAGATCAACGCCACAATAGTCTTACCACTTCCCACATCCCCCTGAATAAGTCTGTTCATTGGATAAGGACGTCTCATATCCTCTTTAATCTCAGCAACCACCCTTTTTTGTGCCTTGGTCAGGCTAAACGGTAAAGACTTTATCAGCCTATCTCTATTCTCTCCGGTAATATCAAAGGCAATCCCTTTCTCAACTGTAACCCCCTTCTTCTTGAGGGCTAATCCTAATTCTAGAAAGAAAAACTCATCAAAGATGATGGTTCTGTAGGCAGGGGACCTGCCAGATACGATATCTGAAAGGTTATGGCCATGTTCTGGAGAGTGTAACTCCCTTATAGCTTCAGAAAGCTCTGTTAGGTTCTGTCGGAGGCATATATATGAAGGTATAGCACTTTGTATAGAATCCGAATACCTATCCACGATGTTTTTCATTATCTTCCTTAGCGTCTTTTGGTACAATCCTTCAGCCTCAGAGTAGACAGGTACAATGCGATTGAAATTGAGAGAATCACTCATATCTTTAATTACCTCAATATCCGGGTGGTGAATCTCTTTTTGAAAACGATAAACCTTTATCTCCACAGACAGGATCACCTTTTGCCCTTTTTTAAACCTATTTTTGAAGTGACTATAAACAAACCACTTGGCAGTAATAGTACCACTCTCATCTCCCACAATCATCTCGAAGATTCCCCTTCGATTCTTTTTGTAAGAGACGGCTCCCAAGTCTCTTATCTCACCCAGGACTGTTTCAGTTTTTCCAACCTGAAGTTCCGATATTGGCTTTATACTCCTCCTGTCTTCATATTTTCGGGGAAGAAAATACAGGGCATCTTCAACAGTATTAATTCCCTTCTTTTTCAAGATACTTGCCAATTTAGGGCCAACACCCTTCATAAATTGAATAGGTGTGGACAGCTCTTTCCTCTTCTTAAAGAACTCAATCATTGGGACTTTTTTTTCTAATGACGGCGGGCACTCGTTATTATCTTTTATCCGTTCAAGTACTCTCAGAGAATCCATAACCCTGATCTTCTTTGAAGATACATCTAAGGAATCAAAACCTGTAAAGTTTCTTGCCAACTCCTGAACAAAGCTGACCTTCTCTGAGTCTAAAGGCAAGGACAGAGCCTGACTGGCTAGATTCATAACATGGGTTTCCAAACCCTTAACAATCTCAAGATTGGCAAAGGAGTTCTTTGAAACATAGTCCAGTGGTTTATATAAGGCTGCAATAATATCCCCAAGTTCTCTCATAGTGAGTTTCTGTTTTTAATTTAGTTTTAATTTCAACTCGTTACACATAAATCTAATTTGCTTCTATCAAAATATTCTAGTCTTGACAAGAAAAAAGGTTTGACATCTTAAGAGGTACAGGCTAATATTTAAAAACTGTAACTTTACATACAGTTCTGTAATAATAATGGAGATAATGACTGGTCGGGTAACCTCACCCGGCTTTTGTTCTTTTATAATCATTGGACAAGAAATATTCCTGTGTTAAGGGATTCTAATGGAATCTGAAAAGGAGTGGAAATTGGGTGAGAAAAACACATACAAAAACGCGGGTGTGGATATTGACGCAGGTAATGAATTTGTAAAAAAGATAGCTCCCTTGGTCAAATCCACATTTAGACCTGAAGTTATGACAGAAATCGGTGGGTTTGGCGGTCTATTTTCATTAAATACAAGAAAGTACAAAAAGCCAATTCTCGTATCCTCTACCGATGGAGTCGGAACCAAGTTAAAAATTGCATTTATGATGGATAAGCACGATACTGTTGGGATCGATTTGGTGGCCATGTGTGTGAATGACATAATAACCTTAGGTGCCGAGCCACTTTTCTTCCTGGATTATATATCTACAAGCAAATTGGTGCTAAATAGGGCTGAAGAGATCATTAAGGGGGTTACCGATGGATGCAAAGAGGCTAACTGTTCCTTGATAGGTGGAGAAACCGCCGAGATACCGTCTTTTTACAAAGATGAAGAATATGATTTAGTAGGTTTTGCATTAGGGGTTGTTGATAATGATAAGATTATCGATGGCTCTGCTATAACCGTGGGGGATAAACTGATAGGGATCGCCTCCAACGGCTTACACAGTAATGGATACTCTCTGGTCAGAAAGATAATGTTTGATGATCTTAACCTGGATATAAATGCTAAAGTAGAAGGCCTTCGAAGCCCACTCGGTGAAGAACTGCTTAAACCTACAAAGATATATGCAAAGGCTATTCTGAATCTGATAAGGGATTTCAATATCCAGGGGATATCCCATATTACCGGGGGAGGTTTGTTAGAAAACATACCACGGATACTGCCCCAAAGTTGCCAAGCATTGATATATAAAGATTCGTGGGAGATTCCGCACATATTCAGGTTTATCAAAGAGAAGGGGAACATTGACGAACACGAGATGTTTAGAACCTTCAATAATGGTATAGGAATGGTGGTAGTTGTATCTCCCCCTGATGTCGATGAAGTTCTTATAAGACTAAAAGGTTTGAAAGAAAAAGCATATATTATCGGTGAGATCACCAGAAGAGAACAAGAAGAGCAATCCATTAAATTTCTTTGATGGAAAAAGCCCGTGGTGGAAAAATGATCGTTGTCAGTGCCTGCTTGGTAGGAATAAACTGCAGGTATGATGGTTCTAGTAAGACCAAACCTGAGCTTCTTGATCTTTTGGAGAAAAAAATGGTCGTGCCTATCTGCCCCGAACAGCTGGGGGGACTTCCCACGCCCAGAACCCCTGCTAAAATCCAAAGTGGGGACGGTTACGATGTCTTGAAGTCCGGAGCCAGGGTTATAGATATAAAGGGCAGAGATGTAACCCCAAAGTTTATAAAAGGTGCTATTGAAGCTTTCAATATTGCCATGTTGGTAGAGGCTGATAAAGCAATCTTAAAGGATAAGAGCCCTTCATGTGGTGTTAATTACATCTGGGATGATGATGGTTTAAAAGAAGGAAAAGGGGTGCTAACAGCACTTTTAATTGACAATGGAATCAAGGTAAGTTCTGGGGATATATAGAAATTCCTGGATGTTTAATTGATGAACTTATAAAAAGTCAAAATTGGGATGGCAAAGTAAAAAGCTTCAGATGCAAGGAGCGCAAATCCGAAGGAGTGAGGCGTACTTAGAGGTACGCTGCAACGACGAAGGATGCAGTGCAACGCCGCAGATGGACTTTTTACAAAGCCATTTTAATTAGTTCAATAGAGTTGTGAGGTATATAAATGGCAAAAGTGTGTGAGATATGCGGAAAGGGTCCGTCAGTTGGTAATAATGTCAGCCATGCCAATAATAAAACCAAAAGGAGATGGTACCCAAATATTCAAAAGGTAAAGGCAGTTAGAAACGGGGCGGTAAAAAGGATTAATGTCTGTACCCGTTGCATAAGGTCCGGATTTGTCACCAATGTCTAATTAGTTCATGTTCTCAGTCTTTCAACATTGATAACGCCTTTGATGTTTTGCATGGAATTAATTATATTCTGAAGGTGCTTTAGATCACTTACCTCAACCTCAAATATACTCACTGCCTTTTTCTCCTGAGTGGTATGTATCTGTGCATTTATAATATTGGCCTCAGATAAAGCAATAGAGGAACTCATGGCAGCAAGCAGCCCCTTTTTATCTACACAGACAACCCTAATTCTAACCAGATGCATTGATTTATCTTCTATATCCCATTCCACATCTATCGTTCTCTCAGATACATTATGAAGAATAGTGGGACAGTTAGAGAGGTGAACGGTAACCCCTCTGCCACGAGTAATATATCCGATTATATCATCACCGGGGAGCGGGTTGCAGCACTTTCCAAAGCGCACCATTATATCCTCAACGCCTCGTATCTTAACACCACCGCCATCTTTCTTGCCTGCCTTCTTGGCAACCTTTTGTAATATTGCCTCCTCTGTAAACTCCGTATCTAATCTCTCTTTCGGTATTATTCTATGTATTATTTGCTTAACAGAAAGCTTTCCATACCCCACCTCAGCCAGCAGGTCGTCCACATCATGGAGACCAAACTCCTCTGCTATTACCTTCAACTCACCCGTCTTTGTATGCTTTGAAAAGTTGAGTTTGTATTTTTTAAACTCCTTTTCACAGATTTCCAACCCCAGTGAAATACTCTGCTCGCGTTGATTGGTTTTAACCCAATGCCGAATCTTTGCCTTAGCCCTGGATGTCTTAACAATCTTTAACCAGTCAATACTGGGATGTTGATTGGAGGAGGTTATTATCTCCAATGTATCGCCGTTTTTTAACTCGTATTTTAAGGGAACAATCTTACCATTTACTTTGGCTCCACTACACTTATGCCCTACATCGGTATGAATGCTATAGGCAAAATCCAAAGGAGTAGCACCTCGGGGGAACTCCTTTACCTCCCCTTTCGGGGTAAAAACATATACCTCTTCTGGAAAAAGATCAACCCTAACCGATTCTAAAAACTCTCCAGGATCTTTCATGTCCTGTTGCCATTCCAGAAGTCGTCTCAGCCAGGCAAACTCTCTGTCTGTCTTTTCCCCAATGTCCTTCCCCTCTTTATACTTCCAATGGGAGGCTATCCCTTCTTCTGCAATCCTATGCATCTCTCCTGTTCGTATTTGGATTTCGACCCTCTCCCCGTGAGGCCCTATAACTGTAGTATGGAGGGATTGATACATATTGGCTTTCGGCATAGCTACATGGTCTTTGAACCGACCGGGAACAGGTTTCCACAGGGAATGAATAATTCCCAGGGCTTCATAGCATTCCTGAACACTGTCAAGAATGATTCTGAAGGCAATAAGGTCATAAACCCGATCAAACTCTATGTTTTGCTTCTTCATCTTCTGATATATACTATAGATATGCTTTAATCTCCCCTCCACATGGTCTTTAAGATTATACTCTGCCAATCTATTGGAAATAATAGTTTTTACCTCATGTATATAGGCATTCCCCTCTTTCTTCCTTTTTACAACCTTCTTCATCAGGTCATAATATACTTCTGGTTCTAGAAACTGTAGGGAAAGATCCTCAAGCTCAGCCCTAACCCAGCCTATACCCAACCTATTTGCCAATGGGGCATAAATATCCAGGGTTTCTTTAGCAATCTCTCTCTGCTTTTTTGGAGAATGGTACTCCAGTGTTCGCATATTATGAAGCCTATCGGCTAATTTTATAAGTATAACCCTTATATCCTTAGCCATTGCTATCAGCATCTTTCGAAAATTTTCAGCCTGCTGTTCTTCATGAGTTCCAAAGGTAATCTTACTGATCTTTGTAACTCCATCAACCAGGGGACTAATCTCTTTACCAAATAACTCTTCAATCTCCTCTAAGGTTGCAAAAGTATCTTCCACAGCATCATGTAACAGCCCGGTAGCAATAGTTGCAACGTCTAACTTGAGATCAGCAAGAATACCTGCTACTTCCAACGGATGGATGAGATAAGGTTCACCTGAGAGCCGAACCTGTCCCTGATGAATCTTGGCAGAGAATACGTACGCCTTTTCAATCAAATCCACATCTGTATCAGGATTATAAGCATGTATTTTGTCTATAATGTCATTTAATCTTATCATATTCTTCTAAAAACTAAAAAAGCCGGGCATATTAAAAATACCCAGCTTTTTATCAGTTTCAAATGTTATATATCTTCATATTTCATCTTCTATCGTTTCCTCAGTTACATCTGCAACAGAGGCACATGTTTCCCCAAAGAGTATAGACAAGAATAGATACACATAAAACAGAGCTATTGGTAAGACAAGATATTTTACAATGGGAATAAAAAGTAACAGAGCAACAAGTATTATCACACCTATGCCGACGAGATAAGAAACGAGATAGCTATCCAATATCTCTTTCACTTTATCCAAAATGAATCCAATTTTAAAGGCATCTCCAATCTGTTCTCCCCCTAATACATAGCTGGCAATGGCCATGGGTAAAAAGAACGTAATCACCAATCCAACTGCAAAACCAATAATGAGCAAAAGAGCGCCCAGAAAACTGGCAAGCCACCCTTTGGTTATTAAGCTTATACCTAAAACGGTGATAAAGCCTGGAATAAAACTATAACACAAGCAAATTACGGCAATGACCAATCCTTTAATAAACAGATCACCCCAGTTTCTCCATTCCGGCATAGCAGCATCTTCCTTCTTCAAGGTGTTCTTAAATACCTGGTAGGCATAACCAATCGAAAGAAAATTTATAATAGGGATTAAATTAAGCACTCCTCCTACAATAAGCTTTTGCAGCCACTGCTCATCATTAAATGGAAACTTGATAGCCTTTTCTATATTAGCCATACACAGAACCTCCTTTTGGAAACGCACCACCTATAAAAATAAAAGTTTTGGGAAATTGTCCTTTTTTCGTTCGGGTATCTCAAAATCCTGATCACCTATAGATGATTAAGGGAAAAGGGATACTTTTTCAAAGGTCTCGACTCTATAATTAATATATATCTGCAGTTTGTTTATAAAACCATAATTGTTACCGTCTGTCAAGGGAAAAGGGGCAGGTAAAAGGGGCTAATTCTTTCTTACCTTTACCATGAGCACTACGCCGAAGTGTTTTAAAAAACCAAATCTTGTGTTTGCAATCCTTTCCAATCTATCGGAGATTTTCCTCACTCCTCTGTGAAATCTCTTGGGAATGATGATATATTGCCATGTCCACTTGGTGTGAAAGTTCCAGGGCGGTCTGAACTCGTGGGCGGTTATCTCAGTCTCCTTGAATAGCCCTCTACATATCTTCTTTATCTCTCCTATCCTATAGAATCTCATCTTTATGGGGTCTCTGAGTCTGAATAGATGAATACTGATAAATTGCAGAAAGCTGAAGATCAGGTTCTCTGGGGCGAATCTGCCAGGAACTCGAATGTACGCAACTCCATCACGTTTTAAGACTCTATAGATTTCCTTGAAGACCGCTTTCCCCTTTCTTTTCGAGATATGTTGTAAGACCAGCAGAGAATACACCATATCGAAACTATTGCCCTTCAGGGGTAAGGCAGTGCCATCACCATTTAACAGAATGGGGTAATAACCATTCCTTTTTAGGTGTTTCTCTGAAAGTTTGAGCATATTTTCTGATATATCGAATCCAACGCCAAATGCCCCTCTATCTAAGACCGGTTTTAATACCCTTCCCCAGCCGCAACCTAAATCGAGGACATTGCCTCCTTCTTTCACCTGGAACGGGGGAGGAGCATCCATAAGGTCTCCATAGAATTCTTTTAGAAGAGCCTCCATGCCCATGGTGATAAAGGGGGCATCCTTTAGCGCCCCCTCATCCCAGACTTTCACATATTCCCTCATGAAATTCCTATCTCTTACTATCAAAACACAGTCCCTTTTACTCTGTAATCGTTCTTCATCGAGCCTATCGATTTTATTGGAAAATGCCCTATTCCATCGCACCATTGTTATGTTTCTTGATTTCTTACGACCTTTTTAGGTGTTCACTTTACGAAACCCAACTCTCTCAGTATGGAAGTGGGTAGAGTTTCCTATTACGAAAGCCAAAGCACATCCCCACAAAGATTGGGTTTGCGGGGGCGTGAAGAAAATGCCTCGAATTGCTGCTTCTCTTTCCCCAGCAGTGTGGAATCACCATGTCCGGGGAATACCTGTGTGTCTCCTGGCAGCACAAAAATCTTGTTGGTTATGGATTCGACTATTTGCTTAAATGCCGATGGCGACGAGGTTTTGCCCGGGCCACCCGGAAATATAGTATCGCCAGATATCAAATACTTACCGGTTAAGAAGCATATACTGCCAGGTGTGTGTCCAGGGGTATGCAACACCTCAAGCTTTACGTTCCCAAGAGTTAACACATCACCATCATTAAGAAGTATCTCAGGGGTTGAAGGCAAATTTGCACTGTCTGCAGGGTGGGTAGCGATTGGAACTTTAAGTTTCGACTTTAACTGGGAAAGGGCATCGAGATGATCCCAGTGGTCGTGAGTGATCAGTATGTACCTGGGATTTGTTCCCTTCAGTCGTTCCATAACTTTCGGAGCTTCCCCGGGAGTATCCACCAAGACGCTGTCTTTGGTCAATTGGCACATTACGATATAAGCGTTCGTACCAAAGGCCCCTAATTCCAGCCTCTCAATTTGTACAATACCATCGTTTACCACGATTGCCATTTTTGCACCTCCAATTCAAGATTCAACTGATCTAGACTTGATGGCTTCGTAAAAAGTCCATCAAGGTTAATAACTCCAATTTTCATGACGCAAAAGACGTCTGTTCAGTTCTTTCTTATAGAATCTCCACTTTGGCAAAAACTTATCAACGTAAGCAGTAAATTTTTCATTATGGTGTCGTTCCAAAAGGTGCGTCATTTCATGCACGACTATATATTCTATGCACTCCTTTGGCTTTTTTGCCAGTTCAAGATTTAACCAGATTCTCTTTGCTTTAATATTGCAACTGCCCCATCTGGTTTTCATTTTTTTAATGGCAAACTCAGCCACTTCTATCTGCATCATTTTTTCATATTGAGCAATGAAACCGGGAACTATTTCTTTTAATCTCTGGCGGTACCATCCATCTAAAATTTCTTTTCTTTTTTCCAAGCCTGTATTTGGTCGGATATACATTTCGAGTGTTTCATGCTTTATTGCAACTTTTGGAGAGGCATTATGCTCTATCACTTTGAATAAAAATCTTTCCCCCAAATAGTAATGGCTCTCGCGGTTAATGTATTCTCTCGGCGCTTCTCGTTCTTGTTCCAGAAATTTGCCCTGGTGTTTCCGTATCCATCCTAATTTTGAAATAGCAAAAATCCTGACTGTTTCCAAATTCATTCTATGCGGCGCTGATATTCTCACTCTGCCGGTAGGCGGATAAACGCTCAGGTGCACATTTTTAATGTCTTTGTGCACTACATCAATACATATATCACCCAACATGATTTGCTGCATCTCAATACTCGTTTTGCTGTTTTATGATTGGAAAGATTCTTTCCACTTCGTTTACATCGTTTAGGATTTTATATTTCTTGCTATTTGAACAACTGCATATAGGCAGCAAACACATACATCTTGCCCCGCTTGCCGCCGGTGATTTCTTTCAGTATCCCGAACTGTTCCAAATCGGCATCACCATAAAATTAAAATAACCACGGCTGTTGTTTTAGATTATTCATAAAAACTAAAATAGTGCAAAGCGTTATTTTAGTTTCCCGTGCGGACATCTTATTCCAGCCGTATCCTGCGGGTCAGGCAAAGTAAGACTGAAATTCGATACTGCTTTTCCCTGCCTGTTGTGTGTGGTGTTTTTGATCATAATCCCCAAAACATCGCGGCTCCAGCCATTTTGAATGGTTTGCTCCATATACCAGAAACGGCTGGATAGGTCTTTGACCCTTTCCATGAGCAGAATATTGTGCCCCCAGGGGATTTGTTCAACAAGCCGCTGCAAAATTACCGAATGTTCGTTTACGGGCAATTGTGCCACAGCCTGTGGCACTTTTAAAACATCTTTATTTTCAGCTTGTTGTAATTGTGCCACAGCCTGTGGCATTATCGGTAATATGTTCGGGTATTCACGATAAAAGCGAAGCATTCGCTTGATGTTCCGCTCGGAAAATCCTTTCTCTTCCGGCAATTCATTTCGTATATCTCTGGCGAGACGCGGAATAACCGCGGTTCCCCAGCCTTCATGATCTTGTCTCTCCTGAATCATCCGTCCGATGTCCCAGTACATCAAAATCATCTCCGAGTTTGCGGAAAGCGTTGCTTTTACCTGCGCCTGACGAATGCGGGTTTTAATATCGCTCAATAAATTGCCGTAAAGCACAAGGCTGGTTTTATTATTTTTTACTTCCATACAAACCCCATTTCCTTAAGATGCACATAATTACATTCACGAATATCCCACCAGAGATAAAGAGTCAATTCGATGCGGTTCTTATAGGGAGACCTTTGCACAACCTGCCGAGAGCTTTGAAAAAATGTATGCTGAAGCGAAAAGGGGTACTTTTTCAAAGCTCTTGTAATAAAGGAAATACCGGCAGTATTTCCCGTTCAGTTCGTTCTAACTACTTCGGGTCTAAGGTGTCGGATTTCTCTCTCATCAACAAGGGCTTACAAATTATCTCATGAATGCGAAGCAGGGTCAGCTTGGTACTCGGCGCTGCAGTAGCAACAACCGCCGTATCGGCCCCACCTGCGGTACCTGCTACTGCAATCACTGTTTCCCCAGCTTCGATACACCCTCCATCACATGCCATCATGATGATTTCCACACAGACCTTGATACCCTGCCCAAAGATCCGAAGGAGATTTGCCATGACTTGGGGCGTCTTTGTCCCATACAGGTCATCGGTGTGAAACAGCATTGTTCCAAAATGAACCTGATGGCCTTTTAGCTCCAGTTCGGTCACTAGTTCTCGTGGGAATGGGTGCGTGTCCCTAAAGCCAAACTGCCACGGGATTACTACCAATTCAATGCCCGACCCTTCGAACGCTTCTGCAAATGTCCTAGCTGTTTCTCCTCGCGTTGATGCCAGGACAACTCTTCTGATATCTCTTGCCTGGCCTCTTTCCTTGACGAGCGAGAGGACCTGTGGAGTATTGACTTTCCCAGTTTTTTCAAAGTAAACGATTTTCTCTTCCATCCTTATGCATCCTCGTAAAAAGGAGTCTAACATCTATGCCCACCGTTTGGTGCGTCTAACGACAATACGGTACACTACATTGTTAGCGAACCTTATTCTCTTTTTCTTTTTTCAATTTCCTTTTTTCTTTAAGGGTTTGCTGTGGTTTTTTCTTTTCATTTGTCTTTTTCTTGTCTTTTCCTTTACTCATTGGATGCCTCCTTTAATTATTGTTAATTGTAAATATACTTTTTGCTTTGCCATCCCAATTTTGACTTTTTACAAGTCTATCAAGCTTCGAGACCTTTCAAAAACTGGTTACTCGATCTCTATTACCTTTAAAAGGTTAGTCGTCCCCGTCTTACCGACCGGAACGCCTGCAGTAATGACCAACCGATTGCCGGCCTGTACTATCCGATGTTCTAAAGCCCATAATCTAGCCAGTTTAAAGACCTCATCGGTCTCTGTGAACAGGGCCACAAGGGCTGGGATCACCCCCCATGACAATGTCAACTGTCGCGCTGTCCGCTGATTGGGAGTCAGACCCAACACGGGACATGCCGGCCTGAAGCGGGCAATCAGACGTGCAGTGCTCCCGGAGGTCGTTCCTGCCACAATGGCTGAAGCCTTAAGTTCTTCAGCCATATAACAGGCCGCCCTGCCTATGGCGGAGGCTGTAGCGGAAAGAGCGCCGGATGTTGGTTCGTTTATGAAAGAGCCGGCATGCAGATGGCGTTCGGCCTCACGGGCTATCCTGTCAAGTATCTTGACCGCCTCAATGGGATACTCCCCCATGGCGGTTTCATCGGAGAGCATCAAGGCATCGGTTCCATCCAGAACTGCGTTTGCGGCATCTGCTGCCTCTGCCCTTGTTGGACGTGGACTGTTTATCATTGATCGGAGCATCTGGGTGGCTACTATTGACGGCTTAGCAGCCTGCCGGGCCATTCGAACAATTCTTTTTTGAATAATGGGCACCTCTTCGAGGGGCATTTCAACTCCCAGATCACCCCGTGCTACCATGACTCCATCAACCTTGGCCAATATCTTCTCCAATCTTTCGATTGCCTGCGGCTTTTCGATTTTCGCTATCAATAATGGAGGGTTCCCATACGTATTAAGCATTTCACGGACAGGCTCCAGGTCATTTTCATGCCTTACAAAAGAGAGGGCCACAAAATCAACCCCCTCCTCCAGTCCAAGGGTCAAATCCTCCATGTCCTTTTTTGTAAAGGTGGGAACTCTGAGACTGCTGGAAGGAAGATTCATTCCTTTGTGTGATTGAATGACCCCTCCCACAATGACCTCACAGACAATCCTGTCCACCTCTTTGGCTACGACCTTCAGAAAAATCAACCCATCCGCCAGGAGTATGCTGTCTCCAACAGCCACATCCTCAATAATATAAGGGTAATTGACCGGAATAAGGGCAGTATCTTTTCCTTCAGTTGGGCTGAAAGCAATTTTTTCACCCACTTGGAGCTCTCGCTCTTGAAACGGCAACTTCCCGAGTCGAATTTTTGGTCCCCCAATATCCTGAAGGATTCCGACTTCTTTACCCAGTTCCCTGGATATCTCTCTTGTCAGGCGAAGTACCTGACGATGTGTAGTATGGTTTCCGTGGGAGAAATTAAGCCGAACCACATCCATTCCTGCCAGAATAAGATCCCTGATACGTTCCGGAGATGAGGTGGCCGGCCCGATCGTGCAAACAATCTTGGTGTTCCTAAATTTAGGCAATGTTGACATATTTCACTCCATGCACTTATAAGAACCTATGAAAATAGAACATACTCAGTATGATGAGTAACTACTCAGCCACCGATCTACGCCGATCATCACTGATATTTTTTCTTTTATTATCATATACAAATCTTTTGAATTCTGATTTAAATCTATCTGCGTTCATCTGTGTGAATCTGTGGCTGAATAGTTACTATGAGAAAAGATATGCCCAAGGATCGTCAACGAACCAGGATAAGCCGCACATCCATAACATTGGTATTGGTGGGTCCGGTTATGAGCAGGTCTTCCGTCTTTTCAAAGAAGTGATATGCATCATTGTCTTCCAGAAAACGTTCGGCATGGATCCCCGCATCTTTTCCCCTGTTAACGGTAAAAGGATCAACCACAGCCCCCGCCGCATCGGTAGGGCCGTCATTTCCGTCTGTGCCCCCGCTTAAGATAACGACCCGCGGCGGAAGTCCCGCGAGGTCGATGGCCGCTGCCAGGCAGAACTCCTGATTCCTTCCACCTAGCCCCTTGCCTCGAATGGTCACGGTCGTTTCTCCTCCGGAGATGATGCAGGCGGACGGCGGAATCGGCCGGCCCGTCTTTAATATCTCTTTGGCTATGGCACTATGCACTACCGCCACTTCCTTCGTTTCTCCTTCCATCATAGAAGATAGAATTATGACCTCGTATCCGAGCGCTTTTGCCTTTTCCCCTGCCGCTTCCAGCGCCAGCATGTTGCTGCCGACGATCATATTAAAAACCCGATCGAAAATAGGGTCCCCATCTTTGGGTGTTTCAGGGAGCCTTCCTCCGGAGCCTTTTTCCAGACGTTCAAGGATTGAAGGAGGAATCTCCTTCAGATCATATTTTCTGAGGATATCCAGAACGTCTTCGTATGTGGAACTGTCAGGGACAAAGGGGCCTGACGCTATGACATCCATTTTATCACCCACTACATCGGAGAGCATCAGGTTCACAATATTGGCCGGATATGCCGCTCTCGCCATCTGTCCGCCCTTTGAAGATGAGATATGCTTTCTCACGGCGTTTATCTCGTCAATCCCGGCACCGCATGCCAGCAAACTGCGTGTAATCTCCTGCTTTTCCTGAAGTGTGATCTTTCCCCCAGGCTGAGTAAGCAGAGCCGATCCCCCGCCTGATATGAGGGAAAAAACCAGATCATTTTCAGACGCATCTTCAAGGAGATTAAGAATCTGCCGGGTTCCCTCCACGCCGTTCCGGTCCGGCAAGGGATGACCGGCCTCTATAATCTCGGTACAGGTGAGTTTTTCAGTAAAACCGTATTTTACATTGATTATCCCTCTGCTAATCTGTTTTCCCATCAACTCTTCGACGGCCCTGGCCATAGGCGCCGTTGCTTTTCCCCCTCCGACAATGAAAATGCGATCATATCCGTTCAGATCAAGCTCTGATAGGGGGCGATCTTTTGACCCCAGAATCAACTTTTTGCCATCGAGGTGAAGGAAACGTTTTACTGCCATGTAAGGATCAACAGCCTTAATGCAATGCCTGAAAATGGCTTCAGCCTCGGATCGCATCTGTTTTAAACGGGGTCCCTTCATTTCCTGTTCCTCAAATCCTAAAGGGTGATATTGGAATATTTCCTCCATGGCTGTGACGCATATGCAGTCTTCCACTTATTGTCCAATACGTCAAGGGAGCGATTTATTATTTTTCTTGTATCCTTAGGATCTATCACATCATCAACGAAACCCCTTGCTGCTGCAATATATGGATTGGAATAGATTTCATTGTATTCATCTATTCTCTTGGCCCTCAACTCCTCCGGGTTCTTTGCCTCTCTTATCTCTTTTGCAAAGATGACACTAGCCACTGTCTTTCCATCCAGAGCAGTAACAATGGCTGTTGGCCAGGCATATACAAAATCAGCGCCGATTGATTTATCCAGCATCCCGTAATGAGCGCCGGCATAAGATTTTCTCACGATAATGGAAATCAAAGGCACAGTAGCATTTGACCAGGCAAAAAGCAGTTTCGCTCCGTGTCGAAGAATGCCGGCCCAATCCTGCTGAGAACCTATCATATAGGCAGGGCAGTCTACAAAAGTAACCAACGGTATATTGAACAGATCACAAAATCTTATAAACCGGGATGCCTTGTCTGATGCGTTAATATCTATCGCTCCTGCTAACCAATTGGGTTGATTGGCCACAATCCCCACAGGACGACCACCAAAACGAGCAAAACCTGTAATCATATTTTTGGCATAGAGTCCCAGTATCTCAAAGAAGTATCCATCGTCAACTACCCTTTTAATAACCTCGTACATATTAAAGATTTGGAATGGTTCTCCTGGCAGGATACCAAGAAGTTCATCGCTTTCCCTCTCCGTGGCGTCTTTTGTCTCGATTTGGGGAGGCTTTTCCTTATTACTGGAAGGGAAAAAAGACAAAAGCTCTTTGCATTTATTCAAACAATCCTTATCATCTTCGGCCACTATGTGTGTCTGTCCCGATTTGACGGCATGGGCTTCGTACCCGCACAGCTTTTCAAGGGCGATCTCCTCACCGGTCTGTGCCTTGACAAAGGCCGGCCCAGCAATGCCCATAAATCCGGTTTTTTTGTTTTGTATAATAAAATCCTGCATGACCGGGTGGTAGGCCTGTCCACCTAAGCAAGGTCCCAGGAGTAAGGATATCTGCGGGATGATTCCCGAAGCCTGATCTTGAGCACGGAACAGCCATCCATACGCCTCCAGTGCGTCCATTCCCTCCTGCATCCGAAGCCCCCCAGAGTCATTCATGCTGACAAAAGGCCACCCTTTGTCCTTGGCAAAATCAATGGCATAGGCAAATTTCTTCCCATGCTGCTCCCCGAAACTCCCAGACATGCACGTATAATCCTCGCTTGCCGTAACCACGTGTCTGCCATTCACTTTTCCAAAACCGGTGACAATCCCATCAGCAGGGATATCTCTCTTGTCCATGCCAAAAACTGTTGTTCTGTGCTTCACCCACATACCTATCTCGGTGAAGGTGCCTAGATCAAAAAAATAGTCTACCCTTTCCCTTGCTGTCATCTGTCCCTTTTTGTGACGAGCTTCTATCTCTTTTGCCCCTCCCATCTGCAAGATATGATCACGCATTCTCTTCCAGTCTTCAAACTTTTTCAAATTTTTTCCGCCAAGTGTATTACTCATCAAGCTCAAACCTCCTTATTTTTCCAACATCGACTTTAATAACTAAACTAATTGGCTCTTCTGACTTTTTAGTACAATGAAACAGGTATAAGTACCTGTAAAGCTATTACAAATGCTCTTTGAAAATTGACACGTTTTCTAAGCTTGTATAGAATAGCTGAATGAAAACGAAAAACACCTTCCGAGACTTGTA
>JACQWO010000044.1 GCA_016209225.1 Desulfobacterales bacterium
ATCCAAAATAAACTTCTTCAAATCGCATCTCCCGAATCTCCTGTAGCATCTCTGTCCGTCTCATCCGTCACCTCCATCGGTGACTATAACTAACCGGACAGATTGTGTGCTACAAACCGGACATATCACGTGTTACTGACACATTAGTACAAAAATATTTGACAACATTCTCTTTTTCTGATACTTTTTAAATCATGTTTTTAAGTTTTGTCATTTTATAGTCTCTTGACTTTTTACGAAGCCATCGAGTTTTCTATAATCAACAGGAGGATATTAATAAAGGTATTTTGGCTAAAATAGTAATTGAAAGAGATAGATGTAAGGGCTGTAGTTTTTGTGTTGACGCTTGTCCAAAAAATCTTATCACAATTGAGGTATATCTGAACATTCAAGGTTACCTTCCTGCTGCAATAAAGGACAATAACAAGTGTACCGGATGTGCACTTTGTGCCGAGGTTTGTCCGGATGTGGCTATTGAGGTTTATAAGTAGGTATGACGGAAAAGATTCTTCTAAAAGGGAACATTGCTCTGGCTAAAGGTGCTATTGCAGCTGGATGCAGATACTATTTCGGTTATCCAATTACCCCTCAAAATGATATACCCGAATACCTGTCTGCGGAATTGCCGAAGGTTGGTGGGACCTTTATACAGGCTGAAAGCGAAATAGCTTCGATAAATATGGTCTTGGGAGCTTCTGCGTCTGGTGTCAGGGCTATGACATCCTCTTCAGGGCCTGGTATATCTTTGATGCAAGAAGGTATGTCGTATATGGCTGGAAGTGAATTGCCCGGCTTAGTGGTGAATGTTATGAGGGTAGGGCCGGGACTGGGAGGCATTGCCCCTACCCAGGGTGATTATTTTCAGGCAACCCGCGGAGGTGGACATGGGGACTATTTTAATATTGTGTTGGCCCCTGCCTCTGTTCAGGAGATGTTTGACCTTGCAATAAAGGCATTTGAATTGTCTGATAAATACCGTAATCCAGCAATGATTCTGTGCGATGCTATCTTGGGGCAGATGAAAGAGCCTGTTGTTTTGGAAGAAACTAAGACCGTAATTCCGCCGTTAAAGCCGTGGGCATTAACAGGCTCCAAAGGGCGCAAGCCCCAGTTTCTTAAAACCCTGTATCTTTCTGATGGGGAGCAGGAAGCTCACAATTTAGAGCTAAAGGAAAAATATGATCGTTTAAGGGAAGAGGATGTCCTCTTTGAAGCAAAAGGATTGGATGATTCTGAGATTGTTATTGTAGCCTTTGGCACGGTTTCTCGGATTGCCAAGACCGCTATACAGATGGCAAAGAGAGAAGGTATAAGAGTAGGCATGATTCGTCCGATTACCATATTCCCATTTCCTACTGAGGTCATTCGAGAGACCGCAAAAAGAATCCCCAGAGTATTAGTGGTAGAAATGAATACAGGCCAGATGTTGCAGGATGTTAAGCTTTCCATTGAAAGCAGTGTTAAACTTAGATTTTATGGCCGTCCTGGAGGAGGTATACCTACCCCGGAAGATATGTTGAGAGAGATTAGGGTGATGTTTAATGAAGAAGGTTTTTAGCAGACCGAAGAGTTTAATTGACCGTCAGACCCATTTTTGTCCGGGATGTACTCATGGTACTGCCCATAGACTGGTGGCTGATGCAATTGATCACTTTGGTGTTCAGGAAGAGACAATTGGTGTATCCGGTGTAGGATGTGCTGTCTTTATGTATGATTATTTTGCCATAGATGCGATTGAGGCCCCCCACGGCCGCGCTCCTGCAGTTGCTACGGGGATTAAACGGGTACATCCTAAAAAGATAGTCTTCACTTATCAAGGTGATGGTGACCTGGCATCCATAGGTACTGCAGAAACAATCCACACTGCTAACAGGGGAGAGAACATAACCATAATCTTTATCAACAATACTGTATACGGTATGACCGGTGGGCAGATGGCCCCGACTACTCTATTGGGTCAAAAGACAACCACCACCCCCTATGGACGAAACTTTCGAAATGACGGTTATCCTATCCGAATGGCGGAGATGCTGGCTCCTTTGGAAGGAGTTGCATATTCAACTCGGGTCTCAATGCATAATGCCAAGGAGGTTCTCAAGGCTAAAAAGGCTGTTAGGAGGGCATTTCAAATGCAGATAGAGGGTATGGGGCTGACCTTTGTGGAACTCTTGTCTGCATGTCATACAAACTGGCGGGTTAAGCCTTTAGAAGGGCAGAAAAGGGTTGAAGAAGAGTTGATCCCTTACTTTCCATTGGGAGTTTTCAAAGAGAGAAAAGGCAAGGATTTTTTATAATTAAAGGGTTTATTGTATGTACTACGATGTAATAATTGCTGGTTTTGGTGGGCAGGGGATCATGTTAATGGCTGATATACTTGCACTGATAGCTATGAAAGAGGAAAAGAATGTTACGTGGATGCCCTCTTACGGAGTAGAAATGAGGGGAGGAACTGCCAATTGTACTGTAGTTCTCTCCTCAGAGGAGATCGGGTCTCCTGTCACCGGTCACCCTATGAGTGCTATAGTAATGAATGAGCCTTCCCTTCTCAAATATGAACCTATGGTCAAGTCAAAAGGATTTTTACTGGTCAACACATCCTTAATAGATCCAGAGAAGGCGAAGCGGGAAGATATAGATACTTTATTGCTTCCTGCCAATTATATTGCGAAAAAATTGGGGAATTCTCAAATGGCAAATATGGTCGCTTTAGGGGCATTCATTGAAAAGACAAAGGTCGTTACTCTGGATTTGGCCATTAAGTTACTGCCCGAGATATTCCCGGAACGTCCTCCCAAATTTATATCAAACAATTCCAGGGCCATCGAGAAAGGCGCGGAATTTGTTGTAACAGGGAAATAAGTGTGATTATGGAGACTTCCCAGAATCTTCTGTTGGAACAGTCTCTTCATCTAAATCTTCATTTAAGTCTTCCTTAAAGGATTCCGGTATAATTCTGGTTGAATTGGGAGTAGCCGGGAGGCCGGTCTTTGAGTCGATATTTACAAACACAATCCCTTCTGGGACAGGAAAGTCCAGTACTTCCTTGTGTTTCAATGCCTCTTTCATGAATTGAACCCATATTGGGAGAGCTGCCTGGGAACCGGTTTCATTCTCTCCTAATGGCTGGTTACCTTCATCAAAACCTACCCACACCCCGGTAACTATTTCAGGAGTATATCCTATGAACCATGCATCCACGTAGTTGTTTGTTGTGCCTGTTTTGCCCGCACAGGGTCTACCAAGGGCTTGTGCTCTCGAACCTGTTCCATTTTGCACAACACCTTTCAAAAGATTTGTCATAATATAGGCAGTTTGTGGGCTAATGACCTCTTCTACCTGTGGTTTGTTCTCTTCTAATACCATCCCATTCTGATCAACAACCTTAGTTACAAAGATGGGTTCGACTATTCTCCCCTGGGCAGCAAAAACCGCATAAGCCCTGGTTAATTCCAGAAGCGATACGCTGGAAGAACCAAGGGCCATGGTGAGGTCCATGTTCAGGGGAGATGTTATCCCAAGTATACTGGCGTACCTGGCTACGTAGTCTATACCTAAATCTTCAAGGATTTTTACTGTGACCACATTTATGGACTTAGCCAATGCCTCACGAAAGGTGATCGGTCCACGAAACTCTCCATCAAAATTCTTGGGCTGCCACGGTTCTCCTCTTGTCGGATCATCATAACTAATCGGCGAATCTACAAGAATAGTCGCGGGTGTATAGCCCTTATCCAGGGCTGCTGCATAAATAATGGGTTTAAATGCCGAGCCTCCTTGTCTTTTGGCTTGAATAGCCCTGTTAAATTCGCTCTTTTTAAAGTCTTTTCCCCCCACCATTGCCCTGACATATCCGGTATCTGGATCCATGCACATTAAAGCCCCTTGAAGACCTGAGCTCTGCCTATGTCCCTGGTACTTGTGTCTTCTCTCCAGATCCATAAGCCCGGATTCTAAAGATACTTGAGCGGCATTTTGCATCTCCAGATTAAGACTGGTATAAACCAGTAATCCCTCTTTGTACAAAGCATCGCTCCCATATTTCCCTTCTATATACCTACGGATATGTTCAGTGAAGTATGGGGCTTTCAAGATTTGTTTGTTTTCTTCGGTGTTGAGGGTCAATGGTGTACTTAATGCATGGTTGAAGTGTTTAGTAGTTATGTAATCCTCTTTAAGCATTCGCTTTAAAACATAAGCTTGACGTTCCTTTGCCCCTTTGAAGTTAACAAATGGTGAGTACTTGCTGGGAGCTCGTGGAAGCCCTGCAAGCATGGCAGCCTCAGCCAGATTGAGATCTTCTACGTGCTTGCCAAAATAATTCTGAGCCGCTGATTCAACGCCGTAAGCACCGTGTCCCAGGTAGATTTGATTCAAATAGAGAAAGAGTATATTTTCTTTTGAAAGCTCGTTCTCTACCCGATATGCCAGGATAGCCTCCTTTATCTTTCTTGAAAAACTCTTCTCTGGCGAGAGCAAGAAGTACTTCGTTACCTGTTGGGTGATTGTGCTGCCTCCCTGAACAATTCTACCTGCCCGGATGTTTTTCAAAAAGGCCCTAATTATACTCACAGGGCTAATACCTTTATGTTTATAAAAATCGCTGTCTTCGGCAGATATGAAGGCATCTATAACCATCCTGGGGATTCTTGTTATAGGGACTATGATCCGTTTCTCAATATAAAATTCGCCTATTAAGTCTCCCTCATCAGAATAAAACTTACTTGTAATATTTGGATGATAATTTTTTAATGAGGAAATATCCGGCAGATTTTGCCTGAAATAATAATAAACCCCACCAACCGAGAGCATTAAAGCAATCAAAGGGATAAGAAGAATGATGGAGATGAATTTTATACGTTTTATATTCCTTTTTCGTTGAAATTTTATTCTCTTTGTACCAGATTTGTTTTTGTTGGGTTGCATTTTCTCTCTTCGCTAGTGGTTTGGCGTTCTAAAAAGGATTTCTATCAAGACTTCGGTATTGAATTGCCTCAGAGATATGATATGAGGTTATTTCATCTCTGCACTCAAGGTCAGCTATAGTACGGGCGACCTTGAGAATTCGAGTATATGCCCTGGCACTCAGTCCTAGTTTGTCTATAGCTGTTTCTAAAAGTCTCTTTGATTCTTCTCCTATTTGACAATACTTTTTAATATACCGGGAGGTCATCTGAGCATTACAGTGGATTTTACCGTCATGGAATCGTTTAATCTGTATACCCCTGGCAGAGTTTACCCTTTTTTTGATACTTTCAGAAGGTTCTCCTGATCTCTCATCGGATAGGTCTTTATACCTTACTGACGGCACTTCGATATGTATATCAATCCGGTCCAATAGAGGCCCCGACACCTTTGCTTTATACTTTCTAATTTGAGGAATTGTGCAACTGCATTCATGATGAGGATCAGTGTAAAACCCACATGGACATGGATTCATTGCAGCAACAAGCATAAATTGGGCAGGATAGGTCAGTGAGGTCACCGCTCTGGAAATGGTAACTCTCCCGTCTTCCATAGGCTGCCGCATGACCTCCAGCACATTCTTCTTAAATTCCGGCAGCTCATCCAGAAAAAGGACTCCGCTATGGGAGAGACTCACCTCTCCAGGCTTAGGTACCTGTCCACCTCCGATCAATCCCGCATCGGAGATAGTGTGGTGGGGATAGCGAAAGGGTCGTGTAACTATCAGGGCACTGTTATTGTCGAGCAACCCCATCACACTATGTACCTTGGTAGTTTCTATTGCCTCTTCAAAAGTCATATCCGGCAGGATGGTGGGGACTCTCTTGGCAAGCATCGTCTTTCCGGAACCAGGAGGGCCTACCATGATTACATTATGCCCTCCGGCAGCCGCTATCTCTAAGGCTCTTTTGGCATGTTCCTGTCCTTTCACCTCATTAAAATCAACTGAGTATGTCAGGTTGTTTTTAAAAATATCCTCTAAATCCACGGTAGTCGGTTCAATAGACAGAGAGTTGTTTAGAAAGTCGACTACATCTGCCAAAGTCTCAACCGCCAGAACATCGACCCCCTTTACTATAGCACCTTCCCTGGCATTGTCCCTGGGGACAATTATGCCCTTGAGGCCATTTTCTCTAGCTGTTACCGCTATTGGGAGGGATCCTTTGATAGGTTTTATTCTTCCATCCAGGGAGAGCTCGCCCATGACTAAAAAGTCAGCCAGTTTGCTCGTTTCGACTACCTCAGTGGCAACCAGTATTCCTATAGCTATAGGCAAATCAAAGGCAGTCCCTTCTTTTTTGATATCGGCTGGAGCCAGATTTACTGTAATCTTCTTTGATGGAAATTCATATCCTGAGTTTTTCACAGCAGATTTTACCCGTTCTTTGCTTTCTCTTACCGCACCCTCAGGAAGGCCAACAGTGGAGAAGGATGGCAGGCCACGGGTTATATCAACCTCTACCTCGACTTTATAGGCATCAACCCCAAGGATAGCGCTGCTTAAAACCTTTGCTAACATTTCTCCTCCCTTAAATTTACCATCCAGGAGAACATCTTCAACAAACTATTTATTTTAGCAACATCCATATCTTAAAGCAAGGTTTTTTCGGTAGAAGTCAACTCTCAAGGCAAGATTTGACGCTTCGGAACGAAGATCTGTAACCGATACTTAATCTTGAAGCTGTACCGTTCATCAATGAAAATCCTACAACAAGTGAAAAATGGGACTTGACACCATTTTTCCCTAAGAAACAGGAAGACTAGTGTGGTGCCCCCCCCTTCCCTAAAAAAATCAGAAATCGAGCGGACTTTTTGCCTCTTTCACAATCTTGCTTGGAATGCAATGGGTATAGATCATTGTGGTTCTCACGTCACTATGGCCAAGTAGCGTTTGGATTGTCCGGATATCATAATTGGCCTGCAAAAGATGAGTGGCAAAACTGTGGCGGAAGGTATGAGAAGTGACGCGCTTCGTTAGTTTAGCACTGCGTACAGCCTCGTAAAGCGCACCCTGGACATGAGTCTCGTGCAGATGATATCGCCGCAGTTCCTGTGCCGGCACAACCAGCGTGAGTGTCTTTTGCGGCAAGAACCACTGCCAGATAAAATCCTTCGATGCCGATGGATACTTCTTTTCAAGCAGGTCGTCAAGAAACACTCCTGTATATCCAGCTGCGAGATCTTTATCATGAATGTTCTTCACAAGCTCAAGCTGGTAAGTCAGTTCCGGCACAATAGTCTGCGGAAGAGGAACCGTGCGGTCCTTTTTCCCTTTTCCGTGGACAGTGAGTATTCCGGCTTCGAAGTTAAAATCCTTCACGCGCAGCTGCAGGCATTCAAACAATCTGAGCCCGCAGCCGTAAAGCAATTTGACCACGAGACCATAAGGATATTGGAGGTGCTTCAGCACGGTCTCTATTTCCTTTCGGGAAAGAACTACCGGAATATATTTCGACTTTTTCGCACGGGGAACGTACCGGTAATCTCCGAAATCCTGC
>JACQWO010000051.1 GCA_016209225.1 Desulfobacterales bacterium
ATTTTGCTCGCACAGTTGGAGACAAAGTGACGGCAGATGTGATCAGAAATTATATTAAGTATCATCGTGAACAAGAGAAATCTCCGAAGCAATTAAAATTGTTTTAAGATGCCCCGCCCTGTGGGCGGGGTAATTCACTTTTCCTGGTCTTCTTATTTATTCTCTTTACCATAGCGGCCTCATAGACCAAACAGCCGCTTTAAAATGGCTGGATAGGCTTTCAGCCTTTATCAGTGACGATGAATATAACATGGTAAAACTTTTGTTGGAGAAAAGCCATGAGAGTTAAATCCCTAAGAATTCCAGAGGACATGGATAAGGCTATAGAGTATGTGGCCAAATCCGAAAAAGTTGAGAAAACGCAATCGCTTCGAAAACTTACCCGAATAGGGTTTGAGTATTACGTGGCCAAATCTTACGAGAGAGGCAAGCTTACTCTTCGGGAAGCAGCCAAGTTACTCAATTTAACCCTTTCCGAAACCATTGATCTTCTCTCGGAAATGGGGGTCAAGGGAAACATTGGAGCAAAGGACGTAATGGAAAGCCTGCAGGCCATATCGTCCTAACTCCTGTATTCTCAATAAACAACACTCTATTACCGTTTTTGGCAAAGGTAGACATTATTTCCTGGTGTCCTTGCCAGACAAAATCCCAGTCTATGGAAGATATGCAGATGATGTTCTGATTTCGAAGCATATTTTCTCGCGTTATTTTTTAACCTTCAAGAACTCTTCTCTGCTTTTTGGTCCGAGGATGAGTTGGAAAGATAACGGGTATCTGTTCCGATACTTTTTGTAAGGCTTTTAATATCTTTAAAAAAGACTTCTTATCGTCTACATTTGAAGGACGGTGTAGAGTCAATAAGCAGTAGTTTATCATATTTTCTTTATTATCAGAAACGAGGTTTAACTTTCTAAGTATATCAGTTTTTGAAGCCTTTTCTCTATAGGCTGAAAGGGTATCTGTCATCACATCGCCCACCAAAAAAATCTTTTCTTCAGGGATGCCTTCTCTCCTCAAGTTGTTATTGCCGTCTTCACAAGTAGTAAATAGATAATCCGACAACACATCAGTTACTATACGGTTGATTTCTTCAGGCATTGCTCTATCAAGTGATCGAAGGCCGGCTTCCACATGGGCAATGGGGATATGGAGTTTCACAGCGGTTAATGCACATGCCACAGTGGAATTAACATCTCCAACAACCACTACCGCATCTGGTCTGTCCCTAATAATAAGTTTTTCAAATTCAATCATGACTTTGCCTGTCTGTTCCCCGTGATTTCCAGAACCAACTCCCAGATAGACGTCTGGTTCAGGAATGTCCAGGTTTTCGAAAAAAACCTTTGACATCTCATAGTCATAGTGTTGACCTGTGTGAACCAGTGTATAGTTGATAACGGGGGCAGATGAGATTTTGCTTTCATTATGTCTGTCAATGGCATTGATGATAGGGTCAATTTTTATGAAGTTGGGACGAGCACCGGCAACTAACATTAGTTGCATACTTTTTGAATTCATAATAAGACCTTTGAATCTTTCATAAAATACATCCCTCTACCAGTACCGTATAAAATGGGAGAAGAGCCATAATTTGTAAAAGTTAAGGTAATTAGGAACTAATTGGACTAAAATTCCAGTTTTTACTATTTTCTTACCCGAGCAACTGCAACGATATAAAACATCATCCATTTCATACCGATAGTATTAAAGACGTTTTCAATAAACTCTTCGAAATGTATTCCAAAAAATGGTAAAGCAAATCTAGATATCTTTAGTATGTTAAATCCTTCTTTTCTTAGAATCCCTGTTATCTTACCTTCCGTAAAATGAAATAGGTGGTCATCTTCCTTTAGTTTAAATCTAACTGCCAATTTATCATACACAGGACTGACAAATGAGATTATAATTATTCCATTTTTCTTTAATACTTTGTGGCTCTCTCTTAGAAAAATCGAAGGATTCTCCATATGATCTAAGACGGAAGCAGCTGTAATTACATCAAATACATCCTTCTTAAGAGGAAGACTTTCTCCGACTGCTTGTATAATCATACAGCTATTATCTGATCTTGACCTTATAAATTCTAGGGATGGCTCTATCCCCAAACAGATACTTGTTTTGAGATTGTTTTTAAATTGATTTAACATCAATCCATCAGCTGCACCAACATCTAAAATTGATAGAAGGCTCTGATTTTTAAAACTCCTTATCATCTCTAATATTTTTTGTGTTCGTTTACGTAACTTATACTTACCACTCCTCTTAGTTTTTCTATATGATATGTAATTGAAACTCATCCCTAAATTTAACCTCATGTACTAGTTATTTTAAATAATGAATCTTTATTTACCACCTTGATATACCAATAAATAAATGCTAGATTTCGTTTACTACATAAAACGAAAATTGGATCCATCAATTAAGTGAGATTTAGTAATTATCTGTTCTTCTATCATTCATTGTCAACCTTGGCTAGACTTATTTTGTTTCTTAGTATCCAGCCTCCATACCCAAAAAATCCTCCAAAAACATAGAATACAGCAAAGATGACAGATGAAAAGGCGATAGCCTCTTCTTTTGGAATATTGATTAATGCAAAAAGATAAATCATGGCGGCTTCTCTGGTGCCAATTCCCAATATTGATATGGGTACAAGGCTGGCTAAATTAATTAAAGACATCAAAAATACGGTCATTAGAAAATCTATTTTTATACTAAGAGACAGTAGAATTAAATGGCATTGAATAAAATAGACAATATAGCTCAATACCGTGAGGAATCCCGGCAGGATAATTTTCGGTCTGGCCAAATCTTTGAAACCGGTTAAAAACTGTTCTAAGCTTATAATTAGACCATCAAATTTTTGACCAAAGAATGATACTATAAAATCTTTAAATCTATTTTTAGAAATAAGATAGATAAAAATTGCTACAATTGCCAGGAATATGAAGATCATTGTCAATTGGTTAAGTTGTCCAAATATTCTCAAGTACCAAATACCCAAGATACCAAATAAAATTAAAAAACATAAATCAAAAAGTCTGTCAGCCAAAACTCCTGATAATCCTTTGCTAAGAGGAATACCCTGGTCTTCTTTTAGATAAAAAATCTTTATAGCTTCTCCTAATCTCCCTGGAGTAACTATTCCTACGAAAAGACCACTCAAATAAGATATGAAAGTCTGGGATAGAGAATAACTGATGGACTGAAGTTTTAATATGTATCTCCATCTTAAGGACTTGATAAAGAGTACAGGCAGATTTAGAAGAAGTACGACTATCAAAATATCAATTTCTAAGGTCCCCATAATCTGAGTCAATCGATGAAAATCGATTTTCCAGATAATTAGAATAAGAATTACAAATCCTAAATATTTATAATATCTTTTCAGTTGTTAAACGCCTTTCTTAGCTTATTAAGCATTAAGATAAGAGGGGGGGGTTGAAAATTTTGTTTCATGGAGGATAAGAGGAGTGAGACCTATACCTATTAAAAACCAGAAGTGTCGCATAGTCAAAAGGTCAATTGTAAAACCATTTAAAAAAAATCCTATTATGCCTGCCAGTACACACCATAAAACGTTTTGATTCACTTTTGCCGAAGCCCGACTTATTTTTTTTGTTAAAAGATATATTATATTAGAAAAGAAGATCAATACCCCGATTAAACCGGTAATACCCGTTTCAGCTAATGCACCCAGATAAACCGAATGTGGATCAAAGGACAAAGTTTTTTTGTCCACAGAATCAGCATATTCGGGATATGCCTCAAAACCATAAGTGGATTTTACTTTTTCCCATTCGACGTTGTCTTTGAAATTTTGATTGTAGGTTCCTATTCCGACCCCAATCAAGGGATGCTTTTTAAACATGTTCAAAGAGGTCACTGGTTGCAAAAAATGTAGGCTATATGAATAAGATAAATTGACCTGTACTTCCCTGGTTAGCTTATTAAAATCAACTTTAACGGGGAAAATTACGAATATGCTGGTTATCAATGAGGCAAGAAAAAATATTATAAATCCACAGAAGGCAACATATTTAATTATAGATAATGTTTTACTTAGTTCAAATTTTATTAAGATGAGAAAGAGGCTAAGCAAGATGCCGGTTATTCTTCGAGAACCTGTAAGGAATGCTGTTCCTATGAAAATGACAGAGATTGCTACTAAAATAATCTTAGAGCTTCTGTCTTCTTTGCCTATCCCTCCTATGATTAGTATCATTAGGAAAATAAGAGACGTGTGGATATAGGTTGTAAACATGTTGGGAGATATCAGAGTTGATTGAACTCGGGGGAAGTGATGTGCCTGTGATTCTATGGTCCCATAATATAACATAACATTAGACTTATCAATTGCCCCTATTAGACTTAACCCGAAAGCAACCATCCCTATTAAACAGATAAACAGTGCAGTAAAAATCCAGACATACAGTGCCCTTTTCAACTGTTCCGGTTTAGTCAAGATATTTATAATGAATGAAAGAAGAAGGATAAGATAAATAAAACCGGCCAGTTCAGTAAGACTGCTTCTCACGGCTACAGAATTTAAGATTGAAGGGATGAAAGATAGAATCATAATGAGACAGGATAGTTGTAGCGGATTTTTCTTAAAATCTCTTTTGCCTAAGAAATAATTGATAAGGTAGGCAGCAAAGATAACCGGAAATATTAGCTCAGACCACTGGATCCGTTTTTGTATGTGGAGAATTGTAGGTGACCATTGAAAAGGAATGGAAACAATATATATCCATAATAGCTTCTCTAAATGGTCAGAAGAGTGCCAGGCAAATTTTACTTTTTTGATCATACCGATAATTATAACTTTCTGGCTACAATTAGTTGATTGAAAAGAAGAAAACCCATCTTTATTTTTCTTAGAAATTTTTCAATGGTTGTTTCAAAAGGAAATTGAGAAAAAGGAGAAACCATAAAGTGAGTAGCCTCTTCTATTATAAAGATACCAAGCAAATGGTAATGTTTTTTCATTCTTAAATTCTGTTATTTTTTTAAACGCGATATAACAGCCATGTGGACAAATGTGGAATCATTTCTTTCAACTTTGAAACCAATTTTTTCTAAAAGTTTTAATATCTGAGGAACATTCCTTAGCCAATACATATATTCACTCATTTCATCAGTCATTATCTTCCTGAGTGATTTTGTTTTCTGAGAAATATTTGACAGGGGAGAGAATATCATTAACGAAGCCATCTTCCTGAAAATAGTGTTGGACGGTTCGTAAAATACGAAAGAGCCGTTATTTTTTAAGACTCTTTTTATTTCACTAAAACATAATCTAAATTCATCCTCACCTTTTAAATGATGCAACCCCTCATTGACTAATACAAGATCAAATATATTAGATTTAAACGATAAAATTAAGCTGTTACAGACTATAACCCGGCAGTCCTTTCGCGTCTTAGTAACGAGAGTCTCTGAGATATCTGAGCCGAAAACATTAACGTAGCCGTTATTAATTAACAATTCTTGACACTCTCCTTTGCCGCAAAAAAGCTCTAAAATTTGCAACTCCTTCTTTTGATTTAATATTCCAAGCCTTCTAATAACCGAGGAATCTCTTTTATATTTATGCTTTTTATTGTCAAAATATTTTAAAAAAGCGCTATGCCACTCATCGTGTATTTCAGCTTTCTTTTCCATTTTTTTTGGTCAGCCTGTTAAATACTAGTTTAATAACCAATGCAACACCCTCGAACATAATTCGCCACGACATCTTTGAGTAACCAACGCTACGCTCTATAAACAGGATAGGGATTTCTTTTATCCTGCCGTTTAGCCTTTTTACATAATACGAACCTTCTATTTGAAAAGCATAACCTTTGGATTTAATATCATCCAAGTCTATTTTTTCAAGTATCTTTCTCTGAAAACACTTAAAACCGGTCGTTACATCTGTCAGATTTATGTCTGTAAGAATATTAACAAACCATTTAGTGGTTTTAGACATTACATTTCTCCACAAGGATCTGTCTTTTATGCTAACCCTGTCAAAAAAACGCGTTCCACTAACCAGATCATAGCTTTGTGCGTAGTGCAAAAATAATGGTAGATACCAAGGATTATGAGAAAAATCAGCATCCATCTCAAACACATAATCCGAATCCAAATTGTCTAATATATATCTAAAACCATCCTTATAGGCAAAGCCCAAACCCCGCTTTCCCATCCGATGAATCACATGAACATTGCTTTTATCTTTTGCAATTCCCTCGGCAATGTCACCTGTGCCGTCAGGAGATCCGTCATCAACTATAACGATATTGGCATCCGGCAAAACATCCAAAACATTCGATGTTATAGGAACGATGTTGTCTTTTTCGTTATATGTAGGGATGACCACAGAGACTTTCAGATTCCTTGCCTCATCCAAGTAAGTCCTGCTCCTTTCCAGCATTTTTTCAGCCTCTGTAGTGTCGATAACTATATGAGGGATTTGTAACTTTTGGACAACCATTTTTATCCCAACCCTGACATATCTTTTTAGTTCTTCAAATGACTTCAACATCCGGAGTCTTCTAACTATAATCTTAGGCCTGAAATAGAACTTCAAGTAAAACTCTTTAGTTAATAAAGCCTTCTCCGATTCACTTAAATTAGACCATGGGGAAGGAAGGCGTTCATCAATCTTTTTCCCTGAAACATGTTCTCTCCACAGATCTTTCCCTGTAAACTCTATCATTTGTTTATCAAGGTCCGTCCCTGGTTTAGCAATAGTCCTGCATACCTGTATAAAATCCAGATTAAGTTTTTTTGAAAATTCAATTGTTCTTCTAACGGTTTTATCTGTGTCCCCGGCATTCCCAACCATAAAAAATCCCATACTACTTATGTTGTATTTCCTCGTAAGATCAAGAGCACGAATAACCTTTTCGGGCACTATCCTCTTATTCACAGCATCAAGAACCTTCTTATCGACTGACTCAATTCCATAATATATCTGACGGCAGCCTGCAGCAGCTGCCTCTCTCAGAATCTCATCATCAACGATATCAACACGAGCCCGGCATGACCACTCCAGATCATACTTGCGTTCCTTTAGAAGACGAAATATTTCCAGTATCCTTTTGCGGGGCGTAAACAGCACAGCATCAAAGAAATCTATTTCTCTGATGTTAAAATCTTTATAACACATATCTATTTCATCAATAACGCTCTGGGGTGACCTTACCCTATGAACTGTGGGAATGGCACAGAATGTACACCTGAAAGGGCAGCCTGTGCTTGTAAGCATAATAGTGAAATTTTTCCTTTGTGATATAAACGAATAATACTGATCATTAGGGAGAAGATGCCTTGCCGGATACGGGTAAGAATCGAAGTCCACAAGGTTATTCGAAGGTGGATTTATCACAACAGACCCTTCCTGTGTCTTGTACGCAACCCCAGGAATACTGCTGAAGTCATCATTATTCTCCAAAGCCGATATAAGCCTGGGTAAAGACTCTATAGCCTCTCCTACAATACCGTAATCTATTGCATCATAAGAAAGCGTTTCTTTTGGGTATAGCGTCATATTGACTCCACCTGTAACCACCGGTATATTCAGGTATGATTTCAGGTAACTCACCCATTCCAATGAATCGTGAAAATGGTATGTCTCTGCCCGAAATCCAATCATATCAGGATTAAACCCTCTAATCCTTGCCAGAGCCTGTTCCTTTGATATATTTAGAACACGGGCGTCAAGCAGCATTACCTCATGAGAGTGTTTCTCAAGTATAGCGGCTACATAAGCCAGTATTATTGGTGGTGCAACGGCAAACTCCTCATCTACCGTACTTAAATTCTCAGAAAATATTTTAGGAGAATATGGTGGGAAAATTAGCGCTATTTTCATAAAAACCCCTGGATACCACGCAGCGAAGCACTGGTTTCTTACTTTAGTTGACTGAATTCAAAAATTCTCAAATATCCATAGCCCGCTCAATTAACCTTTTTGTTATCTTTCCGGAATATTCAATCGGATGCATTAGTGCCCTTTTTGTATGAAAAAGGACCTTCTGCCTTCTCACGAGAGAATTCAAGTCCGAGATATTAATTTCTTTTGTCGAAAACACGGGAAGGTTAGACTTGAATTTTCTGAAATCTAATGATTCATCAATCAGATGTTCCTTTACACATATATCAAACAACTCGGTTCCAGGAAGTGGGGTGGCGAAGAAGAAGTTTATATGGTCAACAGGCAGATTTCTTGCCATCCTGAATGTTCTCTCAAGCTCTTCTTTTCGTTCCCCCGGCATACCCACTACAAAAAATACAGAGGTTTCCAGACCCAACTGTTTTGCTTTTTTTAAGACAGTCCCCACCCTTTCAAGGTTCACCGATTTTTTTATAATCTCTCTGAGTACCCTTTTATCTCCTGATTCTATGGCAAGGCTTATGCTGTGACACCCGCTTTTTTTCATCAACTCCAGTAGTTCATCGTCTAATGTCATGAGTGAAAGGCCATTTGGCGTAGACCAGGTAAGATCAAAATTCCTGTCAATAATTCCTTTGAAAATGGTTTTTGCTCTTTCCTTATCCAGAGTTAGGTTATCGTCTTCAAATAATATCTCCTTAACACCAAATTCAGAAACTATATATTCTAATTCAGAAAGGACGTTTTCCGCGCTTCTTTTTCTGAATTTCCTGCCCCATATATTATGTACAGAACAGAAGGTACAGTGATTTGGGCAACCTCTGGAGGTAATAACAGGGAGAAAGGGCGATCTTTTGATATTTGCCCCGTGAGGGGTGTTTATGGTGAAATACTTTTTTAGCGGAAACTTCTTCCATAATGGGAAAGATAGAGAATCGAGATCATCTATAAATCCATCCTTCATATTAACAAGGACTCTGTTATTATTTCTGTAAGCCACTCCATGGATATGATTGACATCTTTGCCCTTTTCAATTGTCTCAAGGAGATGTTTTAAAGTACTTTCTCCTTCGCCGATTGTTGCGAAATCCACATTAGAATCTCTGAGAGTTAACTCCGGCATAGCCGATGGATGTGCCCCACCCATTATGGTGACAATTGAAGGGTCAACCTCTTTAGTTATTCTGCAAATTCTATGCGCTTCTTCTGTCTGCGCCGTAAAAAGGTTTGAAATACCAACAACATCGGGATTTATTTCCTGAATGCTTCTTTTTATTTTATCTTCGGAAAGGCCATATCTCTTGAAGTCTTTGTCCAAGATATTTACATTTTTAAAACCTTCTGCTACGCAGTCCAATATTAGAACATCATGCTCTTTATCTAAAACAGCCGCTAAATACGCAAGCCCCAGAGGTGGTTGACAGAATCTTGATTCGGTTTTTAGAATAGTATATGGAGGTTGTATTAGTAGTACCTTCATCGAAACCTGTCCAACCAGTTATATGCCCCTATTAACTTCAATTTAAATCTTGAAATGTTGTCATGCCAGTCTATTCTTATCCTTTTCAAGCCATAGAAGTCGGTATCATTTTCATTACTGCCCATAATATTTGAAACCGCACCTTTATAACCGGCATTTCTAATATGCTCTTTTATCTCTTCAGTAAGATGAACCCGTGCTCCAAAAGGGTAAGCAAAGTAATCTACTGGCTTTCCAAACAGTTCTTCCAGCCTTTTTTTTGACTCGCCAATCTCCCTAATACAGTCATCATAAGTAAGCTTCGTCAGATCAGGATGAGACATAGAATGGGACCCCACTGTAAAGTTGTCCTTTAATATTTCCTTGATTTCTGGAATTGAGAGGGGAGAACCATATTGGGCGCCATCTTTAATCCAGTCAAAAGGTTCTTTACGATCCAAATATTCGGAGATAACAAATATCGTTGCGGGGTATCCATATTTCTGCAAAATAGGATAAGCATTATGATACCAATTTTTGTACCCATCGTCAAAGGTTAAAACAACCATTTTGGAATGGCTTTGTTCATCTTTCGATAAATAATCCCTAAGGTCATCCAATGAAATTACTTGATATCCAGCATTGGCCAGGTATTCAAGGTGTTGTTCAAATAGATTTGGGGGCGTGTTAAGTCGTTTTAAGTCTTCGTATGGTGGTATGTTCTCAACAGAGTGATAAACTAAAATTGGGATCCCATTTCTCCCTTTTATCCATGAAAATGGTAATAGCAAATACGTAATAAGGTCTCTAATAAAAAGTTTTATCCGATATAATGTCCTAACTCGTTTGATCCGATTCATATTTTTTTACTGCCTTAATGATGCAATTTACACCCGTCTTCTCGAGACGTAATTTCTCGAAGATATTTCTTTTTCTGCTTAACCATATACCAAAACCAGGGATCAGTGGATTTAAGAAAGCAAATCTATAAATATGATATTTTTTCTCAACGGCTTGCAAACCCTCTCTTGCCAAAGCTTGATCTAGCAGGCGAGGTGAATACAATCTGTTTGTAACATCCGTTCTTAAAGACAACTTTTTTTCCGGCAAATAAACCTCTCTGCCTAAAGACATGGACAAGTAGCGATAAATATGGAAACATACTCTGAAAAGTTTCATCAACGATCTATCCAGTTTATTAAAAGGACTTTTTATATTAGGCACAGTCAGGATTAGCTCTCCACCGGGTTTTAAAACCCGCGAGATTTCTTCAAGGGACTTTTTTTCATTATCTATGTATTCAAGTACCCCTACACAAAGAACACAATCAAAAAAATTATTAGGAAAACTCAGGTGTTCCGTATCTCCCACCAAAAATTCAACTTTTGCCGTCAATTCATTTTCCCCCAGAATTTTTTTGGCATGTTCAATCATTTTATGGGAGATGTCCACTCCCCATACCTGACAGCCTCTTTCCAGAAGTTCATGAATAAAGATCGCAGGGCCACATCCCACATCAAGAACACGGCCTCCGTTCTTCCCCAAGAGATTTAAGATATATTTTTTCCTCTCTTGAAAGATATATGCCTGTATCGAATCTGAGGGTAAAGTCTCAGTATAGACCTGAAGATAGTCATCTGAGACATAATTAAAATAATCTTTAACCTTGCCTTTTTGCATTCTGGTTACCTTGTGTTCAAGAGCTCTTTGCTATTAGAGCACCAAATATGTGGGCTAATTTTCTTGTCGTCTTAACACGTTCATATTGCTCTATTTCTCTTTTTTGTGGCATAAAATCACTGGTAGTATCCTTAAATTTGTTCTGTTTTGCCTGTTAAATAGGTCACTATGACATCATACCAATCTGCCGAAGTAAAATTTTGAGATATTGCGCAAACCTCTTTAATCTTGAATGGAAAACAGAATGTCTATAGAATTGTCTTAGCGATTGTCTTAGTACTTTCAAAAATCTCGCTATTATCCTTATTGATGTAAGCCATCTTGTATCAAAACGAACATCCCCCATAAATATCTCTTGATTCTCGTTATCCCGCAGATTAGCCGCCAGTACCATGCCGGTCTTCTGATCCTCACAGCGAAAATAGGTATATTGACCGTAATTGTCTTTTATCTTTTGCCATATATGAAGAAAATCGTTCGAGGAGGAATAACTGAGAACAAGCGCACCTCCCGGAGACAGGTATGATATTAGGTTGCAAACTTGGTCATCCGTAACCTCATCAGCTATTTTACCTCCCACAAGCATGAGATCGAATCCGAAGGAACCGAAAAAAGAATCTTTTAAACGCTGAATAGCTGTGCGGATTTCACCGTTGACAAAACGAATATACCCTCGAAATTGGAAAGTATAAAGCATGTTAAGAAGAGCAAGAGGTGAATCATCGGTCTGAATCCCTTCCCATCTATCTACTTTGTAAACCTCTACACTTGGGCACATTGTCGCTACGACCCCAGTTCCCGAATTGCCGCCAATAAAAAAATCCAGGTAGCGATGTGGAAAGCGACTGAGGCTATACCAAGACAGGAAAAATAAGGCATTTGTTTCCTCACGGTCAAGTACCCCACCGCGACTGAGGTAAGACATGACAATCGGTTTTAGGCTTCTAATAAGCTTTTTACTCGTCAGTTCCGATACAATTTCCCCAAATGATTGCGACATAGATTCAACGCACGTTGGTGTGTTTTTCGGATATTTTGATTCAAGGCGCACTGCGGCACATACTTTCTGTGGTACCTGTGTCGTCAATTCGAAATTACCGAGCCCCCAATTTTCATCGTTCACTTTCTCATTAATATTAAAACGTATGGGATTGGTTTGTAAGATTGCGTCCCGGCGACGCCCCTCGGATTTGTGTGCCATGTGATAAATAAACACGCCAATACCGGAAAGTGAACAAAAAGGGTGATTTCGTGTAATGCGAAATCCTATTTCGGTATCGCTATAACCCCAGCCTGCCATGCGTTCATCAACGCCTCGGAATTTGTGCCAAAGATCTCTATGCATCATTAATGCACCTGCTCCACCAAAACCAAAATAAATAACAGGTTCAAGAGGCGTATTCTTCCCCATTAAAAGCAGATAACGATCCCATTCCTCAATAGTAGGCTGCCTCTCTATAAACTGCCAGGGCACATCCATCCGAGGTAGCATAAAGAAAGTCCGTTCCACCTCAATTGGCAAGCGAATTTCACCTTTAAGCAGTCTAAGCATTTGCTCCAACAAATGTTCCTGGATAAGCGTATCAGCGGGATAAACCATGATATATTTCCCGCTTGCCCGCCGAATTGCCACATTAGACGCTCTCGAGACATGAAAGTAGTCTTTGCCCTCCTGAGTATCACGGATCACATCCGGGGGGACATAGATGAATCGGCATACTTCAGCGACCTCCGGTGAAAGCTCCAGTGCCTGCGCCATAGGGATATGGCTACCCCAATCCGTGACCAGTATCTCTACTTTATCCTGTTGTCCTAAGTTTTTGATACTTCGGGCAAGATGGTTCATCGTCGTAGTAATGCGGTACCGGAAATCGAGCATGTAGTCGTCATCCCTTCCAAATATACATATAGATAGCAACTTGGTCGGTCTGTTTAGATCGCTTACATCACCGTTTTGAATATTTTCGTCTTTATATGCTGTGACTGTTTTGTTACCCTCTTTTTTATTCACTAGAAACTCGATTGGCTGCTTTGTATGATTCCGGTGTGCCGATATCTATAAGCTTTGACTTACAACAATACCCGCCTATTGGTATTTTCTTTAATAATACTGGCATCAGATCTTTCTCCAATGAATAAAATACATCGGGTTGAATTGATTCCTCTATCAATTTTCTCAAAAATAGGTATATCCCTGCATTGACCCAACCCGGCCTATTTTTTGCCGACTTTTCTTCAAAATCAGTAATGGCCTGATTATTATTTATTGTTACAGCACCATAGCGACTCACATCAGAAACTTCTGATAGCACTATCGAGACATCGAACTTTTTTTCTAAATGCCAGGATAGGAAATCATTTAAATCAATATCAATAAAGGAATCTCCGTTCATTACAAGTATGCCACGCGTTTCAATTAGAGGCATGGCATATTTTACAGCGCCGCCCGTCCCAAGAGCATGAGCTTCTTGAGAATACTGAATGGACAAATTTCGATATTCATAGCCCAAGGTCTCGATCATCGTGTCTGCTAAATAACCAACACACAAAATAACTTGTTTAAATCCCGCTTCAATCAGCTGATCCATTATATACGTAATAAATGGGCGTCCTCTAACGACTGCCATTACTTTGGACCTGTCTGACACGATGGCATGCAATCTTGAACCACGCCCACCTGATAGAATCACAGGCGTTATGTTTTCAATATACTGTAGCACTGTTTCCTATGTTATCTTATTGAAAAGGTTAACAGAAACAACTAGGTGGAATAAAAAACCAAATGCGACCCAAGATTTTCGAACCGGATGGGCACAAGTATCAAATCTTTTAATCTGTCCTTTACTTTATCCTGATCCTCAGGCAGGACGAAGAAAAGGATAAACCCACCTCCACCGGCGCCGCACAATTTGCCACCTACGGCGCCGGCATTCATTGCGGCTTGGTAGATATCATCTATGCTGCCATTTGAAATGAGTTTCGTCAGTTTTCTTTTTAACATCCATGACTCGTGGAGTAGCTTTCCAAATTCATGGAATCTTTCAACAGGCCCGTCGAGGATGTTGATTGCCTCATCCACCATTTCTTTCATTAAGCTAAGTTCCTTAACCTTTTGGGGAGTCTGCTCAATTTGCTTTTTAGCTACTTCACTTGCATACCGTGGGAATCCTGTAAAATAGAATAAGAGGCAGCTTTGTAGATATTCCAGCTTCATACTATTGATGGGAATGGTCTGAACAAAAATCCCATCCTTTATACCCCCGAACTCGATGCGGTTGAAGCCGCCAAACGCAGCCGCAGTCTGGTCCTGAGATCCGACCGGCTCACCGATCAGATTTTGTTCAACATGGATGGCATCAAAGGCAAGCCTTCTTTTCGTGACAACTTTTCCTTTCAACGCATATAAGGCATTAAGCAAACCCACGGTAAATGACGAACTTGATCCGATACCGGACAGAGCGGGAATATCTCCGGTATGCACGATTTCTACACCTTTATCTATTCCCATATACCGAAGGCATTCACGTACAGATGGATGAGCAATTTCATCAATTGTTTGCGTCTCTTCTCTTTTTGTATATCTTATACGGAATTTGTGATCAAAGAACGGGGGGAGGTATCGGCATGTTATATAGCAGAACTTATTGATGGTGGTGCTTAAAACGGCACCTCCATGTTCTAGATACCAAACGGGATAGTCAGTACCTCCTCCAAAAAATGAAATCCTGAAGGGTGTCCGTGTAATTATCATAAATCCAACCTTTTCCGATATTATAACTAATCGCTAACGCTAAATATCTTATTTTCTATGGAATATTTATAATAACGGTCTCGAATGGCCCGATAAAGACGATTTGGTCGTGTATGCATTAAAAGAAACATACCTATCATATAGAGGAAATGAGGCAAACGAGCCAAAATGGGACCTAACAGGTAAATATTGAGTCTGATCTCTTTTTCCTTCTCAGAGAAACATTTGAGCACAGATTTCTCCATGACCCCTGAAAGGTCACCATCGTAACCCGGATCAATGTATCCCTGATCAATACAATACTTATGGAGATCCGTACCTTTCATCGGCACTGTAACGGAATAAGAGGCATATGTCACATTGCCCTTACGAGACATTTCTATCGTATTCAAATCATCCTGCAATGTGGATTCTGGTGCAGCCAACATATAATTAACCCATGTATTAATTCCGTAAGAATTAACAAGCTTGAGTTTTTCGGTAATATTCTCGCTACGCATTTTCCTCTGTAAAACTTTCTCTCTGACATGCCGAGAAGTACTATCAACGGATAGGTGGACGGAAAAACAGCCTGCTCTTTTCAAAAGTTGCAGAACATTGTCATCGATAGCATCAATGCGCAAAAAACAGTTAAAGGGGACGCCGATCCTTGCAGCATATTTTTCGGTAAATTCTTCGAGCCAGTCATCCGCCCGCATCACGAAGACATCATCTCCAAATTTGATGAAATCCATGCGGTATTTACTCTTGACCAATTCAATCTCACGCAAAATACGCTCTACGCCAAAGCGCCTCACATAGCGCCCCTTACCCCTATAGAGCTTGCGTAAATAATTATTGGCGCAGTAAGTACAACTGAAAGGACATCCTCGTGTTGTATAAAATGTCTTTTTAGACACTTGCCCTAAATAAGAATTGGAGAGAGTCAAGTCGCGGTCTGGAAAAGGAATTTCATCTATGTCGGCAATCAGGTTGCGTACCTGATTGACCCCATTTGGTGTAATCAGGTTCTCCAAATCATCGTAAGATTCCCCGGCTTCTACGCGCTTTAAAAAATCTTTAAATACCCACTCCCCCTCTCCAACGGCATAAACATCCATACCGCTTTCGGAAAAAGTGTCGGGTGAAAAGGTGGCTTGTGGACCACCCAATATAGATATAAAATTATGGATTAGCTTTGCCTTTTTATTCAATTCAACCGCACGATGAAAACCAACAATATTGATTGAATAGGCAACTATATCGGGTTTGATTTCTTTAACTTGGGTCAAAAGGTCTTTAGGAGAGAATACTTCCTTCTCCAAGGTACAAAAGTAGGTTAAGTGTCCCGACTGCTTCGCCACTGCGGAAAGATAGGATATGGCTATATGATCGGCAAAACTCAGGTCATGCGTTACAAATAGTATCTTCATAATTCACTGTCATAAAGATTCCTATACCAATCTATGGTCATTCTAATGCCTTCCTCAATGGGGGTTTTTGCCTCAAAACCCAATATCTCTTTGGCTTTCCGCGTATCAATGAGCCGCTTGGGAATCATTGTGGGCTTTGACGCGTCAAAGTTTATAACTGCGCCATCATATCCATCAATACTGATCATGATATTTAGTAAGTCTTTCAGCACGTATTGTTTACCGCTGGCGATATTCAGAAAATCATATCCATCAATCTCTTCCATTGCCAGGAGCATGCCCTCGATCACGTCATCAATATAAATGAAATCCTTGACGTCTGATCCATTGCCCCAAACGACAATCGGGTCATGCCTTTCAACAACCCGCCTGATCAAGGCAGGTAGTACATGTGACGTTTCCCACTCAAAGTCATCGTATGGTCCGTATATGTTAGCCGGCCTAACTACAATGGTCGTCATGGGCTTTTTAATCTTTGTCGCATACATCTCACACATGATTTCGCTGAAGCGCTTCATCCAGGCAACGATAAAGTACTTTTCGTAAAATTCGTTAGTAACATCGTTTTCTTTAGCCGGCTGGTCAGTCAAGGGATATACGGTATTGGAACTGACAAAAAGAAATTTCTTGACATTGACTTTATAGCTTGCTTCAAGCATCAATGCATTCATGACTATGTTAGGCGTCAGATGTACGAGCGGTGTCTTTTCCATGACAGCAGCGCCGGAGGAGTTTGCCGCACACATAAAGACGTAGTCTATACCTTCAACTGCATTTCGGCAATCTTCCGGTTTTGTCAAATCAGCCTGAACATACTCAATGAGATCATTTTCAATTACAGGCGCCCTCTTGTGGATGGTTGCGCGAACTATGGCGCCTAGGGTCAACAGGCGCTGAATCAGATTGACGCCAACGAATCCTGTGCCTCCTGCCACAAGTATATTTGCGTTTTTATAAATGTTCACTTCCCTTATCCCTCCTTGATAGGATAGGGGTATTAACAGGCCACCACAGGTTCAAAGCAGGATCATTCCATAGTATTGTGAACTGTTCCGAACGGTTATAATAGCTTGACTGTTTATAATGAAAAATCGCAAATTCACTCAGCACCAGATGCCCATTCCCGAATTTAGGCGGTACGAGTACCTGAAGCCTGTTCTGCTCTGATAGCGTAAACGATTCCCATTGGCGATACTGAGGAGAGGACTCATCCCAATTTATAACAACCAGATAGAACTTGCCATGCAGGCAGGAAATCAGCTTCCATGTCTCTGCGTCTCCATGAATGCCTCGCAGAACATGACGGGAGGATACGGAGATGTCATCCTGTACAAAATTAACAGATATGCCTGATTCCTTATACAGTTTCTCATTGAATAGTTCGACATACGTACCGCGAAAATCTTCAAAGACGGTAGGCGGTTTAATGAGCAGAACACTGTCAAGTTTTGTCTTTTTAACCTCCATCCCTCATGCTCCTTCGGCAAAGTAGTTTTTGCGTTTCAGGTACTCCTCCTGGTTCGCAACGTACCATTCCCATGTCTGTTTTAAACCTTCAAGCAAAGATGTCGTGGGATTGTAGCCCAACATCTCGCGGGCAAGGGAGATATCCATCACCCGCTTGGGAAAGCCTGATGATTTATTGCCGTCAAACCTGTAATTGAAAGGAATTAATTTGTGCAACGTTTCGACAAGTTCGCGGATTGTGTAACCCTGGCCGCTACCCAGGTTAACATAGCGACCTTGAGTGCCATGATGCAGCGCTAGAATGACCCCCTCTGCAATGTCTCTGCTGTATGCAAAATCCCTTATGGCCGAACCATCCCCCCAGACCACAAGCGGGTCTTCACCGTGATAAATACGGTACATGAGGGAGGGAATAACCATCGCGTTTTTAGGATCGAAATTGTCGCCTGGACCATAGACATTGCAGGGCCTTACAACAGCGAAGTTTTCAAGATCATACTGTATCCGGTATGCCTGCACCTGCATTTCTGCCATGCGTTTGGCCCAACCGGGAAACATATCCATCGGTGGTTCGGTTTCCAATGTTTCCGATTCCTTGAAAACCTCGGCGCTTCCGTACGCGCCGATAGAGCTGGTGTAAACTATTTTTTTCACCTTGTTAACCCGGCAGGCTTCAAGCATGTTGGTGTTCATCATGAGCAGTGGGACAAAAAAACTTGCCGGTTTGTTCGTGGTAACGTCGATGGAACCTTTTATACCCGCGATATGGAAAACATAATCTGTGTCGCGGGTAATCTCCTTGCAGAAGTTATAATCGCTCAGATCACCATAAATATACTCTGCCGCTGGGTGTATCTTTAACCTGTCTAATGAGACACTTCGCACCATTACCCCTGCGTCAAATAGAATGCTGACTATTTCACGACCGATCATACCCGTACCGCCGGTGACGACGGCGGTATTGCCGTTTAAAGATTTCATTAAATCTTCAGGTAAGGCCATCTCTCAACTCCATTAATATTTTTCCTAACAGTGATGCCATACTACCAAACACCATCCATCATTAAAGGTGCTGCCGATAAGCTTGCGTCGCTTAATTATTTTTAGCATCCCTGATTCTTGAAGCTTTTCCAAATACATGAGGTAACCGTCGAGATAATTTCGTTTCTTTGCATAGCGATCGGCCAAGACATCAAGTAGGACGTCGCCTGAACTAAACTCTGAGAAAGGTTCTATGTGTACATATACAGAGGCAGGTTGACTATAAAAATAATTAAATAGTGGCTCGAAATCTGTGCCAAGTTGCTCCATTGAGCCGAAAGTAAAAATTGCGCTTTCAGGATCTACATGAAATTCCGGATCAGGGTGAAACAAGTCTATAAAGTGACCGTGAAAACGATTTTCAGAATGCGTTTTGTTCGCCCGACTATCTGCCAAGTTGAGTATTTTCGACGAAGCACTGGCCCAATCTAAACCATGATAAATCTTACCCGGTACGATACGACCAAAGGCAAGCAGATTATGGCCTGGACCGCAACCAAACTCATAGATGGAAGGCACATGGCGGAAATAAGCATGTGCGATTATGACCTGCAGAACAGATAGAAAATGTGCCTCGAAGCGTGGCGACCTCGGTAAAATATAATCACCCCATAGCCTCATGATGGTCTGACCGCGCCTGTAATAATAAGGCAAAAGCGCCGCTTCATCGTAGTTGGAATCAATATAATCTTGGAGATTCTGCCCCCACCCTTTTTCCCAGGTCTCCAACCTTTTGGGACCCGAAGAAACCAGGGGTTCGTCAAGGATACGCAGAATTTTCAGAATTTGGCTGTCGCGTTCCTCACGGGTTAAGAAACGGTAGCCCAAATCCAACTGGTTGATTAGGACAACAGCTTCATCGGGTACTTCTAAAGCGAATATGCGTTCAAAGTCGGACTTATCGAGGTATTTCCAGTCCTGGCTGTTATCGATGCCGAAGTTACTAACAAAATGCTGATGATGTCTTTCCATCGATCATTCCACAATAAAGTAAGAAACTCGCGAGGCATATCGGTAACGGCGTAAGCCGATATTGTTAAGTCCGAACACTTCCATGAGTGCAGCCGTTTCGCCGGGTGAATCGGGATCATTTAATTCATCGAAGCCCAGGATGGAACCCTTCACCAGGCGAGGTTTGATCGCCTCCAAACAGACCTTTGTCGGTTCGTACAGGTCGAAATCGAAGTATGCCATGGCGACGATGGTTTCGGGATGCTTCTTAAAATAATCGTAGATGGTCTCGCAGGCATCACCCACGGCGAAGTCATACTTTTTAATATGGCCGAGGGGATTATCATTTTCCTGGAGAGACATGAGCGTATCCAGGTAAGGTAAATAGTCTTCTGTTACTTTGATGTTGCCCTGCTTGATCATCTCTGACGTACCATCTTTTTCGCTCACGCATGGAAAACCTTCAAACGTATCAAAGCCGATGATTTTCTTGTGGCGATTGAAAGGTTCGTATATACCCCGCATAGCAGCGAAAAGTGACATGTTCTGTCCCCACCGGGTGCCGAAGTCCATAATCACTCCCTGAATGTCTATAGCCTGTCTGTAAAGGAAGTCCATAAACAATAGGCGTGAGAGGCTCTTCGAGTTCAAATACATGCCCAAATTCATGATGATCTGGTCGTCTGGAATGGGGCTCTTGCGGAAGTGCTCGACCCAATTGTCCCTTATGGTGTTTTCATTTTCGCTACCATAGTTCATTCCTCCAAGCGTAACTTGCGGCATGGATATTTCCTCCTTCTAATTTTTGTTTTGTTAAGATGGCTGCTGATCGAATACCATTTTCAGTTCTTGAGATAGTCGCGCACGGTACGGTATATGGCTTCTTGATCGATTCCATAATGTCGGCGGGTGACTTCCCGTCCACCATACTGGTACGAGGGTTTGTAACCCTGCGTCATGGAGAGCCCCACCCTTCTAACAGGCAAATATCTTTCTTTGTCATTAAGTGTTTCGCAGATGGCGCTTCCCATTCCTCCGGGGAGAAAGTGTTCCTCGAGGGTGATAATCTTTCTGACCTCAGAAATATCTGAGATGAAAGCGACGGGATCGAAAGGGAACTCAAAGACATCCATGACACTCACGGAAATTCCCTCTGTCGCTAAAACATCGGCAACATGCAAGGCAGTGTGGACCATTGGTCCGGTAGCAGCAATCATCAAGTCATTGCCCTGACGCAAACGGACAAAGCCGCGGGAGAAATCCGTACCAGGTTTGTGTACATCGGGATAAAAATCCTTATCTATCCTTATGTAGAGAACATCCCGTTCGTTATGAGCAGAGATGTCAACATATGCAGCAGCCATCTGATTATCGCTCAAGTTTACCACACGCATACCAGGAAAGGCCCGCATGACGGCAACATCCTCCAGCAAATGATGGGTAGGGCCATCTGTACAGTAACTCAGGCCTGTGCCCATGCCAAGAATGGTAAGGCGTATACCTTGGAACAAACAAGAAACGCGTATGTTTTCTAAACAACGTAAGGTAATGAAAGGGCTTATAGCATAAACATATACTCTTTTGCCCTCCAATGCCAATCCTGAACCGATCAGGATCGCGTTTTGTTCGGCTATACCTACATTGACAAACTGTTGAGGCATATCAATGCGGAATTGATCCAGTGCCGGAGCGCCCATGTCCGCCGCTACAATAACTACGTTTCGATCTGACCTCGCGATTTCGTAAAGCCGGCTGAAGAGTGCATCGCGCTGAGTAACATTATTCATAACAACCTCTTTTCTGGATTTCGTTGGTGAATTTATCGGCATCACTACCTTGAGGTGCTCTTCCATGCCAAAGGGGGTCAAAACACATGGAGGGGATACCATGTCCTTTGACAGTATCGGCGATAATCACAGTTGGTTTGGTACTGTTCCGGTTTCTTAAGGGCGGGAGTGCCCTTAAGAATTCTTGAATCGAGTGGCCATTGATACGAATCACGTTGAAGCCGAACGCCCGCCACTTCTCGTCCAATGGCTCGAGCGCAACCAGGTCTTCGGTAAAGTCAGTAACACAAAGATAATTGCGGTCTATGATGGTTACCAGATTGTTCAGCCGATTGTGGCTGGCGAACATTGCCGTCTCCCATATAGAACCCTCGTAGCACTCACCATCCCCTAAGATGGCATAAACCATGAACAGTTTTCGGTTCATTTTAGCAGCCAAGGCGATGCCTGCCGCCGTACCATAACCTTGCCCTAACGAACCAGCGGTGATCTCCACACCTGGCACATCATGTTGAAGGTGGACTGCAAATTTGCCATTTTCCTGTGTGAAAGTCTCCAACCAGTCCATTGGAAAGAAGCCGAAATCTGCCAGTGTGGTGTAGAGTGCAGGGCTCGCTTGCCCTTTGCTCAAAATCAACCTGTCACGGTCTTCCCATTTAGGATTTGCAGGATCAACCCGAAGAATCCTTCCATGATAGAGAGCTACAAACATCTCAAGGCATGATAGGGATGATGATACATGACCTTTGCCTGCCTTGATGCACATCTGTAGCATACGACATCCTAAATCGTGAGATCGCTGCTCCAGCTCCTCGCTTCTACTCTCAATACTTTTCATCATTTCACCCATATTTCATATAGTTATTTTAACTGTACTTCTCTTGCTTAAAACTGGAATGCCCCGCGTCATATACTAATTTATTATGCAATGTCAAATGTCAAATCAAATAATATATGAAGAATCAGAAAGGCCCTCTAAATTTCTTATATGCGTCGGCCATTGAATGCTCGTCTGGCAACGGAATACCATGATTCGTTTTACCGCTTACAATTCTTGCTATGGCACCTGTTAAAGTCTGTAAATTAGGATAGAAATAATCTTCCAGTGTTTTTGCCGTGGGACACGTAGCTGGTTGCATCCCCAACGTCAGAACGGGTACTTTAAGTAAACTTGGCGCTTTTTCACATACGATTCTGCATACCTCAGCGCAGACGCCATAAGCCTGCCAGCTTGTATCTGCAATGATCAGTCTGCCTGTTTTTTCCACACTATTCATAATCATTTCTTTGTCAGGATGAGAAACGCAATTTAAATCGATAACCTCACACTCCAGTCCTGCGTTTGTTGACAGATATTGTGCGGCTCTCAAAGCTTCCAATACCATGATAGAAGTTGCTACAATCGTTACGTCATTTCCATTTCGAACGAGATGTGACGATAACGGATCATCGTTTGAGTATACAGAATTTTGTTCGATGTTGAATTTCACATCGTAAAGTAAGCGATGCTCTATCGAGATAACCGGAGCCCGGTATGAATGAACAATATAGTGATAATCCTTTAATATCGAATCGGAATGGCTCGGCATAATAACCGTCAAGCCCGGCACATGCGCGAAAAAAGATTGAAGGCTTTGCGAATGTTGCGCTCCCTGCCCCCAACTTCGACCAATAACCATTCTTATCAGCATGGGGCATTCAAATTGCCCGCCAGACATATATTTATATTTGGCAATGAGGTTTACGACTTGATTCATGCAACAGAGGGAAAAATCAACCCTCATATGAGTGTTAATCGGGTATAGACCATTGAGGGAAGCGCCTAAGGCAATTCCCGCCAGTGCTTCCTCCGCTAATGGCGTATCCAAAACGCGGTCTCTTCCATATTTACTTGAAAAATTTAACGTCGTTCCGAATAGTCCTTTATGATCAGTGACTCCCTGCCCCATTATAATGACCTTGGGATTTCCTGAAAGGGCATCATCCATCGCATGGAAAAGAGCTTCTCGATATGACAGAACGCTTCCGGAAAATTTATCTATCAAACTATTCATAAAATGTTTTTCTTGCCCCCTAAATTACATCAGTCAAAAGATCAGTCAGCTCCGGCCATGAACTGTCTTCAGCAAACATCACAGCTTCTTCAATTTCTTTTAAGATTGACGGCTTGAACTTGTCAATTAGCGCTTTTTGATTCATTAACGGATCTTTTGCTTTCCAAGATTCAATTTGTTTAATCGACCTATATCCGGCGTTATAGTCTTCATTTACCCCCACATGTTCCATATAACGGCACGTCTTGATTTCAATGTATTGAGGTAATCTTGTAGTTCGAACCTCAGAGACAAGCCGTGAAAAAACGCGATAAACTTCAGTAAAATCATAACCTTCAGCACAATAATGGGTTGGGATGCCATAATTTCCTGCGTGATCAAGAATTTTGAATGCTTGACGCTCTGTTGTTCGGGAGTGAACGGCAAGATCATTATTTTCGCAAACAAAGATAATGGGCAGTTTATGCAACGACGCGAAGTTCAATGCTTCATGATAAACACCTTCATCTACGGCACCGTCACCGAAAACAGAAGTTATTATATGATTTTTATTAAGCTTCTTCGCAGCCAAAGCGGCACCCACCGCATGGGGAATAGTGCTCGCTACAATGGCCGATGCACCCATAAAACCTACATCGGTAGCCGCGAGATGCATGGAACCTCCTTTACCACGACAGCAGCCGGTATTTTTCCCATATAGCTCAGCAAAGAATTCTTTGAGATCGCCACCTTTGGCGAGATAGTAGGCATGCCCTCTATTATTCGAGAAAATTAAATCCGTTGTTCTTAGTTCCTGACACACGCCGACAGCCACAGCCTCCTGGCCAATAGAGAGATGTACAGGGCTTTCAATTTTGTCCGTAGGATAAAGTTCGATAATTTTTTCCTCTACTAATCGGATGCTTAACGCCTTATAAAACAACTCCTCATACAAATCATTAAATTTCATTTTTCTTATCTTCTTGTCGCAGTTATGTAGTCTTAATTTGGGAGCATGGTCTATTTTCAGTAAGCACAATATGCCGATTTTGGAGGAGGAAACGAATTAATATGGCAATATGAAGACCTATATATATCTCGTTTTTTTCGATCTTTTTCAGCGCTTCTTTGAACGAGAAGCACTCTACGGATACAACTTCGTCATCGTGTTTAGTGCGCTCGTCAAATTCTTTTTGAGTCACATGGACTTGAAAAATGTGGGATAGACATGGACTTCTGGTCGTTAAAACCATCGGTGCTTTGGCATTAAACCTATTTAAATCAAGAATTTGAATACCAGTTTCCTCCGACAGCTCTCGACATCCAGCCTCTATGGGCGATTCGTCCATATGCACCCCTCCTGCTGGTAACTCGAGGGTATTATCGGCGATGACCGGGCGACGAACTCTAACCATTACAACAGAGCTATTTTCTACGATAGGCAAAATGAGAACTTGAGGTTGGTTGTTTTCTACAGTAAAATAGCTCCCACGATTGAAGACGCTGAACCATTCGTTTTCATGTACTTTCTCAATAGGTGTCAGAGAAGTACATTGAGGTAAATATAACCTTGGGTCATTTATACTTGGAATCATATTATCGTATCAGGAACTGATTTCCTGCCTCAATTCTCTTTCTCCAATAGTCTAGCAAATCATTCATTGTTTTTTCAAACGGTATCGCGGGTTCCCATCCGGTGTGTGAATTAAACTTTGACGTATCCGGAATTTGCAAATCCGCATCTAACGGTCTCAGTCTTTCTGTATCTTCCTGGATTTTAATGTGGTCTTTGTGTGTTGATATCGAGATTAAGAAATTAAGCATCTCACCGACGGTGCATGAATATGTCCCTCCAATATTGTAACATTCGCCTGAAATGGGGTTTAATGTCACAAGCATGTAATATGCCCTAACTGCGTCTCTCACGTCAGCCCACGTCCGCAACGATTCGAGGTTTCCTGTCTTGACTACCGGTGGAACCAATCCCTTTTCTATCATAGCTATTTGTTTTGCAAAGCTTGACTCGGCAAATACATCCCCCCGCCTTGGTCCCGTGTGTGTGAACATTCTTGTTATAACAACCTTTTGACCATAAGCTTCCGCATGAAACCTGCCAACCAGATCGGTTCCTATTTTGGAAATGGCGTATGGTGAAGCAGGGTGAAATGAACACTCTTCATTTATCGGTAATTTTTCTCTCGGCACTCTGCCAAAGACTTCCGATGATGAGCATACATGAATTACAGGATCAATTTCTTTACATCCCCTTAGTACCTCAAGCAATCTCAAAGTACCAAGAATGTTTGTATCCAGGGTATGAATTGGAGAGCTAAAACTTGTTTTAGGATAACTCTGCGCAGCCAGATGAAACACATATTCAGGTTTGGCTTCATTAATGGCATTCTGAAGAGATATAAAGTCGCAAAGATCGCCATCTATAAAAAAAACTCGGTCTTTATTGTTGTTCCTGATCAGCAAATGCTGGACATTATCCAAGGGGCTGCGCCAGCGGCACATGCCGTAAATATCCCAGTCTGTCTTTTCTAATAAGAAATCGGCCAAATGGGAACCAACCATGCCGGTTATACCAGTTATCAGCGCTCTTGCTCTTGTATTCATTTATTGCCTCAGTTTTTCATTCTATACAATGTGTTCCTGTGTTAAGTTGCCATTTGAGGCTGTTTTTATGCCCCTCAATTTAACCTGATGATTATCTGAAACACCCTCAAGTGAATTCCATTCTGTAATATTGGTATTATTTTATCCACTTACCTGCTTGCGTTTTAAAATAGATTAAATCCTTCCATTGAGGAAGTAAGAACTCTCTGAAGGGAAGCGCAGTCAGTTCCTTGAAGTATTTACAATATAACAAAATGGATGTGCTGTAGCCTATAGAAGTAGAAATTGCTGCCCCTAAAATGCCAATTTTGGGGATTAGTATCATGTTTAAGGAGACATTTATTACTAAAGCCATCACGGTTGAGAGAATTAAAATCGAAGGGTATCCCTCCCTCCCACCAATGAAACTTCCGATATTTGATCCAGAATTGACTGCTATAATTCCCGGCAAGAGAATGAGAAGTGCGTAAAATGATTTAGCGAAATCTGAACCCATTAACAATATTATAATCGGCTTTCCGAAGAAAATCAATAAAGTAGCCATTATAACTGAATAAACGATAGTAATTCTATTTAGCTTTGCTATTAATAAATGACTGTCCTTTTCCTGAGCAGATGCTTTTGGAAAGATTAGCAACCCTACAATTTGCGGTGTGATAACTAATGTCTCGGCCACTAATGCCGCAATAGCGTAATATCCAACATCCGCAGTTCCACAAAAGTATCCTATTAGATAAATGTCTGAGCGAGAAAGTAAAATCCAAGAAAAATTAGCAAGGGTGGCTCTGCCCCCTACTTTTAATGAACTATAAATCTGTTTTGGATCAAGGACTATTTTAAAGTTTTTAACCTCTTTTACCACAAAATATACGGATACTATCGATACCAGAAGAATGGTTACGATCCAGCCAATTGCAGCCCATTGAACATCTAACCTTAAACAAACCAAAAGAACAGTATAAGCAATCAGGAGGGAAGTAACCCTTATTACATTGATTATATTGAAGCCATTAAAATTTTGCAGCCCTTGCAATATTGCCTGGTTATACTGTTGAATCAAGAGGAATGGAACGGCTACGAGAATGACGATGATTAATGGTTTTGTCGTATAATGTTTCGCTATTTCGTATCCACCTGAATAATAAGTGATAAATAGCAAAATTCCGACTATCCCGGCAAAAAAAAGAGAGTTGGAAAAAATGACATTTAAATTACTTTTATCTTTTCCTATCCAATAAGGATTCGACCACTGCAGCCCCCCGCCCAGAAGCATCACCATCATCGTTGATGTAGTAATTATAAGGGCCAATATGCCCTGCCCCTCTGCGCCCAGTGTCCTGACAATGATTACGCTGTTCAATATACCGATACCCAGGGTAAGTATCTGGGTAACAAAGGTTTTAAAGAAATCTTTAACGAAGGACAATTTGAAAACCCGATTAGAACGAGAATTAATTTGCAGGTGAGTTCTTTTACTGGTTGAAGAAGATGGTCTCTTAAGTTAAGCCAAATTTTCTCCGTATTTCATAAACTAAACGCCTCAATGGCATTTGCAATTCCCCTCTGGGGGTTTGAAACTCTTTTATAGGTTTGAGGCCCTCATAATATTTGGTATATGCAATACCTTTTATTATGGGCTGGTTTTTAGCCTGGGAGACCAGAGAAGGCGTTTCAATAATATCCCTAATGCTGGCGATCTGGCCTTTGGTATTTCTAAAATAATTCCCAAGGTATGTATCAAATACTAAATTCCTCCCTCTCAAATTCACAATGGAGATAACGGTATATGTATCTGAATTTTTTGGGGATATTTTGTACATTGCAGCAGGGATTCCAGCATATACACAAAGGGTTGTAAATACATCGGCAGATTGATCACTGGTGCCATAACCCCTGATGATAATGTTTAATACATGATCGTCGATAATGGGCATGCCTGAAGGGACTTTTTTGATGTTTTTTACCGTCCAATCAAAGATAGCCAGAACCTTTTCCTCATCAGCTTCCGACCCTCGAATTATATCCTTTGTTAATCTTTTATGCTCAAAGTGTCTATGGAAGAAATTGAAGGTTTTAATATAAAGAGGAATTGTTCTCTCATTAACTACATAGTTCACGCCTTGGCGGGTTGAAACATCTATGTTTATCACAAACCAGAATGAAGAAAAAAGGGCAATTATAGTGGATATGATTATAAGAGACTTTTTTTTTGAAATTTGCATATTAATCGGGGAAAGAAATAATAGGGGGGATGATAAGCCTAAAATCCAAATTATGCATAAGCAAGTTTTCCTTTAGGGATTGGAATTTCCATACCTAAGTCTGCTGCGAATCCCGAAACGAGTTGCGAATCCGCCTGTCTGGGTGCTACGCACAGGCAGGCAACCGTTTGACTCAGCCGAAATCTTAATTTGTGAGTTAGAAACTATTCTTATCAATAAACTCTCTATGCCAGAGTTCCAGCATGAGCAATGTCCACAGATGGAAACTATTATCTTTTTCACCTTCAATGTGAGAATGAACCAGTTTCTGAACCCTTTCAGGCTTGAAGTAACCTCTCTTCAGGCAAGTATTCGACAGGAGATTTTCAGACAAAAAATCCTTCAAATCTTCCCTAAACCACCTGGCAATTGGTACGCCAAAACCCATTTTTGTCCGATGCAGATTTTCAGAAGGCAGTTGACTGTTAAAAGCCTTTTTTAGAAGATACTTGGATTGCCGGCCATGCAGTTTGAAATTGGAAGGAAGCCGGGCTACAAATTCCATGAGAACATGATCCAGGAAAGGAGAACGCGCCTCCAGGGAATTGGCCATACTGGTTATATCTACTTTAACCAGAAGATCATAAGGTAGATAGGTATGAGTATCAGTATTGAGAAGGCTATCTATGGAATCAAGGCAATTATTGTGGTTAAAAAATGGCTCAAGTAAAGTGATGGGAGAAGTTTTCCGTATTTGTCCCTTAAAGTCTTCGGAGTATAAACTTCCCTTGTCCTCCTCTCTAAAGATACTTATCCACCGAAAATACCGCTCAATTGGAGATAAAGGTATCCCTTGAAAAAATCTTTTAATCCTTCTAAGTTTACTTTTTGGGTTAATCGAATCTGGGAAAAAGGTCTCTATTGGATATGCCAGCATCTTCTTGAAGAAGTCAGGCATGTTATCTAAATATGATGATAATTTAAACCCAAGGTATCTATCATAGCCGGCAAAAAGCTCATCGCCTCCGTCACCATTAAGGGCTACAGTGATATGTTCTCGTGTAATCTTTGAAAGATAGTAAGTAGGGATAGCTGAAGAGTCCGCATAGGGTTCTCCATAATGTCTGACCAGAGCAGGAAGTATATCCAAGGCTTTAGGTTTTACAATAAATTCATGATGGTCGGTTCCAAACAGTTTTGAAACCCTTCTGGCATGTTTTAACTCATCGAAATCCTGCTCTTCAAAACCGATAGAAAAGGTTTTTACAGGGCCATTTGTAAATTCACTCATTAGGGCTACCACAGTACTTGAATCTACGCCCCCACTTAAAAATGCCCCCAATGGCACCTCACTTATTAGACGAATCTTAACTGATTCTTTCAGTAACTCTAAAAGGGTTTCAATAGCGTCTTCTTCTGATATCTGTAACTTTGGGTAGTAATGCAACTGCCAGTATGGTTGAACCTGGATATTATTTCCATCATAGGTCAAATAGTGGCCAGGGGGGACCTTAAAAACGCCTTTAAATATGGTCAGGGGAGCAGGGATGTATGTGTAGCTAAGAAAATAATTTACTGCCTCAAAATCTATTTCTCGACTGATTCCTCGGTGCTGTAAGATGGCCTGAATTTCAGATGCAAAGAGGAATGTTCCATCGGAAAGACGCGTGTAGACTAAAGGCTTCTTGCCCACCCTGTCTCGTGCTAGAAAGAGTTTCTTTTCATTTTTATCCCATAGAGCAAAAGCAAACATCCCTCTGAAATGCTTAATACAATCTATACCAAAACTTTCATAGGCATGGACAACAACCTCAGTGTCACTATTAGTTTCGAAGTGATGTCCTTTTGCCTCTAATTCTTCACGAAGTTCCAAAAAATTATAGATTTCTCCGTTCAATACTACCCAGACGGACTGATCTTCATTGCACAAGGGCTGTTGGCCGGTTTTTAGATCAATAATGGATAATCTGCGATGCCCAAAGGCAATGCCAGCTTCTGAATCAACAAAATACCCCTCCTCGTCCGGTCCCCGATGAATGAGGGAGTTGGTCATTTCTTTTAAAGAGTGTACATCAACACCGCCATTAGGATTGTAGATTCCAGCTATTCCGCACATTCTTCGATACCTTTAAATTTTTTTCTTTCATGTGCTTTTTCATCTTCTCTCATATACCGAGTGTAAAACTTCCAAATACCTGGAGGCATTTACTTCAACAGAGTATTTTTCCTCCACCGTTTTTCGGCCAGCAAGACCTATCTTTTTTCTCAATTCAGGACTTTCGATTAGAAGAGAAATCTTTTTCAGCCATTCCTTCTCAGAATTGGCCAAGAAGCCATTTACTCCATCTTTAATAATTTCGGAATTGGCGCCGATAGACTGAGCAACCGTCGGAATTCCCAGAGCCATGTACTGCAAAGCCTTAAGCCCACTTTTACCTAAAACCCACTCTTCATCAGACAACGGATAAACGCCAATATCTAGCTCCTGAAGATCTTTTACCTCTGTCTGAAGGCACCATTCTTGGGCATCGATGTCTACCCCCGGGATACTAAAGCCAACGTCACCGATGACCTTGATGCGAATATTATACTTCTCTTGTATCTCCAAGAGTACCTTATCCAACAGGTGAAGATAAAGGGAGGTTGAGTGGCTACCGCTCCATCCAATACAAACCTGTTTTTGGTTTGTATAAGGATTGTTAACAAAATAGGTCACAGTATTTATAGTTGAGGAAATATTTGTTACTCTATCGTTGTATTGTAGAGCATATTTCTTGAGATGTTCTGTGCAGACAATGACATGAGAACTGGTTTTAAGGAGAAAATCAATCCTACTTCGAGATCTGAAGGACTTCATAAACCTGTTGGCCATGCTAGCATGTGGAAGAAAGACTAAGTCATCAATATCATAGACAATTGGTCGGTGAGTCTTAGATAAAAGGTACTCTAAAAGCGGAGGCCCAATCGGAGCTAATTCCAGGTGGACATATATGACATCGAAATTTCTTGCTCTAAAAATTTCTTTTAACCGAGCAATATAACGAAACAAAACGTGCAAGATCTTCTTAATATATTTGCCGTTCTGGTAAATTATTCGATACGCTGATTTATCAAAAAATGGCCAAAATTCTATCTTTATACCCTGTTGTTCAAAAATATCGAAATATTGTTCGAACTTCAAACGCTGTGATGGTGCCTTATCTTTAGGATAAGGAATTAAAAAAAGCACTTTCATAATGAAGGAATCGGCGAACCCTTAGGATTCCGCAATCTCCGGTATATTTCCCAGTAACGTTGTTCTCCCACATCAAGGGGAAAGTACATTTCCGCTACCTTTCTGCATCTTTCTCGGAGTGTATTGCCCTCTTTTAACAACTCTTGTATACTTTTAATAGCCTCTTTATATGCATCTTCGGTATACTTGCCTATCACTACCCCAACTCGTTCCTTTTGGACGATTTGGTCACAATCACCGATTCCAGAGTTTATAACCACAGGAACTCCACAGGAGAGGCTCTCTCCAAACTTAATGGGACAGCAACCGACCCCGGAAAGAGGACGATGATAGAAAATCAAAGAAATAGTTGATTGTTTTAGTATAGTTGGAACTTCTGGGTGAACAACTGAAGTAATGAGGTAGTTATTTGATTCAATACTGTAATGTGAGAGAGTCTCTGATATAAGAGGTAAGTCATTGTTAGTTATAGCCAAGAAAAATGCCTCGGGTATCTCCTCTCTAAGTAAACTGTAAAAATGAACTATTTCGTCGAAACGGTAAAAGGTGCCTACACTGCCTAGATAGGTAACTATGAAACGCCCCGGTGGTAGATTCAGATTTGAATTATCACTTAGACATGGTTTAAAGAGTTCCAAGTCCACGCAACAAGGGATTACAGATACATGATTACGTTCGAATTTGTCCTGAATGGTCTTTCTTGCTTTCTTTGTCAGGACAACGATCTCGTCAGATCCGCAGATAAAAACTCTCTCCAGGTATTTAGTTAATCTATAGATAATGCTGTGTGAGGACCATGTTCCTGCGTCTGCCTTTTCATCTGCCCAGAAACCTCTCATGTCAAAAATGAAACTAACTTTGGTTAATTTCTTTATAAACAAGGCTATCAAACCCGTAATATACCCCCTGGCATGAATTATTTTAATACTATCACGCCATGTGATGAGCAACCCTACCAATAATCCCTGTACTATATCAAAAGATGTGGCAGCAATAATAGGTTTCTTGTGATAACGGAGCGGGATCCATTTTATACCTGTAGTTATAAGATCGCTTTGAACGCTTGTAGCATATTTTGACTTCAATTTATCCTTCTTTTCAAAACTGATCAAGGTTATGGATGCTCCCTTCTTAATCAGCCCGGACAAATATGGAATAACCTGTGATTGACCTACTGGATCAAGAATTCCATCGTATGATATATATAAGACATTCATTGCGTTGCTATAATCTTTTCAGAAGTTTAAGTCTGCTTTAAACAGGAAGGTTTTTATGATAATTCTCCGGTTTTTTAAAAATACCGATAGAGATGAAAATGAAGATGAGACAGAGTATTGGTGATTTGTGTCTAAAAAGAGTACCGCTATTACCTTCAACATAACCTAACATAAGCATGATAAAGACCATAAAGAAGATTAGAGGAAAAGTCTCCCTGAATTTATTCTTCCAGCAGTAAGAAATCCCCTTAAGGAAAGGCGGTACCAAGAGATAAAATAATAACATTTCAGGCAGAGCTGTAATTTGGGCAACTGAGCCTATCTGCCAGGGGAAAGGTGAAAACCAAGCATAGGTTAATGCTATAGGTAGAAAAAGTAAAGCGTCCATTGGATTAGACATGCTGAACCCCGGCATAATAGCCAGATTTCCATACGCCTTAAGTCTTCTTCCTTCGGCAATAAATTTTAGTATTGTTGTTTCTCCTGTCAACTTTATCACTAGAGGCTCTAGAAGATTAGAAAAATATATTACGGTGATTGATGCTGCTGTAAGGCCAATGGCCATAAAAAGAAATTGAATCTTTTTTTTACGTGCACCATATAGTATAGTGATTAACGAAAAAAAGAAAGTTAAGACAAGGCAGGGAATGAAGAGAGGACTTAACTTATACAAAACATATAAGGGGAAAATACTGAGTAAGAGATAGAAGATTTTAAACTTACGGATGATTCTAAGCCAGAGAAAAAATACGAGACATAACATCAAATTGATTATCGGATCTTTCAAGTTCTGAGCGGACCACAAGATTAACGACGGGAAAAATCCTGCAAATGCAGCGCATAGTATGGCTGCTTTTTTATCCAGTAATTGTTTGGCCATTGAATAGATAAAGATGATGACCAATGCACTTGCAAAGGAATTAATGAAAAATAGGCTGAGTGGACTCCTGCCGATTACCTGATAAACTCTAGCGACCCAAAAATGATAGGGGGTTAATGTCCAGCCAAGGTTGCCCTCTATAAGGTAGAACAGTGGATCTATCTCAAGCCCTGCGTTATAACGCTGGGCAATATACCAGCCATTTAAATCATAACCTACTCCGTCGTTATCAAGTAGATATCCCTCTACACCAGAACTCCCGTAAGAATAGGATAAAAGGAATAAGAGGGTACTAAGAAAAACTCTGATAGCAAACGCTATAAGAAAAAGAGAGAAAACAGTCTTAAAGTCATGAGGCTCCACCATAATGGTAACAAAAAGAGCGATAACAATGCCAAAAAGAAGAATAATGAAAGGCGCTACATCCTCTCCGGGTGTCCATACAAAAACAATTCCCGCTAATAGGAAAACTCCTATAAAAAAGAATAGCTTAATAGGATATGAGTTAAGATTTTGATTTCTCATGGTTTCTTGGCTAAACAGAATAGGGAACTTCCCACCGGAAGATTAGAATAGTTGATAATCCTGTTTTCAAATTGAGAAATGAAATAGAAAAAACCATTCAGCCAGAAAGGTAGAGGTTTCAAATCAGATTGAGCAGACTCATGTTTTCCCCACCGGTCGGTCAACCTTTTTGCATAGACAACTGGGAATAAAATCATATGGCGATAGCTACATTTGAGTATCTCAAAGCCTGACTTTTGTATTTTCTTACACAGCTTAATTCGGGTATAACGATCTCTTGTCCAGACCACTCGATCATGGTCACCTCTCAGGAATTCGAAAGCCGGCAAGTTTAAAACCAAGTGGCCTCCTCTCTTAGTAACCCTGCACATTTCTTTCAGTGATTTTTCGTCGTCGTTCACATTCATGTGATATAGGACATCCAAAGAAATAACTATATCCACCGACTCATTATCCAGAGGCATATGTTCTACTGAGGCTTGCAAAAAGTGCATATTTCCCCTATTTTGGCAATGAATTAAAGCTAAAGGAGACAAATCTGCACCGATAAGGGTACAAAGAGGGTATATCTTTTGCAAAGCATTGAGAACCCCACCTGTACCGCATCCAGCATCTAAAAGAATTATGGAAGTATTATCGCAAGGATGAATACGCCTCATTGTATCAATAACCAATCTGTGCAGAGATTTATACCACCAATGAGAATTCTCAAGTTGAGCGATGGTTTTATATTCTTCAGGATTCATAAATTATCTTTAATGGATCTCTTTTAATATTTCTTGGAGGGCAATAATAACAGTTCTTTGTTCATCATCAGTTAAAGAAGGATACATTGGTAAAGAAAAAATTTCTTTGGCGGTTGCTTCTGTATAGGGTAAATCTCCCGCTTTATAACCCAGAAATTGATAACCGGTCATAGTATGAATAGGCCATTGGTAACTTATATTGACAAGAATATCTCTTGTTTGCAGTTCAGACATAATTTCATCCCTTCTTATATGACGGCACACATACAGGTAATAAACGTGTTCATTTCCCTGCATCGTTTTTGGTAAAGATAGGCTGGTCGGTAAAAGCTGATCATATTGCCGGGCAAGAATTCTCCTCCGGCCAATGTACTCATCAAGGTGAGCTAGTTTGCGCAGAAGGATTTCAGCGTGAAGTTCATCAAGTCTTGAATTATGACCATGTTCTATCGAATAATAGGTTTTTTCCATACCATAAAAACGAAGCAGCTGCAGCTTTTTGTAAAGGCTTTCATCGTTTGTTATTACCATACCCCCATCTCCGTACCCCCCTAGAACCTTAGTAGGATAAAATGAAAAAGCTGCAAGGTCAGACATAGAACCTGCCTTTTCCCCATTAAAGGCTGCTCCGTGACTCTGGGCACAGTCTTCAACAACTCTCAATCCGTGCCTATTGGCTACCCTCCTCACATCGTCCATGTTGACACATTGACCATAGAGATGAACCGGTAATATACATTTTGTTTTTTCTGTAATTGCTTTTTCCAGTATGGAGGTGTCCATGAGATATGTTTCCGGGGCTATGTCAACAAAACGAGGTATGGCGCCCGTGGAGACAATGGCAGAAATAGTTGGGACCGCTGTATTTGCTACCGTTATTACCTCATCTCCTGGACCTATCCCCAAAGCTTTCAGCCCCAGGAAGAGGGCGTCTGTGCCACTATTGACACCTACTCCAAATTTAACTCCACAATACCTTGCTAACTCTTCTTCGAATTTCCTTACACTCTCTCCAAGAATTAAGTACCCTGATTTTAATACCTTTTCAATTGCAGCATGAATTTCTTCTTTTTCTTCTTCATATTCTTTTAGATAATCCCAAACCTTTATTGTCATATTTTACCCTTCGAAAGCGACTAAACGCAATCTGTGCAATACTGATGCGTCCGATAGTAAATCTTCAACAAACTTTCTATAGTCCCCTGTTTGAATGCCTTCTATTACTTTTTGTAAAAAAAGGGAAAAACTATCAGCCTTTGGTAGCCTGACAGTAGTCTTTTCATTGTGTTGTCTGATATGAACTTCATTTTCCATTTCCGGTGAAGTTGTGAAAATGCGGTCTATATCTATTGATACAGAGGGGGCTAAGATATTAAGGTTGTTACGATATTCTGTATTAAAGCCAAAATGGCCAACCATTGATCTGCCATCCGAGTAAGTTGCCAGCATACTAAAAGACGTGTCTATATTATCGTCCCCGCTTTTACTGCATACTCGGCAAAAGATTTCTTTTGGCTCCTCATTAAAAAATAGCCTGCCGTTTGCAACGGCATAGGGACCAAGATCCCAAAGAGCACCACCCCCTAATTCTCTTTTATATCTGAAATCGTTAGGATTCAAGGGGGGGAAAGAAAAGGTTGCGGTTAACCTAATTGGGATACTGTTTGCGTTTAAAAAGGCATTTTTAGCTACTTGAATTTGCGGATGATAGGCAAATACAGTTGCTTCTGCCAAGCATAGATTGTGCTTTTGTGATAAATCTACTAATCTTTTTGCATCATCAATGCAGGTAAAAGATGGCTTGTCAACAATTACATGAAACCCTTTCTTAAGTGCCTTTTCTGCCCATTCTGCATGAGCACTGTTCACTATGGAAATGTAAACCAAATCTGCCTTGCTTTTAGACAGAGCCGTGTTATAGTCGTTGAAGATTTCACCTTTAAATCTGTTGGGTAAGGATATTTTTGAGGCAGATGTGTGTGAAGCAATATCTATATCAGTGATAAAAGATATTTCAGATAATGCGGGTAAAACACGTTTTTGGACTATTCTGGAATGTCCAATAAATAGTATATGCATTTTATGACTTCAACATACTGTTTCAATTGAATTTCATAATAAACTTAAACAAGAAAGTAGACCTCTGGCTTCAATATTGAAAAAGTTGTATTTTGTAAATTTCATTATTTGGCCAAGGGTCATCCAGGTGTAATTTTCAGGAATTTCCAATGAGTCCGACGTTTCTAGCTCAACCAGCATATATTTATTTTGAAAATGATAAAATCGTCCACCCTCCTCAGATTGGACAGCAGAATATTTTATCTGGCTGGATGAAACATTCATAAATATATCTAAAAAAGGCGGTCTGGTAGGCTGTTGGATTCTGTCTTCTGCTCCGGAGCATGACACAGTGGGAGCCATTTCAATGATATCAAAATTTCCAGGTTCCACTTTCGCCTGAACTAAAAAATGAAGTATACCATTTTTTTTTTGGGTAATAAAGCCTACGATACCATAAGAAGTGTGTTTCAATAAAGGTTGGGTCCAACTAGAAACTTCACGATTTCCTGCCTTTACTGAAACTGCAATTACAGAGAAAAACCGTTTTGTGTCATGAACAATTTCTCTTTCAGTACATGTCCAACCAGAAACATCCTTTAAAGGAATATGTTCAACCTTTAACTCATATCTTGTTTTTAATTCTGTGAACCAACTGATTATTTCATCTGAACTGTGGCAGGCATGTTTTATGTCAATCATTGAAATAAATAAATCCCTGGGGAATCCATTAAGCCTGTGGTTAAACAATTTTATTTGATCGTATTCTTTTGAAGACAAAGAGTCATAATAGCGTTCCAAATTTTCATCAATAAATGGAATACAGGATAAGACAGATCTAGCATCCATATTCACAAAATTGTCAACAGTTAAAAGCTCTTTAATCTGACCTAATGTTAACCAGCAAAAGTTATCATGCAGTTGGATATCTTTATTTACTTCTACAATCATGTTGCGGTTTCTTTTTCGAAGAAAGCGGGAGCCCTGTTCAGATTGTAACTGGTCGATCAAAAATTTTGATTTTGTTCTATCAAGAAAATATTCAAGATAAATTGGTTCTTTGCCTTTATGTACCTGGGTGTAGTTACTTTTAGTGGCTTGAAGGGTAGGAGATAGCTGGACAATATTTACATTACCCGGTTCCATCTTTGCCTGCATGAGAAAATATCTGACGCCGTCAAACTTTGTAGTTATGATGCCGAGAATCCCAATTTCAGGTTGATTGATAATTGGTTGATCCCATTTTTTAACATGTCCAAAATTTGTACACACCCTGATTCCCTCAACTTTGAAAAATTTTCCGGAAGTGTGAACAAGATTTTGCGATTGACTTTCAAAATACCAATTGTCAAACTCATTGAAAGATATCTGTTCTACTGAGAACCGATGCGATGTTCTTCTGGAGCTAAACCAGGACGTAAATTTATCCATGCTCTGGAATCGATTTTCTTTTGTTAAAGCAGAAAGCAGAAAACTGGATTCTTTAGAATTTAGATTCCTCATCATATCCATTTTATGTTTCCCTTTGATTTTTTAACGTCTATTATTGAAATTATTTATGAATGTTGATGGCTTCGTAAAAAGTCCATCTGCTGCGTTGCGCTGCATCCTTCGTCATTGAGGCGTACCCCTAAGTATGCCTCACTCCTCAGAATTTGCGCGCCTTGCATCTGGAGCTTTTTACTTTGCCATCCCAATTTTGACTTTTTACGAGTCCATCAGTGTTATTTGAATAAATTATCCGCTTTAAAATGTTACATAGAGTTATGATTGTTTCCCCACAATTTTTATGTAATCTTCCCACTTTCTGATTGATTTTGAAATATCATAGTGTGTATTAGTCAGTACCAGACAAACTGCGTCTTCAGAGAAGTCATAGAGTTTGATAAAAATCATCCTGGGGATATAGAGACTACGTGTGGCATTATCCATTTCGTATGTTTTTGATGTTACTCCGTCAGCCACATCTATTTTAAATGTTCCAGAAGGGGCAATGACAACCTGATCTGTATCAATATGAGCATGCCCACCTCTCGCTGAGGCAATATGATGCATATAAAAAATGCGCTTTATAGTAAAGGGAATATCTATTCCACTTTCTATAGATGTTAATATACCTCGAGAATCCATCTTAGAAGGTAAATCAATCCATCTGACATTTCTCAGCAGGTCCATGACAATTTTTTTAACGTTATTGTGAGATGTTATCCCGAGAGATTCCCCTGTTGGTAGGGTTTTCTTCATTATAGGCAATATTTATAGGTATATCCCGTTGGATCACAAGTTCGTACCAGAGTCGCAGTATGTTAAAAGCAGTCTTAAATAAACGTCTGAAATTGAAGAATTGCGATTTACCATGTATTCGATGATAATGATGAACAGGGAATTCAACAAAACGATAGCCGGCCAGTTCCAGCTTTTTAACCAGTTCCAGGCAGATAACGCCACTGTTGTGGTGAAGGCTTATATGATTAAAGACGTGACTACGAATCAGTCGGAAGTCGCAATCTACATCACGAATGTGGAAATTAAACAAAAGACGCATAAGTCGAAGGTAAATAATACCGATGATAACCCGGTGAAGAGGGTCACCACGATTTATTTTGTATCCATTAACAATATCTACACCGTCCTGCATAATATTGAAGAGTTTGCGAAGCTCGTAAACATCATATTGCCCATCACCGTCGGTGTAGAAAATCAACTCCTTGGTGGAATTAAAAAAACCGGAACGCAAAGCTGCTCCATAGCCCTGATTTGTCTTGTGAAAAACCAAGCGCAGCCTTGGATATTTGTTTTGTAGCTCCAGCAATAAGTCTCGACTATTATCCGTACTTCCATCATCTACGACAATAATTTCATAATCGTTAGTTAACCCCTGAGCTACAGCATCGGCTGCGACCACGAGACTTCCGATAGTTCCAGAATCATTGAAGCACGGAAAGAATATTGATAAGCTAGGTTTGGGCATTTTTCCTCCGATGGTCGCTTTTGAATTTATAAATCATATAATTCTCATCACTATAGACCTTATAAATAGATTGAGCCAATTGAGATTGGTAAAGCAGATTCTCTTCTAAATTCCCTTCAATGAATAGGTAATCAACCTTGTATTTATGAATTAAAGATATAGGGTCTTTTAATTGAAGCTTGGCATATTGTTTTTTTAGACTTTCTATATAGTTCTGATTCTTCATACGATTTCCTCCATAAAATGCGTGGACTTGCATACCCTTAAATAGCCCTCCATCCAACATTTTAAAAAATTCCTCGGCTTTATCTTCAGCAACACCAAAGAAACTTAATGCAAAAAGATATCTTTCCTCAATTTCTCTATCAGATAACAATGAGGTGATAAAGAAGGGATCTGAGATGTAAACATATTTTTCAGTGTGCGTTGTTATTAATTGAGAATTAGCCAAATGAGGAGGATAGGTTAGAATCACAGCATCTTTAGATGTGTTTTTCTCTATCCATCTGAGAGGTGCAGCCATAGTCTGTACTTTTCTATTACTTTCAATATTGATCTTGTAATAATTATTTTGCTGGATAAAACCCAGAAACAGTATCACTAGACACAATAGAGAAAAGATAATTTTTTTCCCAGCTCTCTCTGTTCCAGGTGGATAGTTTTTTGTCCATTTGCTTAAAAAACCATGGAAAAGGACAAAGATGGCCATGACCAAGAATATCTTGTTAGTATAACTTTGCCAATGATATGGCTCAATGGTTTTGCCTGTTATAATTTGTTGGTTAAGACACCCAATGCCGCCTATAGCGAATGATACCAAGAACCAAAATTTTTCATCTCTCTTGATAACTCCCAGATATCCACCCGAAATTATCAACAGAATGGCAAATATTTCTGTCAGCGGGATTATAGGAGCCCTTGTGTATATCCCGCCTAACCTCTTGAAAAGTTCAAGATAGTTTGGATGGCTGCTTAATTCCAAGGCGGTAAACCAATACGGTAACGAAATGATAAGAGAAATTGCATATACCAGTACAATATCCTTCCATTTTTCTTTCTTATTTCCCAAAATCCATTGTATTAGAAGGAAAACAAACATTCCAGCATAGATAAAGGTCCAATAAAAAACACTGACATAGAACAACATGCCAACTGTCATTCCTGCCAAAATAGCCCAATGTTTCTTATTAGTTAGAAACATTTTAAGGATAAACCACAAAGACAATAAAAAGGGGATGAAATGAAACTGGGGGCTTATTGGCCTGGTGAAGAAAAGGGGACGGGTGTTAAATGACTTAAGGATAGTACTTAAATTAGGACTTAGCCAGTAATACCCTACCATAATCATTAAGGCAATTATTACACCCATTCTGAAAGATCCCGAAAGCCTCTCTGCCAATTTAAAAAACAGAATGAATAAGATTGTGGGTAAAACAAAAGTACACCAAATGTCCAATTCCCCGACTGATAGGCCAAAATTTTTTCCTAAGTTTCCAAAGATAAACTCAGACAAACCAGGTTGAATAATAGGGTCATTTCTGTGTTCGTATATACCAGGATTGGCCAACCTCCAATCACCCTTGTAGATTCCTGCTATTCGGCTTAGATAGGTGGGTTCATCGCCCGCTCCTAAAAAACCTATTCCTTTAAAACCTGGTCCTAAATCATGCAAGAACTTGATATCAGGATACACATGCAGAAATCCAACTGCAACGGCAATCAACATAAGGACAATTACGCGAAACATCTTCTGATTATTCACATTTACCAAATTGTTAGTTATACTTGTTTGTGTATAATGTTTCAGTCTTATTTAGGCATCCTTTTTAGTCTCTTTTTACATAAAGAGATATGAAGATAACATCCTGGAAATTTTTTTCCTCTTCCTTCTTATAACCTTGCTGCATGGCTAATACTTCGAATTGCTTTACCAGTGATTCATATCTAATAGAATTATAGGCAGTTCTTGTAAACCACAAATAAAAGCTTTTTTCTAAACACAATGTTTTAAATATTTTTATCAATTGATCGGATGAACCAATTGATAAGGGATTTTTGAGGGAACTTTTTCCACGTTGAGAAGAGAACTGAATCAATATATCCTGTACCGGACTGGGAATACTAATAACTATTTCAGCCTTTCTGTCTTCGATAAGATACCTTACAACTTTTTCGCAGGGGTAGGGATTAAAACTCCATACACGGGTTGTCAGGAATAAAAAAAAACATCCGACTAATGTTATGAGTCCATAACGTAGCAATTTGGGAGAGAAAGAAAGCAGTGCACCTGCTATCAGAATGCCGGATAATATCGAGCTTTGAACAAAATAGCGGGGGTTAATTGCCAGCTTGCCCATACCTGCGATACCTAGATCACCAAGGATGGAGAGTAAAAGGATACAGATGAGAGGTACAAAAATTAAACAAGATAACAGGAATGTAGCATTGTTTAGCCTTTCTTTTCTACGAAGGAACTGATACCCCTTGATTAATAAACAAATGCCAATGGCAATAGCAACTCCGAAAACAATCAGAAAGGCAGTAAAGGGTAAATGGCTTGAATATCTGAGGCTAGTGGTAACGTCATCCAAATAAAAATTACTGAGAAAGGTTTTTAATATGGCTCCAAGGTGAATTTTCCCCCAGTAGAAACCTATCCCGCTGTCATGAAGTAGCTGAACTTTACTGGTGATGTTGCCCCTCAGATGAGTCATCTGTTCTTGTTGAACAAAAAACCAGGGAAGATATCCGAGCCCCACCAGTATATGCCCGATTAACCATTTTAAAATGAATGGTCGTTGAACCTTCAATAAGCTTATTCCACAGATAAAAACACTCAGTATAATAAATATTGAATAATAGAAAGTATACAAACTCAGCAGCGCTAACAGTAGGTATAGTAAAATATTCGATAGAGATGCCGAATGTTTTTCTTTGGATTCTTCCATAATGTTTACAAAAACTAAAACGGATAAAAGGCTGAAAATAAGAGCCAGGACGTATGGTCGTGAATATTGTGATACGAAAACCAACTGTGGAGATATGACGGAAAAGGCATAGGATATAAGGGCTACTCGACTCCCAAATATTCTGGAAGCCAAATAGTACAAAAGAACACAGGCTAAACTGCCGCATAAAACAGAGAATAAACGTAGCCAGACGATATTGCTTGAGATCTGTCCCCAAAGATGAATAAGGAAATAAAAAAGCGGAGGGTGTGCATCAAAAAATCTATCAGCAATAATCTGCCCCCAAGCTCCGTTTACAGCCTTTAGTGAGAAGCTTTCATCCGACATAGGCGGTTTGGCTATCCCGGGCAATCTGAAGCCTAGTGCTATGACTGTCAGAAGGAAATACAAAGGGAAGGGTTTATGGAATAGTTTTAACATATTATTTTTTTGTAGGTTGCTCGGATTGGTATTCCAAAAATTTCTGTCTGACGGATTCTTTATATTTTGAACTTTTGAACAGTTCTTTCCCGATAACACGAAGATAGCCCATGATAGTCTCTAAACGCTTCATTTTGCTTTTCCCTATACGAGCACTACATACTAGTTCCATAGGTACTTCAGTTATTTTTAGTTCCAGTCTGTTTAGTTTTATTATCATTTCAATCATGCAGGCAAATCCTTTTTCCTCAATTAAGTTGGGGCCGTAAACCGAGTAGGCTGCCTTAAGCACCTCCGCATTGTAAACGCGATAAAAAGAACTATAGGTATGAACATTTCTAATGCGAAAAAGGGTTTTAACCAGGAGGTTAGCTCCATAACTCAGAATTATTCGATCCAAGGAAGTATTTAATACTTTGCCGCCGTTAGCGTAACATGAGGCCAATACGACGTCGTAACCAGTGTCTATCTTGTATAGCATTTTATCTAGTATGCCCAGATCACTGGTATTATCTGCTTCTTTAGTAACTATAATGTCTTCAGCCTTTATTTGACTCAGGATATATTGAAAACCTGTTCTGAATACTTGACCAACATTTTTGTTGGTGTCATGGTTTAGAATTGTAATTGGATATAATTTCTGGTAATTCTCTAATAAGGAGAGAGTACCGTCGCTGCTGCCGTCATTAACGACGATTAATCTGTAGGGTAAATCCAACTCTTGCATTTTATTTGCAGTGAGTTTAATTAAACTAAGAATATTTTTTTCCTCGTTATATGCTGGGATGATAAAGATTATCAAAAAGGCCTCCTCATTTTTAACCGCAACAGGTTAATATGTTAATTTGTGTTGTGTAATATCTTTCTTCGTTCTTCAATAGTTATTTGTATCGCCTCACGGAGTGAAACTTTTGGCTCATAACCTAACATTTTTTTTGCCTTAGTAAGGTCCGGTTTTCTTTTCATAATATCCTTGTATTTCCCAAAAATTTCCTCCATTGGCAAAAATTTTATTTTCAACTCTTTGCCGGTATGTGCAATCTCATGTATAAGGTAAGCACTATCAATGACACTAAGCTCTTCATCATTGCCAATATTAACAATTTTGCCTATTGCTTCTTCCTTTTTCATAGCCAAGACGGTTCCATCGACGAGATCCGTAACATACCCCATCGATCTTGTTTGGGTTCCATCTCCGTGGATAATAACCTCTTCGTCTTTCAATATGGCATCGATAAAGATCGGAATATGCCCTCCGCTCCAGGTAAAACTGGAGCGTGAACTGAATGAACCAAAATATCTAAGGACAACAACAGGAACACCGTAATCCTTATGATAGGCAAATACCATCTGTTCATTATATAGTTTTGATACAGCGTAGCTCCATCTTTTTATCATACTAGGCCCTAAAAGAAGGTCACCATCTTCCCGATGGGGTATATCCGGAGACATCCCGTAAACATCAGAGGTTGAGGCAAAGATAACCTTGCTCCCCCACATCTTAGCAATTTCCAAAACGTTCTCTGTTCCCTTTCCATTTACCATGAGGGTTGCCATACTTGAATCAGCCTCTCCAACCTTCTTAACTGCTGCTAGATGAACGATTATATCGACATCTTTTCCCAGTATCTTCAGGGTTTCAAAATCCAAAACATCTACTTGATAAAATTTAAATCCGGGACCATTTACATTGCCACTTATATTTTCTAGCTTACCGAAAGACAGGTTGTCTATTCCCACTACCTCGTAGCCTTTTTCCAGAAGGGCATCCAATAAATGAGAACCGACCATTCCTGCCACACCAGTTATTAAAACTCTTTTCAAGTTATTTCTCCTCCTCCAATCTTTTCTGAATAGACTCTATTCATATCTTATTGACATACACTATTCTCTGGTATCTTTCCTGTCAGAGTATGACAGAGCATAATAAAATTTTCTGCTTTTTAAGGGGTCATTTCAGTCAAACATGAATCTAACCTACAGGATGACAAAGTTTATTTCAGAAGAAGGCCCTTTCACTCCCAGGCTGTTGACTGACTGAATCTGTATTTTGTTTTGCCCTCGGTGGATATTCCAGACCACTGTAGAATTTGTCTGCTTAATTAGCTTTTTGTTATCAACTCTTATAATGTAATGGGAAAAATTTGGAGTAAATGTACTTAAAAACAAGTGTATTCGATCTTTAGAACTCTGTTCTTTTATTATATTTAATGAAGTTACATTCAAAGGGAAATACAACTTCTCTTTATTTCCCGTTTCCCTAGCCACAAGTATATTATTCGAAGTATATTTATCTTTCCATTCCAAACCATTCATAATAGAGTTCGCTTTGGGATGCCAGTGGGGATATTTCTTTGAAAACCAATCGTTTCTCATGCGAACATAGAACTCATGATAAAAAGGTAATAACTCCTTTTTCTTTTTTTCGTCAGTCACTTTTTTCTCAGGTCCAACCAGCATTTGAACTTCATCCCATTTCCCTCTTACCCATAAATCGTGTAATTCCAGGGCATTTAGGGGAATCTTGTTTTTTACATAGTGAAGATTATTGTCAACATCCATTACTACCCATTTAGTAAATTCATTAGACCATACTTCCGTTACCATATGTCCTTTAAAAAGTCCCACATAACGGGATTGCAGTCCGATACTAAGTGCACATTGTACAAAAGTGGTTGAATATTCACTGCAAAAGAATCTCTCCCCCTTTTCTGCCCGACTCAATATATCCAGTGCATCAAAATTATAAGAAACATTTTGGGGTACACCGTGTTCCCATCGATTTTTAACCCAATTTCTGAGGAATAAAATCCTTTCAAACTCCCCTTCTATACCATCAGTCAATTTCCCCAATTGGTATTTCTCTCTTAATGTTATCAATTTTTTAGAGTCAAAAGGTTGATAGTCAAAATTTGCGGCATACCGGGAAGGTGCATTATTGATGTACTGGATAATATTTGCGTTTGATTTGCCCTTCAGGAAAGCAATTAGTTCTTTTCCCTTTCCTTGACTATTAAATAAGAACGGTTGTGTATCTTTGGGTCCAAAATAAATATGACCTTCCCCATCAAATCCCGGGTTATATATATAGTTAACAAAAAAGGCTCCCAGTTCAGCCGCTGTCCTTTTTGACAAATTAACCAAAACACTTTTTGAAGCTTCCCTTTCATTTATCTTTGTAAGAACTAAGATTAGAACAAGGATGAAGACAGCTAAAATTGTCCCTCTTAGGATATATTTTTTCATGTTCTCCGTCTTTCGAGCATATTAAAATAAAAATCATGGAGATCAACAGGAACGCCCAATTTTTATCTCGGTAATCTACCATTCTTGTTGGAGATTTTTTGAGTAATCAGATTATCATAGAGAGCTTCCAGTTTACTTAAATAATGGTGAGAGAGAAAGTGTTCTTGTATTCTTTCACGGGCTTTAGTGCCCATTTTGCTGCGAAGGTCATTATTGCTATTCAGGATGAGGATCTTTTCGCAAATGGATTTTGAATTTCCCGGAGGGACTAAGAAACCGGTCTCGCCATCCAAGACCAGTTCAGGAACACCGCTAACTGAAGAGGCAACAACCGGAAGCCCCATGTACATAGCCTCCACCAGTACCCTGGGAAATCCTTCCTGGAGCGAGGAAAGCACAAAGACATCCATTAGTTTCATAAGCTCAGGTATATCTTTTCTTGCTCCCATAAAAACAAAAAAATCAGTCAGGTTTTCTTTTTGAACCAGATCTTCAAGGTCTTTCTTGCTTGAACCTTCACCAACGATAAGTACCTTACAATCAGGCATTTGAGGGCAGAAATTTCTTGCTGCCTCTATAAGAAATTTATGACCCTTTTTGGGGATGATTGACCCTACTGTTCCTATAATAAATTGATCTGCCGAAAACCCATATCGTCTTCGAAGTTCTGATTTTGGTGATGAAATACTAAATCTATCTTCATCCACGCCATTATATATTAGGTAAAATTTTTCAAAAGGGATATTTTCCTGCATTATGGTAAAATTCAAGACTGACATGGAACAGACTATGATTTTATCCGTAAATCGAGCAAGAAGCCTGTCAATCCAGACATGATATATTCTTTTTTCATAATACATGCTTCTTTCTTCAGTAATAATTATAGGGATTTTGCGTGTTAATGCCGCAATTCGGCCAAAGAAATTGGCATAAAAAAGGGATGTGTGTAAAATGTCTACCTCTAACTTGCGGAGAATGCAAAACACTTTCCAGATGAGAATAGTATTGAAAAGGCGCGGTGTTGAATTCAGATATATCACCTTGATTCCCAACCTCTCAATCTCTTCCCCAATTGGCCCCTTTTTTTCCATGCACAGCACTGTGCATTGGAATCGCTCTCTATTGATATGTCTGAGGGTTGTGAGGAGTCCTACCTCTGCACCGCCATAATCCAGGTGCCAGTAAAGAAAGAGGACTTTGATTTTTTGGGGTACTTCAATTTCAAGATTCAACAAATATAGACACTCTGGAGGATCAACCTTTTCTGAGAATAAGGCTGAATGATGGTGCAGAAGCGGGGAAGACTATCCTATTATAGAGCCGAAACAATCTCCACAGTATTCCCGCTCCATTAGGAGATCCTTGACTATAATGATACCTGATCTGTTCTATGCTGTATCCTTTGGAAAATCTTTCTTTAATTTCTTGGATTGCAAACCCCTTAGAATAATCAATCTTACTGCCCGAATTAGGTGAATGTATATCTACATGTCCCAGAATTGTCTCATGGGGTAAGGGTTCTGTGATAAGCCCTTTATTTAATAATATTTCATTAACTCCGTTACATACTTTGCTGTAATCACCTTTTTCTGTTTTTGATATCTGAGCATCCCTTGAAAAAAGTTTATTGATTTTGTGGAGTGTTCTGTATGCAAAGGAGACCGCTCGATTTGTCCAGAATCTTTTATTTGGTTCATGCCCAATAATCAAAATGCCTCCAGGAGTCAAAACTCTGTGTGCCTCCTCAAAAAAGGATTCAGCATTTGGAAAATGGTGAAGCGCAGCGTTACAAATAACTAAATCGAATCGCTCTGATTTGAATGAAAGCTGTTCCGAATCACATACAGAGTAGCGCAAAAAACCTTTGTTGCATAGATCTGGACAATTTCTAACAGCATTAAGCATTGAAAAAGAGAGGTCTATGCACAGATACTGGGGTGAATAATGAAAGGATGTTAATACCCGTGGGACAAGACCGGTTCCTGTGCCAACCTCCAAAATTCTCACATTATCGGGCTGATTTTCTCGGAAAAAATGCTGAAAAAAACCCCGATACAGATGGCTCTCTTCTCTAATCCTAACTGAGTGCCTAAAGTCGAAATAGTTGGCTTCGATATCGTGAAAATATCTGTTTATTTTTTTGATAAATATAGATTTTTCCATTCCTCAGTAGCGTTTTAATATTGTATTTATTATAAGCTTGTACCCTGTACAGCCAAAAAACGTCACTAAAAGCTTCTTTATCATGACATTCCTGCTTCCAAAGTAATTAATACTCTTCTCGAAACTAACAATTGCTTCCTTGCGATCCCCACGCAGAGCATAATAATTCCCAAGTTCAGAGAGGAGATTCCCCCTTTTTTTCTGAAAAATATCCTTATTTTGAGTGAATATCTCAGGCCTTTTTTTCTCCCAATATTTAAGAATGGTGAAAGCCTCTTTCACATAAATATGTACGTTGTGACTGAAGTTGCCCTGATGAATTCTATAAATGGCAAGGGGCTCATTTACATAATCAAGTTCATATTTTTCTGCCACCCTTAGGAAAAGTTCCAAGTCTAACCCTATCTTAAATTCTTTTTTAAAATACCCTATCTCTTCAAATATTTCCCTTTTTATTATTACTGTCAATTGCGGAATGAAATTGGAAGTTTCTGAGAGTAGTAGTAGTTTCTCAAAAACAATGCCTTTATGCGGAGAACAATTTTCGAAATATGTCCTTTTATTCTTTTTACCATTTTTCAATATATAAGAGTCAGAGTAAACTAAGCCAACTTTACTATTTGAATCCAACACCTTAATCTGTTTTTCAAGCTTTTCAGGCAACCACATATCATCGCAATCCAGAAATGCTATGTATTCTCCTCTTGCTTTTTCAACAGCCAAATTCCTGGCGTTACCAAGAGGAACCGTTTTATCTCCTCTAAAATACTGCAATTTGTCATCATAGCTTTTTGCAATTTCACCGCTGCTGTCTGTGGAGGAATTGTCCCAAAAGATAATCTCCCAATCTCGATATGTTTGTGCATAGACAGAATCAATAGCTTTTCTAAGATGCTTTTCACAGTTAAGGCAGTTCATGATTACACTTACTTTTGGGATATTGGTTGAGTTATTGAGTGGTTGAGTAGCCATGGTATCTTCGGACTATACTTTCTGTGTATTAGCTATTGGAAGAATGAACAGGAGGGTCTCACCTCCATCGGTATGGTATATTGCTGTCTTCTGTGTCTTTTTTTTCCAATTCTTGTGGGTCATGAGGCAGATCACTGCAATTTGCCACGAGGGAGGGCATTGTAGTCAGACCTTGAAATCCATACCACACCATAGGGGGAATGCGCACCAAAAAGTAATGATCTGGTCTGCCAAGGGTAAATTCACCAACCTCGCCATGGGTTGGCGATGCTATACGATCATCGTAGATCACCAATAGTATTTGCCCCACAGGCACGGCAAAATGCTGTGTCATAGCTTTATGCCGCTTCCATGCTTTAATCATACCAGGATTAACCAGGGAAAAGTAAACTTCTCCAAACCTGGAAAATATAGGAGAATCTTCCCTCAACATGTGAAGCACCGCACCCTTCTTATTCTCGATCTGCTTTAGGTTTTGGATCAGCACCCCTTGAATCTTAGAATCAGTAGACCCGATCAAGCTGTCCATCTCAGTCCCTCTGCAGACGCTTTAGCCGTATATTCTTCGATTTGCTGACACGTCAAATCATACATGGGGCCATTTCCTTTTCCATAATAAGTTCTGTACCATTCGCTGACAAGGCGGATTGTCTCGAAAAATGAAAGGATCGATCGCCATTTCAAAAGGTTCAATGCCTTGTCACAGCAGAGCATTAGCAACCTAGATTCCTTCTGTTCGCTGTGTTTAGTCGGCTCTATTTGCCATGCTGCTCCGGGCCAGTATTCTGACATTATAGAAATGAGTTCTTCAACAGATTGATTGACATTGGCAGAAGGACCGAAATTGAAAGCTTCGCCATGTATTGAACTCTCCTTCTCCCATAGCATAGTACCCAACCATAAATATCCACTAATAGGCTCCATTACATGCTGCCATGGTCTTATAGCGTCAGGACTACGGACCGTAAGTTCACGTCCTTCCGACCATGCTCGTATACAATCAGGTACAATTCGACCTTCAGCCCAATCTCCTCCGCCTATCACATTACCTGCCCTTGCTGAGGCTATGTTTGCCCTTTTCTCCCTATTAAAATAGCATTTACAATAGGAATTTATTGCTATTTCAGCACAACCCTTCGAGGCACTATAAGGATCATCACCCCCCAATTGGTCATTTTCCCTATATCCCCAGATCCATTCTACGTTCTTATAACATTTATCACTTGTAATGATCACAGCCACCTGAACACATTCGCTTTGCCTGATGCATTCCAGGACGTTAACTGTCCCTCCCAGATTGGTGTCAAAGGTTAGCTTAGGCTCGTCATAAGCACGTCGAACAATTGGTTGGGCAGCAAGATGGAAAACTATCTGCGGCTGGAAATCATTAAACACCTGCTTGAGTTCGTGAAAGTTGCAAATATCTCCCTCGTGATGTTCAACCAGATGTCTTAAACCCAGTACTTCAAAATTGCAAGGTTCCGAAGGAAGATATGCTGAAAATCCCGCCACCTTTGCCCCAAGCTGTAAAAGCCACAACGAGAGCCATGAGCCTTTGAATCCTGTGTGACCAGTTACGAGAACACGCTTGCCGCGATACATACCATTAAAAGGGCGAAGGGGTGAATGGGAGAATCGGTAATTTGAATTCATCATTTGGTATCCCTCGAAGGTGTGAACTTGTGAAGTTGAGAGGGGGTGAAACAAAAGGTATCAGCCTTCATTTCCATGTTGTTCAACATAGCCAATATGTGTTCATATTTTTGATTGAGTTCGTTAAACTTGTTTTCGCCAATGTACTCACATGCATAACAGAAGTCCAACCAAGTTTGTGTTTCAGAAGCCTCCTGCATGGCATCTGTCAACTTGTTTTTAAACTTCTTCCTGCGGAAACCCTTTGGTAATTTGAAATGTCTCCATTGCTGTTTCAAAAGCTAACTTATAAACTTCCAAATCCCTTACATTTTTTATCTTCCCACTCACCTTCCCCCCTTCGCAATATCTCATCTTCTATATTAATCCCGCCACACCTTCCACGGAGCTTTCCCACTGTCCCACAGTTCCGTAAGCAGAAGATAATCCCGGTAAGTATCCATACACTGCCAGAACCCGTTGTGTTTATACATTGCGAGATTACCTTCTTGAGCAATCTGTTTGATCGGCTGTTCCTCGAACTCAACATCACCCTCAATATGGTCCAAAACAGCCCGCTCCAAGACAAAAAAGCCGGCATTCATATAGCCTTCAAGTTGTTTTTTCTCATTCCAGTCAATTATCCTGCCATTTTTATCACGTTCTACAGTGGCAAACCGGGAAATGGGATGTACCCCCGTAAATGTGGCCAGTGCTCCCTGGTGCTCATGATAAGCGATGAGGTCCCGGATATCCACATCGGACACCCCGTCTCCATAGGTAACCATAAACCGTTTACCATCCAGATAAGGCTCTACCATTTTTATACGTCCACCCTTCTTGGTCTCGAGGCCTGTATAGGCCAAAGTAACATTCCAATCCTCATCGTGGCTGTTGTGGCATAGGATCTGATGATCCGAAGCCAGTGATACGGTGATATCGCTATTCATATAGCGATAGTTTAAAAAATATTCCCTGATTACCTGATGTTTATAACCCATGCATAATATAAAGTCTTTGAACCCATAGTGGCTGTATAGTTTCATAATATGCCAAAGAACCGGGCGGTCGCCAATCTCCACCATTGGTTTAGGCTTGTATTCGGTTTCTTCTCTGAGACGAGTTCCCTTGCCCCCACACAAGATGACTACTTTCATTTTATTCTATTCCTCCGATTACATGCCCCTTATAATACTCTATTGTCTTTTTTAGTCCATCTTCAAGATTTGTTTGAGGCGTCCACTTTAATAAGCTTTTGGCGAGGTTAATGTCAGCATACAGTTCCATATTTTCACCAGGGCGGTAGGGATATGCCCCGAAATCGGGACGACCCTTTCCAATCAATTCAACAACTTTTTCAATAACACTTCTGACGTAAACCGGTTCTCCCGATGCAATGTTAATCACATGTCCTATTGCCTGTGGTTTTGTAGCACAATGTATCAAACCCTCAACAACGTCCTCAACATAACAAAAATCCCGCAATTGTTCTCCTGAGGATGTGGGAAAGGTTTTGTTTTCAAAACAACCCTTGATGATTTGTGGTAAGAATCTCTGTTGATTCTGGCCTGATCCGTAAACAAGGAAAAGCCTTGCCACCACACCGGGAAAGTTTTCGGTTTGAGCCAAAGTCTGGATTAAATGGGTAACAGCCACCTTGGCAGCTGAATATGGAGCGATAGGGGCTTCACGAATTTCCTCGCTTTGTGGCGCAATTGCATTTCCATACTCATCGCTACTACCAATCTGAACAAACCTCTTTAAAGATGACCTATATACTTGATCTAACAAATTCAAAGTTCCAACAAAATGCGTATCAACGACGCTTCGCCCCCCCTTTAAATAGGGCGAGTGATCAATATAACCACCCGCATTGAAGACATATTCAAAAGAGTGGTTAGCTAATGCTTTTTGCAAGGCAGTTGGATTACGGAGGTCGGCTACAATGGTAGTCATACCTGGAAGAGATTCCCTGTCTTTTTTTTCATTTTGTACCAAACTTACAACGTTTGCTTCCAGCAAAATCAGTTTTTCAACCAATGCCTGGCCAATGAACCCTCCTCCTCCGGCTACCAAAACTCTCTTTTTATATAATAAGTTGGAAATTACCTTGTCATATTCCATATCTATCCTTCAAGCTCCAGAAACCTCCTCACCCCTTCACGAGTTACTGGCTCAAAATATTCTTTTCTGATTCTTCTACCTACCTCCTCATGTTCCATAACCTTTTTGAGACTCCGATTTTGATAAAATTGAATTGCTTTCGCTACTTCATCTTGGGTGTAACACAACTGCCAGATATCCTCTATGATGGCTTCTGGAATTGGATTGTGAGTTAAACCGGTTCTATTACCTACAACCACAACCGGAATACCTTTTGCAATAGTTTCTAGACAAGTACTTGAAGTGCTACTTATGAGTAGGTCTGATTCCTCAATGCAATCATTAAAATCTCCACTGATAACTTCAAACCGTTCCGGCCATTTTAAACTTAATGCCCTTTTTATCTGAGATAGAGGAGTGGTTGGATGAGGTTTTATCCAGAGGCGAACATCTTGATTCAGTTCGCGGGTCACATATTCAAGTAAAGTCAGTATACGGATCGATTCATTCATTAAAATAGGCAATGCCACGAGAATGGTATAAAAATTGGAATTTGGCAAGGATTTCCTTTTTTGCCATAACCGCTGGAAGCGGAAGGCAGGGGCAACAGTTACATCAATGTTAGCACAAAATTTACGGGCCGATTGTACTAGGCCTTTTCCAATAACCACCACCTCTTTGGGAATAACCTCGTTTTCCATCTCCTCTTCTGTTGGATACATACACAAGTAATGGGGGGTTGGGGCAAACCCTTGGTACCCTTTTATAACAGTTTTAGGGAAAAAACGCCGGAATCCGGCATTCCAGCCTCTATCAACGATTTGATTTTCAAACCAGTCAATAACAAGCTTCAACTGTATACCGTTATTCTTCAATCTTTTGGCAAAACAATAATTTAGCAAAGACTGAAATGAAGAGTCGAATCCGCGGCAACTGTTCATTTCCTCTCGTACCAAAGACGAAATATCTATCCCCTGAAAAACGCAAGTTCCTACTTTTAATACACGAATACGGAAAAAATGACCCCACGCATATAAGTAATCTCTAAGTCTTAAATAATCCTCTTTTAAAACAAAGTTTCTAGATGACCTGCGTAGTTGCTTGACAACCGACAAATATTGCCTCGGTCGATAACCAGCTATCAAAGGGACAAAATAAACGCGCTGTCTCTCTTTTTCTGAAAGGGCACTAAGGATTCCTTGGTAATAAATATCCCTCTCAATATTACCAGGCAAGACAAAAGTATCAATCAATGTCAATGGTTCAGGGACAAACGGCTTCTGAAGCGCCCGCGTTTTTTTTGCAATGATGGATAAAAGGAACTGTCGAAAGGGAGCAGCAAAAAAAGAGTACACTGGCCTAATGATTTTCTTTAATCGTTGTCTTATGGGTAACCTTGGTAATGTGACTCTGACATTTAACCCCCGGCTAGTCACATAGTTTTCAACGATCTTCTTAAATGCCTTCGAATCGCTTATGATTTCAGTAATAGGTTCGTTTTTCAGGACTAGCTCTTGGAGCAAAGCAAGACAGCAACAATAATGGAAAAGAGGGCTTGCAAACGTATTCCGGCTTACAGGGCTCGAGACTATCAAGTCCATATTGACCGGGCAATTTCTAAAGAAGGCTCCGATGAGATCGTTGAAATCCTTACGTATATCAAAAGCGATCCTGTTGTATAACAGTACATAGCTAAAAGGGATTTTTCCGTTTAAGGTTAGATATAACGTCGTCATACAATTGGCTGAACATTATTTGTATATATACAAGAAGATGGTGTCACAAATCCAGTTGGCTTTAAGGTCATTTTTGTATTTTTCGATAAGATCGGTGCTGAAAATATGGCCGTACCTGCCTTGGCCCCCTGGTTTTCCTTCAGTCATCCACACAATATGATTCGAAAGATCATAGCGTTGCTCGGGGGACAACTCATAATTCAGTCCAAGCTTATCCAGAACATAAGAAAGCGACTTAGGGCTATAGTAGTAATGGTGGGCTATGGACCAGTAGAATTCTTCAAAAGCAGGTATGCGATATAGACTTGTCAATGCGTCGTTCACGCAGGGTACCTCAGCAATGATTTTTCCCCGTTTCTTTAGTAAGTCGAAGGATTGATTGAAAAAAGAATACGGGTCGCGGACATGTTCAAGGACAAAGAAATGAACGATAAGGTCAAATTGTTTTGTCGATTTTTCCTGGAGCTCTTCTAGGCTGTGGTACACTTCATAGCCATTGGCCATCAAAAAGTCGGAGAAGACTCCTGAGGGTTCGACTCCAACGCAATTCAGTCCGTAGTCTGAAAAGGCGTTCAGCATAAAGCCTGAAGAGCAGCCGATCTCAAGAATATCCTGTCCATGGCGAAAATGCGGCTCAAGAAACGCCCATCTCCTTTTGACATTGTGCTGATTGGCATGGACATGGGCCAAAGGCTCAGTCCATACTTGGTCTCCGCTTCGCTTGGCCATATACTTCTCGAATTCTTGTACATAAAAATAGTGCTCCTCATCCTCCGAAGGGATTGGGAACAGATAAACTCCGTCGCATTCACCGCATTGCCAAAAGTTATGCTCCTTTCTCCCGCCAAAAACCTTGCTAGCCCGAACTCGCTGGCATTTCGGGTCAGCGTCACAAATCCGGCACCGGGGAATTTCGTAATTCCTGTCTTTCATAGCTTTTCCCTTAACTCATTTCAGGGAATGACTATATCCTACAATTAGGAGTGACTCACACAGTAGCGTTTTCAAGACTTATATCAACAGCCCTCTGAGTCTTGGTCATTCGTTCATTATTCATCCGATGGAAGAGTAAAATCTCACCATTTCTGTCATACCTTGTTCCAATGATACCCTTGCCTCCCAGTTTAGCACTTCTTTGATATACGACACATCGGCTAAGGAACCAAACGTGTCACCGGGCGTGCTTTGTCCCACCTCTACGGGAAAGTTAGGCTTCCCGATGGTTTTCAGTATCAGGGCAATGAGATCCTTGATGAGGGTCTTTTTCCCGGTACCTACATTGAAGACATCATTAAACGTCCGTTTATCATCTATGCTGTTCACCATAAGATTGACAACGTCGGAGACATAGACTAAATCCCTGTACCTTTCCAACGATCCTTTGACCAATAACGACTCACGAAACAATACGTAAGACAGATAGATACTTACCATGCCTTGCTTCATGTTTTGCATATTCTGACCCGGTCCATAAACATTGAATAAGCGAAAAGACGTGGTATTTATACCATAGGACTGATTGAAGGTGTGCAGATAATATTCCGAGGCGAGTTTCGAACACCCGTAAAACGATTGGGGAGACGGCCTGTCCTTTTCAGACATGGGTTTGCCTGGAGACAAACCATCACCATATACCGAAACGCTGCTGGTAAAAAGCATCCTGTTGCAGTTCTGCCTGCGTGCCCAGTTGCCGAGAAGAATGGTTGCCTTGGTATTGATGTCTAGGTCGTTGATAGGTGACTCATGCGAGATTTCTGCCGATGACTGTCCCGCAATATGCAGTATGGCTTTGGGTTTAAACCAGTCCAGTTTATAATAGTGGTTTTCGTTAGCCAGATCAATGTATATAAACTTGGCTTTTTTGGGAACGTTGTCCATACTGCCGGTCAGCAAGTTATCCGCAATTACTACTTCATGTCCTTGATCCAAAAGCCTCTTGGCTACGTGTGAACCGATGAATCCTGCTCCGCCGGTTACCAGAAACTTTTCAGCTATTTTCATTACCTCTCTATCTGACCGCTTCCAAGGGTTTGTAAAGCTTTATTAACATCTTCCTCTGAAAAGCAGGAAAAATCACCAAATATGCTATGCTTTAGTGCCGAGAGCATAATAGCGAAATCAAGCGTTCGCTTGTAATCGTCCGCAAAGGATGTCAGACCATGTAGAATTCCTGCTGTGAAGCTATCACCCGTACCTAATCGGTCTATGATTGTGTCTATTTCAATGACTTGGCTAATGAATTTTTTATAAGAGCTTCCGTCACGAACAAAGAGCATACCAGACCATGAGTTTCTTGTTGCAGAGTGTGATGTCCGCAAATTGACGGCCAAAAAACGTAATCCATGATATCTTGAAAATACTACATTTGCTATGGAGGAGTAGATATCCTCCATAGTTTTTCCAGCGGGTTTCAACCCAAAACAGGTCTGAAAGTCGCTCTCGTTTCCAGAAAGCAATACTGCTCTATGACTCAGTTTATCGTATATTGCCCTCATTTTTTTTTCTTCCGCCCATTGCCAAAGTTTGCTCCTGAAATTGAGATCAAGAGAAAAAGGGACATTTGGAGGCAAAAACTCAATACAGCGAAAAAGTGCCTTACATGTTCGTTCGGAAATAGCCGGAGTGATACCTGATGAATGGAACCAATCGCACTCGAGGTGCTCAGAAAGGATTGTTTCAGGGTCTATCATGTCGAAAGCTGAATTATCGCGATCATAATAGACATTTGATGATCGTGGCCCCTTTCCTATGTCCAGCCAGTAAAGCCCTATCCTTTTAGATTGGGAAGGTAGAGGAATGACGTTAACTCCGAAAGCCTTTAATGCCCTTAAACACTTTTCACCAAGTGGGTTATCGGGAAAGGCTGAAAGAAAGGTAACTTTATGATCTCCCAAAGCTTTAATAGCTACTGCTGAATTTGCCTCGCTGCCCCCAGGCGTTATACGCAAAATATCAGCGAAAGCAAGACGTTCGCCCTCACGAGCCGAAGTGAGTCTGAGCATCAGTTCACCAAAAAAGAGAAAGTTCATATATTTCCCCTGATGAGGTTTCTGACCAGTTTTAGGTCGGACGGAGTATCCACAGCTATCGTATCCTTTTCGACTTCAACCATTTTAACTGGAATCCCATTCTCTATAAATCGTAAAAGTTCAATGTCCTCTGCGCGCTCGGCCGGTCCTTTTGACAGATTGGAGAAAGCTTCCAAAGACTGTGGGGTAAATCCGTAAACACAAACCTGCTTGTAATACTTCAAACCCTCGGTTTCCTTTGGATACGGGACTGGTAAGCGTGAGAGATAAATAGCTTCATTTCTTATATTGACCACGACTTTAGGAACAGTTGAGTCTATGAGATCGGACTGCCGTTTTATCTCTGTCATCAGATTTGTAACCGTGATTCTTTTGTCCTCGTAGAATGGCTCTATAGCTCGTTTTATAGCGTCCGGTGTGATGAGCGGCTCATCACCCTGTACATTGACATACAGATCCGCTTCTATTTTCTTAGCCACCTCACCTACTCTGTCCGTGCCTGTCGGGTGGTTGTTTGAAGTCATTATGAACTTCATGCCGAGCCTTTTGCATTCGGAAGCAATCCTATCGTCATCTGTGGCCACATACACCGCTTGAAAATTCTTCACCTTTGAGGCTTGTCTGTAAACCCACCAGATCATAGGTTTTCCCTCGATATCAGCTAACGGTTTTCCTGGAAACCTTGAAGAAGCATAACGAGCCGGTAATACACAGATAATTTTCATAACGGAACCACCCTTACTTTTTTTCAAGTAACGGAAATGTTAGATTTACATATAAAACGTCTTACCAAGCACTTTAAAATTTTTCTCATACCCATTATTGTTTTTATAAAAAATGATAGCCCAAAAAAATTTAACTGAAACCGAAGCATTGCTAAATTTACTGATAAATGTCTTAAAAATCCCTTTTTCTCATGATATGGCCATATAAAAGTGTTATAATAAAATTGCATCAAATCAAATCTTTTGGGATTTTTTATATATTTTCTATCCCCAACAGGGAACCCCCATCCTTTTTCCAGGTTGCTGCCGTCTACCATTACCAATTCTTTCAATTGATGAATGCTTTTATACCCATAATCTGATGTAGCCTTATTGTATAACAACGAGCCAGGGTATAAGCGAAAAGACAGCACTTGAATTTCTCCTTTTGATTTCGCTTTTAGTATTATTTTTTTCAATTTTATTGCAAGTCTATAGGTTTCAAGAATTTCATCCTCTGTTTCACCAGGAATACCAACCATAAACGAAATTTTTGGAACTATTTTTGTTTTTGATAATGCTTCTATTGCATTAATAGTTTGTTTAGGTGTTATCTGCTTTTTTATATAATTTAAAATCCTTTGACTACCACTCTCGGCACCCATAACAGCGCTAAGAAAACCAATTTTTTCTAGTCTGTGAAGTAGCTCATCATTCAGATAATCGTCTCTAAAATTAGTAACTCTTAATGAAGTACGCCAAAAAAATTTAAGTTTTTTCTCCTCCACCAACTGAACAAATCTCAACAGTCTTTTTTTGTTTATAAAGAACTCTTCATCACAAAACGCAATGAAGTTGGCTTTATACTCTTTTATTAAGAACTCAATCCTATCTACAATCTCTTCTGCCGAACGCATCCTGTACCTTCTTCTATACATAGAATTAATACAAAATGCACATTTAAATGCACACCCAAAGGATGTCTGTATTGGATAAACCCTATATTCTTTTTTAGGGAAATATGGGAATGATGATAAACAGTTATCCTTTGCATATTCTTCATGTTGTATTAAAGAAAAATTTATGAAAGGCACATATGAAAAACTATCTAACTCTAGATTCGGCGTATTCTTTATAATCTTTCCATTTCTTTTAAAATAAATACCAGGAATTTTTTCTAAATCATTTCCTTTTAAGAGCGTATCTGTCAATAAAGCTATGGTACTTGTGGCTTCATTAATTACTACAATATCAACAAGGTCATCTTCTATCATTTCATCAGGAAATAAAGTTGGATGGATTCCGCCAACGACAATAGTAGTTTCGCCTTTTTCTCTTTTTATATTTTTAATTACATCGTAAGCCCATGAAACATTCATTGTCATCAAACTGAATCCAACAAATACTACATTGTCATTAAGTTCCGAGATCAATTTTTCAATAAACTCATCAACGCTATATAAATTTGCGTCAATCAATTTTACTAAATAACCTTCACGGTCAAGAATAGAAGCGATTATCATCAAACCAGGATAAGGATAGGCGGATGAATCCTTTTTATGACTATTTTTATCATAACTCAATATAGGATTAACCAGTATAATTTTTGCTTTAGTGTTCGTCATCCTCTTCCCCTCTGTTACTTAAATCCCCTGCTCTTAACGCCAAGAAGTGGGTATGTGGTTAAGCCTCTTTCGAGCCTCGTAACGTGACCTTATTTATTAATTTTCCACCGTGGGGCTTAATCATCTTATAGCTTCAATCTGTATCTAATTGCCCGGATAACCGCTTGTGGCAATTCCTTCAAAATCTCGCTTACCAATAACGGACTTTCTAAAATAGCAAGATCAACCATTTCAAATTCATCAGGAATAAATTTAAGGGAATCCGAAGGTATGCACAATCGATTAACGGTGTCTTTATGAACATAAAGATAAAGGTTCTGGCGAAGATAATTAGGAATACTGCTGTCAAAAAGAATTCGCGGCCTGATAACATCGGTTATTAAAAATTCCCTCTCCTCAAATAACTTCTTCCAATACCTTACCCGTTGCTCATTGATATGCCCGACCCCGCCCTGACGGGGCACTGCCGCGGAAAATAAAACAACTGTTGAACTATTGGTAAGAAACTCAATCACAGCCTCACTTCTGGTTTTATCTACATGTTCCACAAATTCAATACTAACAGCTAAATCGCATTTTTTTACAGGAGGCAGGCTTCTATCTAAGTCGCAGGGTTCAAATTCTTTTTCAGATATCAATAGATCCTCTTTTTTAAGAGAAGGGTGATCAATGCACCGTAATAACTGTGAACCGTTTTCCTTAAAAGCCAGGCACCATCCACCACAGCCTCCACCCAGATCAACTACAGATTTTGGTACGCCAATTATCTCATTTATGACAGGGACAATCTTCTTCGCTGCTTGGTAGGAAATCTGGGCGATATTCTGGAATTTATAGGCCTCTTGCTTCATCCCTAGCCCCTAAGTTACTCTTTCCTTGATAATCTGATTATTGAGATATTTGAATTTTTCATAAATCCTTCATGTTTTTGACCTTTTTCTCCGATTTGATATAATTATCAATTCCCTTGTAGAATGCTGAGTGGCTGGTAGGTGTTAAAATATGAATGCCCTCGCCTCCATTTTTCCTTATATAATCATCAATTTGTTGCAAGAATCTTTGATTCCACCTATGTTTCTCTACATTAAGTTCGTATTCTTTAGTTTCCAACTTTTCTTCGTAATAAAGAGCGCCCTTTATTTTTTTCTTGTCCATATATCCATCCATGCCTGCAATAAAAATACGGTTGGCGCCCATAACAATGGCTACACCTAAGAGTAATACCGAAATAGTGCGGCAATTTGATTTAATAACACCATCTTTAATATCAAAATCAGCATCCAGAATATCCCTAAAAAATAGAGTTTCATATTCACGACTGATGTATTCCGAAATCATTTCGTGGGGAATATTTTCCCCTATCAACAATTTAGAACTGGGGCTGACCGTATCAGCATACATTACAAACCGTTTCTTGTTGTTGAAAGCATGATAATCAGGTTCGAATAGGCCGGACAAGTAATTGGCTCCAAGAATCAAAGGGTTATATTTTTCTATGAAAGTATAGATATTGCTCTGATATTTTTTGAGACTTGGACCGTTAGCCAATATTAGAAAATCACGCCCGGCATGCCTTTTTACATAAGGAACAATTTTGTTGTTTCCTAATAAATTATCTTCAGGTGGCTTTTTTTTATCAGCTAAGGCTTTCTTGCCCAAACTGCCAACTACCCCCCTTTTTATCAAATTATCAATAATGCTGCGATCAAAACCTATGGGTTTCATCTCTTCGATAACTTCCATAGCCTTCCAGATGTCCTCGATTGAGTACTCGCGTCGTTTAACCAATTCGGCAGCGTAATAGGGGTGGCACTTAAAGATGCCTGAAATCATATATGGCAACTGATATCCCCAGGGCATTTCTTTCTTAATATCTACAAAATACCTGTCTACGCAATTCAGGACAGGGATTACATTGTACTTGCTGTTTCCTTGGACTTCCAGGTAGGCAATAAGAGCTTCTGTTGTTAGATTTCCTGATCCTCGACCCATCCCATAAATGGAACTATCAATAATGTTGATTCCGACTTTTATTGCTTCAAGGGTGTTGGCAAAAGCCATCTGAAGACTATCATGAGGATGAAAGCCAACCTTAACTGTTCCCAAGTCTAGAAATGGTTCAAATAATGCTTTTATTTCGTTAGGGAAAATAGAACCATAGCTATCGGCAATATAGAAGTAGTCCATCCCTGAATTTTTTATCGCATATGTCAAATCAACTTTCTCATACCCAGTGTAACTGGTAAAACCCATAGCCTGAAGAGACGTGACGTATCCTTTGGCTTTTATCTTTTCTAATAAACCTATTGCATCAAACACTTTGTCCTTGTGTGTGGCTATCCGTATCATTGTCACCACACTATATTTTTTTTCATCTAAATCTTCCAAATCGATTTTCCCATAATCGCCCATTAGAACTACCTTTGCGCCTTCTATTCCCCTGGTTACTTCTTGCAAATTTTCTTCACTTGTGAATCTCCATGGTCCATAAACCGCTGGATCAAAATTCTTTTCAGTTCCCCTAAAGCCGAGTTCTACGTAGTCAACCCCGCTTTTAGAGAGGGTGCGGTAAACTTCTCGAACCATCCTCTTTTCAAACCACCAGTTATTGACATATCCACCGTCGCGGATGGTGCAATCTAATATTTCTATTTTGTTCTTTTGATCCATAGATTGTGTTGCCTCAATTGAAGGTAATCCTGATGGTAAGCACCATCAGTTATGCTAACATCATGTCCGTTCTTTTCCGGTAAAGTCCCGAGTAGCAACGTAGCTGTGCTTGGATAAGCTGATCCCTTACGAAGGTAATTAAAATCTATCTCAGGAGGAAAATTCATCAATACTATTCTTCCATTAACCATTTTTCTCTATCAATTACCTACTTTATAATTGATTGTATTGATTCAAGGATGTTTTCTGCGGGGTTGCCTTTGTATATGCAGTATCTTTCTAAATATTCGCTGTTCTCTAAATCTACTGAGGGGAGACTATCATTCATACAATCGATTATCCGACCAATAAACTCCTCTCTTGTATTACAAACTACGGCTCTCTTAGACAGTACATTAGCTGCCTCTGCCGTCAAGCTGAGAAATATCCTATCAGTATAGGCAATAATGTTGTTGCCTGTAACAACTGCTTCACTTTGTGCCGTGGTTCCTGCTACATCCAGGAGAATCGTGTCCACATTATATTTCTTCAAACAGTCAGTAAAAGACAGATTGTCAATAATTTGAAACCTGTCAGGGTATAAACTTTCAATGTAAGGTCTAAGGTAATGTTGTGCATAAGTGCCGGGAGGAAATTTTATAATTTTATGTTCATTGCATAATGCCAATGTGTCAATAATCTGCTTCTGAAAATGAAACAGCTTAGGATCTATATAGGCAAAAGCAGAAAAGAAATTGTCATTTACAATCATAGGAAGGTACATTATTTTTACTTGAGATTTTGGGGGGTTCGTTGATTTATGTTCCTTGGCAAAGTCGGATATCATTGTTGAACCAACTGGAATAATGTCTGGTAGCTTCTTGTCGGGATAAGTTTTGCTGATTGTGTCCTTGTCAAAACCGTATGAGAGATAGTAATTACAGTGAGTAAAGTCATGATCAAATATTGCTGAGCCCATATGGTTGGAGCCATACATTCCACCATGCTGCATGCCGACTATCGGTACTTCTTTAAGTCGAAAGAACTCCTTCACGATATTCATGGGATATATGAGGGGGGGGACGCCCCAAAGAAGTGCCTCTATCTTAATCGTATCGTGCAGGTTTTCAGCCGCTTTCCAATACCGATAGATATCAGGTAATTTATCTTCCAAGAATTGCTTGACGAGTGGCCTCGCAAACGAAGCAAATTGAAAATAGCTTACTGTGTCGCAATCCTTACATCTGCCAACATGAAGATCGAAATGTTCCAGAATCTCATCCCAAAGAAAAGGTTCCACTCGATTGCTGTTCTTACTCAGGTCAAATTGACATTCCAGTCGCCTTCCTATAAATCTTCCTGGAAACTCCGGAGTCAATCTGCTACGCGTATCCCAGGTTATTATGTTGTATTCTCTATTTGCGTTTGCCGAAGATATGAGGATAGAAAGATCGCCAGGCGGCAACATAAGCAGCAGATTTTTATTTTGCGCCGAATAGCCATATAAATACCTCGGCAGGTACCTAATGAAGTTCTTGACTTTTCTCAAAGGTGACTTAATCCTTTGAATATATCCCCTATAGCCTTGCGGTACAGTTTCCACCTCTCTCCGTGGAGCTTTTATAAATGAAAGCCGAGGCTTCTTATCATAATGCCAGTGCTGCATGATTCTCCAGGCAATATCATCGGGGAAGAAAAACGCACTTTGGTCTCTATAGGGGCAGATAAGTACAGTGGACCCATCATGCAAGTAATCTAAATCAGTGATGTTCCTATTTTCAATAATGGCTTCCAAACCCTTTAAGAATCTGAAAGTGGCTATTGCAAATCTCTTGAAGAGATAATTCATAGAAGCATATACAAGATTAATGTCCCCCATGCCAAATATCTGTGCATACAAATCTCTATTGTTTTCATCAATGCCGGAGACAAAGGTATCCGTTAAAGAAGAGGCTTCTGAAGTCACCGCATCTATCTCCACGCCAGAGAGATAATCTAATATTCCAACAGTTTCAATGCCTCTTGATTCAAGAAAGGCCTCTACATAAGTATCAATAGTAATTGGGATGTATTCATCTTTTAGTTCAGAGATAAAATACTCTAAATAATGGGAATCGTTAATCATTATGTAGCCTTTTTTACCCATTGGCTCTCTCATCATAGGATTCAGTGGTTGTGAATCTCAAGCTTTGCGGTTCCATGGCATACTTGGCGGTGCTTTTAAATGTTTCTTATCTAATTTAATTTATGCGTGGTAGGCTTTGGTTAAAATTAAGTGGATTTATGGGAATCATAGCCAAAAATTTGATCTGCCAATCCTGTATACTCTGCCGCCTCATGCACGGTCACCAGAGGAATTGTCTTTTCCATCTCTGGATAAAGCATAATGGCTACTTCCTCTGCAATCCCCTGTTTTACATCTGGAAAAGCAGATGTTGTTTCAACCAGTTCCCACTCAAAAGAACTTTTGGGGCAGCAAAAGAGCTTCTCCAAAGGAACAAGGCGGTACGCATTTTGGGGGGTCATGATTTCGATTCCCCATCTGCCCGCAGAATCCCAGTCGGCGAGATAAGAAAAAAGTATGTCTTTTTCGGTTAGACCTGCACCGACAAATCTTGAGGCGATCGGGTGCCATGAAAGCCCGCCTATGAGATATCGAGACAGTTCATTAGGCATACCGATTAGAAAATGGGCCGTGCTGATCACATGCAGGGAATTGGTGATACCCCAGCGCTCGTAGGCATCGGGGTGATTGTTATCGAAAATAATGGTACGGAGGATCTCAGTGAAGGTATAGCGGCACGAAGTAATACCGCCATCAATCTTTGCCAGCTCTTTGAGTTTCCACAGGTTGGGGTAGGTTCGCCGATTGTAGCCGACCCGCACCCGGACACCGCTGTCCTCGAGTTCGCTCGCCAGAGCCCTCAGTTCACTTGAGTAAACCGAGCAGGGTTTCTCGACTAGGATGTTAGTGTTACCGCAGGAAATGACGTGGCGGACAGCCGGGATCAGTTCGTGGACAGGAGTGGCAATGATAACCAAGTCGTACACATCGCCTTTCAGCACATTGGCTTGATAGCCACCGTTCATAATCCTGCATTCGAATGCACTTCGGCATTCCATGGCCGTTCTCCCATTGGCAGTAATAATGGTGAAGTTGTGGATATTCATTGCCAGAAGCGCATTGGAGAACTCTTTGCCCATTTTGCCACCGCCAAGGATAAGGACGGATTTTCCCGTAAAATCATGCTCGTAAATCCGGGTAATCAGGTCGTAAGACATATAACTTCACTCCTCGTTGTATGGATTATCAGGTAATGGGACATGTCGGGCAAACCTTTCCGGTCAGCCTTTCCACATGCCTGGAGAACACTTTAAATAGGACGCTATGGGGAACGTAAGAATCCTCCAAAGAGGTCAAGCCGCAATCATCTGTTTCCAACACATCTTGGGCTATTCGGGGCGTGAGAACACTGGAGAAGAGGTTTTTAAAATTCCATTCCTGCCATGCCCAGTTCTCAGCCTCAAATGCTACTTGGGCCTTTTCTAACCCCTCATCCGCAAATGCTCGCACGTTAACACCCAAGACCTCGACTGTATAACTAGCGGAGGACATTTCATTGAAGGTGAAGGAAAAGGTGCTACCATCGGCAACACTCCCAAAAAGCGTACCTGAGAATTCCACGAGCTCCTTAGATCGCTTATTCGGCAAAAGGCAGTCTTTGAAAAAACTGCCTTGAATTTCCACTTCTGTGCCACTACACAAAAAGGTAAAGAGGTCCAGGAAATGGATAGCATTACAACCTAGTCCACGGTTGCCGCCTAGCACCTGTAAATGAATCGGGCCACTCACAAGAACCTGTTTAAGTTCCTTGTAGAAATCCATATATCGGTGGTAGAAATTAATCCAGCCTTTAGCTCGATACTTTGCAAATGCCTCAAGCAATCTCTGGTATTCTTCGTCGGACTGGCAAACCACTTTTTCAACAAGAAAACGGCTATGTCCCCTTTCAAGCAACTTGATAAGTAAATCAGCGCGGTTTACCGCTGTGGTAGCTACTACAGTTAAATCTGTTGGCCTGAGATCGTCAATGGATTTCAACCATTCGATTTGTATGTTTTCCTTGGGTATGATTTCATCGGCACGCTTCCGGCCAAGGCACCGTGCTGCCGGGTTTGGGTCAACCACTTGGATGCTCAAAGGACCGGGAACCTTCATCAATCCCTGAAGATGTCTGCTACCGATCTGTCCGCATCCCACCAATGCGAAGTTTTTCATAATTGACTCCTTGAAGCGGCCCTGCTAAGACTCGAATTCACAAACTCCCCGCCTCTTGAGGGTTAAACTCCCCGCTTCCTCACAGGCCTGTCGGCACTCCCCAGAAATCGCAATAACTGCACAATGGCACTCTGTCTCGTCTACCTTGAATGTGATAATGTAACCACTCTTTTCTCTGCGAGCCGTTCCAAATATCTACTAATGGTTCTGAATTAACGTCCCCAATAACCCCTAATCCTCTCGGGTCAAATCTAACACAAATGGAGACCTTGCCGAGTCTACTAATAGCCATATGATTTAATATCTCCAAGCATATCCCGATTTCCGGCACGGTCGGCGGCTTTTTATATTTAAAGCTTCCCAAAGGATTATGCAATATCCTGGTGGCTATTATTCCATTTAATTTCTCCCACCTTTCCATATCCACATCTCCCAGACATCTATAAATCACCAGTGGTTTCCTCTCACCCTTAATCTCCAAAAACTTCTTAACCAGCTCAAACTGTTCATCCACTTCTGGGTCATTTTCTATGACAGATATGGTTATGGTATCCAGGTTGTCTATGATTTCGTCGGCCCTCTCTACTATCAACTTTTAGCATTTGTATCCACACATTTTATCTGATCCTTGAACAATCTGATTGCTTCTCCAAATCTGGGATAAAGCAAGGGTTCTCCATTGTTATGAAATTGAACTACTATTCCTTCCGGTAGTTGTTTGGCTATTTTCTTAACCAGTTCAAGATCCATATCGCCATAATTCATTGCTATTTCCGGATATTCTCTGTCTATCTTTCTTCTGCCGCACATCCAGCAGTTCTTATTGCATCTGCTGGTTAATTCCAGATTAATGCAATATAATCCGTTAAAGCATGAACTCATTTTATCCTCTGTCCCTGGAATATCAAGCAGTCCCCCAACATATTGGCATTAATCAAAGTTTCATACTCATTTTCTACTTTTTCATAAAACTCATTTATTGCTTTTTCAACCAAAGTATTTTCATCTGCTGGTGCAGGAGTTGATAAGGCTGTAGTGGCAGAAGATTGAGGCTTATTATTTTGGTACCACCAAACATGATTGAAAAAAGGATACATTAAAAAACTGATAACACTTCCCTCAAAACCACACTCACGACATAGCGAGAGGAGAGAATCTTTAGTAAAGTAGTGAATATGTACCTTACGGTAATAAAACTTCTCGTATGCTGCATTTTTATAGGCATTTAATAACGCATCATTATGATTAGGTACTTCTATATGTATTAATCCACCTCGTCGCAATACAGTATAGCATTTCTGCAAAAAGCTCCTAGGTGAAACAATGTGCTCTAACACCTCAATACTAACGATAATATCATAATAATCATCAGGCAGATTTGCATTTTCAAATGTTGAGTTGAATATCTTTGCTTTTTTATTATTATACTGCACAAATTCAGCGTCCTGTTTATTAGGTTCAACACCATGAGATATGGCAACTCCAAAGTTTGCGACCCTATTTAAAATTCCACCGAAAGAACATCCAATTTCTAATAATCTTGTTTCTTTTGTAAGATGTTTCAAAAAGGTCTGAAATTGTCTTTCATTCAAGTCATCGTATATCTGCAAGTTGTCAGAAGGAAGAACCTTTTTTCCAATCTCTGCACCAAACTCATTTCGATAATCTTCACCATAATACCCCTGCTCCTCCCAGTATGCCGAATCAAGAATCCCATGGCCAGTTATTCTGTGCACGAATATAAAAGCTTCCCTGCCATCTCTCAGCACCACGGTTTTCCGGACATAATCTTCTGGAAATGTATTTCCAAACCCTACAGTCTCCAAGAAATCTTTATCTATACTTTTAATTCCAGCATCTCCCTATGACGATTTTGTGTTACGAAAATGCTATTCATTGATACCGGGATGGAAGACTTTAATCTGATAAGAATCGCAATTCTGGGGCAGTCCGGGGGAACGGTGAGATGATTTTGTGGTTCATGAGCTCTCAGATAATTGGCTGTGAGTGTATTTTCAGAGCCCGCTGTAAACTGGTTGGTAAAAGACCGAATTCTTGCTTTTTGATACCCAAGACTGGTCATCGTACACAGGAAGACGAGTATTGTCCATTTAAAATCAAGCCCGCAATCGCTCTCTTATCTCCATTTCTGATTCATATACTACCTTTTCCCCGTCTCCAAGAGCGATTTCAACTGAACGAATATCTTTGACAAGTCGTGCCAATCCCGCAATCTCTACCGACGATGCTTGATCGCTTCCCCAGCTAGCTCGGTCCAGGGTAAAATGACGTTCCACAAAACATGCACCTAAACTCACGGCCACAACACTTGTAGCAAGCCCCACTTCATGCCCTGAATAGCCAATTGGACAATCGTACATTTTCCGAAGCGTTAGAATCATTCGGAGGTTCAATTCTTCTAATTTTGCGGGATAACTACTGGTGCAATGAGCGAGGGCTAATGTATCTGTCCCTACTAACTCCACCGCTTGACGAATTTCACTCATCGTAGACATGCCTGTTGACAGAATTAGCGGACGCCGCGTTTTCTTTAAATACAACAAAAGCTCTTTATTCGTGATATGCGCTGATGGTATTTTATAACATATCGGGTCGAACCTCTCCATAAAGTCAACAGATGTCTTGTCCCAGCACGATACAAACCATTCAATACCCAGGTTCTTACATAAATTGTCAATATCCCTGTACTCTTTCTCACCAAATTCTACTTTGTATCTATAATCCATATAAGAAATATAACCCCAAGGCGTTTCTCGCATCCTGTCACGCTGTTCAAGAGGAACACATTCTTCAGGATTCCGCTTTTGGAATTTAACTGCATTAACGCCAACTTTGTGAGCAGATCTAATCATTTCTTTCGCTAGGTCTATGCTACCGTTATGATTAATACCTATTTCAGCAATGATATACACTGGATTCCCCGGCCCTATAATACTCCTATTGCCCAGCTTAAGATTTTTTTGAACTTTATCCACTTCTTTTCTCCTTTGATTCATCTATCTTGCACCTACTCAAAAGGAGATCAGCGAGCTCTCTTACTGCCCCATCACCACCCTTAGTATGTAGAACAATCTTGGAAATCCTCTTTACCTCTTCTGTAGCATCAGCAACTGCCACTGGGCAGCCAACCATTCTCATGCATTCAAGGTCATTAATATCATTACCAACATAAATACAGTTGTCTAAAGAAATATTTAAATTCTTGACAGTTTTCTCTAATCGTTCCGCCTTGTTAACTTCTCCCGAATAGCAGTTTAAACCTAATTTCAAACAACGTTTTTCAACAACTGAATTTATTTCTTGGCTTAAAACTATGACATTAAAGTTTGCTCTGCAAAGCATATTAATAGCCAATCCATCAGATCGATTACAAACTACTCCTTCGGATCCGTCCTCCAAGACAATAACCTTATTATCCGTCATCACACCATCGAAATCCAATATAATCAACTCAATTTTTTTCGGTAAAACCTCTTTATAATCGCTGCTACTCGTAGTAGGCAAGTCTTCACTGCGTGGCCAATGAATGTCTAGTTTCCACGAGGAAAGTAACCTTTCTGCTACAGAAATATGGTCTAATGTGTCTATATCTATACAATATTTTCTATCTATAAAGATGGGCAATATCTTGGTTCCGGTTAAAGACTTTTTGTCCTTTATTGTTTCAATCCCAATCACATCGACATGACCTGTTTGCCAAAATGTTTCCGGAAGTTTCTGGCGAGGCATATTATAAGGTTCGTCAAACCACCCTTCCATTAGAGGCTTCATCAAACCGGTCTGATCAATAAGCCACATCTTGAAAGGGTTTTCCTCTGCCCTCACTACCCCTCTTACGCAATCAACACCTGGATTTTGTATAAAAAATCCAACCGCCTCATCTATCAGCTCCTTAGACCTTAAAGGACTTGTTGGCCGCAATTGAACAACAATATCAGGACAGTAATTCTCCTCCGACTCAAGCCATTCAATTGCATGCTGAAAAACTGGGAAATCTGGAGTATCATCTTTTGCCAACTCACCTGGCCGTAAAAAAGGCACTTCCGCACCGAATTGTCTAGCAATTTTGGCAATTTCCGGATCGTCAGTTGAAACGATAACTCTGTTTATCCTCCGTGCAGCCAACCCACTCGCTATACTATACGCTATTAAAGGATACCCTGCCAGGTTTACGATGTTTTTTTGGGGGATTGCCTTTGACCCACCCCTGGCTGGGATCAGAGCCATAATTTCCATTCGCTTATTTACCTCTCTTTTATCTACTTTGTGCCTTTGCCAACGAGCCAATCAGATTCATGTCGCATCGGGCTGTGCATTTTATCCCTAGAGTCAGATCAAAATGATCCTGTCGGAGTTTCCTATATTTCTCGCCATTCCAAATGTCATAAAGGGGTTCTTTTTTAGCATCTCCCAAAATTATTTCATTATTAAAATCTTCGACACACATGGCTGATTCCCCATTTGATTTTATTGTCATTGATGACCATGGAAATTGACAGAATTCAAGCCAATGTATGGATTTTGTCCCTTCATTTTTATTTTGATACCATTGCTGATCCTGACTTTTTAGGTAGATATACACATCTAAGTCTTTGAACGCATCCCGTAATCTTTCAAACTCATCCTCTTGCCACGGCTTATTTAAGTTTAACATCGTTATAACAATGATGGTCTTGTATGCCCTTTTCTCTTTTATATCGAGCAATTTAAGGATTTTCCTATAGCTGTCAGTATAGTTGGATGCATTTCCTCTTATTTGTTTGTGACGAATATCGTCAACACTTTCTATTGAATACTTTATGTAATTTAATCCGTTTTGAAACATTTCTATAGTCTTGTCAAGATTAATATTTGCTGGATTACAACTGAAGTAAGTTGGTATGTTTCTTTCAGATAGGAGTCTAATTTTTTCTGGCATCTTTTTATCTAATAGGGGATCACCATATCCATGCAATACTATAACCCGTGGGATAATAAAAAGGAAAAAATGATTTTCGCTCATATCATTTCTCGAAATATGATAGTATTTTTCAACAAAATTTTCCCATCTTTGCCATTCAGTATCTAAAAATGGTCTGATCTGAGCTATTATCTTCCTATATGTTTTCATATCCAACGTTTCTATCGGACGGGTCATTATGGTAGTGCGTGGACACATTTCGCATCTCATATTGCAGGCATTTGTTGTTTCAATATTATATACAAATGGTTCTTTACTGCGAAACTCTTCAAGTTTGGTCATTAAATATTGCTTGTCTTTCAATTCCTGCCCCATTAACTGATTCTTTAACTCAGCAGATTTCATGTAAAAATGAATGTCAAGCATCTTTTTCCTTATACATTTATCGTTCTTTGTTCTCGTATAGATTGCTTTATTGCCATTACAACTTTTAAGGATTTTATCCCATCATCCAAGGTAATTGATGTCCCTTTGCTACCCTGGATACAATCAATGAAATGTTGTATTTCGTCAATAAACATGTTGTTTCGCTCGAATTCCTTTAGCACTGAGAAAGTTTCCCAACTGCTATTATTAGTTCGATAGAGATGTACATTTCCATCGCTGTTATCCCATTTAATCACCCCATTGCACCCCGTTATTTGAAGCCAATGGGACGGTGGCCTCTGAATATAGTCTAGGTGAACATGGCCAATCAAGCCAGAATTGAATTGCAATAGGACATCAACTGTATCTTCGACAGGTAAGGTTAAATCACCTAAAGATCCCCCTAACGATGCTACATACGAAATTTCTCCAATGAGCCATCTTAGATAATCAAACGGATGACAAAGGGTCAAAATAACCCCTCCTCCCAAATCTTCTCGTGCACTATAGCCCTTACGATAGTCTTCCCATGGATGCCAGTCCGGTAAATATTCGCCCCAATGAGCAGCCACATGAACGACTCGTCCTATCGCTTGTTCATCCAGAAGCTCTTTAATCTTCTTTAATCCAGGGTGAAACCTGAATTGGAAACCTATACACACAATTAATTTTTTTGCAATGACAATTTTTTGCAATTCATCAATTCCATCCAAATTATGTGAAAGTGGCTTTTCTATAAAAAGATGACACCCTAGCTTTGCACATCTCAGTGCTACAGGTATGTGCAGATTTGTTGGATTTGTAATAAAAGCTGCATTTGGTCTTTCTGACAAAGCATCATCTAGAGAAGAGAAGGATAAAAATGACTGTTCTGTCGTTCTTAAAGGCAAAAACCGTGTCCGATATAAAATGATATTATCGTGCTCCAATGAGAGTAGATTCCGAATATGTCTTTCACCAACAGATCCAACACCACAAATAAGAAATTTCATCTCAGGGTACCGTCTTACTATTTTGACTAAATAAATTTATAATAGAGAACATCTTGGCGATTCACCACTAGTACACGGTGAGCCCGGTGAACCACTTTTTCTTGTCCTTTTATACCTCAAGTTTGCCTGACTCTGCCATCCGTTTAAAGTCAGGATTTTTCAAGACAAGCTCATCGAATGTCCCTGAATCAATAATAGAACCTTTTTTCATAAAATAAATATTATCGCATTGCCTGATAGTACTAAGCCGATGGGCAATAATGATTAGCGTTTTTTGTCCGGACAACTCTTCGATAGCACGGCTTAATTCCTTTTCTGTTTCGTTATCCAATGCTGAAGTTGCCTCATCCAGGATCAATATTTCCGGTTGGTGATAGATGGCCCTTGCAATACCAAGTCTCTGACGCTGTCCACCAGATATCCTAACACCGTTTTCCCCGACAAACGTATTCAAACCATCCGGCAATTGCTTTACAAACAGATCCAGTTGAGCAATTTTCAGGGCTTCACAGACCTTGGAATTATCGATCTCATCATATTCCAACCCAAAGGCAACATTGCTCAGGATATCGGTATCCAGAAGGTAAATGGATTGAGGTACATAACCGATATTTTGCTGCCATGCAGCAAGATGTTGAAATACATCCTGCTCATCAGCGCAAATCTTCCCTTCTGAAGGCACAAGCAACCCTAAAATTAGATTGACCAGCGTTGTTTTACCGGCACCTGAAGGTCCGGCAAACCCCACAGTCTGTCCCTTCACGATTTTAAGGGAAATCCCATGCAGAGCTTTTTCATCAGAGTTTGGATAAGCATAGCCGAGGTTCTGTAAACTTATATCTCTTTTAAATGAAAGTGGGTTCTTTATAGATTGGCCGACCTGAAGAATAATTGGATTGATCATGTTGAAGTTATGAACGTCCTCATAAATAACGTCGACAGCGGGGCTATTGAAACGGATCTGCTGTAAATTAGACGTTATCCAGGATATTGAAGGCATTAGCCTGATTGTTGCCATAGCAAATAGAGACAGTGTCGGCAAAAATATTTCGATGTCCTTGCCTTGTACCACCAGCAGCATGATAATCAAAACCACGCTTCCAGCGCCACACACCTCTAAAAGCAGACGGGGTATACTATTAAGTGTTAATGCCTTCCAGTAAGCACGAGCATGTTCAATCATGTTGGCGTAATACCGATTGGAAAAAAAACTTTCACTGCCTGAAATCTTTACCTCTTTTATTGCTCCAAATCCCTCTAAAATTGATTGACCTGCATATTTTTGTGAAGACTGTAGTTTTTCCCCCCAAATTCGGGAGTAGCCCATGTCCACTTTATGAAAAACTCCGCCGACCAATCCCAATGTAACAATACTGAAAATGACAATAACCGGATTGATCAGTAGTAACATGATCATGACACAGGTTACTACACAGAGTTCAGTACATATCTTCAAAAGGCTTTGCACAACGACATAAACCTTACTGACTTCAAACCGAATATTTCTATCCAGTTCAGCCGTATTGCGCTCCAGATGGAAGGTATAAGGGCTGTTTAAATATAATCTAAACAATATTTTCCCTAGTGAAGCCCGTTTGGAATTAACAAAGCGAAACTGCAGATAGTTCATCACGCCGATAAAGATGTTTTTTATCACATAAAACGCCACCAACCCGATGCTCATATAGATCATAAAATCTGTTGGATTTGGTGTGCCAACGGCCTCATTTAACCTGTGCAGCCATTTATTACTTTCAATAATCCCGGGATCTGCAACGATAGTGATAAATGGCACAATCAGACCAACCCCACCGGCTTCAAGGATTGAACCTATAAGCATTAATCCAAACAGCAACAAAAACTGCAGGCGGGTACGGCGATCGAAAAGATAGAAAAGCTTTTTAATGATTGAGAACATATTTGCAATTCAAGCAGGGATTATTTTCTCTGCTTTATTCCTTGGTAAAGGTATGGACACCATTGGGATAGCGCATCATGTGCTCATAGATTGGCTGGAGGTCAGCATAAAAAGGAGAACCGGTTAGCTCACGTTTAAGTCTTAGTTTGTTGTAAGCCTCGCGAGGTGACCGGCCCATAACAACAAGTCTACGTTCTATGATAGCAGAGCGGGCTGCAGCAGGCAATATCTGGATCACTCGCCAAATCCGCCGTACAGCCCGTTTCCACACATCCTGCCCCTCCCAGGTACATGGGCCAATGTTACTTGCGTATAGCATTAGTGCCAGAAAAGCAAGGAAAGCATGATTGACTTCATTCTTTGCTTCCGTTACTGGCAAATCCATAACATTTTCAAGTTCTTCCACCAAACAGTTACGGAATTGTGTGTACCTCTGCGAGAAATCATCCGATATGAGCAAATCCAGCCAGCTTAACCTCTTTCCCTTCCCCGCTGACGAGTCAGGGATAACCTGGCGCACCATATACAGGATGTCCAGACGTTTTGCCTTACCTTGAATCAGGCTTAAGCAAGATGGCAACAACTCGCCGAATCGGATATCAGCAGTCTTATCGTGGCAGACCTGCATATTGTGTATAAGATCTGAGCGACGGTGAACCGAGTAAAATGTTGCTGTGTAGCCCTTGAGATGCTTTTGAAGACGAAGTCGTGGATCATTGAAGTCGAGAATACACTGTGGATAGGTTTCAATACGGAGACTGTGATGTGCATCGCGATTTGCACTAGTATAGGAGAAGAACCTGAGTGCATGCCCGTGGGCTATGGAGTAATCCGGGTTGGCTTCAAGGAAACACACGCATAGTTCGATTGCTTGAGGAAGAATGAAGTCATCATCTGCGCATATTACAGCGTATTTTGAATTAACTGTATCGAGTGCCTGGGCTATCTTCAATGGCACACTTATATCCGTGCGGTACATTTGGTAGTGTACATTCAGGGTATTACATAAGGAGGCTACAACATTCCGGTTTTCCTCGCATGAAGGTGCAAAGCTCGAATCAGCCACAACGATGGCATATGGGAATTTCTGCTCTTGATAATACAGTAATAACCTCTTAAGGAAATGTGGACGGTTATAGGTAGGGACCACAATAGAATATTCGTGACTCATTGTATTAAACACTTTAGCGTATTTTCTGGTTTGTGTTATTAGCGTTGCGGCCGGTTATTAACGATAATTACCGTGTTGGAGTGCACATCCACCATTCATACATATTGGCTGCGAATGGGTGCATTTCGCGATTTAGTATTCTTTTCAAAGTACTTTTTATGTTTGATTTCACGCTCTGTAGCATACTCACTTTCGAAGAAGAATCAATCTCTGAGATCAAAAAATCTTTGGACAGTAATTCCTTTAAATCTTTTAACTCATCGTTTTGTGGATTTGCATATCGTCGGTTATGGCTTATCAAGCCACCTTTGGTTACCCTAGCAATGTTGCTACTATAATAGTGCACTTGTTCTTCTGTCATTTCACCCAATGAAGCTTGATTCAGAGCAATATCAAACGTTTTGCTTGGAATGTCAGCTAGACTCCACGGAGGCAAAAAAGAAAAATCGTAGTCGGATAGGTTATCTATTTTGTCAGATCTTGAGTAGACATAAAACTTTAATTCCGGATATAAGTTATATAAATAATATACGGAAAAGTATAGTGTATATGGAATGTCTATAATTACATATTTTATCTTTGGATAGGTTTTCTTTAAGTGAAATGCTACCCCCCCCCATCCACCACCCACTTCAAGAAATTTGTATTCTTCTTCTGGAGATGAAGAGAATACTTTACTAATCATTTTCAATACAGTCATATATCTTAAAACATCAGAATTAATTAACTTGTTTTCAAATTCGAACCCGAACCCCCCCATTGCAGATGGTTCTGACAAAGGTTCAATATCTGGCACCTCACTCGAGAGTTCCTTGTAATCATTGATCATCTTTTTTTTCTTTATTTTGTTACAGGCCACATCCAGGTACTGGAATGGATGAGTACCGGTAACCATATCCGTATGGTAGCGTAAATATTCAACAACTTCTGGTTGCCACGAAAATACATAGCTAAAATAGGAGATAGAGTCCTGCCAATAGTTACTTGGCCTGTGAAGATGAAGATTATAGTTTTCATAATTGTCCAATTCTATTCTCATCTCATCTAAACGTCTTTTAAATTCATCTAACATATATCTTTCCTCATTGTTGAACAACTTCAGTAGGCTTTCTTAAAAAATACCTATGTCTTTATGATAATCATGTTCTTTATGTACGCTTTAACCAAGCACTCGGCCAATATGTAACATTTAGTTTTAGTTCACTTTCGTTGAAGGGCCACTTGGGTTGTTCCAATACAAATTCGGGATGTTTTTCAGCAAACTCCACAGCAGCATCTGCTGGATTATCCCAAATCCATTCAGGTTTGCCTCGAGGCACGTCATTCAGGTCTTTAGTTATTCCATCTGTTACGACAATGTATGAGCCTGTTGAAACAAGATCGTGATAAGCTTCCAATTCATCCAAAACATGTTGTTTTGTGTGATTGGAATCCAGTATTATCATTACGGTTTCGTCAGGTTTTACAAAATTTTTAACCTGTTTCACTGTTTCTTCCGCAATAGAATTCCCTTCAACAAGCGTTATATAATTAGACAGATCATGAGATTCAATTGCTTTCCTGTTATGTGGACGGATTTCCATGTCAACACCGATAACTTTCCCTTTTCCCATCACTTTGCAAATTGATGCATACAGCACCAGGGAACCGCCATGGGCGATGCCTGTCTCAATGATAACATCCGGCTTAACTTGATAAATAACCTCCTGAATACGAAACATGTCATCTGGAAGTTGAATTATTGGACGACCCATCCAAGTAAATGTGTAAGAATACTTCTCGTTCCATCCGACCTTAAGCCATTGATGAGATATTATTTCAAATGCCTCCCTTGAATAGAGATTAATTCTCTCGCATTCTCCATCAATTTCCTGAATCAGTATTTTAGCATTCGTATCAATTGTTAATTTCATCTATTATTCCTTAAAATGCTTGCGCCACCAATCAATAGTTTTTTGCAACCCATCTTCCAGTGTATATTTAGATTCCCACCCAACTTCTTCAGTTAAACGAGTTGTATTAGCTACCAGCAGAGGAGGTTCATTTTTATGTCCGGTCAATGCCCCAAACTTCACGACTTCAGGACATCCCAGTAGTTGTGAAATAAGTTGAATAATTGATTTCAAGGTAATTGGTTTGCCAGAAGCAATATTAACTACACCTTCAACCTTACTATTGAGAAGTGTTACAAAAGCGGATGCCACATCATTAACAAAGAGAAAATCCCTTATTTGGTTTCCATGGGAACAAAGAGCAGGCTCACCCTTTAGCAGAGAAAGGATCACAGATGGCACAAGGCGGGTTGGGCTTTCATGGGGACCGTACAGGAAGAAAATTCTACCCCAGGCGCTGCTAAGTCCTGTTTGTTGGGAAAAATGCCTCAATATTTCTTGCAAGCTGCGCTTGCACGTGCCGTAAAGAGTAGATACTTGCGTCGGTGTTACTTCTTCAGAACAGTATCCATAATTCCAATCGTATTCGGCGCAGGTGCCTGCCAATACAGCTCGCTTACCCCCTTGATTTACAAAGTTTGTTAGAAGATCTAAACTGGCCTGTATCCATTTTATATTCTCCAAAGAGTTCCAGTACGTTCCAGGAGTTGTGTCCCAAGCAAAATGTAATAAATGAGTGGGCTTAATTTTTTCTATTAAACTTCTTTGTTGATCAGTATTTAAGAGATTGCACTGATGCCAAAAAAGACGAGGTTCTTGTGTAATAAATGGTTGGCCGGTATTAAAGACAGCATGCACTTCGTAACCATCTTCTATCATCAATGGGATTGTATGTTTACCTATAAAACCTGTGGCACCGGTTAAAAGAACTTTCTTCATCTTTCGAAATTTGGATAGCTAATATCTTTTTTTGAAATTGATTGAATAGGTAGCGGCCAATTTATCCCAAATGCCGGGTCGTCCCACCTTATACCTTTTCCACATTCAGGATGATAGAATTCGGACATTTGATAAAAAACTACTGAATTACTCTCTAATGTCTGAAAGCCATGTGCAAAACCTTTCGGAACATAGAGCATTTTGTAGGGAGCAGTGAGCGGTGAGCGGTGAGCGGTCAGTTCCACAGCAAACCATTGACAGTAAGTCGGAGAATCTGGCCGCAAGTCTACAATTACATCATATATTGCTCCTCTTATACAACTGGCCAGTTTTGCTTCTTCATAAGGTGCTACCTGATAATGCATGCCACGAAGTGCACCTTTGGTTTTATTATAAGAGATATTGCACTGGACAATACATGGATTTAAACCGTGTTTTTCAAATTCCTTCTGGCAGAAACTCCGGGCAAAAAAACCCCTTTCGTCTTCAATCGGTTCTAATTCAATAATATATGCGCCTTTGAGTTTGGTTTCGGTGAAAATCATATCCGCAGATTACGCAGATGACACAGATTTTTTAGAGGAAAAAATAAAGCGTCTGTATTGTAAACTTTTTGTACCAAAATTTATTAACAATCCAATGTCCAATCCTGTAGCCTTGAGGTAATTTATGACTTGAGCTTCTTCCGTGCCTGACAGTTGTGTTATTGCCTTCACCTCTACTATCACGGCATCATAACACAAAAAGTCAACGCGGTATGATGTGCCTAATTGTTTCCCTTTGTAAATAACAGGCAAACTCATCTCCCGTTGGAATGGGATATGTCGAAACTCAAATTCAAGAGCTAATGCTTCTTGATATACAGCTTCCAAGAATCCACACCCCAGAATTTGATGCACTTCCATGGCTGCTCCTATGATAGCAAATGTTTTGGGATCTCTCTTATCCATCTGCGAACTCTGTGTAATCTGCGGATTAATATATTCTCACCTCCGGTATGGGTACCACAAACTTCCCACCCCATTCCCTTATAAAAGCCATCTGCTCCATGATCTCATCTTTAAGATTCCAGGGTAAAATAAATATATAGTCTGGTTTTGTTTCCTTTATCTTGTCTGGCGCTTTAATAGGTATATGACTCCCGGGAAGATAATGCCTTTGTTTATATGGATTCTTATCCACAGTATAATCAATGAAATCCGTTCTAATTCCGCAGTAGTTAAGTAATGTATTTCCCTTTGCAGGTGCACCATAACCTACAATGGTTTTGCCTTCTTCTTTTGCTTGGATCAGAAAATTAAGAATATTGCGCTTAATCCCTTTAACTTTATCGCCGAAAGTAAGATAATGATATATATTTGTGTACCCAGCATCAATTTCATGCTGCTTAAGTTCATACACTCGCTCAGAAATAGGTTTTGTATTGTCTTCCTGGTGGCTGGCATATATCCTCAAAGAACCTCCATGGGTAGGCAACTCTTTCACATCAAATATAGTAAGTCTATGTGCAGCGAAAACCTTTTCTACCGTAAGAAAAGAAAAATAAGAGAAGTGTTCATGATATATAGTATCAAATTGCGTTTCTTCCATTAGTCGCAATAGGTGAGGAAATTCCATTGTAATAATACCCTGTGGTTTTAGAAGAGTTTTTAAACCTTCAATAAAATCATTGAGATTTGGCACATGAGCAAGTACATTGTTCCCCAATAAGAGGTCAGCATATTTGTCTTTTTTTGCCAATTGCTTTGCAGTTTCTTTTCCAAAATACATCACTTCAGTAGGAACGCCTTTTTGTATAGCCACCTCTGCCACATTAGCGGCAGGTTCAATTCCCAAGACAGGAATCCTTTTTTCTATAAAATATTGAAGTAAGTATCCATCATTACTTGCAATTTCAATAACATAAGATTGGTTATCAATTCTAAAGTTATTTATCATTTCATTGACATAAGCCTTAGCATGTTTCAGCCAAGTATCGGAATAGGAGGAAAAATAGGCATAATCGTTGAAAATATTTTCGGGATTTTCAACTTCTTCCAATTGAACTAAGAAGCAGCCATCACATACATAGACATCTAAAGGATAAAATGGTTCCATCTTGTACAGTTGTTTCCTGGTTAGAAATAAATTAGATAATGGAGATGAGCCAAGGGTCACAAAGAGATGTTTAAGTTGGGTATTGCAAAATCTACAGTACATCTTTGATTATCTTACTTTCTGAATACATTGGGCATTTGAATTTCTCATAAAATACACAAAGTGTGCTTTTCGAGGAAAAGCCCTGAAAAATCCTACTTAATTTTTTCGTTTCTATATCCGATCTATATCACAATCGCCTGACGTAATATGCCAATTACCCAGATTGTGATGTTCATTCAAACCAACTATATCTTTACTGATCAAAAAACGCATATCAGACTTGCGCCTAATCATACCGCAACTCAAGAGGGCTTTCTGAATACCTTTGTGACTTGCGTAACAACGAACTAGAGAACAGCCCTCCTTCTTAAAATACTCAAGCGATGCAAGGACTAGTGACTTTATTGAGGTTCTGTCATCCGGTGGTGCAATAATATCGACAATTAACCCCTCGGGTTTACCTACGTCGCATTTGATGCATCTTATAACAGAATATCCGCAAGGCTTTTTTCCATCTACGGCCTTGAGCTTCACATAATTCATATCCGGCTGCCTATCGTATTTCCAGTTAAGATATGATTTATTCCTTGTAACTAGTATTTGATAATTCATGGTTGTTTCGTTAAAGAATTCTGCCGGTTCCTTATCAAAACTATCTATTCTGCGAACCTCTACAACATCTATTTTCAAAGTCAGCTTCTTGGAAGCATTAAAAACTTTAAGTAAAAGGTTTACGGGAATTGATACAAGGTTTAGAATAAAGATATCATCAATTTTTTTCTTAAGTAAACCTCTACAATCCCAAACCATAATGTAATATGGAATATTCCCCAAATGTCTCCATCCCATTTTCATAAATAACCTGAAAGACATTTCTGTTATGCCTATTGCCATGAGTATATCAAAATGTTCACTAATCTTATTGACCAACGCCCTGCCTATGCCTTTCCTTCTATATTGCGATAGAGTCATAAAGTCCACTGCCCAGGCGGCGTTAATCTTTTTTGACCCAGCATGAAGTTGAACCGGGATGGTTCCAATATGCCCGACAGCCTCACCATTTGTTTTATACAGCCATGCAGAGATATCGCAAGATGGCCAAAACGGGTTTTCAATATACTGCCAATGCCATCTTTTATATCCTGAAGTCGAATAGCCTATAAGACCTCTTTTTTGGAGTGCAGTAAAACATTCCACATGCCGGCCTTCCTTTGATACTATTGTTATATTCTTCATTACCTTATCGCCGATTGGAATTAATAGTCATTTTGCGGAAATTATAAAATTCTTGCAGAGTTAGGGGTTCTAAATTCCTAACCCTCAGTAAATAGTCTAATAATTTCTCCAACCTTTCAAAAAATCTCTTTGTACTTTCCTCTGTCATGGTATAAGGACTTCCGCCGGCGATGATAACCGAAGAATGAAATGCTATGTTTAAATGTTCAACCCCCTCGGCTATTAAGGTGTCACAGGCCCACTTCATATCTTCATAACTGTTGAAAGATGGATCAAGTGTTATAATGTTAAAGTTGGAAATTCGCCTTAATATTCCCTCTGCATGTGTCCAGTTTGGAGTGTTTAGGTAAAAATGTTTTGCTATTCTAGGAATCCGGGTCTTTATTTTTATCGAAGCTGGAACTTCTAAGATATCTTTATGTATAAAATAGTTTTCGTTAGAACACTTTTTAAAGTTTGGCCCGCCGTACTTTTTCCAAGATATTCCGGGTGTTACCGAAGTATCTACTAAGTATCCATGTTCAGCAAGGAGTGAGACTGCATTATTATCAAACGACCAGCGTCCTCCTCTGTACGAAACAGGTTTGCATCCAAAAGTCTCTGTAAGCAAGGCATCCAGATTCTTCATTTTTTCTCTCTGGATATGATAAGGATACTGATGTAAGTAAGAACCGTCTCCTTTTATATGAGGCTCAAACGGAGGAGTCTCCAATGCGTGCAGATGCGCGCCAATTTCACACTCTGACATTTTTACAATATCCTTTAGCACGGACACTTCATTACTCCTGGCAACGGAATATGTCGTAAGATACGTTGGCCTTGCGCAAAAACTATCAAATACTCTTTGAAGTCTGGGTAGTTCTGATATATTTTTGAATTGCGGGGGGTTTTCTCTTAATTTCAAAGCCCACATATTATCAGGTTCTGTGTCTATTGTTATAACGATTTTTGCATTCATAAGAATTAGAATTCCACTGACTTCTTGAAACCTTTGAGTTTTTCATAAAATGCACGGCGTGTTCTTGAGAGGACAATTTTCGGCAGGCTGTGCAAAGCTCTCGATTTCTCTTTTATCCAATTTTGTCCCCAAACTGTTCTAACAGGTTTTTCATCAAGGTATAATATCCCTTTATCTTACTGTAAATAAGATGGGCTACTTCCTCTTTATGCGTATGAGAAGTATCGTTTCTCCTATCTGTCATTTCCATGCATCTAACAGTATCTCCCTCAGTTAAAAATCCTGATGAAAAGATCTCTTTGAAGCAGGCCTTGGGGGAATTTGAGATGATACCTTCCTTTTCTTTGAGATATTCTTTCAGGAATTTCCATAGTGCTTCAAAAGTATATTCAAACCGCTGTATAGCGGCATCCCTTACAATAATTGAAAATGGCTCTCTCAGGATTTCTTCCAGTGTCATTAATGATTTTAAGGCATCACTATATCTTAGTTTCAATCTTTCCATATCGTTACATTTTTTAGAGCTTCTTGTTTAAATTCCTTTGAAACCTCCGTAAAATTTACTATTTCAACTTTGTAGGGAATATTTAAATCTTCTATTTTTTCTTTAAGAAGAGTAATTTTTTCTTCCTCAAATTCTCCATAAGGTATAATGCCAATATCTACATCAGATGAGATGTAATTCTCCCCTCTTGCCCGAGAACCAAAGAGAACTATCTTTACCCTGTCATATTTAAAAAAGTCTATTACCATCTTTTTTAGTTTCAAGATATATTTGTTTTCTGACACTTCCTTTGTTCTCACTGGGCAATTTTGATGGCTTCGTAAAAAGTCCATCTGCGGCGTTGCGCTGCATCCTTCGTCGTTGCAGCGTACCCCTAAGTACGCTTCACTCCTCAGGATTTGCGCGCCTTGCATCTGGAGCTTTTTACCTTGCCATCCTAATTTTGACTTTTTACGAGACCATCAATTTTATAGGATAAAATTTTTCTTATACGGTATAGGGAAGAAGAAATAGGCGGAGTGATTACAATTGCCTTTACCTGGTCCGTAATCTTCTCTAAACTCTCCTTGTGAATATCCAATTCTTTTGTGAACGTGGTGCCTATTTTGACTACAGGGAAAGTAATATCTCCCCACTCCACTAGATCAAAGATAAGAGGGGACATTATGCCAGATGGAGCATCGACCAGTATATAATCATATCCGGGAAAATTTTCTGAATCTAGTAATTGATCTCTTTCAGATGCCTCTTTTATATCAAAGGTGGAAGAATATTTGGCAGTCAATTTTTGGGATATCTCTTTATAAATTTCCCGATTATGAGAATTGGTATTATAGTTAATAACTAAAACCTTCCCCCCTGTTTCAGACAATGCCTGTCCGATTTTACAGATTAAGACTGTTTTCTCAGGGATTTCCTCGACGCTGCTGAAGAGTATCTTTCGAGGATGAGTGCTATTGCCCGCAAAGAAACTCTCTATATTTTTTCTTATTATCTTATCTTGTCCTGAGATGTTCACCGCCTCAACAAGGTTTTTCTTCCCTCTCCATTTCAGGTTTAAAATACCTAAGATGGGCATATCAATCTTATCTTCTATAACTTCCATTTCATAGATTCTTTTATCCAAAGATTCCAGAGCGAAAGCCAATAATATACCGATTGCGAGACCAATCAGTGCCCCTGTTAAAACTATTTTTCTTCTCTGCGGCCCTACAGGTACTTCAGGTATCAGGGCGCTATCCAGTACCGTGAAATTGGAATAGGTATCTTCTTCAAGCCTGGCTAAGTCATACTGCTGGACGGTGGACTGATGCAGTGTATCTAGTGCCTTGACATCAGAGAATTGCCTTTTATAATTTTCAAACATTGTTTTATAGTCATGGGACAATGCCTCGGTCTTTTTGATCTTATCTCTTAAACTGTCCCTGTACGTTTTGAAATTTTTATCCAGATAATTCCTTAAAGCCACCGGATAATAATTGGCTATGTCAGCTGACTGCTTGGGGTTGGTTGACTCGTATGATATGACGATCGTTCCCTCAGAATCTGCAGCTTTGATATTTCCCTTTATGGTCAGAGCAGCCTTCTCAACCGATGTTCCTTTGTCCAGATTAAAGTGTCTGACCATGTCTTCAGCCACTACCCTGCTTTTTAGTATAGTAATAAGGTTCTTGCCGGGTCCCCCAGCCGACCCGAGTCCTAAAGCAGGCATCTGAGATCCTGCAAGATTACCCAGTGCTTGCGAAAGTCCAGTAATTTGGGGGACTGAGCCACTGGGCAGTATTATAGTTGTAGATGCCCTGTAGATATTAGGAAGTTTCTTGGCATGAAATACAGCTCCAAGAGAAAAAGCCAGTACACAAATGATAATATAGATTTTTCTTCTATTAAGGATTCTCAAATATCTTAAGAGAAGGCCAAAATAATCGTCTTCATTTTTAGCCATAGTCATACCTCTTTCTTGTTTTCTTCAAGACAATCTATCCAAGACTCTCCAGAATCCCAAACACATCAAAGACGCTTGGATTTTCTGGGGCATAACAACCCTCAGAGCCTTTGACAACTAAGAAGGCATCATTCTGTGTATGCTTCCCAGTAAAGATAGTATTTTCTGTAAGCATTTCAGCCTGTAGTCGGGCCTTTAGATCAAACCCTTTATTAGAGATCAAAACCAGGTCCGGGGCTCGGTCGAGAAGGGGGCCTGTGTATATCTCCTCTTTTCTATAAACTTGCTTTATCACCTTCTCACCTTCAACCTCCAGGGCATTAAAGGCATCGGTCAAATCACCAATGATAACATCTTTGTCCTTTTCTTTTACACTGCCCCTTGGATACTTCGTAGCCGTGTTTACATAAATCCTATTTGGCTCAAGGGCAAATGCCCGAGTTTCTTCATCTATATCATCGTAACTTGTATCAGGGGTCTTTTTTAGCTTCAGAAAACCGGTTTTTCTTAAATAGTAGTTTATATAGATGGTTTTCTTCATCCGTTCAAAACCATGATCAGAAAGGATAATCAATGAGTCCTCAGGGTGTGTTTTCCATGCAATCTCTCCAATCGCTTCATCGATAGTATTAAAATATTTTAGAAAAGTATTATGGTATGGATGGGTATTGTCTTCATAAGCTTTCCATAAAAAGTGTTCAAGTCTATCCGTACCCGTAAAAACCAGCATGAAAAGACCCCAATCCTCCTTGTCCCATAGATAACGATAGGTCTCAATTCTAGCCTCGAGTGTTCTGTTTAAATCATCAATAAACAATTCCATTGATTGATGGCCTTTTTCAGAATCCACGTCTATATGGTAATTAAGCCTTTTAAGCTCATTGACCAATGAGGGAGGATACACAGCTTTTTCTAAATCAGGGGCTACAAAACCAGAAATTAAAATCCCATTAAGTTGGCCGGCTGGGTAGGTCGAAGGCACATTGATGATAATAGATTTTCTACCATTCCTGTAATTCCAGAAGGGTATTCCATGCAAATTTGTAAAATTAGGGAAATAGAGACTGTAAGTCCCGGGCACCAGGTCCATGAAACCATATATTCCGTGTTCTCCCGGGTTATTACCGGTTATTATGGAACTCCATGCCACAGGGGAGATATCAGGTATAGAGGACTCCATCTGTCGGAAAATCCCATCTTTAATTAACCTCGACATATTTGGCATGATGCCCCTGGCTGATAAGTCCTTTACCAGAGAATAAGGAACCCCGTCGAGGCCAATAATGATTGTACGCTTATTTGCAAACATAAAAGTTACTTCTTGAAGAATTTTGGGGAAACTATCCTGATTTTTCTTGCCGGCTGTTTGTTTCTTCTTGCCTGTTGTGCGTAAAAGCCGGTTTAAATCACATGCAACCTATTGAAACTCCTGGCAAATCGGTGCTAACACGTGGTGGAAAAGTGTAGATCATAACGGGCAATAATAAACAAACAGCCGGCAACGACAACGAAAAAGGTTACACTCAAATTATTAGAGAGAAATCGGGCTGTTGATGATTCCTCCGGCACAGATCTCCCCAGAACGGGTTAGAACGAATCTGCCCAATTCCTCGGTCTCATTAAAATCTTCAAAGACCATGGGACTGTCAATGGAGATTGTAACCTTGCCAACCTCAGTTTCCCTAAGGATATTACTGTCGTTTTCTATTATCTCCAGGGTTGAGGAATCGATCCTCTCTTCAATCCTCTCTATATGGCAGCACTCTTCAGCAGTAGCACACCTTATAGTTAATTGACTCTCGGCTTGAAGCGGTTTAGGTAACATCCAGAAGATGTTGGCGTTTATTTTGGTCTCTATTTCAGAGGGATGTTGTAAATCACAAATTACCTCCCCTCTTTTTAGGGTAAGCTCGTCTTTAAGGACTATCCCGATGCTCTCCCCTGCTTCGGCTACATCCTTTGTATCTTGATATACTTCGATCGATTCTATCCTTGTTTTTGCCTTACTGGGTAGGATTAAAACCTCATTTCCCCTTTGTGCCTTACCCGATACAACCCTTCCTACCAGAATCTTTTTTTGATCTAAAATATAGGTGTCCTGAATGGGGAACCTCAGAGGTTTGAGAACAGAATCTTCTTTGGTTTTTAACTTGTCCAGCGCTTCAAAGATTGTAGGGCCATTGTACCATCTCATATTTCCTCCCGCCTTGGCGATATTGTCTCCCACCCTTGCTGAAATTGGGATGGCATGATTAGGTTTTATCTCCAAAGAATGAAGAAAACTTGATACCTTACATTTTAATTCTTCAAAACGGTCATGACTGTAATTGACCAGATCCATCTTATTAATTGCTAAGATGACCTGTTTTAGGCCTAACATTCCCAGAATATAGGCATGCCTCTTGGTTTGTTCCTCCATCCCCTCTAGGGCGGACACAATAAGGATTGCCGCTTCTGCCTGGGATGTTCCTGTAATCATGTTCTTGATAAACTCCACGTGGCCTGGGGTATCGATAATTGCATAGTGTCTTTTATCTGTTTTGAAGAAAGACTGGGCGGTATCAATGGTCATCTTCTCCATCCTCTCTTCCTCCAGATGATCCATTATGTAAGCGAATTCTGCCGGTTTGCCTGATTCTTTCATGCCTTGCTTGATCTCTTCCATAAGGCATGAGGGTAGCGAGTCGGCATCATAGAGTAATCTTCCAATAAGGGTTGACTTGCCATGATCAATATGACCAACGATGGCTATTGGAAGAGTGGCTTCAACTCCTATACTCCTCAACTCCTCACATATATCCCAGGGCTCTTAGCTTCTGCATCATGTAAGCATCTTCTTTATCCTGGGACCTCCCTGTTCTTTCTTGTGTTTTTGTAGCCTGCAACTCAGCAACAATAGAATCTATATCCTTTGCATTAGAATCTATTGCTTCACAGCAGGTATAACAGCCAATGCTTCTGTGTCTTTTACCGTCAACCGCTCTGTAAAGCTCAATAAAAGGGATGTCTTCCCTCTTGATATAATTCCATATATCCAATTCAGTCCAATGTAAGAGAGGGTGGACCCTAACATGTGTACCATCCTCCGATTCAGATTTATATTGATCCCATAATTCTGGAGGTTGATTCTTGTAATCCCATGCGAATTGAAGATCTCTAGGAGAGAAATACCTCTCTTTTGCCCTGATTCCGTGTTCATCCCTTCTGATGCCAAGGAGAATTGCCTTGTAACCTCCTTCTGTGACCAATTTCTTCAGAGCATTGGTCTTAAGCTCGCCGCAGCATTTCAATTTGTCGTTATTGTGAGGACCTATGCCTTTGCGGATAGCCTCCTCATTTCTCACTATTCTCAGGTTTAATTCCCATTCATTGGAGTACTTATCTCTGAAGGAATAAATCTGGGAGAATTTATAGCCTGTATCGATATGTATGATAGGGAAGGGGATCCTGCCGAAAAATGCCTTCCGACAGAGCCAGAGTAGAGCAGTTGAGTCTTTCCCGATGGACCAGAGCGCTCCTATATCTTTAAAATAGTAGTAAGCTTCCCTGATGATATAGATACTTTTGCTCTCCAACTCATCTAGACGTTCCATTAATCTCTGCCCCTATTTTTATACAGCTCCGCCCTCTGAGTTACATGGAATAAAACCCTAAAAGTTAAATATTTACAATAATTTACGTTAATTTATTTCAAGAGCCGATCTTTTGAACAGCCCATTCATTCATCTCTACGGCAATTGAACGTTGGAGTAGGGGAATGGAAACAACTAACTTATCTCTCTTTGACTTAGGCCTCAAAATGGTGCCTACTACTCCTTCCAATGGGCCATCAATTACCGTAACCTTATCCCCGGTCTTTATATAGTCGTGAGGAAATACAGGCTGTCCACTATTTACCATGAGTTTGAGAGAGACAATCTCTTCCTCCGGGATTGGCCTGGGGCGGCCTTTTATGCCTATTATCCTTACTACTCCGATTGTTTTCAGAATATCGTGATGGGTATAATTGTCAAGCTGGCTTTGCACAAAAATGTATCCCGGGAATAGTGGTATCCATATCTTCTTTCGCCGGTCTTTTCTGCGGCTCCAGGTTTCTGCCTTTGGTAGAAATACCTCGAAATCTTTGTTTTTCAGCCTGGTGTAGACCTTTTCTTCATGGCGGCTTCGAGTATAAACAGCATACCACTCTGTAAGGTCTGCGGGGTATATCGAGTTCATTGTAGCCATTGAGAATGCCTATTTTATTTTTATAATCCTGTTTTTACTGATTCCATTCTTTAATATTTCATCTACCGCTTTATCGTGTCCATCCACGGTTGTCAGTAAAATGTGATCAATATTAGATTCAGACAGACTTTCAGTTTTCAAGATATCAAAGCCGAAAAATTTTTTACCTTCTTGATTATTATCTATAACAGCAGCCAGTTCAATATTTGTCTGTTGCAAAAAGAGATATGCCAGCTCAGCAACCTCTCCGACACCATAAAAGACTATACTTTTAACCTGGAAGCTCTCAAGTTCCTTGTAGATATTAAGCAATAGAGTCTTTATCTCGTTATAAAATCCTAAAGAATACTGCAAGTACTCAAATGCGAGTCTCGACTTTTCAGCTATTCCCTTTGGAGTTAACAGGTATTTTACTCGGTTTGGCGGGATAGTTGTGACCTTAAAATATCCTTTTTGTACAAGTCGTTTTATAAACATATTAACAAGTCCAAGAGAAATGTTTAATTTTTTTGACAGGTCTCTTTGGGTTAAGGTGTTATCATTTTCAATCTCTTGGAGTATCTTTAACGTATTTCTTTCTTTCTTCTCCATACAGCTTTTCCCAACCGTTCAAATTTTGAACATTATAGAGCAAACTCCCACTCTGTCAAGAAGAAAATATAAGACCTCTGAAAAAGTGAAAACCATAATTTAGAGAAATGTCTTTTCAGAGGACTCAATGTGCTTTATATACAGCTGACCACTGACACTATCTAATGTTTTCGGATCATCTCCAAATTAGTTGATCGATGATAAGGATTCAAGGGGTCTAGGATTCAAGGATTCGAGTGAAATGCTTAAAAATTACAAAAGAAAACAAACACTTGAATCCTTGAACCCTCGAATCCTGGACCACTTTCTCCCAACTAATTGGGAGAAGAATCATGTTTTCTTGTTATGAAATTTTCAGAAGATTCAACCCCTTTTTTCTATATTGTTTATTACAGCTTGAACATGCCGCCACAGAGTTAATGAAATTAAGCCTTACCCCACACTCACATGCCCACCCTTTGACCTTGGCAGGGTTCCCTGTGACTATTGCGTAATCCGGAACATTCTTGGTAACTACAGCCCCTGCTCCAATAAGTGCATACCTGCCTATGGTATTGCCACAGATGATAGTGGCATTAGCACCAACAGTAGCACCTTTCTTGGCCAATGTGGGGAGAAAATGCTCTTTTGTATTCCTTGGCACCTCTGAACGGGGTGTAAGTATATTGGTAAAGACCATGGATGGTCCACAAAAGACATCATCTTCCAGGGTAACCCCTTCGTAAATAGAGACGTTATTCTGTATCTTTACGTTGTTTCCCATGGTTACCCCTCCCGAGATCACTACATTCTGTCCGATATTGCAGTTTTCCCCGATCTTTGCGTCTTTCATAATATGGGAAAAATGCCATATCTTTGTTCCTTCGCCTATCTCAGATGGTTCATCGATACAGGCTGTCTCGTGGGCAAAGAACCGTGAACCGTGAACCGTGAATCGTGAATCGTGAATCGTGAGTTGTTTTCCGTCCTGTTCCAGGGACTTTTGACAGCGCTCAAGTACTTTAAGTACTCGCAGACCGTTTTCCCCATCGGTCTTGGGTTTTTGACGGGATGCCAGGCAGTCAAGGAAATGTTGACATTCTATTCGGAGCGGTTCGGCTATCTCAAATTCTACTACCTCCGCATGCTCTTTACGAGGGATAGGGACCCTGCCAATCCAGTCAATCTTATGACTGTAAAGCAAGAGCTTGTCTTTTTCTGACACGTCATCAAACAGAGCCATTTTTCTATCACCAACTACGATCAGCTTCTGTTCTTTATAAGGGTGTAACCAACTGACGAAGATATGGGATCGTACGCCGCTTGCAAAGGACATGGTGGTGATGGTAACATCCGCGATATCTTGATGGAGATAATTCCCGCCATGGGCAGATATTGCCTGGGGTGTTTCACCAAGGAGTAATAGAATGACAGAAATATCATGGGGTGCAAAGCTCCAGAGGATGTTTTCTTCTGTTCGAAATTTCCCCAGGTTAAGCCTGTTTGAGTATATATAATTGATTTTCCCCAATTCTCCGGTATCTATCAGTTCTTTGAGTTTTATGATACCAGGATGATACTCCAGGAGGTGTCCAACCATCAGGATGCGGTCTTTTTCTTCCGCTAATTTAACAAGCTCTCTTCCTTCAGCAGTATTTAAAGCAAGAGGTTTTTCTACAAAGACATCTTTCCCTGCTAAAAGAGCCTTTTTTGTCATTAAGTAATGAGATTCCGCTGGAGTGGATAGTACTACACCCTTTATGTGATTATTCAGCAGTACCTTTTCGAAATCTGTCTCCATGTTTACCCCTGCTAGAAACTGGGAGGGGGTTAATGCAGTAGCCAGTGGTTTAAGTTGCTCAAGCCTCTTAATATCTGTATCACAGATGGTATGGAGAGCATCCAGTTCTCCAAAGTTCCTCACCAGGTTTTTGCCCCAATAACCACACCCTATAACAGCTATATTCCTATTCATTTAAACCCCGTTAGAGATTCCCCGTCAGAGATTCCTTCTCTAACGGGGGGAAACCCCATATTTTGCCGGGAACCGATTCCCGGGGTAGCGGTATTTACGACATCGATTCTAGTATTTGCCTTTCCTAGACCCTTACTTGAATATGGCAAGCAGGGCAGCTATAGATAACAGGGTCCCGGAAAGAATCTGGGTGATGTCCCTCGTATATAAGAGGGGGCTTATCTTTGCTTCAACCGCAGCCGGGATAATGATTGTATCCCCTGGCATTATCTTGGCGGACAAAAAATCTCCGCCTCCAAATGCCCATCTATTCTCATTGCTGTTCCACAGAAGTCCCCCTTTTTTAGCTTCTGATTGACTTACCACTGTACCGTTATATCTAACTATGTAAATGCTTTCCTTATCGGCATCTTTGGTTATCCCACCCACTTTTGACAGATAGTATTTGACATTGGTATCTTCTCTAAAGCTTATGGATGTCTGGTTATAAACCCTCCCTATAACATTAACGATAGTAGGTCTACCAGGGATTTTGATAATATCTCCAGCCTCCAGCATAGCATCATCCTGCGACCCTTCTAACTCTTCGAGGGGTTTCAGATTTATAGTCACTTTGCCTTCAACCTTTACTTCCTTAAGCTTCTCGATGAACATACGTCTCATTTCTAAAGACTGTTGCTGGATGGAGGCTGTCTCACCAGAGGTTGCTGACTGGGCTGCTTTTGAACTCTCTATGGCTATTTTCAACTCCAGATCCTTCACAAACTCATCGAACCTCATCTGCTGTTCTTTTCTTGCCGACTCTTTTATGAGATATGCCCCTTCAATAAAGGCATCTTTTGCATAACCCCCTGCCCTTCGAATGAGGTCGCTCAATCTATCACCTTCTTGTAGATTATAATCTCCAGGGAACATCACCTTTCCTGTGATTGCTGCAATCTTTTTTATATCCCAATCTGGGATCCTTCTTACAAAAAGTGTATCATCTTCCTGAAGCAGTATATTGTGGTCAGGATTGCCCTTCAGTGCCTCTTCAAGATTGATATATATCTGTTTTGGTCTAACACCATCTTTGTCCTTTATGATACGGGTGATCTCTGCCTTGGGCAGATACGCCTTCCTCTTCAGATTGCCAGCAGTATAAACAATATCTGTCACTTTCATGTTCTTAAATAATCGGTATTCACCAGCATACCCTACCTCTCCACTGATAGAGACCTTTGGCATCTCTTTCATCTGTTCTTCAGAGAAGATGACTATCCTGTCCTGTTCTTTGAGTTCGATATCCTCTTTTGGATTTCCATTCAGAAGCTCTCTAAGATTGAAGGATATGACCTCGGAATGGTAATCCGGGGGGATAAGTCTTGTTATCTCTCCATAACCGAGGAATGGTTCCGGGAGTAATATATCAAAAGATGGGACCATATCCCTGAGCTTCATGCCGGGCTTTAGCTCGTATCTGCCAGGCCTCTTTACATGGCCTTCCAGGTGCACGACATTCTTAACCTCCATGAAGATTGATAATACCTTCACCATATCCCTGTCCTTAAGGATTGTACGGATAGCCTTACCTTCAGGATCAGATATGTCCAGTTCTATGGCTACAGGTTCTTGGTGAGGGATAACCCTCTCAATCTGGACCCTATTTAGATAAGTGGCCCCTGATATACCCCCTGCAAGTTCAAGAAGCTTTTTTAATGAGAACACATCTTCTTTGATCTCATATATGGCAGGTTCCTTAACCTCGCCGGTTATCCCAATTACAGACCCTATCTTGGGTACGAATATGGTATCCCCGGGCTGCAATTCCAGATCTTTGCCTTTCTTGCCTTTTAAAAGGAACTCATACAGATCAATAGAAGAGACTACCCTGCCATTCCTTATCAACTGGATATTCCTCAAACTCCCCTTCTTAGTTGGCCCTCCGGAGGCAAAGAGTGCGTTGTAAAGAGTGGACAGGGAACTTACCTGATAACTGCCTGGAAATTGGACATCTCCAGTAATGAAGATCTGGATGCTCTTTAGTTGATCCATGGTTACATTGACCGAGATGAGGCTATCATATCTGGAGAATTGCTTTAAAAGGAAGTCCTTCAGTTCTGAAAACCTGAGTCCAGACACGCTGAGGGTGCCGACGAAAGGCAGATTGATCTTTCCGGTACGGTCGACTACTACAGGGATCTCCTCATTTATCCCGCCCCAGAGATAGATAGTGAAGTTATCCCCCGATCCTATGATGTAATCAGGCGGGGGAGGGAACCCCTGAAAAGGGATAAAACTGGAGACGATTGAGGAGAATGTATCATATCCGAATTGCTTGATGACCCTTCCTTCTAATTCTTTTTCGATCCTTTCCTCCGTCTTCTTTTTGTTCTTTTCCGTTATTTCTTTTGTTATCTTATCTTCAAGCTCCTTTATATCCTCTTTTGTTATATCTCTTGGAGTCTTCTTTTCTAACTTTCTAATTTCCGCATCCAGTTTTTCTCTGATCCCCCTTCTGGTTTCCTCATTTAGCCCCCGTTCTATCTTTGTTGTCAATTCCCTCTTGAGTTTTTCCTGGAACTCTTTTTCTATAGGGGATAGGGTATCTTTCAACGGACGGGCTGCCACTTCGGTGGTCATGACCCCCCCGGCTTCAGCATCTTCCTTAGCAGCCCCTTTTTTTGAACCTACAACTACAATATAATATGTCTTATCTGGATCCAGGCCGGTAATAGTGTAAGAGTTGAGATTCCCTGCGTCTTTTTGATCTGTATAGTTGCCATACTGAAGCCCCCACATTACGCTGTAGGTTACATCTTGGCCTTCAAGAGGAATCCAGTTGAGATGGAGGCTTTTGACTCCGGGTTTAACCATAAGACTATTAATAAAATTGTAGTTTACAGGTATCTCCCTCCTTGACGGGACTTCCCCCTTCTCCTTGCCTTCTTTAATGTCCTTAAGCCCCCCCCTCGCTCTCTCCTCAGGAGATATTGCTCCGCGGTCTAATTGTCCGCCGATACGAGTTCCTAGATAATACCTCAAAGCCTGATCCTTATCCCCTTCCTGTCCTGTTGAGATTCCATAGCCAACCAGTAAACTGCCGGCAAAAAGGAGGGAAGTAAGCAGTCCTACCCTTTTTATAAGTACGCATTTCATGTTATTCACTCCATAAGTTTACCCCTGACAGTATCATTCAGGGATTTAATTTTTTGGCTTCTAAATTAATTATTTCACTCGAATCCTTGCCCCCTTGAATCCTTATAATCTTAATTTAAAACCGAAATAGAAACTCAATGCCTACCAGATGATGGTTTTTTGTTTCATCTTTTACAAATCCAAGATTCTCTATCCTCTCAAACCCGTACCTTCCCTTAATTTCAATCATATCAGTAACGTTATAGGAGAGATCGATCCCAGCCTGGTAATGCTTCTCTGGAGAAGCGTAGCTATTTCCTCTCTTTTCTATATCAAGATCGATTCCTATTAATAAATTGTTGTCCAAATAACTGGCACCCCTGATAAAGGTATCCTGTGCGTCACTTCCCATATGATGGCCTATTACTGAGTTTTTATAAGTATAGCCTGTCCGGTAGATATGATGATTATACCATAGGTTAGGGTTGTTGCCAACGTGGTTGTTTGCATATTCAATCCGGAGGGTTGTCCCTTCTTTCAAGAAGATATCCTCCAGTAAAATTCCTGCGACATAACCAGTGCCGCTAAAAAGCCCCCCGGCTTCATCTTCTCCTCCAAGCTCTCCATAGATGCTAATAGACCTGGAGATGGGTACAAGCCTGTCAACATGGGGAATCCTTATAGAGAAATCCAGGGATGCGATTTGGTTGTTATTCTTACTTGGATCGGATTTATTTTCCTGGTTAGCAAGGAACATCGTTATATAATCGGAAAATCCGGGCATATCTCTCCCTTTTCCACCAAACATAACCACCCTTGAAATACCCATTTCAAACATAGGGAGTGGCTTAATATTTAATCTAAGCCCTGTAAGATAAGGCTCAGGAATTGTCCTGTTTTCTTCCAGTCTTGTAAGAAACCAGGTTGCCTTGAAGGGGCCCAGGTATCTAAAAAACCATGGTAATATAGTTGGCTGAGAATTAGAAATTTTAAGCATGTCAAAGGGCTTGGCATTATTGGTCATAAGCAGAGAACCGTGGTATCCGGGTCCCCACCAGAGAGAATCTCGTCCTAGCTCAAACTCTATGTTGTCTTTTGTAAGTTTTATGTAGCCTTTTTTCAGATCAAACTCGGTTCTTTTCTCATTGTCTAAGTTTTGGTTGTATTCAAATATAGGTTGGTAGTACAGAGATAAACTGTCAGAGAATTTGCTATATCCTGAGAAATCTAAGGAGAGGTTATGGTTGTCACCATATCGAATCCCATCATTGTTATAAAGAGTGTAGTTTCCATCAAGTAAATTGTATTTTACTCTTAGTTCCTCTAGAGGTTTTATAAATGTATCAACCATAACACCCTCAATTATACCAAGGCTGATTAACTCGTCCTTTAGTTCCCTTTTAAGCCTTTCTAAAAAATAGAGGGTTAACCTATCCGTTTCATCCCTAAGCTTTTTTTCTGCCATTAAACGCATTGCCTCACCGGTTAATCTGGCCACTTCTACTCGGGTAAGGGGTTTGGTGTTCATTAAATCACTTTCTATCAACCCAACCAAGGTCAGCCTTTCCAATGCGGGGTATATCCAACTGTCCAGATTGACATTTACCGATGTTTCAGAAAGGGACAGAGAGGGGAAGGCAAAGATTAAGAAAACAATCAGAGCGGTTTGTAATTTTGATTTAAATAATTTTCTTTTCATAAAAATTAGCCTCTCTTTAACTGAATACAAACGGAATAACGTCTAAGACCGTTCTATTCAACCTTGCAAAGAATTTGTCTCCATATTTCTTCTTTTCCTTCTTTGGTAACAGCTGAAAATAGGATAGGATTGTTGTCCTTTAACGGGAGAGACTTTTTAATGAGTTCAATCTGTTTCTTCAATTTTGCCCTGGACAACTTGTCTATTTTATTTAATACTATTACTCTCGGGACTTGATAAAAATCAAACCACCCTATAAGTTCAATATCTTCTTGGCATGGTATCCTTCTTACATCAAGGATAAGCAACACCAACTTTATAGTCTTTCCAGTCTTTAAATAGCCTTCCACTAAAGGTTTCCATCTCTTTCTTAATTTCAATGGAGCCTTGGCATAACCATAACCTGGCAGGTCAACAAATGTGATCCCATTGTTGATATTGAAAAAATTGATAGATTGGGTCTTGCCCGGGGTGGAACTGGTCTTGACCAGGTTTTTTCTGTTTATTAAGGCATTTATTAGTGATGACTTTCCGACATTTGATTTGCCGGCAAAGACCACTTCTGGTAAGGAGTCTTTGGGATAATCAGAGGGCATCCATGCACTCTTCACAAACTCTGCAGAGGTTATTTTCATAATGCTCAGACCTTCAAATAATCTGTTATCCTGTCCATAGCTTCGCTTATGTTTTCTAATGAATTGGCATAGGAGAAGCGGCTTTAATGGCTGCCTCCTTAACACATGCAGGGGTATCAAAATCTGGCTCCCCTACTTCAAGATGGATGATGTTTTCTCCTTTTCTCTCCATCTCTACTCCCTTCTCCATTACATCCATCACTATAAAAGGGGGTATATGTATTGCTTTTTTTGATATCATTGCGTATAGATTGAAACCTTTCAAAAACTGAGAGCCTTGAAAAGGTACCCCTGAGAACGAATTGAAAATTAACTTCTTATCGAAGAGATGTCAAGGTATTTTTGTTTACCACCTGTTTCATTTATGGTATATATCAGGAGTCAGAAGTCAGTAGTCAGTAGTGAGTAGTCAGAATGTAAATGATTTTCTTCTGACTTCTGACTTCTGACCCCTATTTTATTGAGCCTGTTTGAGAATTCTGTCGGAGATTATATTGCCAACCTACCCAAAGGAATATGACGTTATTGTAATTGGTGGGGGACACGCTGGTTGTGAAGCTGCCCTGGCTGCTTCCCGAATGGGGTGTAAAACCCTGATTACGACTATCAATCTCGATACTATTGCTCTGATGTCCTGCAACCCGGCCATCGGTGGACTGGCAAAAGGACAATTGGTTAAGGAAACCGATGCTCTGGGTGGAGAGATGGCGAAGAATATAGATGCGACTGGCATACAATTCCGAGTTTTAAATACAAGGAAAGGCCCTGCCGTACAGTCATCTCGAGCCCAGGCTGATAGGCAGGCCTATCGTTTACGCATGAAGGCGGTTTTAGAGAATCAGGACAATCTGGATATCAAGCAGACACTTGTAGATAGAGTATTGGTAAAGGACAATACTGCTTATGGCGTTAAGACGAATATTGACGAATATTTTATTGGGAAAACAGTTGTTATTACTACAGGTACATTCCTGAACGGACTAATTCACATAGGTCTTGAAAGCTTCCCATCTGGAAGGATGGGTGACCCGCCTTCCATAAGCCTCTCTCACAGTTTGAGAGAGTTAGGATTTCAAATGGGAAGGTTAAAGACCGGGACTACCCCTCGACTCAATGGGAAGACAATTGATTTTAGAAGACTAAAACAACAGGAAGGAGATAATCCCCCCCTCCCTTTTTCCTTTTCAACAAAAGAGATAAAACAGCCCCAGGTTCCGTGTTACATTACCTATACTAATCCAAGAACCCATGAGATAATAAAAAGCGGTTTAGATCGTTCTCCTCTGTATATGGGGCTTATAAAAGGTGTTGGTGTAAGGTACTGTCCCTCTATTGAAGATAAGATTATTCGGTTTTCTGAAAAGCCCAGGCATCAGATATTCTTAGAGCCGGATGGACTTCATACGGTGGAAATATATCCTAATGGTCTCTCTACAAGCCTGCCTTTAGACATACAATTGAAGATTTTGAGGAGCATAGATGGGTTGGAACGGGTAGAGATAATGAGGCCGGGATATGCTATTGAATATGACTATTTAAATCCTACCCAATTGAAGCCAACCCTGGAGACGAAACTGATTGGTAATCTTTACTGTGCCGGTCAGATCAATGGCACTACCGGTTATGAAGAGGCTGCTGCCCAGGGTATTGTTGCCGGGATCAATGCCGCCCTGAAGGTACAAGATAAAGAGTCTTTTGTCCTGGATAGGTCTGAGGCCTATATCGGGGTTCTGATAGACGACCTGGTTACCAAAGGAACCGATGAGCCCTATCGAATGTTTACATCAAGAGCAGAGTATCGGTTATTGCTGAGGGAAGACAATGCAGATCTGAGGTTACGAGAGAGGGGATACCTTCTTGGGTTAATAAGCAATGAGGAGTATAGCAGGTTTAAGGCAAAGGTTAAGGCTATTGAAGATGAGATAGCCCGACTCAAGGCTAAAAAGATCAAACCAAATAAGACTACAAATGAGAAACTCCTCGGGCTGGGAAGTAGTCCTTTGGACAATGTGGTTACACTAGAAGAGCTTCTGAGGAGACCGGAGATATCGTATAACGATCTGAAATTATTTGATGATTCAACCAATCGTGAGTTATCCCCTGACGAAGCCCTTCAGGTTGAGATTCAGATCAAATACAGGGGTTATATAGATAGACAGGGTGAAGAGATACAGAGATTCAGGAAGATGGAAAGGCTGAAGATACACCATGACCTTGACTTTCGTGATATTCCAGGGTTGTCCAACGAAGTCAGAGAAAAATTGCTTAACATAAGACCCCTTTCCTTGGGACAGGCGTCCCGCATCTCTGGGGTTACCCCTGCTGCTATTTCTATACTTACAGTATACATGAAGAAGTTGGGGTATATATGAAATACGGCTTGGTTCCCTGGAATTGTTATTTAAAAGTATTACAAGGATAAATAATAATTGCAAATATGAACGAGATAGACAAAGCAGCAGTGTTATGGAGGTGAGGAAATGAGACAGATAATCATTTATCTTGGCGAGGATGGTTACTGGGTAGCTGAATGTCCGAGCCTTCCTGGCTGTGTTAGTCAAGGAAAGACAAAGGAAGAGGCTATAATCAACATCAAGGAGGCAATTCAAGGGTATATCAAGGCATTAGAAGAAGATGGTCTTCCTGTTCCTGAAGAACATTTTGATGCTTTGCTGGTGGCTGTATGAGTAAATTGCCACGAATATCCGGACGGGAGTGTGTTAGGACATTGGGAAAAACCGGTTTTTATTTCAAACGACAGGAAGAAAGCCACATAGTTTTGCGGAGAAATAATCCCTTTGCACAGGTAATTGTCCCTGACCACAAAGAATTGGACAGAGGCACTTTGAGAGCAATCATCAGACAGTCAGGACTTAGTGTAGATGGGTTTATAAAATTATTGTAACATCATAGAGATATAAATTAGAATGGGTATTTATTAAAGTATGAGAAAAAATTCGCCCGTTTGAGCATCCGCACATTCCCGTATCAGGTACGGGACTGGCGTGTGTGGATAAAAGGAAAGCAGGAAAATGGATGGAAAATCTTTGGATATAACCGAAGAAAAGCTAAACAAACTTAAAGAAATTATCCCCGAAGCTTTCACAGAAAATAAAATCGACTGGGAAAAACTGAAAGCCGCTCTGGGCGATGATATTGAATTCAAAAATGAACGGTATGTGTTGAACTGGGCAGGAAAATCCGACGCATTCAGGTCACTGCAATCCCCTTCCACAGCCACCCTTATTCCGTGCAGAGAAGAATCCGTCAATTTCGATAAAACGGAAAACATCTTTATTGAAGGCGAAAACCTTGAAGTCTTAAAGGTGTTACAGAAGTCCTACTTTGGAAAAATCAAGATGATCTACATCGACCCGCCGTATAATACCGGCAATGACAATTTTATCTACCCCGATAAATTTGCCGAATCCAGGGAAGAGTATTTAAACAGAATCGGCGACAAGGACGAAACCGGGTTCATGACCCGTGAGGGTCTCTTCAGAAAGAACAGCAAAGACAGCGGCCATTATCACAGCAACTGGCTTTCCATGATGTATCCACGGTTGTTTCTGGCAAGGAATCTATTGCGGGATGACGGGGTGATTTTTGTAAGCATTGATGATAACGAGGTGCATAATTTAAGGCTTTTGATGAATGAGGTGTTTGGGGAGGAGAATTTTGTAGACACAATTTGTTGGAAGAAAAAATACGGTGGTGGAGCAAAAGAAAAATATTTAGTTTCTGTTCATGAATACATAGTAGTATATGCTAAAACCAAGATTGACTTACCAGAAATAATGATTGAATTTGAAGAGGAAAAAGCAAGACGTTTTTATAAATATAAAGATGAAAAGTTTGAAACACTTGGTTATTACAGGACACACCCTTTAGAAGCAGTAAAGAGCTTTGATATAAGAGAAAATTTGAGATTCCCTGTAGTCGCTCCAGATGGTACAGAAGTATATCCTAAGAGACAATGGAGGTGGAGTAAACAGAGATTTGAAGAAGCTTTGCTGAAAGATGAAGTAATTTTTAGTAAAAATAAAGATGGTGAATGGGTACTTTCTTCGAAACAATATCTTAATGAGGAAAATGGGGAGCAACGCAAGACTAAAGCTCAATCATTAATAGATGATATTTTTACTCAAGAAGGAACAAAAGAAGTAGTCGATACTTTTGGAGATGCTAAAATATTTCCTTTTCCTAAACCGAATAGGCTTGTTAAAAAACTTATTGAAATTGGTGGACTTTATAATAACGACATCATCCTCGACTTCTTCGCAGGCTCCTCAACCGCCGCCCACGCTGTCTTAGCCCTTAATAAAGAAGATAACGGCAACCGCAAATTCATCTGCGTCCAACTCCCTGAAAAATGCGATGAAAACTCGGAGGCTTATAAAGCGGGTTATAAAACCATTGCGGAAATTGGAAAAGAGCGTATCCGCCGGGTAATCAAGAAAATCAAAGAAGAACAGGAAAGTCAGCTTGATTTGTACGGCAACGCGGAAAAACAGGACTTGGGCTTTAAGGTCTTTAAGCTTCGGGAGTCCAACTTCAAAATCTGGCGCTCAAAAATAGATACCGAAGAAGAGCTTGTCGAGCAGTTGCAGCAACATCTTGAGCCTCTGGATGAGCACGCAAAAACAGAAGATGTTCTCTATGAATTCCTTCTGAAATCCGGTGTCCCCCTTACTGCAAGGATTGAAAAAAAGAACGGCTATCTACTCGTGAATGATAACGAAATAGCTTTGATGCTGGAAAAGGCGGACGATAAAATTGTCAAAAAAGTTATTGCAGAGAAACCCAATAAAGTAATAACCCTCGACAGGCTTTTTAAAAACAACGACCAATTAAAAACCAATACCGCATTGCAGATGAAGGATGCGGGGATTGAATTTAAGGCGGTGTGAGCTGTGAGTACTCTCATACCATTTTGCCGGTGTCGGCAAAATGGTTGATATGGGAAAAGGTGGGAGTAGGGAAGTACCTGACTGTTATAAGGCGGTGTGAATTATGGATAATGAAAATAGCATTTTTAAAAATGGCTCTGTCTGGCTTAAGGCTGATTTTCACCTTCATACAAAGGCGGATAAAGAATTCAAGTATGATGGTGATGAGAATTATTTTGTAAGGGATTACGTTGAACAACTAAAAAAAGTTGACATAGGAACTGGCATAATCACAAATCACAACAAGTTTGATAAAGATGAATTTGTTGAATTGAAGAGAAATGCCTTGAAGCATAATATTTGGCTGGTTCCAGGAGTAGAATTCTCATTAAAGGAAGGGTTTCATATATTGATAGCTTTTGAAGAGAAATGGTATCAAGGCCATGAAAGCAATATTCAAAGCTTCATATCAAAAGCTTTTTATGGAATAAGTAATTACGATTCCCCGCCATATCCGAACTCAAATTCTACATTGAAGGACACTGTTGAAGCCTTAGACAAGATTGGATACGATTACTTTATCGCCTTGGCACATCCCGATGCGGATAATGGACTTTTTAAGGTATTAACCGGGCGCACGCTTGAAGCTTTTATAAAAGAAGATTCTTTCAAAAAGATAATAGCAATTCAAAAAAGCGGAAACAAAGATAATTATGAACACATTTGTAACTTAACAAATAGGCGAATTGCGTGTGTCGAGGGTACAGACAATGCTGAAGAGGGAATTAATTCGATTGGCAAAGGAAGGATTACTTATATAAAATTAGGTGATTTTAATTTTGAAGCTCTGAAATATGCCCTCATTGATAATGATAACCGTATTAGACCAAAAGAAAAACCTGAAATAAGCAATGCCTTTATTAAGTCTATCTCGTTTGAAGGCGGTCTGCTTAACGGGAAAGAAATTCATTTTTCACCGGAACTTAATAATTTTATAGGCATCAGGGGAAGCGGGAAATCTTCAATTATTGAAATACTGCGCTATACACTTGGAATAACACTAGGTCGGCAAGCAAGTGACAGGGAGTATAAAAACGACCTTATAGAATATGTCCTTAAAAGCGGAGGCAAAGTCATCACTACTGTTGTAAATGAGCATAAAAAAGAATGTCGGATTGAAAAAATATACGGACAGAAAGAAGATATTTTTGAAAACGGCGCGCGAATTGACGCGCCAAATATAGATACAGTATTTAAAATCCCCGTTTACTTTGGGCAGAAAGATTTATCAAATAAACACATTGATTTTGAAGCAGACCTTGTTAAGAAACTTATTGGGAACAAACTTGAAAACATCAAATCAAAAATATCACGGAAGATTGTGGAAATTGAAGACATAATAAGCGTTTCAAAAAAATTGGACAATCTCGATGAATTAAAAAAAGAGATAGCAGAGAATGTTAACAAAGCGACATACCAACTTAAATTATACAAAGACAAAGGCGTGGAAGACAAGCTGCGACAACAGAGTAGATTTGATTCCGATGTAAGACGCTTTAACGAGTCATTAAATGAAGTATCAAAACTTAAAGACGAGCTTGAAGCCATTATAAACAATTTTCTGCCTTTTTTTAACCAGACAACATTTAAATCCGAAGAAAATGAAGACGTTTTTCTGGAAGCTGAAAACATATTCAAACAACTCGCAATAGAATTTAATAAATTAAGCGATATAAAAACCGAAACAGAAAAACATGAAGCCGCGTTTAAAGAACTTTATAAAAAATTACAGGAAAAAAAGGAAAGTCTTAAAGAGGAATTCGCGAAAATAAAAAGGGAAATTGCCCTTCCTAATCTTAACCCCGATGAATTCCTTAAACTGAATCGGCAGATTGAAACCTCCAAATTGAAGCTGGTTGAAATCGAAAAATTAGAAAAGAAGAAAATTGAATATCAAACGTCATTAAACAATAAAGTTTCAGAGCTAAATAACGTATGGCATGAAGAGTATAAAATTCTTGAAAAAGAGGTAGACAGGATAAATAAATATGAAAATTCTCTTTCAATTTCCGTTGAATATAAAGGCCGAAAAGATAATTTCGATGCAAAACTCAGGGAAATATTTAAGGGTACGGGAATAAGGGGGGCGACTTACGATAGTATTACATCACAATATAAAGATTTTATTGAAATATACAGGGATATTGAAAATTTAAATTCCACATTGAATATCAGCGAAAACCTGTTAGCCGAGTTTAAAAAACGATTTTACGAAAATCTTTTCAATTTATTGACATTCCGTGTTGAAGACAAATTTACTATAAAATATAATGACAAACCTCTGAAAGACCATTCTCTCGGGCAGCGGGCTACAGCCTTGATACTATTTCTTCTTGCGCAAAAAGAGACTGATGTTTTAATTATAGATCAGCCTGAAGATGACCTTGATAACCAGACGATTTACGAAGATGTAATTAAAGCGATTAAAGATTTAAAAGGCAGAATGCAGTTTATATTTGCCACACATAATGCCAATATTCCGGTACTGGGTGACAGTGAAAAAATAATTACCTGTAGATATTCGGAATCAAAAATAGAGATTCATGGAGGCACAATAGACAGCCATGACACACAGAAACAGATGGTAACTATCATGGAGGGTGGGGAAGAAGCCTTTAATAGAAGAAAAAATATTTACGAATTATGGAGTCTAAAAAAATGAATGCTATTGAACTGCTCGATATAATAAACACGGGTGAGACAAGCCGGGTGCAGTTTAAGGAGAAAATGCCGCACCGGGATTCAATCGCGGCTGAAATGGTGGCTTTTTCCAATACAATGGGTGGAATAATTCTGTTTGGCGTCAAAGATAAAACCGGTGAAATAGCAGGGCTTTCTTATGAAGAAATCCATAGTTACAGCCAGAACATAGGTAATTATGCTACCGGAAATATTGTTCCCGGTATCTATATAAAGACAGAAGTTGTAACTGTCGATTATAGTGGAGAGAAAAAGATACTTGTCGTTTATGTTGATGAGGGGATAAACAAACCATACAAGGATAAAAACGGAGATATTTGGGTTAAGCAGGGTTCTGATAAACGGAGAGTTACCGATAATTCGGAGATACTTCGCCTTTACCAGCAAGGCAGCCATTTACTGGCTGATGAAATGGAAGTATATGATACTTCAGTTGATGATATCAATGAAAAATTATTCCGGGAATATTTTAAAAAGGAATTTCATTCTTCCATTGAAGAAAAAGGGCTTACTTTTGAAAAAGCGTTGAAAGCTAAAAAAGTATTGCGTAATGAAAAATTGACGTTGGCTGGATTATTGTTTTTTGGAAATAATCCGCAAAATATAAAACCGGCTTTTTGTGTTAAAGCCGTTTCATTTTTTGGAAATTCCATTTCGGGAAAAGATTATAGAAACAAACCGCAGGATTTGGAAGGAACAATACCTGATTTATTTGACAAAGGGATTAAATTTATTGAATCAAATTTACGGCATATCCAAAAAAAACAGAATTTCAATTCTATCGGGATTCTGGAAATATCAAGAGACGCTCTTGTCGAGCTTTTCGTAAATGCTTTAGTGCACAGGGATTATTTTAAAAATGCTCCTATCCGTATATTGATATTTGATAGCAGAGTAGAAATTATAAGTCCAGGAAAATTACCAAATGGCCTCACTGTTGAAGAAGCAATATTTGGTAATCCGGTAATTAGAAACCCTCAACTTGTGAAATTTAGTTTTCATACACTTCCTTTCAGTGGTATTGGGACTGGTTTAACTCGGGCATTGGAGGAGCAGCCCGACATTGAGTTCATTAATGACACAGAAGGTGAACAATTTATAGTTACAATACCAAGGCCGGAGACAAATAATTGAAGCTCCACTTCGACCCGAACCAGCAATTCCAGCTCGACGCAATTAATTCAATAATCGGAATATTCGAAGGCCAGCCGTTAAACCGCGGTGATTTTGATTTTTCCATCACCCATGCAAGCTATCTCTTTCAGGAAGGCGGCATCGGCAACCGCTTGACGCTCGGCGAAGAACAGATTCTTGAAAATGTAAAAGCGATTCAAGAAAGAAACGAACTTGTTGTTTCGACAAAACTGGACGGCATGAATTTTTCCGTTGAGATGGAAACAGGCACGGGCAAGACTTATGTGTATCTACGCACCATCCACGAATTGAATAAAAAATGCGGGTTTAAAAAATTTGTCATAGTCGTTCCCTCCATTGCCATCCGTGAGGGCGTGTTAAAGAATCTTGAAATCACCTTTGAGCATTTCCAGAACCTTTATGACAGAACCCCTGTTAATTTTGCAGTGTACGACTCCAGACGGGTTTCCAATTTAAGGAATTTTGCCGTCAGCAACACCATTCAGATTCTTGTCATCAATATCGATTCCTTTGCCAAGGATGAGAACATCATCAACAAGCCCAATGACAAACTGACCGGCAAAAGGCCGGTTGAATTTATTCAGGCGACGTGTCCGATCGTGATCGTGGATGAACCGCAGAACATGGAAACCGAGATAAGAAGAAACGCGATTGCAAATCTGAACTCGCTTTGCACCCTGCGCTATTCGGCCACTCATACCAGCCGCTATAATATGGTTTACAGTCTTGACCCTGTAAAAGCCTACGATCTGGGTCTGGTCAAACAGATTGAAGTGGATTCAATCGTTACGGAAAATGATTTTAATGAGGCGTTTGTCCGCCTTGAAAAGCTAATCGCCGCGAAAACAAAAACATCCGCGAAAATAAAAATCGATGTAAATACAAAGGACAGTGTCAAGCGAAAGACCGTTACCGCGAAAATTGGCGATGATTTATACGATTTGTCCAACAAACGGGAAATATACAAAAACGGTTATATAATAAATGGCATTGATGTGGCTGACGGTTTTATTGAGCTTTCAAACGGCGAAACCGTGTTTGCCGGGGATACATTGGGCGGTCTTTCGGATGAGGTTATGAAAGTCCAGATAAAAAAGACCGTAGAGGAACATTTCTCAAAGGAAAGAAGATTTAAAGATAAAGGGATAAAGGTACTTTCACTTTTCTTTATCGACAGGGTGGCAAACTATCGCGCTTATGACGCGGACGGTAATCCGGTTAAAGGTAAGTTTGCTCTCTGGTTTGAGGATATTTATAGAGAAGTTTCCGGCAAAGACTCTTATAAAGGCCTGATTCCTTTTGAAACGCATGAAATTCATAACGGCTATTTTTCACAGGATAAAAAAGGCAAATGGAGTGATACAAAGGGTAATACACTGGCGGATGACGATACGTTTAGACTGATTATGAAGGATAAAGAACGGCTTCTGGACGTCAATGAGCCCTTACGTTTTATTTTCAGTCATTCAGCTTTGCGGGAAGGCTGGGACAACCCCAATGTTTTTCAGATTTGCACCTTGAACGAGACGCACTCAGAGCTGAAAAAACGGCAGGAAATCGGGAGGGGATTGCGGCTTTCCGTAAATCAGGAAGGCTTTCGCATACAGGATAACAATATTAACCGTCTGACAGTTATCGCGAATGAGGCCTATGAAGATTTTGCCAGACAACTTCAAACGGAAATTGAAGAGGATTGCGGAGTATCCTTTAAAGGCAGAATCAAAAACAAGCAGGAACGAGCGACTGTCAAATATCGCAAAGGATTTGAACTGGATGAGAAATTCAAGGAGATTTGGGACAAGATAAAACATCAGACAACCTATAAAGTTGATTATGATACGTCCGATCTCATTAGAAAGGCATCAAAAGCGCTCAACCAAATGCCTGAAATAAAAAAAGCCGTGATTAAAGCGACAAAAACGGCCATCAAGTTTGACGATGCCGGTATTGTGGCCGATATAAAAACATCATATGTCACAGCGTTTGACGGGGTTTTCGGAATACCCGATGTGCTTTTTTACATTCAGGAAAGAACGGGACTCACCCGTTCAACAATTCTTGAAATTCTATTAAAATCAGGCAGAACCGGCGACGTAATGATCAATCCTCAGCTATTCCTCGATAATGCCGTTTCGGCTGTTAACGATGTATTAATCGATCTGATGATTGACGGGATTAAATACGAGAAAATAGGCGCAAAAGAATATGAGATGCGGTTATTTGAAGAATATGATATTCATGTGAACGACTTGACTTTTACTATATCAAAACAAGATAAGACCATTTACAGTAATCTTGTGCCACTTGATTCTAACGTGGAATATGATTTTGCCGGAGAATGCGAAACCCGCGATGATATAGAATATTATTTCAAGCTACCTTCCTGGTTTAAAATCCAAACGCCCATCGGGACTTATAATCCCGACTGGGCTTTGACAAAAAAGAATGAAAGAACCGTTTACTTTGTTGCCGAGACAAAATCGGCAGGGCAGGAATTAAAAACAAGCGAGAGAAGAAAAATAAAGTGCGGTCATGCGCATTTTAACGAGTTTGAAGATGTAGAATACAGACAGGTTTCAACAGTGGGAGAATTGAATTAAAACCGATTTCGCACTTCGTGTGCCCCTGTGGGAAAGCAGGTAAGTTGATGTCTTGGTGAATGAAATGGTAAATGAGAAGGAAAACTATTCTGCATTAAATAAGCTGGTTATGGATTTAGGGGGATCGCTGTTTGGGGTTGCCGACATCAGAGACTTAAAAAACAGTTTCGTTGACCTCCCCCGCCAACAGGTTGAAGGGTTGGATTATGGTATCTCTGTGGGGGTAAGATTGTCAGAGAGAGTCATAGAGGGGATAGAAGATAGACCTACCCATCTCTACTTTCATCACTACAGGCAGTTGAATAATCTCCTGGATCAGATAGCCGTTAAGCTAACCGGACATATACAAAAGGATGGATGGGATGTTATGCCCATAGCAGCTTCCCAAATTATCGATTGGGAGAATCAAAGGGCTCACCTTTCTCACAAGAGGATTGCAGTCCAGGCAGGTCTGGGCTTCCTGGGCAGGAATAATCTGTTGGTTAATCCAAAATTTGGCTCCCGGGTCAGGCTGGTCACCTTACTCACCAACATCCCTCTATTGGTTGACGTTCCCTTGAACCGAGATTGCGGTAATTGCCGGGAATGCATCCCCGTCTGTCCTGTTGGGGCCATCAAGGAGAGACAGGAAGATTTTGATCATCTGGGTTGTTTTGAGAAGCTGAGGGGTTTTAGGAAGGAGTGTAATATAGGCCAGTATATCTGTGGGGTGTGTATTAATGCCTGTTCAGGGATGGAATAAGAAGGAGGGAGCATAACCCGGTATTTGAGATCGAGGGTGACTATACTGATTTTGGGGTTTGCGAGACCTATCGCTTACCGAAGCCCCAAGATATCATAAGAATGGTATTAGATCAATTGAGGCATTTTAAAAACGGTTCATAGTTCAATGTTCACGGTTTAACGGTGAATGGCGAACGGTGAACGATTTAATGATCCTGCTCATGTTCGCTCCAAAGGAAATTTTTCCTGTCTGCCTGCAGGCAGACATTTTTAAGGACAACCCATTAAGGAGAGATGATAAGATGCATTCCAACAGTTTGTTAGATCAGATAAGAAAAATCAATTTGGAGATGGAACACCATTTCTATCGCTTGTTCAGCCCTAACCATCCCCTCCAATCCTTGCCTGAAGAGAGGTGGAGGCCATACACAGATGTCTATGAGACAAAGGATGCGGTGGTGATTAAAATGGAGCTGGCAGGGGTTAAGAAAGAAGACCTCTCAGTTAAGCTCTATGATAATCGGCTGACAATTAGAGGGGACAGAAAGGATTCTGCTCATGTTGAGAAGAGGATATATCACCAGGTGGAGATCAATTATAGTGAATTTGAAAGGGCTATAATACTGCCTGAAACAGTGAGGGAACAGGCTATAAAGGCCGAGTATAAGGACGGCTTTTTGAGCATAACTATCTTAAAAGAGCCTGCTCATGCTGTAGATAAGACACTGGAAATAAAAGTGGAATAAGGGGGAGAATATGGATTCAGAATTGAAAGATACTGCTTCAGAAGAAGCAAAGATCACGGATAAATTAGAAGGCTACGATATACCCAAAGAGTTGTCCATTATCCCTATTAATGATATGGTTATTTATCCCCACACCCTGGTCCCCCTTGCCATAACGGATAAGAAGGGATATGATGCTGTGGATTATGCCATGTCACAGAATAGAATGGTAGGCGCCATTGCCATAAAGTCTAAAGGAAAAGCAGAGGTATCTGAAGAAGACCTCTATGAGATAGGGTCGATTATGGTTATTCACAAGATGTTAAAGATGCCCGATGGCAGTATGAGACTTATAATACAAGGTTTAGCCAAGATACGGGTAACTGAATACATTCAGAAAGACCCATTCTATAAGGCTAAAATAGAGGTTATGCCGGAAAAGGAAGAAATTACCGAAAGGACAGAGGCATTGATGAGGACCATATCCGGGCAATACCATAAGATGGTCGAGCTGGTTCCTTACATGCCGGACGAGCTTCAGGCAGCCGTCATGAACATTGAAGAACCTATAAAACTTGCTTATTTCATAGCAACTATGGTCAGGATGAAATTAGAGGAGAGGCAGGAGATACTGGAAGCAGAGAAGATAGAGGATAAACTCAGCAAGGTTTTATCCGTATTAAACCGGGAGCTTGAGCTCTTAGAGTTAGGGGGCAAGATACAGTCTCAGGTGCAAAGCGAGATGAGTAAGACACAGAGAGAATACTATCTCAGAGAGCAGTTGAAGGCTATTCAGCAGGAATTAGGGGAGACTGACGAGAGACAGGAAGAGATAAAAGAGCTTCGAGCTAAAATAGAGGCAGCCAACCTGCCGGATTACGTATTGAAAGAGGTAGATAAGGAATTAAAGCGGTTTGAGAGATTGCCTCCTGCATCAGCGGAATACACTGTTATCAGGACATATCTTGACTGGCTTATCGAAATTCCATGGAACAGAGGAACAGAGGACAACCTCGATCTGGTAAAGGCTAAAAAAGTTTTAGAGGCAGACCACTATGATCTCAAGGAAGTCAAGGAAAGGATTGTAGAATACCTTGCTGTAAGGAAATTAAAGGATGACATGAAGGGTCCTATCCTTTGCTTTGTAGGACCTCCAGGCGTAGGTAAGACTTCCTTGGGACAATCCATAGCCAGAGCATTGGGGAGAAAATTTATCCGCATGTCATTAGGAGGAATACGGGACGAAGCTGAGATTAGAGGCCACCGACGAACCTATGTGGGCGCTATGCCAGGGCGCATAATCCAGAGCATAAGACGGGTTGAATCAAACAATCCTGTATTTATGCTGGATGAGATAGATAAGGTGGGTACCGATTTTCGAGGGGATCCTTCCTCTGCCCTTTTGGAGGTTTTAGATCCGGAACAGAACAGCTCATTTAGTGACCATTATATTGACCTGCCCTTTGATTTATCGAAGACCATGTTTATAACCACGGCCAATGTATTGGAGACTATTCAACCGGCGCTCAGGGATCGTATGGAGGTTCTCAGGTTGTCAGGATACACTGAAGAGGAAAAGATCGGTATCGCAGAAAAGTACCTCATACCCAAACAGTTAGAAGAACATGGTTTAAACACTGAGAATATTGAGTTTACCGAAGAGGCTGTACGAAAGGTTATTGCAAGCTATACAAGGGAGGCGGGGGTTAGAAATCTGGAGAGGCAGGTTGCCAGGATTTGTCGAAAGGTGGCCCATCAAGTGGCTATAGGAAAGAAGGAACTCACGACTGTCTTGCCGGAAAATCTATATGATTTCTTGGGCAACGAAAAGGTTTTTCCGGAGACGGCCATGAGAACATCCTGTCCTGGAGTGGCTACTGGGTTGGCGTGGACAGAGGCAGGGGGAGACGTGCTCTTTGTGGAGGCCACGAAGATGCCTGGAAAGAAGGGCCTGTCTCTTACCGGGAATATGGGTGAGGTTATGCAGGAATCGGCAAAGGCTGCCCTGAGCTACATCCGTTCTCAGCCCCAAAAACTCAATATTGACCCTGAGTTCTTCGAAAAGTACGATCTTCATCTCCATGTGCCGGCTGGTGCAATCCCTAAAGACGGCCCTTCTGCCGGGATAACTATGGCTACGGCAATAGCTTCCATACTTACTGAAAGGCCGGTCAGGAGTGATATAGCAATGACAGGGGAGATAACCTTAAGTGGTACAGTCTTGCCAATAGGGGGTGTCAAAGAAAAGGTATTGGCAGCTAAGCGAGCTGGAATAAAGACGGTAATACTGCCCCAGAGAAATAAGAATGATATAGGGGAAATCGATAAACGACTCAAGAAAGGCATGAAATTTGTCTTTGTGGAGAATATTGACAGAGTTCTAAAATTGGCTCTTACTGATAAATCGAAGAAGAAAACGAAAAAGTTAACGGTTTGATGCGAGGCTTGGCTAGAAAAACAAAGAAGAGGCACTCTGTGGATTTCAATACTGAACGTCAACGGATGGTTGAGAACCAGCTAAAAACAAGGGGTATAACCAATCTCAGAGTTTTGGAAGCAATGCTAAAAGTTCCGAGACACAGTTTTGTGCCTCCGGAGTTGATATCATCTGCCTACCACGATGGTCCTCTGTCCATTGGAGAGGGGCAGACCATATCGCAACCGTATATGGTAGCCTTGATGACAGAGTGTTTGGAGTTAAAAGGAGAGGAAAAGGTTTTAGAGATAGGGACAGGGTCTGGATACCAGACAGCCATACTGGCCGAACTGGCAAAAGAAGTATATACCATAGAGATTCACAAATCTCTTTCGGGCAAAGCGAGGCAGCTTCTTACGGATTTGGGTTATAACAATATAGAATTCGGGATTGGCGACGGGAGCAAAGGGTGGGAAGAAAAATCCCCCTTTGCTGGTATTATTGTAACGGCCGGATCGCCTGATATCCCCAGTAGTTTGCAAAACCAATTAACGGATGGGGGGAGATTGGTGATACCTGTTGGTTCAAGGTTTCTCCAGACGCTCTACAGGATAACCAGAGTTGGGGATAGTTTTCATAAGGAAGAGTTTACCAGTTGTGTGTTTGTTCCTTTAGTTGGGGAACATGGGTGGAAAGGGGAGTAGGGGGAAAAGGTTTCTTTAGATATCGTACAGTAATGATACTACACCCAATTCTCATAAGGATCGAATGAAACTAATATTTGAATGGGATGAACTCAAAGCAATAGCAAGTCTCAAGAAACACAAAGTGAGCTTCGATGAAGGGAAAACAATTTTCAGTGACCCTTTTCTGCTTACATTTCCAGACAGTGACAATTCTGAAAACGAGGAACGCTATGTTAATATTGGTCTTTCTGCAAAAGGTGGTGTTCTGATTTTGATTCATACTGAGAGACGAGGTAAAATACGTATCATCAGTTGCAGGAAAGCTACGACACATGAAAGGAAATATTATGAAGAAGGCGGACTCTAAAAACCTATCAAAGATAGAGGATATGAGATCGGAATACGATTTCTCCAGCATGAAAGGGGCGGTGCGTGGAAAGTATTATAAGGCATACCGTGCAGGACATAAAGTTGAGATTCATAAAGCAGACGGTACTACTTCTGTTCAGTATTTCAGGCTGGAAGATGGGGCAGTTATGCTGGAGCCGGATGTAAGACAATATTTCCCGAATTCTGAGTCAGTCAACAAAGCTCTCAGGTCGTTGATTGAAATTATTCCATCAAAGAAACGTGCGTCACATCATACAAAATGACAACTGTCCTGCATTCCGATCGTATTCCTGCAACTTTGTGCCTATGTGCCTTTCTTTGTTTGTGCCGAATAGTTACCTAATATCTTATATCAAGGCAAATTTGCTTGTTAATAAATGGTTAGCCGAAAAATATCACGACGTGGTGTTGTCTACAGAAAAGGATTTGTCGACCATGCTAAAAAAAGAACCATATGAATTTAGGAACGATCAAGAGATAATCAAAGCTCTCCAAAATCAGCGGGCTTCATTGGAACATTGGTTCACCAGGAGTATCAGTGACCTGAGTCAGGTTGTTTGGGAATCTGTCAGTGGAAATACGTTCCGCGCCTTTGCTCACATGCCCCATAAACCATCAGTAATATTTCGTAACTGGGTCGAAGCCGAATTTTGCGACACAAATGATCTCATTAGTGTACTGAAAGACAACTCTCAGGAAAAATACGATGAATGGACAAATGAACTCGTGAATAGATTGGCATGTCACTGGAACCATATGATGGGACGCGCCATATTGTATGGAGCAAGCCGCAAATTGACTAACCTTGTGATTAAACATCTGATCTTGTGGCAAGATCTTTCTAAGAATGATAGACAAACAGCAACTGGCACATGTACCATTCGATAAGTATGCACTGGTAAGTATTAGGAAATGCTTAAATTGGGTATCGATACCCAAAAAGCCGTCAATGAGTTTCGTAAACTCATTTGAACGTTACAAGAATCTACAGCAATATATTAGAGGGGTGACGGCAGAAGCGAAGATGCCACCAATTTATTTTGATATTCTCTCTTGGAACTTAACGCATCCTAAGTAGTTCGTCCTGAAAAATAGGGTTTTTAATGATACTCCATATATGAAAGGATCAGGCCATCATCATTCTTGGAGAGGGCAACGATGGAACCAAACTCACAGTCGGGGTGACTCTTGCCCTTCTTGATGACAGCGACACCCGGTTCATGCAGAGAATAGATTCGCTTCCTGGGAGATTCACCGGTCGTTTGATCGATGACTCTCTTCCCGAGAGAGACCAGGCGATTGAGTTCTCGTCCCGCTTCCTTGAACCCTCGGCTGTACAGGCTGTTCGCTACCCCAGCAGCCTGCTTAACTACATGACTGGTTACCTCCTCGCGAACCCTCTTGATCTGCTTAACAATCTTCTCTCGAATCCGGTGCAGAAGATCGGCGTCCGTAGGATAGGCGATGTTCTTGGGCTGGGCAGTGGTATCCACCGCTACTCGTCTGGTCTTTACCAAACCCATCTCAGACCACGCCTTGAGCAATACCGCCTCAATCTGCTTCATCCCTTCAGTTCCGATGCGGTTCCGAAACTTCACCAGAGAAGAGGCATCCAGAATCTGACCTCCCTGAAAAGAGTTGAATCCGCAAAAACACTGCCAATAAGCATTTTCATGGAGCATCTCCACCGCCCGCTCATCAGAACAATTGTACCGGTGCTTTAGAATATGGATGCCGACCATCAGCCGAATGGGTTTCCCCTGACGGCCCAGGGGACTGTAGTAACCGGACAGAACTTCATGAATACCGTCCCAGTCAATTATCCCGGCAGCACGAAGCAATTCATGCTCCGGATTCAGAACATCCGAAAAAAGGGTCTCATACATAAGAAGTTGCCTCTCTGGAATTTGTACTTTCATATCAATAGCTTATAGGATAAATCCCAGATAAAAACAACTAAAATCCACAACTTTCTTCAGTTTTCAAAGAACAGTATCAATGTTTACGCGGGTTTCATGCCGCATTTTTCAGGGGGAACTAATTAGTATCTTATGCATGCAGTTAATT